>JAYWHU010000046.1:0-17360 GCA_043777495.1 Cyclobacteriaceae bacterium | reverse complement strand
CCCGATCATTGACGCCTTTACGGAAAAATATGAAAACCTGAATGTGCTGCACATGGATGCGCATGGCGATTTGTATAACAATTTTGATAACAATCCTTACTCGCACGCTTCGCCTTTTGCGCGTTTGATGGAAAAAGGGAAAGTCGGTTCGCTTACTCAAGTGGGCATTCGCTGCTCGACCACTCATTTGCGTGAGCAAGCAAAAAAATTCAATGTGAAAGTAGTGGAGATGAAAGATTTCAACGTTGATTTTATCCAGCATTTAAAAGGGCCGCTTTATATTTCGTTGGATATTGATTCGCTCGATCCTGCGTTTGCGCCTGGGGTCTCTCACCACGAACCGGGCGGGCTATCTACCCGTCAGTTGATTGAGATCATTCATCAAATAAAAGTCCCTATTGTAGGGGCAGACATTGTGGAGTACAACCCCGTTCGTGATATACACAACATGACGGCCATGGTTTGCTATAAGCTGATGAAGGAGTTGATCCATCAGATGAATTAACTAAACCCAGGCGTCAAGACACTTTAAAAGTGTCAGACACCTAAACATTTTTTTTATTTCTTGAAACTTTAATCGTAATATTACGATTAATACAAATATGGGGCTTACCAAAACCGAAGAATTCACTAAAGCACAAAACGATCTGGCCATATTGGCCAAGGCACTGGGGCATCCAGCGCGTATTGCCATTTTGCAGTACTTGATCAAAACCAAATCGTGTGTGTGTGGCGATATTGTGGATGAGCTGCCATTGTCGCAATCGACCGTATCACAGCATTTGAGCGAACTGAAAAAGGCGGGATTGATTAAAGGAGATATTGATGGGCCAAGCGTTTGTTACTGCATTGACGAAAAAGCTTGGGGGCGCGCCAAAAAAGCTGTAGGTGATTTATTTGATAGCTATAAAGGCACAACTTGCTGTTAGCTATTTTTTTGCTTGTGTCAATCGCAATATTACGATCTAATGCTAAATAAAATAACTAAACGAATGTCAGCCTGAGTTTATTGAAGTGTATTTAAATTTCAGATAGTCAGTTTTCGACAAGCTCAAACTGACATGACAAACTCAAACTGACATAATAAGCTCAAACTGACATCACAAGCTCAAACTGATATGACAAGCTCAAACTGACAACCCGAATTACTTTGTGTAAACATCAAGTAGTATGAACAAAACAAAAATTTTATGACAATAGAAAAAGGAGAACAATTGAAGCAATTGGTAAAAGAAAAGTATGGCCAGATTGCCGAACAAACCAAAACCACTAACGAAACGAGTTGTTGCGGGGCAACGGGCTGTGGTACTATCGACTATACCGTGATGTCCGATGATTATTCTAATCTAAAAGGATACGAGGCCAATGCAGATTTAGGATTGGGCTGCGGCTTACCTACGGAGTTTGCACAAATCAAAGAAGGAGACATCGTGATTGATTTAGGGTCTGGCGCAGGCAACGATGCCTTTGTGGCGCGCTCGATTGTTGGAGAAAAAGGAAAAGTAATTGGGATTGACTTCACCGAGAAGATGATAGAGAAGGCCAGAGGCAACGCACAAAAATTAAATTACACGAATGTAGAGTTTCGTCAGGGCGATATTGAAAATATGCCTTTGGCAGGAAACGTAGCCGATGTAGTCGTGAGCAATTGTGTATTGAATCTAGTGCCTGATAAAAAGCAAGCCTTTGCAGAAACCTTTCGTGTGTTGAAGAAAGGCGGGCACTTCAGCGTGTCGGATATTGTGTTGGTGGGCGATTTGCCTGAGAGCCTGCAAAAGAGTGCCGAGATGTATGCGGGTTGTGTGTCGGGAGCGATTCAGAAAATGGAATACTTGTCTATTATCAAAGAAGCGGGCTTCAACAACATCACCATCCAAAAAGAAAAGCGCATTACCTTGCCTGATGAAATTTTGAAAGAATATTTATCTGCCGAAGCGATAGAAGATTTTAAAAATGGGAGCACAGGAATTTTTAGTGTCACTGTTTATGCAGAGAAACCTGTGAACTGTTGCGCACCAGGGTGCTGTGGGTAGGATTCAAAATTTGTAATTCAAAATTCAATAGTATGCCTTCGCAAAAAAAAGGTCTCTCATTTCCTGCATTGAATTCAGTCGTTGAAAAACTAACGAAAGAGTTTAATGAAATTTCAGCAGAGAGAAAAGAAATATTAAAAGGATTAACAACTTTCATTCAACAAAAGAAAGATGCTGGCCAGCCTGTATATTTAAATTTTATCTGTACGCATAATTCTCGCAGGAGCCATATCTCACAACTGTGGGCGCAAGCTGCAGCGTACTTTTATAAAGTTAATAATGTGCATTGTTACTCTGGGGGAACAGAGGCCACGGCTTTCAACCCTCGTGCAGTGAAAGCAATGAAAGATGTTGGGTTTCAAATTGTGGTGTCAAAAGAAGGTAGTAATCCAGTTTACGAGGTGAAGTATGCCAAAGATGCCACTGCCGTTACAGTCTTCTCAAAAAAATATGACGACCCCTTTAATCACAACAAAGATTTCGCAGCCATCTTGACTTGCTCACATGCCGATGAAAATTGCCCTTTGGTAATTGGTGCAACTGTGCGACTACCTATAAGATACAATGACCCTAAAGAGTTTGATGATACGCCACAAGAGTCAGCGAAGTATGCAGAGCGCGTGCAAGAAATCGGGCGAGAGATTCTTTATGCTTTTTCGCAATTAAAATAAATGTTCATCCATTATAAAATTGAATTATGAAAAATTTAAGCTTGTATTTCCTCCTCTTAACAGTTGTTCCATTTCTCTCCATTGCCCAGAAAAGAAAAACTGGCGAACGAGAATTAACACCTGTCCGTGGGCATTATCAACAGTTGCAGCAATTCAGCGGTAACCCCACCACGCGCAGCACAGAAGTCGATCAATTAAAATTTCCGTATGACCCCAAAGCGGGGGAATGAAGGCTCAGCCTCAAGCCCATTTATTTGCAAACTGTTTTAGTAGATGATTTTATTCTTCCCTCCATGCCCGCAAATAGTTCAGAGCAAACCCGTGCAGAACTAAACTATTTACTCGGCTTGCAAAGACAACGCACCGCAGAAGATGTGCGCTCTAGTTTATACATGGCCAACATTTACTACAACCTTCGCGCAAAGCCGACCGACTCAACTTATGCTCGCTTTAGAAGAAATCTTTTTTTCATCGGCCGCTCTACGGGTACATGGTTTCACCCAGATAATCTTCCGCTTACGGCTAATTTAATAGCAAGCGTTTGGCAAGATGCCAATTATTTTATTTGGTCTTTGAAATTCAAGTATGCGCGCATAAGGCCTTGCAAACTTGATAAGGAAATAAAAAATTTAGAAGAAACAGATTGGGCTGCTTACCCAAGTGGTCATGCGGCCAACTCTTACATCAACGCTTACATCTATCAAGAACTCGCACCACAGTTCACAGATATGTTCATCAAAGATGCATACGACATGGCTCACTCGCGTGAAATCATTGGTGTTCATTTCCCTAGCGACTCTGAATCATCCAGGATTTTTGCTAGGCAATTCGTGAACAAGTTGTTTCAAAATGAAAAGTTTCGGGCAGAGTTCGAAGCGGTGAAAAAAGAATGGGCGGAAAAGGCACGAGAGAATTTTGAAAGATAGATTTTAGTCGTCTGGTTAGGCGCACGACTATTTTGCATTTTTTGACGAACCCCAGCGGGGTTCACTGTTAGTAGCCACGGGTTTTAACCCGTGGTTAAGTAATGAAATTTCTAAAGCGTGCCACAGGTAAACATAATCAGAGTGAACTCTTATTGGCACGCAACGCATGCCCTCGATTAGTATGTACAGGTTAATGTCACTTGGTTGCTCAAAGCAATCAAGTGATTTCCTCACTGAATGATTAGTCGATACCAATAAGGGAACTCCTTCTCTCCAGCAGCACCGTATCTCGCCATACATTATTCATCTTACCAATTTTTTCTCGATAGCCCACTTTTCTAAAACCACATTGCTCGTGAATTTTCAGGCTCGCTGTATTTTCTGGAAAGATACCAGCCTGTAGCGTCCACAAGTTTTCTTTTTCGCTTTCGCGGATTAGTGCTTCCAATAATTTTTTTCCTATTCCTTTGCCTTGCGCATCAGGATGTACGTATACACTTACCTCTGCCACGCCTGCATACACGCACCTGCCAGATACGATTGTTAAAGCTGCCCAACCAAGTACATTTTCATTTTCGTTGATGGCCACAAGGCGTGCCTTATCTAGATGTGCCTTATCCCAGCTTTCCCACGTGGGGGCTGATGTTTCAAAGGTGGCATTTCCTGTGGCTATGCCCAGTTCGTAAATCCTTTTTAAGTCAGGGTAGTGCGCGAGTTGAAGTGTTGAGATTTTCATTCTTTAAAAATAACAAATCCAGTCGTATGGCCGACATCGTAGATTTAATCTAGGATTAAAAAATGACTACTTTTAACCAACTAAAAAATCAATCCATGGATCACACCTACTATAACCCCGAAGACCTCAAAAAATTTGGCAACATTGGCGAATGGGAGAAAAACCTGGCCGATAAGTTTTTCAATTGGTATGGCGATGTATTTAAAGAGGGCGACCTCACTGCTCGCGAGAAATCACTGATTGCCTTGGCCGTGGCGCACACCGTGCAATGCCCTTACTGCATTGATGCCTACACGCAAGATTCGTTACAAAAAGGTGCAACCGAAAAAGCCATGATGGAAGCCATCCACGTAGCAGCAGCCATTCGTGGAGGCTCAACGTTGGTGCATGGGGTAATGATGATGAATAAGGCGAAGAAAATATCTATGTGACCTCACCCCTCACTTAATAATTATTCCTATAGAATTAAATGAAACCAGCAACTAAACTATATAAACTAAATTCCCAGAAGTCCCTCTCCTTTTGTAGAGGAATTTAGGGTGAGGTTATGATAAAATCACTTCACGCACGCCACCACCAACTCGCTAATCAAGAGCGGCAGGTAGAATTTCTTTCTAATGGAATTTTCAAAGAAGGGAAACTGCCCACGTTCCAAAAAAAGATAGAGCCGATTGGTTATTATCCATTAAAGCCCTCGAAGATTGAAATCTTTCAGGTGAACATTGGCTATATGTGCAATCAGGTTTGCAAACATTGCCATGTAGATGCAGGGCCCGATCGCAAAGAGATCATGACTCGCGACACGATGCAGCAATGCTTGGATGTGCTAGAGAAATCAAAAATCAAAACCTTAGACATCACAGGTGGCGCACCTGAAATGAACCCTGACTTCCGCTACTTTGTGAGTGAAGCCCATCAACGAGGCGTAAAAGAAATCATCGTGCGCTCCAACCTTACGATTATTACCGCCAACCCGAAGTACAACGACCTTCCCGAATTCTTCAAAGAGAATAATGTTCGTGTTTGTTCCTCATTACCCTTTTACAGTGCCGATAAAACTGATCGTCAACGAGGTGAAGGCGTTTTCAAAGATTCCATCAATGGATTGAAGATGTTGAACAAAGTAGGCTATGGCAAAGAAGACGCTGGATTGATCTTGGATTTGGTTTACAACCCCACAGGCGCTTTTCTTCCTGGAGATCAAATGCAATTGGAACGTGATTTTAAAAACGAATTGAAATCGCACTTTGATATTGACTTCAATAGTTTATTTACAATTACAAATATTCCAATCAGCCGTTTTCTTGATTTTCTTATCGAATCAGGAAACTATGAAGACTATATGGAAAAATTGATCAACGCTTTTAACCCAGGCGCAGTGGCTGGTGTAATGTGCCGCAATACTATCTCTATCGACTGGCAAGGATTTATGTATGATTGTGACTTCAATCAAATGCTTGGATTGAAATTAGAAGAGAAAGTGGGACAACACATTAGCAAGTTTGATGTGAGTCAATTAGAGGCGCGTGATATTATTATCAGTCAACATTGCTTTGCTTGCACCGCTGGGGCGGGAAGTAGTTGCCAAGGAGCTACTGCGTAGTATTTTGGATGTATGATTTGTTATTTACATAAATGGTAATCGGTAATCAGTTGTCGGTAACGACTTCTAACTTTGAACATTAAACTTTGAACTAAAAAAACCTCGCTACTTGGAAACTTATCTCGAAACCACCCGCAACGTTTACAAAGAAGCCGCAGAAAATCCGCAAGTAGGATTATGTTGCACCACCACACCAATTTGGCAATTGCCCGGGTTGAAAATCCCTAAGAAAATGCTCGACATGAACTACGGTTGTGGCAGCACGGTAAACCCGCGCGATCTTGTCAATGAGCCTTCCATTCTTTATGTGGGCGTAGGTGGCGGCATGGAGTTGCTGCAGTTTTCCTATTTCAGCAGACGCAAAGATGGTGTAGTAGGTATTGATATAGTGGACGAAATGCTCACGGCCAGTCGCGAAAATTTTGTAGAGGCAGAAAAACAAAACCCGTGGTTTAAATCTGGGTTTGTGGATTTGCGCAAGGGCGATGCATTGAGTTTGCCCGTGCCAGATAACTCCATAGATGTAGCTGCACAAAATTGCTTGTTCAATATTTTTACACATGAAGATTTAAAATTGGCACTCAGCGAAATGTATCGTGTGTTGAAGCCACATGGTCGATTAGTTCTTTCAGATCCTACTTGCGAAAATGAAATGCCCGAGTCCTTGAAAAGCGATGAACGCCTCCGCGCCTTATGTTTGAGTGGGGCGTTACCATTGAAAGAGTATATCAAAATAATTACCGATGTGGGCTTTGGCACAGTAGAAATCCGCGCTAAGCGACCCTATCGCTTGCTTGATCCAACGCATTATGATACTGATAAATTAATTTTTATTGAAAGTGTAGAAGTGTGCGCCATCAAAGACCCCATGCCCAAAGATGGTCCGTGCGTGTTCACAGGCAAGACCGCTATCTTTTTTGGCAGTGAAGAGTATTTTGATGATAGAAAAGGACATACGCTATTGCAAAACCAGCCACTCGCAGTTTGTGATAAAACTGCAGGGGCATTAAAAAATTTATGCCGCCCAGATATTTTTATTTCAGACTCTACGTGGTTTTACGATGGCGGAGGGTGTTGTTAAAGTATGAAGGTACGAATTACGAAGTAGAGGTCGTAATTCGAAATTCGTACCTCTATATTGCCTTGATTCTTTAATTTTGAATTCATGAGGCCGTACATTCTTGAAGAGAGCAATTGGAAGACTATCAAAGATTCTTCCTATCAAGTAGCCATCCTTCCTTGGGGTGCTACCGAAGCACATAATTATCACTTGCCTTATGGCACAGACATTATTGAAGCAGAAGAAGTGGCTGCTGAGGCCGCGCGCATAGCGTGGGAGAAAGGCGCAAAAGTAATTGTGTTGCCCGCTATTCCATTTGGTGTGAACACAGGACAGTTTGACGTAACCCTCGACATCAACATGAACCCTAGCACACAGCTCGCTATTCTACACGATGTAGTAGAAACACTCAATCGCCAAGGCATAAACAAACTAATTATTTTCAATAGTCACGGAGCTAATCATTTTAACAATGCCATTCGTGAGTTGGGTTTGAAATTTCCAAATATGTTTTTGTGTTCCTGCACATGGTTCAATGCTGTGGACCAAAAACTATTTTTTGAAAACAAAGATGACCATGCAGGAGAAATGGAAACCAGCGTGATCATGCACCTACGCCCTGATTTAGTGCGGCCACTCACAGAAGCAGGCGATGGCAAAGCAAAGAAATTTGTTTTTAAGGCAATGCAAGAAGGCTGGGCTTGGGCAGAGCGCAGATGGACGAGCGTGACACAAGACACAGGCGTGGGCGACCCTCGCAAAGCCTCAGCCGAAAAAGGAAAAAGATTCTTTGAAGCAGTTACTCAAAAAGTAAGTGAGTTTTTTGTTGAGGTAGCAACAACCGATAAACAAAATTTTTATTCTTGAGTGTCAGTCAAAAACTAAACAGCAACCAAAATCTAAAATCTAAAATCTTAATTCTAAAATCTAAAATCAATTTATGTTAAACGAAATAAAAGAAGCCACCGATTTCTTAAAAAAGCACGGCATCACTCAGCCCGAAGTAGGCGTCATCCTTGGCACAGGATTAGGAAATCTTTTTGTGAAGGAGATCCAAAATCCCATCGTGATCAACTATAATTCTATTCCGCATTTTCCGGTTTCTACCGTTGAGTTTCACAAGGGAAAATTGATTTACGGAGAAATCAAAGGCAAGAAGGTATTGGCCATGCAAGGCCGCTTCCATTATTATGAAGGCTACAGCATGAAAAAAATTACGTTGCCAGTGCGCGTGATGAAAATGCTGGGCATCAAAAATCTATTGATCTCCAATGCAGCAGGTAACATGAACTTGAAGTGGAAGAAAGGCCAACTGATGCTGATCGATGATCATATTAATTTACAACCTGATAATCCATTGCGCGGAGAAAATTTTGAAGTACTAGGGCCACGCTTCCCCGATATGAGTGAGCCGTATTCAAAAAAGATTAATAAGTTACTGATCAAAATTGCCAAAGAGAAAAAAATAAAATTGAACGAAGGCGTGTACGTAGCCGTGATGGGGCCTAACTTAGAGACACGTGCCGAGTATCGCTTCCTCCGTCAGGTGGGTGCCGATGCGGTGGGCATGAGCACCGTACCAGAAGTATTAGTAGCCAACCACATGGGGTTGCCTTGTTGTGCTGTTTCTGTTTTGACAGATGATTGCGACCCTGATAATTTAAAGCCAGCGGTAATCTCTGAGATTATAGAAATAGCTGGGAAGGCAGAGGCGAAGTTGACGGAGTTGTATGTAGAGTTGATTGGGAAGTTGTAGCTAAAAAGAGAAACTCTTGCCCAATACACTCGAACGAAGTTGACCCCGAGACTCTTTTTGGTTTACATAAACAGCACCTTTCAATAAAAACCCAGTAGCAATTTTTGTTTCTGGATCAACTATCCAATATTCTTTCACTCCGAACTTTTCATACAGGTTTTTCTTTTTTACAGAGTCATATTTCTTATTTCCTGGTGATAATACTTCAATGACTAAGTCAGGCACACCTTTCAGTCCTCGCTTATCAATAATCAGTGAATTATTCTTTGAAATAAATAATAAGTCAGGCTGAACCACATTGGAATACTCATCTAAATAAAGATCGATTGGGGCAATGAAGACTTTCCCTAATTTATTCTTTCTAACAAATAAGCTAATCTCTATAAAAATATTGCCAGAAGCTTCTTGGTGATCGGGCGATGGAGAGGGTGCCATAAACAATTGGTTTTCTATTACTTCAGCCAATGTCCCTTCAGGCAACATCCGAAAAACATCAAAGGCGGTGCGGGGAGGGCTGGAAATATCTTTTAGCATAAGTCAAATTTACAAAAAAAACCATTTGCAGCTATTCAGATTTGAAAATAGTAGATTCAAGCAACCTTTAACCAATCTTTAGCGTCTAATCCCAAAAACAAACGCTATGAAAAATCTTATTCTACTTTTCGCATCGCTTTACCTTTTCACTTTTTCAGCTCAATCTCAAGACAAAGAGGGAAATTTTCATCTCGATAAAGAATACAAAATAAGTTCTATCGGCAATCTAAAACTGAATTGCTCAGATGCGAAAGTCTATATCACAGGATCATCGCGAAGTACAGCTCACATAAAAATCGATCGCGAGGTGGAATCCAAAGGATGGTTTTTCGGGAATCGTGAACACACGGTAGACATTACCGAAACAGACGGTAATCTAGAAGTCAAAGAGAGATCGAACGGAAACGTTAGCATGATAGGCTACTACAATGTAAAATACACGATAACCATTGAAGTGCCCGAAGGAATCAGCCTAAAAGTAAATGGAGATGATGGGGACTATTTTCTAAAATCTATTCATGGGAGCGTTGATATGAATGTAGATGATGCGGATGTACAGTTAACGAACTGTAAGGGAAATGATTTCAAATTCCGTTTAGACGATGGCGATATAAAAATGGATCAGGGCAAAGGTAAGATAGAAATAGATGGTGACGATTCAGATATTGATATTCGAAATGCCAATTTCACAAACGTGAGTGCAGATGTGGATGATGGCGAGTTTGCCATTCAAACATCGCTTGCCGACAATGGCAATTACTCTGTTAATGCCCAAGACGGATTGATCTCATTCACAGTGCTTAGCGGTGGCGGCACATTTGAAATTCGTCATGATGATTCAAGGGTTACTGCTGAAAATGGTTTTGTATTGGAAGAAAAAACGGATAGCAGAACACGCTTCACGCTTGCAAGTGGAAATGCACAAATAGATTTGAAAGCAGATGATGCAAGAGTAAAATTGATTAAACTTTAATCAATGGAAGGGATTCTATTCAACCCAAGTTGAAGCACTTTACTTTCAAATACAACTCCAATAAATAAATCATCTTTGTACTTGACTGCTACGCTAGATGCGGATAACTGTTCGCCATTGTTAAGATAGATTTCCTCTATCTTGTAGTTGCTTCCATTTGGCGATAACTTGAAAACCTGAGAAGGC
The DNA here is from genome assembly GCA_043777495.1 of Cyclobacteriaceae bacterium. GTDB lineage: Bacteria > Bacteroidota > Bacteroidia > Cytophagales > Cyclobacteriaceae > ELB16-189. The sequence goes on along the minus strand of JAYWHU010000046.1, from coordinate 6,882 downwards.
GATTTCTTAGTTGAATCCTTAGCGTGCCCGATGAATTTTAACATTTTAGGATGCGATGCGATCCATAGATTATCTTCATTGTCAACATGAATATTATCCAATCCTGATTTAAGATTCAATTTGTTGAGCAATTCTAATTTGCCTGTCTCTTTGTTTCTTTCAAAGGTGAGGAGTTCTCTTCCAGTGGTATGTGTTAAGTACAATTTACTTCCATCATTTGAAATGTTCACCCCATTGCCATAATTCAACCCTTCGTATGCTTTTGAAAATTGAGAGCCATCAAAATATAGAAGATAAGAGCGTGGAATACGCAAATAATCTTCTGCAATGCGCATCATTCCGGTTTTTGTCCCATGGTCATTGGTGACATAAAATTTATCTATGTCCACGCCTACCACATCATTGGGACAGCACATGGTTTGATCTGAAAAATTTTTTTGATGAAAAAGCGTATCGTTCCTGAACTGAAATAGCTCTACAAAATTCCCTTGATCGTTATGATTAACAACGAATAGATAGTCAGTAGAGTCTTTTGAGAGATAGGAAATGCCATGTGGCTGAATTACGCCTTTATAAGTTGTAACAAGTTTTTTTGGTATCGAACCAGAGTCTAATTGTAATAAATAAATTCCACCATCCACTACTTCACCTTTCAATTGTTTCCATCGATCAGTGGAGGAAATGAATAGCAATCCTTTTTGATAGTCAATGTCCATGTCTTCCGTGCCGGGCATGGTGGTGTAAATGGTTTTTAGTTGCCCTTCTAAATGAGGGGCAAGGGTTTTGAATACTCCCGCAGTATACAATGTGTTAATGATGAATATGACCAGAATTGTTACAATAGCACTGATGGAGATTTTGAAAAGATTTTTTTTCATGAGCTCTGATTAATTGGTCTCACTAAAGGTAGCTCAAAAAAATTAATGCACCCCATCAAACCACTCTTTAAATTCATTTACCTTTTCGCGGCTCACAATTATTTCCTTATCCCATGCAGGTTGAGTAGAGATTTTTAATCGACTGTTGGAATACACCACCACATCTTGGATAAATGAAATGTGTAATATAAAGGAGCGATTGACGCGAAAGAAATTTTTTGGACTGAGTACTTCTTCCAATGATTCAAGGGTAAAGTCGATAATGAATTTTCTAAGTTGTGTTGTTACCAAATAAACATCGCGTCCATCGGCAAAAAAGAAAAGTACTTGATCGATGGTGATAGAACGAATGTGGTCACCTACCTTCACCATGAAGCGTTCTTTGTAGGTTTTGTTTGTATTGCTTTCGGCCAGCAATTTTATTTTCTCTCGCTTCGCCTCGGTGGGTGTCATCTGCTCGCGCAGGTTTTCAAATTTTTTTAGGCTAGCACTGAGGTCATCAAACGTGACAGGTTTTAATAAATAGTCAATGCTGTTTACTTTAAAGGCATCGAGCGCATATTCATTGTAAGCGGTGACAAAAATCACTGGCTTCTGCACAGTCACCTCTTTGAAGATGTTAAAGCTCAATCCATCTTTCAATTGAATGTCCATAAAAATCAATTCTACGGTGGACTGATTTTCCTTTAGCCACGCCACAGCACTTTCAATCGAATCACAAATTGCCTTCACTTTAATATCTTGACTATATCGTTGCAGATACCGCTCCAGTTTTTCGGCCGCAGGGGTTTCGTCTTCTACAATCAATACGTTTAGCGAAAGGCTCATGCAGGTTCGGTTACGGAGTGATCGACTGTGATCATCGGAAATTTAATATAATTTTCTCGCCCTGCCTTCACTTGCACAAAAGGACGATCGCTATAAACAGAATACGATCGCTGCAAGCGTTGAAAGGCTTCTAAACTTTCAGGATGGAGTTGAAGTTTGTCGTTCAGGTCGTGATGCAAAACAAAATACTCCTCGTCTTCCCGCGATAGCGTGAGTATCAATGGCGCATCGGCAGATATTAACGTATTTCGCAAAATGCTATCTACTGCGGTGACCAATGCACCGGGCATCAACTCAATAGAAGCAGCATCTTCCATTTTATTTATCCACCGAATATTGTTTCTGTATTTTTGATTCGCCAATCGGATCAGATGCTGCACTGCGCTGACTTCTTCACCCAGTGAAACAAATTCTTTTTGCCGATGGATCAATTGATAACGATACAATGCAGCCAAGCTATCGATCAATTCTTCTGCCGTATCCGTTTTTTTGTGAAGGCAAAGAATCAATTCTTCCAAACTATCATACAAAAGATCGGGATTTATTTCTTGGCGAAATGACAAAAACTCAGATTCCAAGCTTTCGCGAAGTTTGTGTTCTTGCTCAATGCGCACGGTATTTTCTAAGTGCATGTATTGATTGCCAATATAAAGCGCACAATACAATAATGAAGTGAGTGCGAAGATGATTCCAAATAGCCAAAGCTCACGCGAGCTAATATCGAACCCAATCACCCATTTGTAATAGCTGGATATGGCAAGCAACACAATGGCCACGCTCACAGCGGTTGTTACCAAGACTTGAATGGCGATCTTATTTCCTTTCGGCAACGAAAAGCGATTGAGCAGCACGATTGTAAATCGCATCGACTCAAAAGAGATTAGACTTAGCACAATGCTTACGTACACTTCTTGGTTGCTGACCAATGTGCCTATCTGCTCTACATTGTTATTGACAAGCAAAATGATCAGGTAAACGAAGACACCAAACACAGGCGGTGCGAAAATTCGGAAGAATGGATTATGGATAAAAATCTTCTTCATCCTCCGTTGTTTGGTGTTACGTAACTAGGCGTCAGACCACTTGAAACAACCTGACGCTTGGCACCTGACGCTTGGCCTAAAATCTTTTTCAACACAGGCAACATCACCAAAAATTTCTCCTCATCGCGCACCACTACTTTTTCATTGGTAAAAAAGCTGTACCGCTTGTGAATGTTCTCAAGCCCAACCCGAAAACTGGTAACAGGCTGGGTCATATCCGTTTTGGTGTTGGATATTAAAATACGCTGATTATCCTGCGCGCCAATGTAAACCAGCATTGGCTTTTCTTTGCTAATCTTGTTGTGCTTCACGGCATTTTCTACCAACAGTTGCAGCGTCATGGGCGGAATAGAACTCTCTAAGATATTATTGGGTATGTTTATTTCTAATTTCAAATGATATTCGTACCGTACTTGCAATAAAAAGTAATACGATTTTACAAACTCTAACTCCTCTCTTAAAGAAACTAATTTTTGCTTTTGATGCGAAAGCACATACCGAAATGTATCGGCCATTCTGCGAATAAACTCTTCGGCCACGCGCGTGTCTTTAAATAACAATGAAGAAACAGTATTGAGGCAATTAAAAAGGTAATGCGGGCTGATTTGATTTTTTAGCGATTCGAACTGTAGCTCTAGCTGCCATCGCTCTGATTTAAGTTGCTCAGCCTGCGTTACAGCGTAATGGTAGTAAGAGTAAAACAAGCCGTAGAAAATTTCATAGATAAACACCACGATGATAAACACAATATTTAATTTCAATAGTTCTTCATCGGTAAGCCCAAAAATGTACTTCCCAGTTACACTAGTAAAAAATAATACCGTCATGATGTTTGTGAAGAGGCCGCTAATAAATCGAAACAGGAAATTGGTTTTCCAATCAATGATTCTATCAAAGATTCGATCAATCTGAAAAAGCAGAATGCCAATAGAATTTGTGAGCGCAATGAGTACAAGATACTTTCTCCACAGTAGCTTAAATGAAGCCAAGGTTCCATCTTGGCTATAGTGAATAAAGATAAACAATAACACGCCCAGCCAAGTACACCCAATGGCAAGCAGTATATACTTCTTCATGATTGACGAAATGTTATTTTTAGCGATACGCATGACGACTGGAAGATATGGAAATTAGTCGTCATGGAGATATTTTAGTGTATTATTTTTGATACAGTTCAAGTTGACAGTTGACAAAAAACAGTTGACAATGATTTGACCCAAACTTTGTCAATTGTCAACTTTCTAATAGAGGTTATTCAATCGCCCTCACCACCCTTCCATAATACGTTTCCGATTCTATCCGCTTCGCAGCTACCCGATACGCATCCTTCAGCGAGGTATCATTCATAGTTTTGATTTTGTAAGCCGCATCCGTCAACACTTCGGTAATGTAATGGTCAGAACCGATTCGCGCAGTGGCGTTCAATACCGAGAGAATATTTTGCTTGCTCAAGTTAGGCCGCTCAAGTGCCGTTTGCAAAAACACCGACATATAATGATCGCTTCCATTCCCGCTCACCGCCTCCATCAGTTTTTGAAACGATTCGTCCGATAGACTTTGCCGCTTCACAATTTCATTGGCCACGTTGGTAATGTAGTGATCCGATTCAATAGAAGAAATCATCGGTATCAAATTGTTCAACGCCTCTGCGCTAATACTTTTCTGCAACAAGTTCGTAAGCACCTCGGCCTTGTAGTGGTCTGAGTCAATATCTTTGATGGATTCAATCGCGCGTTGGTACGAGGTTGCAGACAACCCCTGCTTTGCCAATGCTTTGTTGAGCACCACACTGCGGTAGTGATCCGAGTCAATGTTCTTCGTAGCGCTTATCATTTCTGCAATAATCGGATCCGTCAAATTATTTTGTTTGAGTAAAGCCGTAAGCACTTCTGTTTTATAATGATCCGAGTCCATGTTGCCCGTGGCCTGCATAATAATTTTTATATTCTCTAGCGAAGCAGGCGCACTCGTCAACGCTTCTTTGATCACCTCCGTTTTATAATGATCCGAGTCCATCTTGCGCGTGGCGGCAAACAACGCCTCGGTGGCGTCCTTACTCTGCATGAACTTGCCAATGTTGTCTTTCAAAAACTCCGTGATGTAGTGATCCGATTCAATCGTGCTAGAAATACTCGAAGTGATCACGCCATATTCCGCCACGGCAACGGGCAACTTCATGAGTAGCGATGCATAGTGCGCCTTCACATGGTCGCTCTCTAGCAGCCTGATTTCATTCAACACACTGTTCGAGCCACCTTGTTTGTAAAACCGGTTCACACGACTCTCTGCACCAATGGTAGTCGTGCGCACCAGCTCCAGCATTATTTCCGATAGCCACTTGCGCCCCTCGGGTTCAAAGGCCACTTTCGTGCGCCCTTCATAATATTCGCGCTTCAGTCCGTTGCCCAATGGCGTGATCACGATGGATCGCTTGCTGCCGAAAACCGTTTTGGTAATTTCCAGATACCCATCTGCCGACATGCTCTTGATGTCTTTGTCGTTATCGGCCAGTTCTATTTTGCCGCGCATCTCCACGTTGAAACTAGACACACCATTGGAGTGCCTGAACGTAGTTTTGTTATTAGTGGTGCGGCTCGAAGAATACACCCTGTCTTGCCCCTGCGCAAAAGTGCTTGCGATAAGCGCGATGATAACTGCAATCGTCTTCATGGTCAGTTTATTTTAATAGCCCTAACGGCACAAAGGTGCAGCACGGTTGCCCCCCACCCAAGCCGATTGACGTGAGTTGTGGGATGGGTGTAGTGAATTGCAAATTATTTAAAGATTTGTTTTGGCCTGCCCACCATAGCTTTTCAACCATAGTAGCTTTAGCGAAGATGGTAGGGAAGGTGTGGGGCATGACCGCGCGAGGCGCAGCGGCCACCGGGCTATCCGCTACAAGTCCGTCCGTGCGCAAGGCCATCACACTTCGGGCTTTCAGCTCCTATCCCTTGCCTATGCCAGCACGTAGCTTGATTGTTTACTTATAAAATTGTGCCATAAGAAAAGCGCATAAACTCCCCCGAAATTCAGGGAATATATGCACCTTTAAAGTCGAGATAAGCGAAATATATTCAATTTAGGTGTATGTAGCCGCTGGTTGGCAGCAACACCCCTTGGACCGAGACGTACTAACAATTAATAAGATAGCTAATATAGGACAATGAAGAAATTAAAGATTATCCTTTTAGTATTTGGCGGACTGATTATTATCTATTTCGGAGTAAAGACATTTAGAAGTATTTCGGTCGTGGACAAATTAACGGAATTAAGAACAGACCATTTTGTTATTTCGTATCAAGGAATTTACAAAGAGGAAGCACAAGACATTGCTGACAACCTAGAAGAAAATTACGAGTGGATTAGAATCAATTTAAATGACCCAGACCACGATACAATTCGTGTATTTGTTCATCCGACACAGACTGACTTTAATAAAGGAACAGGACTTTTGAATAGTAACGCAAATGGGACAAGCAGAGGCCCCAAAGAATTTCATATCCTCTGGACAAATTGGTTCAATAGCATTTTCCCAAACGACCCAGTAAAGACAGCGATTCATGAATTTACTCATTGCGTTCAGTTGAATATTCTGATAAAAAAAGAGCAAGGAGAATTAGCAAACGAGCACAAAGAGCAATTCGACAAATTATTTGAGGAGAAGTTTATCAACAAGTATCCTCAATGGTTTTGGGAAGCTATCTGTGACTACGAAGCAGGTATTGTAAATAATATGAGCGTGAAGTATGGAATGAGAAAGCATCTTACTCTGAAAGACTTGAACAATAGCAAACAAATTTATAATGTTGGTTACACCATTATTGAATACATAGTTGAGAAATGGGGCAAGGACAAATTACCTATTTTAATTACATCCTACGTTGACATTAATATTGTTTTAGGCGTAAGTGAATCTGACTTTGAGAAAGGCTGGGTGGACTTTGTTAACGAAAAATATTAATGCTTGACGAAGATGAGTGCGGACGGGAGCAGCTGCCAACATATAAGGCTTAAACGAAGCACAGCCGCCCCTCTGTTGGTGCGCGTTTGCGAGGCTGTGTGAAAATCATTTTTTTGTTTAAAAATCAAAAAATAGCTCTACCCTTTATTACCCCAATGATATTTGGGGTTGA
>JAYWHU010000045.1:0-61869 GCA_043777495.1 Cyclobacteriaceae bacterium | reverse complement strand
GTCAGACTGAGCTTGTCGAAGTCGGTTTACATAGCACGAAGACCAATAAAGAGGTTTCGACAGGCTCAACCTGACAGAGTTTTTAGAGATGCCCTTATTTACAATTTTTCTTGATCGCACTCTTCGCATCAGGCGAGCCGAGTTCTTCGGCACGTTTTAGGTCGAGGCAGCCATCGTAGTTGTTGTTCATCGATAACTTTACTAAAGCACGCTGATAGTAGGTCTCAGGATCATTCGGGTACAATTCAATGGAAGATGTGTAATCGTCCACCGCCCCTGCATAATCTTCTTTGGCGGTCTTGCTCAATGCACGGTTATCAAAGTAAGTTGGATTGGTAGCATCTAATTCTATAGCCTTGGTGTAGTCGGCAATAGCACCATCACTGTCTTGCATGGTGTGCTTCAATACGCCACGCAAATTAAAAGTCTCCGAATCTTGATTGTCGAGCTCCAACGATTTGTTGTAATCTTCCAAGGCACCTTTGAAATCTTCTTTGGCGCTTTTGGCCAGTGCACGGTTTTCATATTTCAAAGGATCTTTGGGATCGAGCTTAGTGGCTTGATCATAATCGGCAATGGCTTTGTCGAAGTTAGTGGTGTTGTAGAACGCCACGCCACGATAATTATAAAGGTTTGCGTCATTCTTATCTAATTCAATCGCTTTGCTGTAATCATCAATAGCACTTACGTATTCACCCAGTTCAGATTTTACTATGCCGCGGTTGAAATACTTATCGTCATTCACGGGACCAAGCTCTAGTGCCTTAGAAAAATCAAAGTAAGCGCCTTGCAAATCTTCGCTGTTGTATTTGGCAAAGCCGCGGTTGGTGTAGGCTTCTTCATAGTTGGCATTGAACCGAATGGCTTTGTTCAAATCGGTGATCGCGCCTTCGTCATCGCCCAAATTGATTTTTGATTCTCCACGATAGTTGAAGGCCTCGGCAAAAGTAGAATCTATTTCCAAAGCAAAATTGAAATCGCCAATGGCACCGTAGTAATCTTGTAGCCCCATGCGCGCGCGGCCACGCATCATAAAAACATTTTTATTTTTTGGATTAGCCTCCACCAGTTTGGTGAGTTCGGCCTTGGCCTCGATAAAATTCTTGGAGGCGATTTTTCGTTTCGCTACATCTAATGATTGGTCGATGGTTTGGCCAAACGATGAGACAGATGAAAGCAGCAGCAGAGAGTAAATAAGTTTTTTCATTCAAATTCGAATCAGGCAAGCAAGTTAGTAAGTTTTGATGCTGATAAAAAATACTACCGTGGAGGCACAAAGAATAAGTATATGACAAAAATATATTTTCACGCAAAGGCGCAAAGGCGCAATGTTTTACTTTGTGGGCTTTGCGTGAAAATGTAGAGGCCGTAAATGACTAATCTCTATTAATTATACCTGTCTACGGCCCGGAGGTTCGCACGATATATGCAGTAGCGTTCAGCCGGGGATAGAAGTGGAAAGCCTCCCTCGCCTGCGCTCGGGATGAACTCCGCGCGCTGGTAAGCGAGGGAGCTTGGAACGGATAGCCCGGTGCCACTGTCCGTCAATTGGCGGATGGCAGGCTGCCAACAATTTTTATAGAAACCTTAAATGCGGACGCGATAACCTCTTTGTACGCGGAACCTTGCCCTTGGATGTGCCACCCAAATATATTTTTGAAAACGCGGGCTCCATTTCCAATATCCGTTGGTGTAGGCGATAGAATTAGTTGTTGCAGGAATGACAACGGTAGAGCGAGTGACGATAACGCACTGGGCTTCGGCCGATTTTGCGCCAATTAAAATGAGAATAGCGATGCTCATGATGATGGCGAAGGAAGTTAGCTTTTTCATTTGTGACGATTTTGCTCTTGGATAGCGTGGCCGCCCGAAAGTTTAACTACCGCTTAACAATTTTTTACAACCAAGCATTGACCAAAGCCGTACCTTGAGCCAAAATAATTAGCCATGAACCGATTGATCGTGATTTGCTTTACCCTTTTCTCAGTTCCGCTATTGGCGCAAGAGAAAGCGTTGGATATGAAGATGGATTTTGAAGAGTACAACCCTCCTTCTTCTTTGAAAGTAGAGGAGCATCATTTGACCAAATCTAAGTTTCCGTTCATTGATATTCACAACCACCAAGGCAACATGAACACGGCCGACCTGAGTGGCTTAGTGAAAGAGATGGACAAGTTGAACATGGGTGTGATGGTGAACTTGAGCGGTCGTGGTTTTCGTAGTAGTGGCGACCATTTGGAAAAATCCATCGAAAATATTCAAAAGCAATTTCCAACTCGCTTTGTATTGTTTACCAATGTGGATTTTGCCGCGATAGATGAACCCGAGTGGACTACACGTACTGTCAAACAATTGGAAGCAGATGTGAAACGTGGTGCGAAGGGTTTGAAAATTTATAAAAGCCTTGGCATGTTCAACAAAGATTCAAAAGGAAACAGAATCCATATTGATGATTCTCGCATCGACCCAGTGTGGGCGAAGTGTGGTGAGTTGGGGATTCCTGTTTTGATACACGCGGCTGACCCCAAACAATTTTGGCAACCCATCGACAAAGAAAATGAGCGCTGGTTAGAATTGAAGTTGCATCCAGGCCGCAGGCACGATACGGATTCGCTAAAGTGGGAGACAATCATTGCAGAGCAGCAAAATATTTTTAAGAAGCATCCAAAAACAATTTTCATCAACGCGCACTTGGGGTGGTATGGAAGTGATCTGAAAAAATTGGGGCAACTGATGGATCAGCTCCCTAATATGTACACAGAAATAGGCGCGGTGATTGCCGAACTAGGACGACAACCTCGCGCTGCCAAAGCATTCCTTACTAAATACCAAGACCGTGTGTTGTTTGGTAAAGACAGTTGGGTACCCGATGAATACGAAACGTACTTTCGTGTGTTAGAAACAGAAGACGAATATTTTCCTTACCACAAACGCTATCATGCCTTCTGGCGGATGTACGGCATTGGCCTGCCCGATGATATTTTGAAAAAGATTTATTACAAAAACGCGCTGCGGATTTTGCCAGGGATGGATAAAGGGCAGTTTCCGAAGTGATATAAGGTATTTATTTTAGGGCTTCCCCACCGAAACTTTATTGAATGGCGGCATGGCGAGGCGCCACCGGGCTATTCGTTGCAAGTCCGCGCCACGCACAATTCAACCCCTGGCGGGCTTTCCACTTCTCCGAAGGAATCCTTTGGACTATCCCTTGCCGAAATCCACCTATCTATCTACATTTGCGTACACTGCACACAAATGCCCCAATCCATTAAAGTCTCTGTTGATGCCGTAGTCTTTGGGTACGATCCTGAAGAAGGCGTTTCCGTTTTGCTTATCACTAGAAAATATGAACCATTCCAAAAATTTTGGGCGCTGCCAGGCGGATTAGTGAAAGAGGAAGAATCGCTGGAAGAAGCTGTAAGAAGAGAACTGAAAGAAGAAGCCGGTATTGATGTTACCTATCTTGAGCAGCTTTATTCATTCGGCAAACCAGACCGCGATCCGCGCAATCGAGTCATATCGGTAACCTATTATGGATTAGTAAGGCCGAAAGATTTTCAACTCTCTGCGCAAACAGATGCGGAAGATGTGGCTTGGTTTAATATTAAAAAACTTCCACGTCTCGCTTTTGATCATAAGCATATTGTGGACACAGCCATTAAGCGCTTACGCGGAAAAATTGCTTACGAACCTATTGGTTTTGAATTGTTAGATAAGAAATTCCCTTTCTCTGACCTTGAAAAATTGTACCAAGCCTTATTAGATCAGAATTTGGACAGGCGCAATTTCAAGAAGAAAATCATGGCTTATGGCTTTCTGGAAGAGCTGGGTGAAAGTGTTCAACGCGGTGCTGGGCGGCCTGCCAAGTTGTACCAATTCAATAAAAAGAAGTATTTCGAGCTGAAAGAGAACGGTTACAACTTCGATCTTTTTCTCTGAGGATCAATCAATTGACTAATTAACGTACTTTTTACGCAAATAGATTTGTAAAACCGAAACTCAATGGTTTATATTTGCGTATATATTACACAAATATAGATCAAGCACAGCCATCTAAAACACATTAACTAAATGAAAACAATCGGGGTCATCATCGCTCGCTTTCAGTCACCGTATCTACACGATGGGCACAGGGCACTCGTAGATTCTGTGCAGAAGGATCACAACAAAACAGTTATTGTGCTGGGGGTTTCACCCGTGCTGGGCAGCCGCAAAAATCCGCTCGATTTTCACACACGTGAAAAGATGATCAAGAAAGAATATCCTGAAGTGGTAGTGCTTCCACTCTCCGATCATCCATTGGATGCCAAGTGGTCACAAAACCTCGACAGCTTATTGAGTAATTCATTTCCTGGTTCATCATTCAAATTGTTCGGCAGTCGCGATAGTTTTATCAAATATTACTCTGGTCGTTGTGAGGTGGTAGAACTTCCCAAGTCAGGCTCGCACAATGCTACTCTCATTCGCGAAAAGATCAGCGACAAGGTATTGGACTCAGAAGCGTTTCGTACGGGTGTGATTTACGCTTACTCTAACACGTATTTAAAAGTTCACCCCACGGTGGACATAGCAGTATTTAGAAACAATAAAACCGAAATGCTGCTCGGCAAAAAAGAGATCGACAACAAATGGCGACTATTGGGTGGCTTTTCTGATCCAACAGATGACAGCTTTGAAGCAGCGGCCAGGCGGGAACTTACGGAGGAGTGTGGTGCAATAGAAATTACCGAAATAAAATATGAAAAATCTTTTCGTGTGAATGATTGGCGATATAGATCTGAGGCGGATAAAATCATCACCAGTTTATTCTCCACAGATTTTATAAGTGGCGATCCCGCTGGCAGTGATGACATTGCAGAAGTGAAATGGTTTACGTTGAATGACGTTCAATCGATGATGGATCAACAATTCACTGCGGAAGAACATATTCCGCAACTTTCTTTACTACTAACAAAATACAACACAAAATAAATCAATTATGGAAACGCACAATCTTTTGTTACTCGCAGACGCCTACAAATATTCACACTATAAATTGTATGCCTCTGGCACAACCAAAATCTATTCTTATTTGGAAAGCCGTGGTGGGATGTTTAACGAAACTGTTTTCTACGGGCTTCACTATTTTTTGAAGGAATACTTGGAGGGACAGGCATTCACCAAAGAAAACATTGATGAAGCGGAAGAAATATTGAATGGTGTATTTGGAAGGAAAGGAGTTTTCAAGCGGGGAAACTTTGATTACATCCTTGATAAGTATAACGGTCGATTGCCCATCCGCATTAAGGCTGTGCCAGAAGGAACTGCCGTGCCTGTGAAAAATGTGTTGATGACGATTGAGAACACAGACCCCAACTGCTTTTGGCTAACTAATTTTTTAGAAACATTATTAATGCAAGTCTGGTATCCTTCCACAGTGGCCACCTTATCTCGTGAAATCAGAAAAACAGTAGAGCACTATTTTGAATTGACAGCAGATGACGCCAGTAAATCATCTATTGATTTCGTACTGAATGATTTTGGTTTCCGTGGGGTGAGTTCTGTAGAAAGTGCTGGCTTAGGCGGCTCTGCTCATCTTATCAATTTTATGGGCAGCGACACAGTGTATGCTTCTGCTTTTGCCAAGAAGTATTACGATGCTAAAAAAGTCTACGGCATGTCTGTGCCGGCTACGGAACACTCCATCATGACGCTGAAAGGTGTAGAGGGTGAAAAAGAAATTTTTGATCATGTGTTAAACGCCTATCCCGATGGCATTCTCTCTTGTGTGAGCGACTCCTACAATATTTTTAATGCGGTAGGCGAACTGTGGGGGAGAGAATTCAAAGACAAGATTATGCAACGCAACGGTACACTGGTGATCCGTCCTGATTCAGGCGACCCAGTTCAAACATTATTAAAAGTATTTGAAATGTTGTTTGATCGCTTTGGATTTACTACCAATAGCAAGGGATATCGAGTGTTGCCTAAACAAGTAAGGGTCATTCAAGGTGATGGCATCGACCACGAATCCATTCAATTGATTTATAAAACATTGATGACTAAAGGAATCTCAGCAGAAAACTTGTTGCTGGGCATGGGTGGCGCATTGCTTCAAAAAGTAAATCGCGATACTCAAAAGTTTGCTCTTAAATGTTCGTATGCCGAAGTGAATGGAGAAATAGTGAACGTACAAAAATCTCCTACTGAAATGAACGAACAAGGGGAGTTGGTGAAATCCTTCAAAACTTCTAAGGCAGGAAGATTAAAACTGATTCAAACAGAAACTGGATTGAAAACTGTAAGCGAAAATGAAATGGGGGAAGATATTTTAGAAACTGTTTTTGAAAACGGTAAGATAAAAAAATCACACACCTTTGAAGAAATACGCGAACGCGCTGCCGTCCACAACTTTATGTTAGCATAACTATGGAAAACACGATTAAGATTTACGCTACAGGCATTGCCCAAAATTTAGGAAAAGCGATAGCTGCGCAATTAGTGCTTCCATTGTACGCCACACACACCGAAAAATTCTCGGATGGAGAGCTATTTGTAAAATTCAATGAGAGCATTCGCGGACAGATTGTTTTCTTGATCACAAAAATAAATATGCCCTACGAAAATTTCTTCGAGTTGCTGATGACCATCGATGCCGCACGAAGGTCATCGGCTAAAGAAGTGATTTTAGTAATCCCCTATTTACCGCACAGCAGACAAGAGCGCAGGGACGGGCAGCGCACTGCTATTTCCTCGCGCATGGTGGCCGACATGATCCAGCTCATGGGCGCAGATCGATTGATCACATTGGATTTGCATACCAATGCCATTGAAGGCTTTTATAAAATTCCTGTTGATCCGCTTTCTTCGCTGAGGCTTTTCTTGAGTCACATTCAACAGTCCAAGATTCAAAACTTGTGCTTGTGCAGTCCAGATTTTGGAGGGATCAAGCGCATCAAGCAATACAAAAAGAATCTGGAAGCAGATATGGTGGTGATCAACAAAGAGAGGTTGAAAGCCAATACGGTGGCCAGTATGGAAATCATTGGCGATGTAAAAGATAAAAATGTAATTATCATTGATGACTTGGTGGACACCGCGGGCACGCTGTGCAAGGCTGCTGATTTATTGATGGAGCATGGCGCACTCTCGGTAAAGGCGTATTGCACGCATGGTATTTTGAGTGGTGCCGCGTTGGCTAACCTCAGTCAATCCAAAATTGAAAAACTTTTTATTGCCGACACGGTAATGGAAAAAGTGGATCACCCTAAAATTGAAGTGGTCAGTTGCGCGCCTGTTTTGGCAACGGCTATTGAAAATATAATCTCAAACAAAAGTTTAAGTCAGTTATGATCACCAGAGCTATTACAAATTGTTTGCGCAACGCGAAAGAAAGAGGATGGGAGAAAACATATTGGGCTTTTGATATTCACGGCACAATCTTAAAACCCAACTACAAGCGAGATGAAATCAGTCGTGAGTTTTATCCTCACGCGATTGAAGTATTGCAACTACTAGGCAAGCGAACCGATATTGTAAAAATACTTTACACCTGCTCGTACCCACATGAGATCGAGCAGTACCTCGAATACTTTGCAAAACACGGAATTCATTTCGATCACATTAATAAAAATCCAGAGGTGGCAGATGGCGGCTACGGATATTACAATGACAAATTTTATTTCAATGTGTTGATGGATGATAAAGCTGGATTTGATGGGGAAACAGATTGGATAGAAATAAAAAAACTGATTTAAAAGATTACAAAAGTGAAAGGATAATCTGATCTTAGCGAAAAGCTAAGACTCATGTATCTCCTCTTCCCTGGCAGACACCACTTACTCACACAGTTTCAGCACCATTATCTTGCAGAGCTTTTAAACAAATCGCTTAAAGATGTAGTTGATATCAATGATCGCACTATTGGCACGGATGAAAAAATTACTGCCATCATTTTTGCAGTTACCTCTGCCAACCACAGCAACACGCGCAGAAATCCGTTGCCCTTTTACATTCGTGCATTGGCACTGGAAGAATTTGGAAAAGCGCTTCCCGTTCCTTGTTTTATTTATGGAATAGATGATGTGGGTAACGTGGCGAATTTTTCGAGCTACACATTGAAGAGAATCAAACACGAAAGCGAGGGGGCATTTGATCTGAGGCCAGACAATACATTGGTAATTTGTTCAACTCCCGTATTGGAGATGTATGAAAAAGAAGGGTTTAAAATTTTGCCAGCCGAGCTAATTGATCGAAAAACTTGGAAGCACAAAGCACCACTGCCTTGGGATATTGTAGAAGGGATTGCATCCAATCCAGCATGGCAAACAGATCCGTCTGTTATTAATTCCATTCACAGCTCATCATTGGATATCTGGACAAAATACCGATTAGGCTTAAAAGTGCAAATGCTCTTTCGCGATAAAATGATTAGTAATGATGGAGACATCACCACTACCCGCGACTACAACACTTACGTGCGGCAGATGGATGAGATTGCTGTTTTAAAATTTCAAGAGACAGCACCACATATTATTTCTGGTCGCATTGGTGATATTGGTTGCGCGGTAGGTTCATGGATCAAGCTCGCGTGTAATGACACTCGCCTGCGCGAATCTGATTTTTACGGAATAGAAGTAGCCCGCCACCTCTACGACATTTGTCAACAACGAAAACACAATGGAGAATTCAAAAACCCGTTTGTCTTTTTTTCTCAACGCAATGCGGTGACAGGTCTCGTGTTTGATAAAAACTCAATGAACACCATTCACACCTCATCGCTCACACACGAGATCGAATCGTATGGAAGCAGAGCTGACCTGCTATCGTTTATCAAAAATCGCTTTGAAGAACTGGCACCTGGTGGCGTTTGGATAAATCGTGATGTTGTCGGCCCACAAAATAAAAATGAAACCATCTTGATGAAGCTCAATCAAACCGATGGGCGCAACGATGATTTTGAAAAAATTTTTACCACAAGGGAAGAATTGGCACATTATCTGACTGGCCTTTCTACCTACGGTCGCTTTCTTCGCTTCGTGCAAGATTTTCGTAAGCATGAAGGTTATCAATTCATATTTGAAAAAATTGAACAGAAGGGATCAAACTATTTCAAACTCGCACTAAAAGACGCTTGCGAGTTCATGAGTCGCAAGGATTACGTGGACAACTGGCAAAGCGAAATGCACGAGACTTTTTGCTTTTGGGATTTTGAAGAATGGACAGCTCATTTGAAAGAGGTCGGCTTCTCTATCTCAGAAAAATCAATGGCCTACACCAACGAATGGATTGTGAAGAATAGATTGGAGAGAAAGGTGGAGTTGTTTAAGGGTTCAAACCCCCTTGAACGAATTGCTTTTCCTGTAACGAACATGATTGTTATGGCGGTGAAGGAGTGATCCTTAAAACAAAAAAATCCCGCTAGTGGATTGAGTTAAAATATCTCCTCTACCGACCTCTGGCAAAGAATAGAATTGCTTCAGAAAATTGTTCATATACATACTACTTTTTTAATAAAAAAGTTTTAGTGGCGTAAATCAAATGGGATTTCGAGGTTCAATGTACTATTCATAACCCTGCATTAAGCCCAATAAACTGTAGCAATTGTTCCGAAAGCAGATGCATCTTAGTACGCATTTTGGCTGGTATAAAGTGGCTAAGGTTATTATCAAGTTGCTTGGCTCTTGCTGCGGCTTCCCTGATTTTTGGCACAATGGTAAATTTGTTATAACCACCTTTTACTTTTTGAGAAAGCTCTTGCTTAAGTTGTTGGCAGCTATTAGAAGTGGAGTTTTGTATATCGTCAAGATGCATATATAGCCAGACTTCAAAACAAGGATTGCTCAGGGCCATAAACCAGTTGCTATTCTTCTTGCACTCCTCATTGATTGTCCTGAGCTGATCTTCTGGCCATCTATCAATATCCATTACAAACCACAATTGATCCCCATCATTGAGTTCTGATTCTTCAATGTAGTGTGCGGCACAATCCAGTACCCACTTGGGGGCGGACTTATGCTCTTCTTGTTCCAACACTTTTATCCTAACCCGAGTTGAGTATGAACTAAGAAACTCAAAGTATTCCTTTTCGCGAACAGCACCCTCACAAGCAATCACGAAAAGTGTGGAGTCTTTATATGGCTCACCCCGCTTATACGCCCTGTTCTTCCTCGGCATACTCTTCCCATTTTAAATCAACCAAATTACCCAGAAACGCAATTGCACCAAAGCGGCCATTCAAATATCCTTTGCGGACATCCAAATCATACCTTGGCTTAAATTCGCTCATGGAGTATAAGTGGGTCTCCCCAGTTTTATCTTTTTCAGCAAACCAAATTTCGTCCTGCCTAAAAATATCTAAGTCTAAGAGGTTAGATTCATGCGTGGTAAATATCAATTGTCCGTTAGTCCTTCGGTCACCCATCACTTTTGCCACAAGTGATTTTGATAAGTGAGGGTGAATGCTCTTATCAATCTCATCGATTATCACCACACTGTTTTCAAACAGCACGGCATATAAGGCAGGGATGAAATCAAGCAACCTTTGCGTCCCTTCTGATTCTTCATATAGCTCAAATTTTACTTCTTGCCCTTTATCACCAGCGTGAATGGTATAAAGTTTTTTTACTACAGGTTTATCATTCTCCAAAATTGCCACCATTTCCTCTACAGGCAGGTAATGGAGCGTTACCATTTTTTCTCCATTTCGCAAGCGTTCCGATATTTCTTTTGCCTTTGCTTTATCATCCTCTCCAAAAAACTGATCTAAGGGAATGGTCTCGGTATCAATCCTGGTTATACCGGTTTCAAATCCACAGATAACGTTGTTACTAAAAGCATGGAACTTTTTCTTGAAGAGAAATTTAGGGACAAGTGAAGCGGGTTTTGACTCAGGGAAGATAATAATGAGTTTGTCTTCAATCCAACGATAAACTTCGGTAATCTCTACTATTTTGTTCTCTCTAAGATTTGCTGCAAAAGTTAGGAACAGTTTGTTTATATCTACCAACTCCCTTTCAAATAAATCTATGCGCAACCGATCTTGCTCAGTCGCCAAATATCGTTCATTGAATTCAAGGCTTTGTTGACCTTTATTAATTACCCGTTTAAAGATTGTTTCATCATCCTTACCTTGGCGAACCCTAACAAGCCATTCTTCCAATATCATATTGTTGTCTATGACCAGGCCATAAGAGTAGTTGGATCCGCTGGTAAAGAATTCTATTTCAAAAGAAGTAGGCTTGGACAAATAATCTGAGGAAGCTTTGTGCTTCACGGGCAAAGAGCTTGGCTTCCCATCCAGAACCATATTCTTCAAATAGGCGAACGCTTTAACAAGGTTCGATTTTCCAGCCCCATTTGAACCATAAATTGCAGCCCCTTTCAATACCTCTACATTACCATTTTCAATGATGTGATCTTTGTGAATTTTGAAGCTGCCTGTAAGCATGTTAAATTCAGTCTCTTCCTTGAAAGACAGGAAATTCGATACAACCAAGCGTATTAGCATAAAACGGTTATTTCTCTTAAAATAGTAAGAAGGCGTAAATTTAACAAATTATGCTTCGTAAAAATTTATTCTAAGAGATATTTTCTCTTAATTTATAAAATCAGTCAGTTCTACCACATATTGTACCCCACCTACCCTTTCCAGTTGTTCCATTTTGCGCAATTGCATAACAACGGTACGCAGCCTTCTCTAAAAAAGTTTTGTGTGGCTCAACCGCTTCAATAGCAAACGGTGTCTCAGCGTATGCTTCAGATGGTTTTTCCTCTGAAACCATAGATAAGATTTCAACTCTTGCATATGGCCACTGCAATGAACGTACACTTACTTCAACTTTTACTTCGTCTGCAATGTATGGGTTTGGCTCGTACAATGAAGGGTATTTGATGTGCAGCGTCTGCGGATCGGTATCAGGCCTGTTCAACGGAATAGGTTCTGCTTCTATTGTCACCAAAGCATTGGGGAGTCCTAGGGACTGCAGTTGTTTTCTCAATCTCCGTTTTTAACTCGTTGCTTGTGAACATGCAGCCAGTGCGCTTCAGCTTTTCAACGTAATTTTTCGATGGTGCTTTTTCATACTTGATACCAAATGCCTCTGAGTTCAATGCGATATCAATGTCTTCAGAGAACCTGGTGATCAGCTTCCAGCATTTGCTTAGCGAAGTTCCTCCTTTGAAAACGATATGCTTTGAAAAAGTGCTCTTAAACAAAGCTTGCAAAACGAGAGTCACCCACCAATCTTTCTCAATGGCTTTGGCAGTCACTCCTGTTACGTATTCTACTTCGGTTATCAGTGCCCTTCTCTGGTCGGGTGTTAATTTCAGCCAACTAGTCATTTTCCTCTCTATGTTTCTTCATGAGTTTTACGATGTAATCGTTTACTTTGGTTGACGCAAGCGTCAAATCATACCTTAACGTACGTGGATCCTCTTTCAATAATAAGTTTTTTATTTTCATTTCTAAATCAGGGCGGATCTGATCAACGCCTAATTCTTCAATCGCTTGGATGACTAGGCTGCTGACCTTTCCCTTCATGGCCAATTTCTTTGCACTGGTGGCTTTGAAACGGATTTGCATCCTGCCAAGCATAAGCTGTCTGGGATTTCCATTGGTGACGTAAACACGTTTGGTGGGAACTTGTGTGGTCAGGCCCAATCTATGAAGAGCATATGCTCCTGCTGGCTTTACTTGTATATGTTCTTTCTTGGCCAACATTTTCACCACTTCATCCGCATCGGGCCGCACTTCGCCAAGCAAAGGGTCGGTTTTAGGTAAATAGTAAATACCATGTGCAAGCCTTTTTACATTGCCCTTTCTTGCAAGGCGTGACATTGTCTGCTTGATGGCCGCTTGAGTCCCTTTTCCTCTGAAATCCGTTAGAAAAAAAATTTCTCCAGCCTTTTTCTTGGCGATGGCAGATTCAATGTTGCTATGTGTTTTCTCTTGCATGTCACCAATTTACGAAAAAAGGTGACAACCACAAAGTATCGTTTCAGTTTATTGGTTCTTTATACAGCGACCGCCCCCATTCCTGAATATCTCTTTCTGGCAAATCAGAATGATGAAACAGTTCGAAGAATTCGTCATTCATTTTGGATATGGCATTCCTGTCAACGGTTCGGACCCTAGTCTCGTAGTTGCTTGTCGTACCACTGGCGGTAAAATTCAATGAACCAAGATAGGCGATGGAATCATCTACCAAGTAAATTTTACTGTGAATGAAGGTGTCGCTCAAAGGTTCAGTATTTCATAAACATCTTTGGAACTGGAAATTTTAAGTTGGTTGGGTGGCTTCATTTTTGTTGAATGAACCAATTAAAATCAAGGCAATTGTTCAAAACTTGACTTTCATTTTAGGTGGCAGAAATAGTGGCAGAAAAAATGTTAAAACCGATTTTCATCGGTTCACATCCCACAAGTTAGCCTAAAAGGAGGGAGATTTCAGCGATTTTTATGGATAATCGCTGATGATAATTTAAGAGTACCCGGGACGGGAATTGAACCCGTACAGCTATTACTAGCCACAGGATTTTAAGTCCTGCGTGTCTACCAATTCCACCACCCGGGCAGACCAAAAAAATAAAAGCACCTAAACGTGGTGCTTTTATTCTTGAGCGGGAAACGAGACTCGAACTCGCGACCCCGACCTTGGCAAGGTCGTGCTCTACCAACTGAGCTACTCCCGCTTTTATCAACCATAGCTTAAGCGAAGGTTGATTTTCCTCCACTTTTACGCTTTGGGACTGCAAATTTAAGCCTGAATACTAAATTTCCAAATCATGCTTTGTCAGTTGGGTGTGATCTTTCTTGCGGTTTGTCAAATTTTACCTGATTATATGATGCAGATTGCCCTTTGGGAATGGATAACGACTTGAAAGCCTGCCCTTTCAAAATCTTGGCCTGATATAAAATCTGACCGATGTGATGTGGGTAATGGGCTAATTGCCTTTGAATGGCCTCTAAAACTGTTTGACCTTCGTTGCGGATGTAGATGATTTTGGATAGGTCGGTGGGCTGAAGTTTTTCCAGGGCGCTGAAAAGGCAAGCCCAGCCTTTCTCCCACGCTTCCATCATTTCCTTTTTGCTAGCATAAGCTTGATCAAATTCTGCTTCGCGGTTGCGCCATGGCTTTTCACCATCGGTGGTCATGAAATCGGTAAAGCGCGAAAGCATATTGCCGCTGATATGGTGCACGATCAGTGCGATGCTGTTGCTGGCTTCGTTGGGTTGTTGTAGCACTTCTTTGTCTGTAAGTTGATCGATCGCGCCTTCGCCTAGTTTTTTGTAATACTTGAAAAACTTGATGGCACTTTCTAGAAAGTTTTGTTCAACTGTTTGCATATTTTTTATCTTTTGAAATAGAACGAATTTACTAAATGATTAGATGCATCAATTTTGAAATGCGCACTGGGGCAGGGATGGAAGCGGAAAGCCTCCCGAGACTGTGCTCGGGATAAACTCCGCTCGCGGGCTAACGAGGGAGCTTGTAACGGACAGCCCGGTGCCCTGCGCCTCGCGGGTAGCCCCCATTATTTTTTATCTTAACTGAAATTATTGATGTTTAAGGGAAACTCCATTGCTGGTGATTAAACCATCTGCTAACTTTAGGGTCTTATCGGCTAAACTCAATCCATTTACATTATGAAAAAAATAATCACGTTGGTTTTAATTACACTTTTAGCACTGACTAGCTATGCGCAAGGCGGAAAAAGAAGAGGCGGTGCGCAGGCTGCTGGGATAACAAAAATCGAGGCAGCGCAAGTGCCCGATGCTGTAAAGAGCGCGTTCACCGTGCAGGCTACTGACACGCGTTGGGAAAAGCATGAAGCTACTGGCAAAGCAGGAAAAGCACATGTGCGCTATGTGGCTATTTACACACAAGATGGTGTGAAGGCTCGCGCAAGGTTCAAAGAAGATGGCACGCCCGTGAGTGCTTCTAAATATATGGGAGCTCAAAAACTTCCTGCGGCTATTCAATCGGCAGCCACAACTAAAAACCCAGGTGCGAAGTTGGTGGGCGGAGAAGAACTGACAACCAAAGATGGCAAAGTTTACTACCGAGTAAGATTAAGAAATGGTGGATCGAGAATCACTTCTGTGTTTGATGCGAACGGGGGTGAAATAACAAAAGATAAAATGACGGATGATATAAAGGCAGGTGAGGAAGAAGACGGAGGAAATTAAAAAGTTGAACTATATTCATCAACGCCTCGATTTAGTCGAGGCGTTTTTGTTTTACAAGAGTCCATCGGCTGCGTACTTGATCCCTGCTTTCTTACGGATGGCATCCAATGTTTCCATCAGCACAAGGGTATCGTCTAATTTTCTAATAGGGCTCTCCACTAATCCCTTTTGCAAACACTCTGTCACATGTTGTGCTTCGTACTCATACCCGTTGCCTTTGGCTTTTTCGAAAGGCAATACTTCCAATGAATCAACTATGTTTGGATAAAATTCTAGTTGCGTGGTTGGCCCGTGAAAGCGATGTGTAAGGCGAATTCGGCCACGATCACCAGCAATGTCTGCTCCTGTAGCGAGGTCAGAAGCAAAGGTTGAAAAGAGATGCGCGATAGCGCCATTGTTATATTGAAATTGAATGGAACACTGATCATCTACACCAGAAGAAGCAGCCACCATGGATGCGCTGATGTGATCAGGCTTGCCAAGAATATCTAATGCTAGAAAAACGGGATAGATGCCAATGTCAAGTAAAGAGCCTCCACCCAACGCAGGATCGTATATGCGTGGTGCGATAGGAGGAGTTGGTTTAAACCCAAACTCCGCATTGATGTATTTAATCGTCCCCATTTTTCCTTGGGCAATTAACTCCTTTGTTTTTTGATAATGAGGAAGAAATCGCGTCCAAAAGGCTTCCATCAAAAAAACTTTTTGATGGCGCGCAAAATCGATCATTTCTTTTGCCTCTTGGTAATTCATAGCAAAGGCTTTTTCACACAGCACCGCTTTTTTATTTTTTAAGCAAAGCATAGTATGCTCATGGTGAAAAGCATGAGGGGTGGCAATATAGATTACGTCTACTTCAGGGTTTTCCACTAGACTTTGATAGCTGGCGTGTTTGTACTTGGCGGGAAAATCCTTTGCAAACGCATCGGCAGTAGTTTGCTCTCTTGCGCCAACGGCAATGAGTTGAGCATTTTTTACCCACTGCAAATCAGACGCAAATTTTTTGGCAATTTTGCCGCAACCGAGTATTCCCCAACGTATTGTTTTATCCATGATGCTAAAATTATTTCTCAAAGAAAAGCATTTTCATCTATTTGGAGGGTTTCCAACCTTCCAAAGGTTGGAAACCCTAACTACCCATGCACACTTTTGGTCAGCCCAGTGTTCACTAATGAATATTGAACAAAGATGAATCTTGCAATGGCTTCAGTAAATTCGATTTCGTATTATGGCAAGTGGTTTGCTAAACAGATTTAAAAAATCTATGAAGACTTTGTTGGCCATTTTACTTTGGTTTGTTCTGCTTGCCTTGTGCTGGCCGCTGGCATTGTTCTTACTTTTTGCCTTGCCTATAATTTGGTTGCTACTATTACCTTTCAAAATCATTGGTTTTTCAATTGAAATTATTTTCAAGTTGATTAGTTCTATTTTGATGCTGCCGTTTAGGTTGCTGGGGCTTAGGCACTAAGAGAATGCGAAACATCTCAGGTAATACAAACCTCCCAAGTCCTAATGCCCAATGCCTAATCCCCAAAGAATTATTTCAACCCCAACTTCCCAAAGAAGAATAAATTTTTATCGCCTGCCTGATCATTTTTAAAGATCAACAACAAATCGTGTTTGCCATCTATTTTTCCTAAAGCCAATTTGCTCGATTTTAGTTTTACACCTTGCATTATTTCTATACCCGGCATTTTTGAAAATGAAGTGACCCCAATTTTCTTTCCTGAAGTGCCATCGACATAAATTTCCACTTCGCCCCCAGCTTGTGCACCCATCACATACGCTACTGCCTCTAGTGACGAAACATTAGTGAGGTCAATGGATTTAAAAAGGACGGAGGAATTATTTTTTACGTTATCTAAAATAACCTGGCCAGTGGGTGCTGTGAACTTGGTGGCCACTTTCAATTCACTGGCATCTGTTGCCCCCAGCGCAGGATTTTTTAGCACCCTCGTTTTAAATGCAGAGAGCGATGGCACACCCGCTGCACCTTTGTCGGTGTAGCTGGCTTGGAAGATGTATGCTCCCTCTTCTTGCTTTCCGGTTTTAGCAATACCTTCTGTGGGCAAATCATGTTTAATTGTTTCTTTGTTGAGTGAGAGAATATATTCTACCATTTGCACGGCTTGGTCTTTGCTCAACTGCGGATGTGCGGCCATGGCCGTTTCGCCCCATACGCCTGCACCACCTTTCAAAATTTTATCTGATAAGGTCTCCACTGCTTTGATGTCAGTCGCGTAGCGTTTGGCGACATCTCTGTAAGAAGGGCCTGCTGATTTTTGATCTATTAAATGGCACGACTTGCAATCGCTGGCAGCCATCAATGCCACACCTGGCAATTCTGATTTTTGATGGCCTTGTGCAATTTTGGTCAAGTCAAATCCTTTTTCCAAATAGTCAAACGAAACTTGTACAGATTTTGAGTCGATGGTTTTATTTGTGGTGCTTCCATCTTCTTTGTCGTTTACTTTTACTTGGTACTTAACAGTTGAGTTGGGGAAGAAGAACATGGAATTTCCTTCCACAGAAATATCTACTGATGGTAATTCATTGCCCGCAATAATGGTGAGCTCTGTACTTGCTTTTTCTCCTTTCGTATCTGTGATCGTAAGGCGCGGCTTAAACTCACCCGCTTTATCAAACGTCACATTGAATTTTCCATTTTTTGATTCTTGCTTTTGCCCTGCCCATTCTAGTGAATAGCTTACGGAATCGCCATCTGGATCCTCTGCCCCATTGGCATCAAAGGAAACAGTGAGTGGAATAGCACCCGATGTTTTATCTGCATTGAGTTTAGCAATGGGCACACGGTTGCCGCCATTGAAATCGATCCGCGACAAGCGTGCATCCATATTTTGCTTGAACCATTGCGTGCCATATTCCAGTGTATAAAGTTTTCCATCTGGCCCAATGGCCATGTCGCTAATATTGTTGAACGTCATGTGTGGGAGAAACGGCTCCATCTCCATCAGCCTTCCGTTTTTGTCCATGGTGCATAGCATGATCCAATTGCGCATCCAATCATAGATCATAAGTTTGCCATCAAAATAAGAGGGGTACATGCCAGGTTTGTCTTTGTATTTTTCTGAATAATAAACGGGGCCGGCCATCGCATTGCGCCCGCCTTTCCCCGTCAAGGGAAAATCATCTGAGGCTGCATAAGGATACCAAACAAAAGCAGGCTGCGCGGGTGGTAGATCATTTATGCCCGTGTTGTTGGGCGAGTTGTTTACAGGCTTTAAGAAATCACGTTTGTCTCCCGCTTCTTTTTTATCAAAATCATATTTTGCGTACGCATAATTGTTGCCCACAAAATAAGGCCAGCCAAAATAGCCAGCACTTTTCGCTTGATTCACTTCATCGTACCCACGCGGGCCACGTTTTGCATCATCATTGCCTGCATCAGGACCCACTTCGCCCCAATACAAATACCCAGTTTTTTGGTCGATGGAAATACGGTAGGGGTTGCGGCAGCCCATCACATAAATTTCGGGGCGCGTGTTGGCTGTTCCTTTCGGGAAAAGATTTCCTTCGGGAATGCTGTATGTTCCATCACCTTGTGGTTTGATGCGCAAAATTTTTCCGCGTAAGTCGTTGGCATTGGCCGATGATTTTTGGGCATCAAATGGAAAACGATCAGGTCGTTCATCAGACGGACTGAAACCATCAGATTCAAATGGGCTGGTGTTATCACCCGTAGAGGCATAGAGATTTCCATCAGGGCCAAAGGTGAGCGAGCCGCCTGTGTGGCAACACGTTTTGCGTTGCACGGCTACTTCCAACAATTCTTTTTCAGAACTCAAATCAATTTTGCCATTAGTAAAGGTGAAACGTGAAATCACATTGGCCGACTTGGTAGGATGCGAATAGAAAACGTAGAGCCAATTATTTTTTTCAAAATCTGGGTCGCGAGTTAGGCCGATCATGCCATCTTCAAAAGTGGAAGAGACGTTGAGTTCGTTGATGACTTTAATGGAATCAGTTTTCGGATCAAACAACTTTACTTTTCCCCTGCGCTCTAAAAAGATAATTCTTCCATCAGGTAGCATTTCCATTTCGGTGGGTTCATTGAAGTTGTAACCAAGCACCACTTTTGTAAATCTATTTTCTTCGGGCGCACGAAGTGCCGTAGCTTTTTGATAATCCAATTTTTTTGTGCCGATGGAATAGAAAATCCCTTTTTCAATGTGGTTGAGATATTGAGCATCAGAAAAACTTTCTTTGGTGTGGCCCATGCCTGCATAGAAAGAGCGCCCACCATCAAACTCATGGTACCATGCGATGGGGTGGCTGCTTCCGTTCTCGCCTCCTTTGTAGGAAGTTTCATCTAACGAATACAATACATTAATATCTGGCGAAATGGTTTTATAATTATACCACTCATCGGTACGCTTCCATTCCTCGGGTAAGTCTTTATTCAACTCATGGGGTTTATTTTTTCGCACAATGGCTTCTTGGGTTGCAGGATGGCTTTTGAAATAGGCACCAACTAATTTTCCATACCATAGCCACTCGTACTCGGTATCTGCTGCTGCATGGATGCCCACGTACCCGCCTCCTGCTTGAATGAAACGCTCAAAATCTGTTTGCTGATTGGCGTTCAACACATCGCCCGTTGTGCTGAGGAAAATCACCGCTTTATATTTTTTTAAATTCTCTTCCGCGAAAGCGTTGGCATTTTCGGTAGTATCCACTTCAAAATTATTTTTCAGCCCAAGCTTTATAATAGCTTCTTTGCCTGCTTCAATCGACTCATGGCGATAGCCTTTTGTTTTGGAGAAGACCAGCACACGCGGCTTTTCTTGTGCACATGAGACACAAAACAAGATCAAAGCCATTACGGTCAAGCGCAAGAAGGAAGATGAGAAGGCGGATTTCATAGATTGGATTAGATGATTTAATTTTTGAAAGGATAAATTAAGCGACTTTCTTGACAATCTCTTAATTTTTGAGCTTCTGATTTGAGGCCATTTCGACCGATCAACTGTTTTTGATGCAGATTTTGGCAAAAGTCTTACATAAGAAAGTATAGATACGAAGTGCCGTGATTTGTGAGGATGGCTCACGCTACTTTTACATCACAAAAAAACAACTACAAATTGTAAAGCCCTATGAAAATTCAAGTATTCCCACTCAAAGTTTCAAATAAAGAAATGTTAAAAGTTATTTTGCCAATAGGCTTATTCGTACTCAGTCTGTTCGCGGCTTTTGTCTTGGCTGTATAAGTAGGCTCAAAATTTCTATCTCAAAAAAACGCGAAGAATTTATTCTTCGGGTTTTTTTGCTATTGCTTTCTCTTTACCAACACGAGGGTCAGATTTTTCTTTGAAGGGGCGGAAATTATTTAGCGGGGTTGGAAAATTTGGTGGCTTCTATTTTGGGTTTCTTTTTGATGCGCTCTTCAATAAAGCTTTCAGATATTTTTAACAATAATACAATGATCAGTTTGATCATGATGCTATAGCCCAACCCGTTGCCCAGTAGACTAATGAATGGCTCTAAAAAAAATTCTTCTAACACAAATAGGATGATCGCAATGAAGTAGATAATGGCATAGGCGCTTTTACCTGCTTTGGCGGTGATCAAGTCGTCCACGGTTTTTTCCAACTGCCCATTCCGATCCACCAAGTCGCGATTTGCCTTTTGCAATTTTCGCTCAAGTCTTCCGCTCACCCATGTGAGGAAACGCGTTTGCTCCAGTAATTTTTTATAGTCTTGCGTGAGAGTGCCCAGTGAAGCCTTGATTTTTTCTGGAGACTGTTCCTGGCTCAAAAATTCTTTGTGCTGGTTGAATGTGGCTAATTCATTTTTAAACAGCTTCTCTTCTTGCAGTGACTTACTCATAATGATTTACAAACGCAACAAATATATCTTGTTTTGGCACTGACACCAAAAGCAAATGACTCAATTGATCACTCCCTTTAAAAGGTACATGTGCATGTGCCCTAGAACATTACTACTTTTCGATGTTGACAACTGTACGCTTGCGGAGTTCTTTGCTCATTTATTTTCTTTAAGCCTATACGCTTCAGGCTGCTTGTGGGCTTGTGGCATAAGGGATTGTAGCCAACAATAGTAGTGCGCATCTGTCTCACCCATCTGGTTTTCTCGCTGATCGACCTTCTCTTGCCGTCCTTCATTTCTACTTTGGGTACACCCACTTGAAGAAATCCACACAACTTATCTTCAGTCCCTAATCCAAAAAAACTTTTTGCTTCTTCAAAATTAGTGATGCCGCCCGTACTAAGGTAGCAACCTATTCCATAAGCAGTGGCAGTTAAATACATATTCTCGATAGCGCAAAACACGGCACCTAGCTCTTCCCATTCGGGCAAACTTTTCTTTTCATCGCGTATCATGCCCAGGGCAATGATGTGCGAAGATTCCATCGGTTTTATTTTCAGTCCTTCGTATTTTTCTTGTTGAAATGTTCCCTTGGCAGTAGTCACATCTTTGTAACATTCGCTTTGAAAGTCGGCTAACTTTTTTAAACCCTCGCCTGTGAACACCACAAACCGCCAAGGCTCGGTGAGCTTGTGTGTGGGCGCCCAGTTCGCATTCTCAAGCATTTGATGAATGATAGCATCATCTACTTTTTCTCCAGAATAGTCCTTAGGAAAAACAGATCTTCTGTGTCTTATTAGACTATTAAATTCGTCAACATTCATTTGCATTAACTTTTATTCTCAACCGCTTCAGCAATATAACGCAACCCATCCAACGTCAAATTTGGATCGATGGCATGAAAGAAATCTTTTAAAGGAGAAATCACAAAAGAGAGTCCACCCGTAGCAATAGCAGGGCATTCAATTTTTATTTCTTCACGAATGGCACTCACCATTTTTCTTACCAAACCTTCATAACCAATTACAATTCCTGATTGGATAGCTGTAACCGTGCTTGTACCCAACGCTGAAGTGGGCATTTCCAACGGCACGTCAAAAAGTTTAGCTGCATTTTGTGTGAGTGCCTTTAGGGCTGTACGCAAACCGGGCACAATGGAAACACCTAAAATTTTTCCTTCGCTAGATACCGTTGTAAACGTAAGGGCGGTGCCAAAATCAACCACAATGCACGTTTGCTTGAATTTTATAAACGCACCCATCGCGTTGGCTACTAAGTCCGAACCAATTTCATACGGATTCAAGACTTGTAAAGGGAGTGCATCATATATTTTTGGCCCTACCACAATGGGTTCTTTCTGAAACAAATTACGGATAACACTCTTTATTTTTTCTGTGAGAGCAGGCACTACGCTACTTACGATGACTGATCTTATTGAATCAGTGCTAAGAATGGATTCCAAAAAGAAGTCGCGGATTTTTACACCGTAAAATAATTCTGGTTGATCAACCTTCGAAGGAATTCGCCAAACGGCTTTCCATGTTTTTCCATCCCACAATCCTATGGTGATGTCACTATTGCCAATGTCAAATACGAGGAGCATGGGCGAATATAACGGATTACCCATTTAAAATCATATCTGCTCCCTTCTCTGCAATCATCATAGTAGGTGCATTCGTGTTTCCGCTGCTGATGGTGGGCATGATGGACGCATCAGTCACACGAAGATTATAAAGTCCTTTTACTTTTAGTTGTGGATCGACCACCGCCATTTCATCTATACCCATCTTGCAAGTGCCAACAGGATGGTACACGCACTCTGCCGATTGCCGAATGTGCTTCATCCACGCTTCATCGGAATCATGGTGCGCGGGCAAATGATTTTTGATGCGGATGGATGCGAACGCATTCGCCCCTAACACTTCCAATGCCTTGCGCCCGCCTGCTAGTAATATCTTCTTATCTTCATCTGTTGAAAGATAGTTTGGATCAATGATGGGAGCTGCAATCGGATCGAGCGATTGCAGAGAAATTGTTCCGCGACTTTCTGGCCGAACTTGCGTGGGAAAAATGGAGTAACCATCTTTTCTGGAAAGTGAATTGATATCATACATATTTGCAACGACTTCATCTCCCGCATTGGTGGGTGTAAATTGAAATTGAATATCGGGTCGTGATTTATCAGGAGAGGATTTAAAAAAAGCAACAGCTTCTAATGGGCCAATAGAGAATGGACCACTTTTGGTAGAGAGGTATTCTATCAACGCTTCGGCTTGTCTGTACCACGGCAAGTAATAATTGTTTGATTTAATGTTGGCCAAACTACTAACAGGATAAAACAGATGATCGTGTAGATTTTTTCCTACCCCTGGCAAATTCACTTTCACATCAATGCCTTGCGCTTTCAATTCATCTTTATCTCCAATGCCAGAGAGCATTAATAATTTGGGCGATTCAAAAGTACCAGCACTCACAATCACTTCCTTCTTTGCGCGCGCTACCAATGTGTTGCTCTTGCCAGTCATAAATTCAACACCCTTCGCTACTTCGCCTTCTATCACAATACGTTTACAAATCGCTCCTGTGATAATGGTAAGATTTGTTCGCTTCATAGCAGGAACAAG
Organism: Cyclobacteriaceae bacterium; assembly: GCA_043777495.1. Taxonomy (GTDB): domain Bacteria; phylum Bacteroidota; class Bacteroidia; order Cytophagales; family Cyclobacteriaceae; genus ELB16-189. The sequence goes on along the minus strand of JAYWHU010000045.1, from coordinate 38,229 downwards.
AAAAGCCTTGGCCGCACTAACGCGTTTGCTGTCTTTAATCGTGTATTGGAACCAACCCGCGCCTTCTTGCTTTGCTCCGTTCACATCGTTGTTTTCTCGGATTCCTTTTTCTGCACATGCTTTGATGAACGCCTCGGCCATCGGTGTGTGGTACCAATAGGTTTGTGTTACATTCATCAACCCATTTTTGGAATGATATTCGTTTTCAAATTGTTCGTTGTGTTCTGATTTTTTGAAGTAGGGCAGCACATTTTCAAAACCCCAGCCGTCATTGCCTAAACTTTCCCAATGATCATAATCTTCGCGCTGGCCGCGGATATAAGCCATCGCATTGGTAGAACTGCAGCCGCCCAATACTTTTCCGCGAGGTTGATAAATTTTTCTGTTATCTAAATTTTTCTGTGGCTCGCTCCAATAACAATTCCAATCTACACTGCTATGATGGAGTTTTAGATAGGCTTGCGGAATATGAATCTCTAACTTAGAATCTTTGCCGCCAGCCTCAATCAATAAAACAGTTTTTGATGGATCTTCGGAAAGCCGATTGGCCAATACACAACCCGCAGAGCCGGCACCGATGATGATGTAGTCGTAGTTCATAATTCAATTTGAAAATTAGTCAATTTGTTCCAAAGGAATGCCTTTGGCAAAGATTTGAAGATGAGTGCAACAAGGCGTCAAGACACCTTTGAGGTGTCAGACGCCTGTTTTAAATTATCAAATTTTTTAAACAACTCCCAGACCACTATCCCCAGGCAAACAGAAATATTGAGTGAATGTTTTGTGCCGAGCTGGGGGATTTCTAATGCAAGGTCGCCCACTGCGATTACTACATCGCTTACGCCATTTACTTCGTTACCAAACACCAAACAATATTTTTGATCTTTCTCTCCATAAAATGTTTGTAAAGGAATGCTATCCGTTGTTTGTTCAACGATCACAATCTTGTAACCTTCTGTTTTCAATTTTTTTATCGCTTCCGCGGGATTTTCAACATATTCCCACGCTACGGATTCTGTCGCACCCAAAGCTGTTTTATGAATCTCGCGATGCGGTGGTGTACCTGTAATCCCCGTAAGGAAAATTTTCTCTACACGAAAGGCATCGGCAGTGCGAAAGGCAGAGCCTACATTGTGCAAGCTGCGCACGTTATCCAACAAAATACAAACAGGTATTTTTTCTGATTCCTTGAATTGATCAACGGAGATGCGGCCCAATTCCTCCAACTGCAATTTTTTCATGCTGCGAAGTTGCCAGTTTACTCGGGCTTTTCCAATTCATCAATCAATTCTTTGAGTTTACCCAAGCCTCTGCCATACGAAATTCTATTTAGCCACTTGGCGAGAAAATAACCAGCGGGTGTAAGGATGGCGAGCGTAACAACTAGTGAAATAAGCGCAAAGTTAGTTGACATCATTTTTTCTATGTTGCCGCTGCCCACCGACCCGCCCATTAAAAACCCAGAAGTACCAGCAATTGGATAAATAAAAATGGCTGCCCTTTCTTGAAAGCGAATGTTATCATGAATAAAGTTATAAGTATGCAACAAGGCCGTCTTCAAGCTTTGATCTACAGGCAAATCAACTTTTATCTTTTTGTACATCGACCAATTGACGACCAAGAAAAAAAAGTAGCAAAGAATGACCGCAATCAATCCGCCTTTTACCAATGGTTCATGAAAAAGAAAGAAAAGGGCAATAAAGATTAATAGGAACGTGACCGCGAATCCTGTAGTAATTAAGTAAAGAGTTTTTAGTCTTTGCACTGGGTGCTTTGATTTTTTTTGGATAGCGAGCGAGCCCAACACAGGCTTGTTGAGTTTCTGTGCTTCCAACTTTTTCCACGTTTCCTGTAAGTCCATTGTTACAGTGATTTAAGTTTTTTGAATAGCGTCTCTTTAATGCGGTGTAGCTTAACAGCCACATTATTTTTGGTGAGGCCGGAGATTTCTGCGATCTCTTCGTTTTCATAACCATCCAAATGCAATGTGATAATCATTCTATCGATCTCATTCAATTCGCGAATGGCGATATAAAGTGCCTCGGTTTCTTCCGTATGGTTTTTCTCTCCTGAACTTACTTTTAGTAAAGACAAATCTTCATGCGGCACAACCAATTGTGGCCTTCGCTTGAAAGTCAGCACGGTGTTTAAGCCCACTCTATAAAGCCACGTAGAGAATTTTGATTGGCCTTTGAAGTTGGGATATGAGCGCCACGCCTGAAAAAGAATTTCTTGAAATAGATCGCGCTCGTCTTCTTCGTGGTTGACATAGAGCCGAATCACTTTAAAGATGATGCCTTTGTTTTGTTCAATCTGTTCAGTAAACGCTCTTTCGGGTGTCATGCATCAGGTTTCTGTCGCCAGCGCCTTTTCAATTGTTATTAAATTTCTCAATTAGTGAATGATTGTCCTTAATAATTACAAGCTATAAAAATAATTACAAGACTGTAATTTTAAATGTGGCTACGCTACTAACTCAATAAACAATCGAAATATGAAAAATATCGACTCAGAGCAGATTTTAAAATCGAAGATGTTTCAAATCTTTGTTCCAATTTTTATAGTGGCGTGTATCATCAAGATTTTTCAGGCTGGCTACGAAACGGGGCAATGGCTTTATCAAGTACTTCATTAGAATTTATGAAAAAAGATCCTAAAAGATCATTCAAAAGTGCATTCGCATTGACAGAGTTTCGTCTGTCGTATAACACCGGCCAGGGATGGTAACGAAAAGCCCGCAGCGATCCCGATAGCTATCGGGAGAGCGAGGACTTGTAGTGTACAGCTCCGCTTTGAGAGAGCCCTCGTTTAATCGGGGCCTGTTGGCGTTTCGCCAGGCCGCCAAAAAATCCTCCCCCATACTTTAGATTATGAACAAAAGCACGGGGGAGAATGAGGTAATTATTAACTACTAAAACGTATATCTTAAAGTTGGCACAGGAAAAAATCCTTGCTGATATTGATTGGCAATGGAATTGGTTCGTGGGTTGTATGTTTGAGCAAAAATATTTTGGTTGCCTGTGAGGTTTTGCAAATCAAGCGCGACCTCGAGCGTACTCTTTTTATATTCTTTTCTGTACGCTACGCGAAAATCTGTGCGGAAGTAAGGATTCTGCTTTTCGCTGTAAGCTAAACTTCTGGCATATACCGCTTGGCCGCGCGCAGCGGAGGCCGTTAAATCTAACGGAGTAAGATAGCGCCCGCCAATGGTTGTCACTTTTAAATTGAGGCTGAGGAAATTGCGATTCTTACCCACGCGAAATTCTTTTCCCATCAGCGCATTGGCAACATATTGTGTATTGTAAGCAGTGTTGCGCTCAATGTTGTCGCTGCCTTTGTATTTAGAATCAAATAAAGAAGTAGTGATCAAAAAATAATATCCTTTGCTGAAGAACCGCTCTAGGGTAAGTTCTACTCCATAATTTCTACCTGTGCCCTTGCTAACCAAATTCACTTCGTTATCGGGGCCAAAGCTAATTCCTGTGTTAACGGAAGAGAATGCAGACGGATTTTTTTCAACTGGTAAGCCGCTCAATTCCTGATAGTACGCTTCTGCTTTTAATCGAAGGGTTTCGCTCAAGTTCCAATCATAAGTAAGAGCGTAATGCTGGCTTGCTATAAAATCCAATGTTTTATTTGGATACGATATACTTGTACCTGTTTTAAGTTGAGTGTACGAAGTGGTGATCAGGGGAGCTTGATGATGTAATCCGTACCCAAAGCTCAGCGATTGTCGCCCACTGATTTGGTAAGAGATGCTCGTTCTTGGTTCTACCACTGTCTGACTATTGAGGCTATAATTTTGCAAATGTGCGCCCACTATAAATGAAAACTGATTATTAAAGCGATGCCTCCATTGTGTGTAGGCTTGGGTTAATAAATTGTTGTCTTTGATGCTTAGGCGGACTGTATCCTTGTTTACATTGGCATAGATATCTCTATTGAATAAATCAAAATTCAAATAGTCAACATAAATACCGGAGGTTAACGAGTTTTTTGAATTGAACTTGGTGCGAGTGTAGAATACAAATGAAGTTTTATTGGTGGTGAATTCTGCCTCTGCCCGCTTCGATTTACTTACCACATCCAAATTCGCATTGCGAGCAATGGAATCACTCGTAAAATTTTCATTGGTGTGACTATAGCCCAATGTAAATTTGACAAAGCTTTTCTTGGAAATATTCTTTTCGAAGCTAGCACCTGTAATATTGGTACCATAGCGAGGGTATGAATCTTGGTTCTCATCGCCATACAAATCAGTTTTGCTTTTCTTCAAATCAGTCTTGCTGCCAAGCAAATCAATGGAGCTATTCCCCGCAATGCCAAATACAGTGAATTTTCCATTGTTTTTTGTGGGGAAAGTAAATTTGTAATTCAAGTCCTGATAATTTGGCGTGTTGCCACCTGTACCAAACTCAATACCGAGTTTTTGAAATACGCCCAGCGTAGAGTAGCGATAGTTGATGATAAACGAACTCTTTTTATTTTTTGAGAAGGGGCCTTCCAACCCCAACTCAAAACCATTGAAACCAATTTGCGCTACTTTCTCCAATTTCTGATTATTGCCGTCTTTCAATTTTATATCGAACACACCAGCAGTAGCATTTCCATATTGTGCAGGGAAAGCGCTCGTCATAAAATCAGATTTATCTAGATTATTATTGTTAAGCATACTCACAGGGCCACCTGTGCTTACTAGTGCTCCAAAGTGATTAGGGTTTGGTATGTTCAATCCTTCCAATTGCCACAACATGCCAGTGGGCGAGTTGCCCCGCACCACAATATCATTGCGCGAATCATTACCACCCACTACCCCTGCAAAGTTCGCGGCCATGCGCGAAGGATCTCCTAATGCACCTGCATATCTTTTTGTATCATCTATATTAAAAGAGCGAGAACTTACCACCGCCAAATCATTATTGGTCGCTGTCTTGTCTTCTTTGGTATCAGCCGTGATGACTACTTCATTGAGTTGATTTGCATTTTCAGTAAGTGCTAAATTCAAGATCACTTCCTTGCCTGCTGTTACTATAATATTCGCAATGGTCTGCTCTTCATAACCAATATAACTTGCCTTAATTGTTTGTCTGCCAAGCGGCACGGAAGAAATCTTGAAATCTCCATTCTCATCGGTTGATGCTCCGAGTGGCTCATCGGCAGCACGAACGACTATAATGTTTACACCGAATAAAGGTGTTTTGCTTACTTCGTCAATTACTCTGCCGCGCAAGGTCTGCGTGGTCTGCGCGAATGTTGGGATAACAAATAATATGACCAACACGGTCATCAACCACTTACTTTCAATTTTGTAATGTTTCATTTTCATAATTTTTTTCTTAATGGCACAAATGTGTGAAGAGATAATACGGCCTCTATTGATGAAGGTTAAGAATCGGTCGAAAAAATTTCATTTCTTAACCTAGATCAAGAGGCAGCGAATACAAGAGCATGATTTTTGGATTGTGAAAGACTTGTAACAGTGATTTTAGAAATAGCTACTCGTTATCAAGTTTGAAACGCATAGGCATATAGAAACACCTGCCTGCCGGTAGGCAAGTAGAAATGCACACATAGAAAATTGCGAGATCGACTATGTGAAAACTCTATGTGGCTATGTTTCTATGTGGTTCAAATTTTAACCGTAAGGCTTCTTTGATTCACTCAACCGTTTGCGTATGCGACTAAGTGATTCGGGCTGTATGCCTAGATAAGAAGCAATATAGTGCTGCGAAATATTGGCGATTACTTTTGGTCTGGTCTTCATCAACTCAAGATACTGGTCTTCGGCACTAAGAAAAAGCATTGACTGGTTGCGTTCGGATATTCGGATAAGAATAAATTCTGCTATCAGCCTCCCAAACTTCTCCCACGAAGGTAATGTGTTGTAAATCATTTGCATTTTCTCGTAAGGGAGCAAGAGCACCTCTGCATCTTCTAAAGCTTGGTGATATTCTATTGATGGCTGGCGTGTTAAAAAACTCGGATAGTTGGTTAAAAAGTTACCGCTAAACGAAAAGTTATTAGTCACTTCTTGGTTTTTCACCATACAAAATGTTCTGAAAAGGCCTTTGTTGATAAACGCAACATAATCACAGATCTGACCAGCTTCCATTAGATAACCGCCCTTGGGCACTTGCCGCTTTACCAGTGCGTCTAAAAAAGGTTGCCATTCACTTTCTGAAAAAGAAACAAATCGACTTATGTATTCTCTAATGATTTGAAAATCTATCTCTTTAACCATAAATGAATTAGTTCAACAGTGCGGTACTGAACGAGGCTTTTGTACAACACCACAATTTATCAATATGTTTTGAAATTTTGTAGTTGTTAAGCTCACCTTGGTGTTGGACTGTTGAACGCTCTTCTTATTTCACAGCTACCTGATCATTGTTTACCGACAATTTCAAAATCGCTCCCTTCTTCTTAGTGCTGATCATTGCATTCAGCACGATTTGGTGTACTCCAACCGCTGTATCTGGTGCGACAGAAATAGTGGCTACACTCGTTTCAAAATTTCCTTCTTGTGGCTCATAAGAAATGGTAACACCTTGTGGCAATGAACTCTGTAACCCAAGGATTGCTTTTTCTTTTGCGTAATACTTTGATCGGGCAATAGATACGGTTAGTTGTTTGCTTTCGCCCGGTTTAATGGCAAGGCTACTTTCAGAAAGATCGATGGTAAACTCGGTGCGTGGTACAGCTTTTGTTTGTGCCATTGCTAAAGCCGCAACAAAGAGAAGGGAAAATGTAAATAGTGTTTTCATAAAATAGTTGGTTAATTGTTTTATGAAAGACGCATTCGATCGTCATTGCGTTTACGATTATTGGATTATGGGGCGAAGCGAGAAGGTTTTTGATGCCAATGAACCTCTCGGGGGTGAATGGGGATGGTGCTGGGGCGAGTGGATAGCTTGAATTAATCCCCTAAATTACTTTCACATTCAGCAACAAGAGTAACAAAGTACTTTTTGTTTCCTTGATAGTCTAAGGCAGCTAAGCACATAACGCAGTTAATGTTGGGATTAGGATTGTTTTGACTAATTGTAACAAAGAAATGTGCTTGCTTCAATTTCATTTCATCAACAGAACAATCAAAAACAGTATAAAAAACATTGGCATGGCCATTCCAGGTTTCTCCAAACTTAAAAAATGCTGGTTTCTCTATTTTAAGCACGGCCTGACCGCAAATGCCTGTAACATAGCTTACTTCAAAGCATTCGGTATTTGGGATTGGGGTTACCGATTTAGTTTCGTTGCAGCCACTGGCACCAAAAATCAGCGCAGTAAAAAAAATAGGAAATAACTTCATTTGTTTAGTTTTCCTTTTAGACTCTGTAAGCTAACTAAAGGTTGGAACGGATGGATTAACTCTTAATGATCTTATGCAAAATAACTCGTGTTGTCACAGGGCAGCCGCATCTAAATTTGTAATAATGCTTTTCAAAGCCAAGCAAAGGGTTTCCAACCTTCCTAAGGTTGGAAACCCTTAATGTAAAACCTTGGTTTTGTAAGGGATTACCAAGAAAAAATTTAGATGCGTCTGCCCTGCGTGTTGTCAGTTTGAGTTTGTGAAAACTGGCTATCTAAACTTTAGGATTTCGATAAACTCATTCTTACATCCGTTTTAGTTCTTAAGAATAAACTGTCTTTAAAAAAGATTATCTATTACTGTCACGAATATCATAATCTTTTACTCGCTCATAAAGACCTTTTTTGTAGGTGATGCCAATGGGTATAATTTCTTTTCCTATCTCCAATTCATTTTTTGATATAGTCCCTACAGCGGGCAAATAAATGATAAAGGAATTGTGCACACGAATGAAATCAGCGGGCAGCTCCATCTCCAGGTTCTTGAGGGTTTGCAAGCTCATGATTTTCTTTTCTTGCGTATGAATCGTTACGTATTCGCGTGTGCCTTTAATAAAAAGAATTTTTTTGTACTCCACTTTTACCAGTTTGTTTCCGTCTTTTACAAACATAAAATCCGATTTACCATTTCCTCTTTCAGTTGAATGGTGAATGTGAATAGAATTGTCCAATCGCTGCACCACTTTGTTAACGGCTTTTAAAAACCGACTAAAATCAAATGGCTTTACTAAGTAATCAACAGCATCTAACTCAAAACCTTCTAAGGCATGCTCGGCAAAAGCAGTTGTGAAAATAATGAATGGCTTTTTTTCAAGTGTTTTTAAAAAATCAATACCTGAAATATCCGGCATCTGAATATCAAGAAAAATAACATCAACGGACTTCCTATTTAAAACAGGTAATGCCTTCAATGCACTGGCGTAAGCTCCTTCTAAAGCAAGGTCTGGGACTTTAGCAATAAATTCTGTTAACAATTGCCTCGCATAAGGCTCGTCATCAATGACAATACACCGAATCATGAATGAGTTATGGTTAATGAGATAGAATACGAATCGGGAGCATCATCAATCACAAGTTGATGGCGATTGAAATAACTCAGTTGAAGCCGCTGCTTCACATTGTTCAATCCAAATCCTGACTTTAACTTTCCTTTTGACTGACTTTTGATTTTTCGGTTGGAGACTTTATACTGGACTTGCTGATCATCTACAAACAGGTCAACATTAATATAACAATCCTTCTCTTGATCGCTCACCCCATGTTTAAAAGCATTCTCCATAAAAGTAAGCATAATCAGCGGGGCGATCTCCACAACTGAAACGTTGCCCTCGATGTGTAAGTTGACTTGGAATGGATAATTTAAGCGGATTCTTTCCAAGTCGATATAATCATTAATGTAGGCGATTTCTTTATTTAGCAAAACCCTTTCTTTGTTTGCATCATAGATCATGTACCGCATCATATTTGACAATTTAATAATTACTTCGGTGGCATGTTCTGATTTTGCGTAAACTAAATAATTCAAATTATGCAACGTGTTAAAGAGAAAGTGTGGATTGATTTGCGCCTTGAGGTAGTTTAACTCGGCATTTAATTTTTCATTTTCCAATTGCTTCTTTTTATTTTCAAAATCAAACCAGTCGATTGTAAAGCGAATCATTCCCGTGAAAATTAAAAAGGTGAGTGTATCCCATACCGTGCTTATCAATCGAGTAAGCTTTATGGATTGATAGTACTTTTCATTGGACATCAACAAGGGCATAATAGCATTCTCTGCCAGAATCCTACATGTGATAATTACAATCAGTAGTATCATCAGCTTAGTTAAATAAGGAGCAATCCGTTTGGATGATAAAAAATCAGGCAGCACAAAAAAGTAATGGGCATAACTGGCCGAGACATTAAATAGTAAAGTAACACCGAGATACATTACTGCTTTTTTACCACCGAGATAGGCCTGAAGATCATACACTCGATAGCTGAAATACAATACCCAAAACGATAGGTGAAGCAGAAGAAATTTATATCGGGCAAAAAAATGGTTGGTCATAGAAATAGCAAAATAAGTTTTAGTGGGCAGAATTACTTGCAAACTCTACCGAATTGCAAAAATCTTCTATGGATGTAGTCTTTTAATCAATCGGTTTAACTGATGTTGCATGAATACGCAATGGCAAAGAGTATCAACACACCTATCGAAATTAAACTTGACATATCAGGTTATCACGTTCTTTTGCATCAAACATTTTAAACAATGAAACAAAACCAACATACATTATTCCTTGTGCTAGTTCTTTTTACGAGCTTTATCTCGCTTAACCTGTCAGCACAAATCGATACCATTTCGCTTACTAATAAAGACTTGGTCATTTCGCAGCTTCAACAAGGCCTTCATCAGTACCTGGTTTACTTTGAGCAGCCTAAGAAAAAAAAGATTATAATGCCCATGCTTTGGAATAGGCAAGTGAACTTCAAACAATTTCAGGGTAAAGCTGCTATTGAGGTCGTTCAAAATTGGTATTCGAATGATACGTTACAAAACAGATACATTTATTCTATCAGTAGCAGAGAAGATTTTTCTCCCATCTATCACTACGGAAAAAATGCTCGTGGCATTGAGGCCTTCGAGTTTGAGCAGAATCGAGTTTCGGGTTCAGATACCGTAGCGAACAACTCAAAGAAAGAGATGGAAGTAAAATCAACCGCCTCGACATTAAACTGGGAATTGGACATGGAGATATTCAGTATGTTGCCCTTTAAAATAGTGGGACAAACTTTTGTAATCAATTTTTATCACCCTGGTGGAAAAACAGAGCCGATGTACTACCAATACAAAGTAATTGGGTCAGAAGCCATTCAAGGTACTAATACCTCCACTATTGATTGTTGGCAATTGAAAATTAGTTACAACGAAACAAGTTGGGCTATTTTTTGGATCAGTAAAAAATCCAAAGAGGTTTTGAAAATGCAAGAGTATTTTGGTGGAGGTTATCGGTACAAAGTAAAATTGGCAACTCCTGTACCGCCCACGCGCCCTTGAACAGATAGAGAGAGGAGGTTATTGTTTCTCAACCTTAAATGAATATCCGCGAACGTAATCGATAATAAACTTTTTTGGATACAAGCCCGTCTCTTTTAGCTCAGAAGGTATCTCGTAGATATTCAACATGAGTTGCATCTCATAATTTGGAGATTGGTTTATTGTTCTAATCAATTTATTGTTGATATAAAAATCAACTTGATTGGGCTGCCATCTTGCAGCATAAATATTAAATACAGAAGGATTGAAATCAACTTTATCCTCAAAAAATTCTTCTTTTAAATTTCCATCACCAAATGGATGGATTCCATACCCGTTAACAAATTGATTGCTTTTTACATTTTGTCCCTTCACTTCCATAATGCAAATTTCACCTGACTTTTCTGGGCTATCTTCAAAACCAATCATCCAAAAGGCCGCCACATTACTAGCGCTCATTTCCACTTTCGCTCGTATCTCGATGTATCCATACAACGGAGTGTAAAGCCGCGCTGTTTTCTGTACTTCTCTTACCCTGCACGATGGATTAAAACGATGTTGCCCAATAGCGGTACCGACTTCACCTGCAAACATTCCCGTTTGAAGAGAGGAGCATTTTACTTCGCCATTAAACTCAGTGCACCAAGGTGCTTGATTTTCTTTGATTTGTAAAATGAGTTGGCCATTTATCAACTCATAGTTTGGGCGTGATTTTTCTCTATAGCTCCATTGCGGTAAATAATAAGGTATCCATTTAGAGGTGTCAATGGTGCTTTGACTGAACTCTTCGTTAAAATCCAAAATGTAACCTGCTTTCAAAGTTTCATTCGCAGGAAAATCATTATCAGGAGAAGTTTTGGTTTGCCCCATTCTATTCTTACAGCTTACCGACAAAACTACTAGGCAGTAGATGATACAGAATTTTTTCATGCGTTTTTTGACAAAGCTATCGAAGGGAATAAACATTCAAAAAAATTGAAAACGCTATTACAAAATTCTAATAGGTTTACTATTGCCTAGCCTTCTCCAGCTATCATAAGTCATCTCAAACTTGATTTCATCTTCTCTGTTCACACCAACTTTAGACCACCCTGATTTTATATAAAATAATTCCGCTCGCGTGTTAGATGATGTTGTTAGCCAAACATTACTTTGGGTCTGAGTAAAATACCAAGCCAGCATAGTACTATGCAACTTTCGCCCTATTCCTTTTTGTTCAAACTCAGGTTTTACAAACAACGCCCAAATGCTGTTCTCACGTAAATCTACAATAGCAAATCCTACAATTTCTTTGCCGACTTCACATAACCAACCTTTGCCCCAGACTGTTAGATATTCAACATAATCATCAACCGTTACTCTACTTGGGTCAGAAAGTTGGTTTTCAATTACGGCATTTCTTACAATATGAAGTTGCGCAATGTCATCAATCCTAGCTTCTCTTATTATCATTCTGATTAACTATTTGCAAATCCAAAGCTTAAAGCCTAACGAACAATATAATTATAAATATCAATGTCACTCAACCGAAAATACCCCAACGCATAATTATCCTTATTGATTTGATTAATAATGTTTCCTTTCATTTTTGTGGGTGGTGGTGATTGAAAAGCTCCTCCTCCATTTGCGCTTTTCCTTATTGGTGCTTTGCATATCGTTTTTATTCTTGGCCTGCTATCAATCAACAAATTCCACAACGTGGGCGCTCACCGTGATAGTGCGCTTGAAGTAAAAGGGTGGCACACCGCCCACATGTTCTTCGGTCACTACATTGATGAGTGCTTTAGAGCCCGAAACTAAGTTGGCCGAATTGACCATGTTGGAGTAAGCATTCGCATAGAGTTGTTTCTTTTTAAGTCCGCCAATGAAGAGTATGTACGAAACATCGGCACTTCCGCTTATCTTCTCCACCACCTTATAATTTTTCTGGCCGAGATGTACTTGCGTTACATTCTGGTTATGATTATGCACGAAGGCACCGCTTACTCCGCATGAATTAAGTAACATCGAAAATGCAATGGCAAGGAAAGAAATGGTTAATGTTTTCATTTTTTTATTGTTTATGATTTGGTTAGTGAAACTGTTGAAGTTGCTATTTTTAAATTTTCTGATTTTCTATTGAACCGTGTAATCGTACGAGTCAACTTCACTCAACCGAAAATACCCCAACGCATAATTTTTTTCATTATTTTGATTGATAATGTTTCCCTTTACTTTGATGGGTGGTGTTTGAAAAGCTCCTCCTCCTCTTGAATTTGATAGTACTATGCTCATATAGTTGTAATATGTTTCTGTGATACCGTAAAGCGTGAAGTTCAGCTCACTACCTTTTTTTAAATTTTTGTTGGAGTAAAGCCAAGAGGTAACATTCCCTTGGGTAAATTGGGAGTCAATGGTTTCATATTCGGGAAACGCATTGACAGTGGTTCCAAATCGGAATAGATAAAAATTCTTTTCAACGGGAGTGTCTATGAAATTCACCCTTATCCCAATTTCATCACTATTCAAACCCAAATCATTTTGTTGTTCAACATCTTTAATTGCTGGTGTGGCCAATAATTTTTCCTGAGCCGTGTAGGTCTGCCCATTGTGAATAACTGTGAGGGTATAATTTTCTCCAATGGTTGGGATGAAATTATTGCAGGTATATTTACCAGATGGGAAATCGGTGCCGACTTCTTCTATGAAATCAAAAACAGTATTTGCGCTATTTTTGACCGAAACAATTGCACCTGAAACTTTGGGGATTACCTTATCATAATAGCCTGCCGTAGTGGTTAGCTTGATGGTTTGCAAATTTCCACTGGTACCTTTCTCCCAATTGATGGATGCTTCAATAACGAGCCTTGGTGCGGCTGTGTTTAAATCAACATTAATAACTTGTTCGCAACTCATGCAAACTAAAACCGATATAATAAATAATAGCTTTTTCATTGAGCAGAAAATTAAGATTAGAATTTAAAATTATAAGTAATACCAGGGACTATGCCGAACACAGAGAATCGAACTGCTTCGTTTACCCCTGTGTCAGCATTTTGTTTGAAGGAAATGGAGGCTGCGTTTTGCTGGTTGTAGATATTGTAGATGCTAAACACCCACTCACTTCTCCATCCTTTTTCTTTTTTAGGTTTGGGGATGTAGGTGGCTGACAAATCCAATCGATGATACGTTGGCAGCCTGCTCTCGTTTCTTAGACCATAGCTAGGCACACTGATTCCTTGGTACTCGTACTTTCCATCAGGGAAATTAGATGGAATACCCGACTGCAAATTAAAGATGCTGCTAAAACTCCATTTCTCATTTCGTTTGTAAGTGGCTGTAATTGATAAATTATGAAGTTTGTCAAAATTGGTTTTATACCATTGCCCGTTGTTAATACCTGTTTCATTCGCTGACCTGCCAGCGGTTTGTTGTTCAGACCTTGATAGCGTATAAGAAACCCACCCGGCAAGCTTTCCGGTATTTTTTCGTACCATTAGCTCAAACCCATACGATCTACCCTTTCCATTTAAAACAACTTGCTCAAGGGCTCGGTTGGCAATCAATTGGGCTCCATCAATATAGTCAACTCGGTTTTTAATGTCTTTATAAAAAGACTCTACTTCTAGAGAGTATTTGTCGTTATTAAAATTTCTAAAGTATCCGATGGCCACTTGATCTAAAATTTGAGGTTTGAGAAAATTATCGCTTGGTGTCCACAAGTCGAGCGGGGTAGGCGATTGTGTATTTGAAATCAAATGAAGGTACTGCGTCATTCTGTTGTAGCTGACTTTCACAGATTGGTCATCGCTCAATGCGTATGAAATGGCCGCCCTCGGTTCTAGGTTATTGAAGCTGGCAATGACCTCATTATCTGAATATGATTTTACACCAATCGGTGTGGCCTTTTCATAGATGCCAAGCACATTGTTGAATACCACTGCTTGATTGTTTGCATAGACATTTACGTTTTGCTTTCCAAGTCTTTGAAATATACTGTAGCGCAAGCCATAGTTAACAGTAATGCGCTTGGATAGCGATTGTTCTATGTCAAGATACAACGCAGACTCAAGTGCAAATTTCTTATCCAATTGTTCCGCATTGATTCCAGATTTTTCATCGAGGGGTTTTAGCGTTCCAGGATTGAAATTAAAGTACTGCGTGTTTATGCCATAGGTCAACTTGGTGGCATTACCCATATAATGTTTGAAATCATATTTCAGGTTAAAGTTTTGGATGCCGAAATCCCAATCGAGGCCAAGGAAATCTAAATTTAATCCGTAGAAGTAATCGCTGTAAATCAGTGACAGGTTTGAAAACAATTTATCAGAGAAAAGATGGTTCCACCGCAGGTTGGCAAAAGAGTTTCCGTATTTGTTGATGAACTGGCCATTCAAATCAAGAACATCTTTGCCGAAATAGCCGGAAAGGTAAATGTGATTTTTCTCGTTCAGCTTATAGCTAATTTTTGTATTCAAATCATAGAAAGAAGCAGAATTTTTATTGTCGGCAAGTTTTAGAAAAAGATGCGCATAAGAGCCTCTCCCGGCCAGAATAAATGAACCTCTTCCCTTCGCTATTGGCCCCTCTGCCAATAATCGGCTTGATATTAACCCAATTCCACCTGAAACATTAAAGTTATTTTTGTTTCCTTCCTTCTGATAAATATCGAGCACCGAAGAAAGTCTTCCGCCATAGCGTGCTGGTATTCCTCCTTTATACAATTTCAAATCTTTTACAGCATCTGAATTGAAGATAGAGAAAAAACCAAAGAAGTGAGAGGTGTTATAAACGGTAGCTTCATCTAGCAGAACCAAGTTTTGGTCGGCCGAACCGCCCCTTACATTAAATCCAGATTGTCCTTCACCCGCATTGGTAACGCCAGGCAATTGTAAGATTGACTTAATAATATCCACCTCGCCCATCACCACGGGCATTTGTTTGATGGTCTGGATAGAAAGCTTGTTGGTGCTCATCTCTGGCACACGAATGTCTGCGATTTCTTTATTGGCAGTAATCACCACTTCATTCAATGTCTTGCTATCTTCTGCAAGTGAAAAATCCTTTTTGATTGTTCCTGTCAGCGAGATACTTTCTTTTGCAGATTGATATCCAATATAACTCAACCAAATCGTGTAATCGCCAGGTGGTATAGTGATGGAATAGAATCCATACTCATTGGTGCTGACGCCCGTTTTTAGTTCTTCGATGTAAACGTTTGCGCCAATCAGTGTCTCGTTTGATTTACTATCGGTAATGGTGCCGCTGATGGTTATTCTTTCTTGTGCGTGTGCAGGGAGCTTGTAGAGAATTGTAAGAATGATAACAATGACAGTTGTAAGTAGGAATTTTTTGTTCATGGTTGATAAAAGGGTTTTCATAAATAATTCGGTGATTCGTTTTTAAATTTGTTGCAAGAGTGGGCAAAAGTTCGAGGTGGATCGCTCCAACTCATAAGGTGGCACTTGAAAACGTGCGTTGTGGGCAAAGCGCGGCCAGGGAGCTAAGTGCTCCTAAAAAAATTGATTTCATTTTACTTAAATTTTAGAGTTTATTAATTGAAGAGTTCCTGTTATTGTATTCGCAGTATTGTTTATTCATTCTACTATTTTTATTGTATCACATCTCAGTCATCAGTTAATTCCAATGATACATCGCCAAACGTTTTGAAGAACATATAGCTAAAGTGGTTATTATAACCTTTAAAGGCATTACGATCTTCCAATATGAGTTGTATGGAATCTGATTGAAATTGTTCCAGGCTGATTTTCGTGCCGCGCATGGCTTTAATTCCTTTCAATGAAGGGGCTATTATTTTTGCGTAGATAGGTTGGGAATTTTCCATGGAGTCAATAGCTTGCATTTTAAAATATAGCGTACCGCCTATATTTTCAAGCTTATGTTTTCCTACCGAATTTTCATCACCGGCCAGCTCTACTTTAAACTCACTTCCCTGCCTGATTCTAACATCCCAATTGGCTGAAAAGTCCAAACGTTCAAAATCGGCTACCGCTACAGCTTTGTATTTGCTTTCAGCTGCGGTCTTGTGTAAAAACTGCAGCGCAACGTTCCGCGTCACAATTAGACTTGCAATGACCCCTATCAACACAACGCATCCTGTAATTAGTAATATTTTTCTACTTGATTTCATGTTTTAGAGTTTGGAGAAGGAGCGTATCGTCTAATTGACAAATTAATTTTTTTTCTAAAATGCAATCTTCACTTTTCTTTATCGACATATTGCCTGTATGACGCATTTACATCTTCCATTGTAAAGTTGAGCAAGCTCATGGCCTTAAAAAATCTTGGCAATTCATTGTTAACGAAATCTTCTTTGCGAAGAGCTCTTGTTTTTTCAAAGCCGTCCTCAGCCACAAAATATCCAATTCCTCTCTTGTTGAATATGATGCCCTTGTCTTGAAGGTTGGTGAAGGTGCGCATAACGGTATTTGGGTTGACTTCAATGTTCACGGCAATTTCTCTTACGGATGGTATGCGGTCTCCCGCCTTCCATTTTTGGAGCAAAATATTTTCACAGAAGTAATCTGTTATTTGAAGGTAAATAGCTTTGTCATTCCCAAACTCCATACTACACCTCCTGCTCTTTTAGTCCCAAATAGGTATTTATCCAGCATGTGGGTGCAAGCACCCACCAGAATATCCACTGCAAGACGACTGATATGTCATGTGAAATCACTTCATGAAGCACTGCACATTCACCAACCCCACAATCATGATTAATAAACTCATCTCCCATGATGAAGTAGGCCAATATCGAGCCCATGGCAAAAAATAAGATGAGCGCAAATAAAGTTTTGGGGAATACATATCCTTTAAAATAGGCTGCACCTACCAACAAAATCCCGTGTAAGACAAAATAGAATTTCATGGTATTCAGAGAGGAAATTCCCAAGGGGTTAAAAGGAAGAAACTTCATATCGCTAAATAGGGCCGCACCAATGGCATTCGCAATTAAAGTGTAGATGGTGTAGGAGATGGTAAATACGGTAATCCAACCAACTGAAGTTAGCAACCACATGCAGATGAACTTCTCGAGTGTAGATGCAGGCAACGTGAGGTAATGATACCTTTTCAGGGTGTTGCTCAAATCATTAAAAGCAAGACTGCTTAGTATGAAGCCTCCGATCATGAGATGAAAGACATAGTTGGATGGATGTCCATCAAAAATCTTTTTCTTTTCCATTGCGCAATCCAATAGCAGGCCCCCGAAAAAAAGTAGACCAAAACTTATCACAAAGATCATAAGCAAGCCTTTTTTGCTTCTGAACAATTCCATTTTCAGCAGCAGCCAGAATCTTGAGAGATCAAAATAGTTCTTCAGGTGCATTGTACTAACGTTTGAATATTTCGTTGACCTTAGTTTTGTTACCGACCACTGCATTGAACAGTATTTCAAGGTTCATGCTGGTTTCTGTCATGTTTGTATTCTCGGTGACAACTGTATAAGCACCTAAATAAGATTCAGCATAAACCAACGTGTTGTCGTCAGGCAATTCTGACTGTCGGGTAATGGAAAGTTTCTTTGATATTCTCTCATTATTCTCGAATAGCACAATTTGCCCTTCATCCAGAATGATAATAGGGTCGATAAGGTTTTCCATGTCTCTTACCTGGTGGGTAGAGATAATGAAACTTCGATCTTCGTGAATGGCGTTGGCCACAATTTTTCTAAACTGACTCTTCGATGGAATGTCAAGTCCGTTGGTAGGTTCGTCCAGGATCAAGAGTTTACAGTCAGTGGCCAGTCCGAATGACAGTAAGAAGTTTTTCTTTTGCCCGTACGATAAAGCATTCAGCTTTTGATCTCTGGGAATTTTAAATTCATTAATGTATTCATCAAATAAACTGCGATTAAAGCGTGGGTAAAACGGGCTATATAAACTTAGGTATTGCTCAATTTTTATGGCGGGAAGGTGAAACTCTTCCGTAACCAGATAAATCTCATTCAGAAATTGAGGAAAACGATCCTTTGGACGAAAGCCAACCACCTCCAGTTTTCCATGGGTTGGGAATAATAGCCCGCTAATGATTTTCAGAAGGGTAGACTTGCCGGCACCATTTTTACCTAGTAAGCCATAGACATTTCCGGATGGCAATGTGAGACTAAGCTGGTCAAATACTGGCTTTTTTGGGCTGTACCCGAATGAAAGGCCATTAATCTGTATCATTTCTCTAGAATTGGTGTATTACTTAACTAATACACTGCAATACTATAGATTCTTTGTGAATTACCCAAAGGCAATACAAATCTTTTTAAATTATTTATTGGAAATAGGTTCAATGTGACTCAGCAACATGACTTTTGATCACAGCATCTTCAGGTGGTTTGCATACCCTGTCTGCACGTCTCATTTTTGTATTGAGGGAAAAGTAAATAGGAAAGGTGAACAAACAAGTAACTAATAGCGGCACCAATTAAAAATACTATTGGAATTTTGTTGTCTAATTGTTTAATCGGCTCCTTTCCAAATCCCTATGCAATCCAAAAAGCATGAGTCGTGTTATGCGATATTAGTTTATTATGAGCGTCAATCATTTTCTCTATAATCTAGTTAAAGTTCATGATCTCTCTCGCGGATGTCCTTCCCAATGTTAGTTGGGTTTACTACAAAATCAGAAAGGGTACATAGTTTTGATAAAACATTTTAATCAGCAAACTGTACTCTAATTAAAGGACTACTTATGAGACTGTAAAAAACTTTAACGTTCATATGGAAACTTGAAGAAAGCGATTGTGTAAAGTCTTTTAGTTCATCTATCTTGTTTGAATCAAAATATATTCCATTCATAATAACACCATAAATAGTTTTGGAATTGGTAATATTATCTAATGGATTTTTATCTAGAATAACCAAGTCTGCAATTTTACCTATTTCAATTGTTCCGTAACTTTTATCCACTCCAACAAACTTTGCCGGAATAATCGTGGCGCTTTGCAATGCCTTTAAGTTTGACAAACCACTTTTGGTTAACTCTTCTAATTCATGATGAATGCTAAATCCAGCAAAAATATAGGAATCGGAGACATCGGTACCTGTCATAATTGGTACGCCTATTTCGCTAGCTATCTTAATTTGTTCTTTAGCAGCATTATAAAAGGATGCGCTAATATGTTTTCCTTTGGTCGATAGATTTCTTTTCTTGTTATTACGAGCATCAATGTCCCACCAGAGTTTTTTACTTATATAATCGATATATTTTAAGTTTGGATTTTGTAGAAATGTTGGCTCATGTGCAAACGCTTCAAACTTGAGTGTTTGAAGAGTAGGGACCCAATGCGCGTTGTGTTCTTTCATCAGTAGCATTAATCTTGTTGCTAACTCTGGATTGTAATCTTTAACCATGGATTCTTTTGACTTTGAGAGGAATGCTTTCCAATTAGCGGATGTTCGTAAACTATCTGCATTAGGAAAACACTCCAACAAGAAAATACGGCCATGTTCAAAAGTTCTTTGACCCAATACAATGGCATCTTCAAGACTCGTAGATATTGGCTTATGGCCGACAATGTGCATTCCGTAATTTGGTGCTTGCAACGCAAGTTCTTTATATGCCCTTGGCGTTATTTGATCATATACTTTGATGAAATCTACTTTTTCATTTTTGTAAAAGCATAGGAGTGAATCAACGTCCTCACTTTTCAGAAGTTTGAAATATTCCGGAAAGCCGTCCGGAACAGAAAATGCTCCATCAATTTGAAAGCTGCTTTGCAAAACATATCTCGGGGTTACCCTGTTATTAGCACTCAATTCATCATTCCAAATTAGGCGTTCCTTGCTGCCAGCAAAATAACTATCTCTTTTGTTAAGCTGTCCTGACATATCTCTTATTCCTGTAACGCCATTGGCAATAAAAAGTGGATGGTAAAGCCATTCGGAATGTTGATTTGAATGTGTGTGCATATCCCAGAGGCCTGGTATTAAATATTTGTTTGTGCCATCAATGATTAATGAAGTAGGATGTGCTTTTAAGATGCCTATGGTATCTATAGCTACAATGACATTATCTTTGATTAGAATGTCTCGATTTTTCACTATGTTTCCCGATGTTACGTCAATTATATTTATTGATTTTATGAAAACTGTATTGTGCTTGGTAGGTGGCTTTAGTTGTGGCATTGGCCATAAAATAGCTAGCACAATAGTTAATGATAGAAAAAGAATGATTCCTGAAAAGACTTTAAGGAATTTGAATATCTTTTTTTTCATATTTATTGGAATAGTTTAAAGAAGGATGACGGTTGAAACTAGAAAATGTTACTGATGTGACCAAATTGTCTGCGTAAACCGTTAAAATTTTCCTTGTTCTCAGTTTTGTAAATATTATTTACCAAACCGCAAAAAAATTTGCGCTTCGCGCGCCTAACTTGTCTGGGGAGCGAAACGTTGTCCCGGTGCGGAAATCTTGTTTGGTCAATAAGTCTGCCAGAATTGTGTGCGGAAAGGGTTTGCACAATTTTAACTTAACTGTCAGCGGTCACCTTAAAACTGTGTGCGGAAAGAGTCTGCACCAATTTAAACGTCACTGTCCGCGGAACATTTTTTTGCGCATGACCTACAACGAGCAGGGCTTTGTGAAGAAGCGGATTCAGAAGCACAAATGTTTATTACAATTCCGAATTTTCAACCTGGTACTAAAGTCCCGCTTTTGCCAAGCCCTCGTTAGCGGTTCGTTGTTTTTTCTGTCCTATTTCTGTCCACTGTATTTAAACTGTTTGAAAGCCAAAAATGCTATCCACAAAGCAACAACACCAATAAGGATATAACCATTATTTGAAAGGTCAAACAGCCCAAAAATCACAATTCCAAAACTGCCTAAAACCCAAAGTATATCAAGAACCGTAATTGTTGTTACCAGTATTTTGTTTGTTAACTGTTTGCGAGAAACGTACCAGACAAAAGCAGCAAAAAATAATAAGTTTGCCCCGATAACCGGGGAAACATAAATATTTTCAATATGGAATAACTCGTTCAGATTACTTGAGAGTAGTAACATTACCGAGCCACTGATGGCTGAAAAAATGCTATTTATGGTCAGATATTTTTTTAATTCTTTCATTTGTTTTGTGCTTTTAGTTTTCTTGGATGTGGTTTTCCGTTCTCTGCGTAATACCCAAAATCTTCAACCATTTCTTGGGCAATCTTGTTGAGTTTCATTTTCATTAAAGGTTGCATCACTAAGCCCAAAATACCTTGAAATATAAATTCCATTTTGATTTTTAGCTTTGTCTTTTCGGCACCAGAGTTTGTTAATTGCCAATCGTTGGTGGCAGTTTTTACCATAGCTGGCATTCCTTCTGTTACAATGTATGCCAAATGAAAATCGTTGTCAGAATAGTGAGTTAATTTCTCTTTTATATTCCCCATTACAGTTTGACAAGCCCTTTCATCGCACTGTGTCGTGGCCAATTGCTTTCCGTGTCCTTCTGAATGATTTACACTTGATGCCCATTTATAGGGGTTCGCAAAATCGTGACCCAATACTTTCCAGGTGTTTCCAATACTGTTATTGATGATGATTTCCTTTTCTATTACCATAATTTCGAGGTTCGATTATGGTACAAATTTGCAAGAACTAAATCTGTTTCAGTTTTCCTTTCGGTTCGATCCTTTGTCTTTTTGGCTCAACCGATACTCAGATGGTGATTTCCCGAATTGTCTTTTAAATGCCTTGTCAAAATTTGAAACTGTCTCGAAGCCACATTCATAAGCTATCTCAGCTATTTGTTTTGTTTTGAATTGGAGCAGATGAATCGATTTCTCTAATTTATTTTCGAGAATGTATTTGGCAGGACTTACTTTATAAAGTTCAGCAAACTTTCTCTTAAAAGTCGGTAAACTTAAATTACTTAATTGAGCAAGTTCTATTATTGAAAGATTTGAGTAGATGTTATTTTGAATAATATCCTTGAAGTCATACTCGAATGGAACAAAAAGAGAATTTACGAATGAATTGATAGAACTTGCATTTTCACTCTTGCTTAATAGCAAAAGCAACTCCTTCAACTTTGTAACTATTAAATTTTCATCAGCAATACTCGGGTTATCGAACATAAAATTGAGACTATCAATGAAAGACTTCATCAAGGGTTCTATGCTGATTTTTGTCGTGTCGAAATTGTTTTGAAATGGTTGAATGGCTAAGTCCGACTGAAAAAAACCTTTCACCATTGTCGGATAAAAAAATGCTCCAATTGCAGAAATAACCTGATGCTCTGTTTTTTGGTTAAGCATAACATTTTCCATAAAGTAGTTTCCGCACTTGGAAAGCATAGCATCGCCTTCTTTAAAAGTCAAGAAATTAGTTGGTGTTCGGAAATGAAAAGCACCTTTAGTAAGAAATAAAAAGCAGGCTTCGTCTTCCGAAAAAAGTTTAGGCACACGTTTGAAGTTTGTTGACATCACAAGTCTTTCAAAAATCACCTTCCCTTTGTATTTTATTTCAGTCTGCTCTAAAATCATTTAATTTAAGTCTGGATATGGTTCTCAATTTATGCAATAATGGGTTATGCTCAATGCTTAAGCGGTTGGGGGTTTGGCTCTTGCCATTGCATTGGTGGAGCGTTGGCATGAGCGGTAATGGTAAGTGCCAAAAGCGTGGGTGAGAATCTTTTTAGGTTGCCGTGCGGTGGGGAATTGTTAGACGAATCATTGATCGTCAGCCTGTCCAACGTTGCTTAAAGGAACGCTCACTTGTCCGCGTGCAGAAACTTTGTTAGGTCGTCCTTCGTTTTTTATTCCCTAATTTCTTTTCCCTTTTTTATTCACTCTTGTCCACTGTGGAGAAACTTAAAGGGTTGGTCTGTTAAACGTTACTTTATTGTCGTGGAGAATTTGTCGAGTTGGTTGAAGGGCATTGACTCAAAACACCCTCCCTGTCTGAATATCTTCTATCGTACTCGGCATATATAAGTGTAAATAATCAAAAAATCAATTCAATAATCTATTGTACAGTATGTAGCCAGGAAGTTAGTCAACACTGTCTAACAAAAAAAAGCCCTTGAGAGGGCTTTTTCACTAGACGGCTAAATGTTTAGCGGTTCGTTGTTATTTCTGTTTGCTTAATTCTTCTTTTAATTTTTGTACACTAACACCTCCAACCGCAATATCTTCGTCAGGTTTTTCATTAATTGTTATAAAAAACAAATGTTTTGGTATTCCTGTAATTTCTACAGAAATATCTGTAAGATGTGTTATTAGTTTTTCTTTTACTTCTCTTGTTAGTTTTCCTGCTGTAAATTCTATTATTGGCATATCTCAGAAAGTTATTTTAATATTAGTTTAAATTCACTTACAAAATCTATTAAATCTTGTTTCGTTTTTGTATCCACACCTTGGTCTGAGGCGCTCAGACCATTTCTCAAATTTAACATTTATATTTTCAGCTTTTGAAGTTTTAAAAAAGTATCATTTAACATTATGCTCGTGTTCTGAGTGCCTCAGACCACTGGATAAAATTATCCACGCATACTTTTCATTCATAGGATTTTTCATGTTTCAATACGAGGCCATTTCCATGCATAACGGATAATTAGACAAAGAAGAACGACTTCTACAGCTGCAGCAAAATACATGTGCACCCAAGCCTCTCCTGCCAAATTAAACAACATATAAGGAATAAATACCGTAGCCACGATTATGTTTGTCCAACGATTTACTTTAGCCGGCAGGGCAACAGAAAGGAAAATCATAAGAGTGGGAATTGCTACAAAAATCATTGCTATCAGTATAAAGACATATGAAATATCAAATACAAATACTTTTCCTGCCAAAATATCTTTTATGGAGCCCGGCATATATAAGTGGAAATAATCTACATAGATATAGAGAAACATAAAACTCGCCCACAGTGTAGCAAGCTTCAGTTTCAAACTGACTTTGATGTCTTTCAGTTCATTTTGTGCTGTTGTTTGTGTATTCATAAATTATCAACTAAAAATTAAACCCGAAATGCAGCCCTGGTTCAAACGTGTATTTTGGCCACTTGTCATCTTTTGAACTTACCTCGTAAATTCAACTACTTGGGCACTCACAGTTATAGTTCTTCTGACAAAGAAAGGGGCAAAACCACTGAAGTGTTCCTCTGTCATCACGTTGATGATGGCTTTGGAACCATTCAGCAAGTTGGCTTTCTTCATCATCGTTGAATACGCATTTTCGTACAATTGCCTTTTGTTCATACCTCCAATTGCCAATACATAAGACGTCTCCGAACTTCCGCTTACCTGATCAATTACTTTGAAGTTGTTTCCACTTAAGTGTACCTCAGTGGCGTTTTGATTGTGGTTGGTAACAAGGGCGGTGCCGATGCCACAGGAACTAAGAAATGCCGCGAGCGATAGCAACACGGAATAAATGCCGATTTTTTTCATTGTAGTAATTATTTACTTTTTATTAAGTTAAACGATACTGCAAAAGTAGATTTGCAGTAGACTTAAAATCGTTCACTTAAGTTAAAAAGTAAAGTTACTTTTTGCTTTTCTCCAAAATTCTTGCTCTTAATCTACTCAGTGATTGGGGTTCTATACCTAAAAAACTGGCTAATTGGTGTTGTGGCACACGTTGAATAAGGTCTGGTCTTTTTTGTAGTAAGTTCAGGTATCGTTGTTCAGGGGAAGAAGTCTTAAACTCGTCAAAATTGATTTGTTGTTTAGCTAACAATTCTTCCGACAACATTCTGCACATTATTTCAAACTTTGGAAATTTAGTATTTACTTCAACTCCCATATCTGGGTTTGTAACCGTTAGTATAGTATCCTCTACACAACTTATAAAATATTCAGACGGAGCATTATTTTTTACACAATGGGGTGTCAATCCTTCCATTTCTGTAAAAAAGGCGGTAGTTTTTTCTTCACCCTTTATGATGTAATATTTCCGTATGCATCCTTTTAGAACAAAATAGTCATCCTGTGATTTCTGTCCTTCTTTGAGTAAAATAGTCCCCTTCTTTACCGAGCGAAATAGGTCTAACGAAAGTATTGCGTTCTTCTCATCTTCTGTCAGAGAAATGTATTTTGATATAAAACCAAATAGTATGTCTTGCATTGTTTTATGTTGTTACTGAGTCTGTTACACTTGCCACCAACTATTTATTATCTATTTCGTGCGTATTCCATAACTTAAGTTAAGTACCCAAAGGTAATGCGCCATTTAGTTTTGCAACAAATCTTACAGATTAAAATTCAATGTCATTAAGTTAAGCCCCTATGAGCAGCATTTGCACCACATAGGAATAAGGTTGAGTGGAGATTCATAAAATAATCTTTCTACTAAGGTTAAAATCTCTGCATAAAAATGGTGATTAAAATTTTATCGACTCCAACTGTGATAGAGCCAGGTTTAATTCATCTTATCAAAAATCAAATAACTATGAAAGCAGCGGTCTATTACGAGTATGGTTCTCCCAGTGTTTTGCAAATCAAGGAAGTTGACAAGCCTGTTCCCACCAACAAAGAAATACTTGTGCGAGTGAAAGCATCAACTGTATCAGCCGCGATAAGTTGGACTAGAAGAGGGCAACATCCCGATTCTAAAATTTTTACTTTCATACTTCGTTTGATGTTTGGTATAACAAAACCGAAACAGCCGATACTAGGATTTGAGTTTTCAGGAGTTGTTGAAGAAGTTGGGAAAGACGTAAAACTTTTTCGCAAGGGCGACCCTATTTATGGAACTACTACGGGTTTGAAAAATGGTGCATATGCTGAATATGTTTGTGTTCCTGAAAAATGGAATCAGGGTGTAGTGGCACTAAAGCCCAAGGGATTGACCTACGAAGAAGCAGCCGCTCTGCCCATTGGTGGAATGACCGCTTTGCAATTGCTTAGAAAAGTCACTATCAAAAAAGGCAGCAACATTTTAATTTACGGAGCTTCGGGAAGCGTGGGAACGTATGCCGTGCAACTGGCGAAATATTTTGGCGCAACTGTAACAGCCGTTTGCAGCACTGCAAATATAGAGCTAGTCAAATCGATTGGAGCTGACGAAGTTATCGACTACACAAAAAAGGATATTGCTAGCTGTAGAAAAATAGTTGATGTAATCTTTGATGCCGCTGGTAAATTGCCCGCCTCAGAATTAAAATCGGTATTAAAAAAGGGCGGTCAATTCGTTTCAGTAAAATCATTGACGAACGAGAAAACAGAGTATCTTGATTTCCTTCAACTAGTAATTGGTGATGGTTATCTAAAACCAGTGATCGATAGAGTATATCCATTGGAGCAAATTGTGGAGGCTAATGAATACGTAGATACGGGACGTAAAAGGGGAAATGTAGTGGTCAGAGTTATTCAAGATTGACTAACTATTTATTTTTGATTCACAAATCTATTCTTCAATTCCTCTGCTTTTTTTCTCCCGCCTAAATAATGGGGGTCTAATGCTATTGCCCTATCAAGATACGCGAGCGATTGTTTTCTGTACTTCTTGTTTTGGTGTTGATTGGCCCAAGCCCAGTAAACAAAGCTCATTATTTTTGAATTCGCATAGTGATTATTCTTTTCTTGTTTATCTATTATTGATTGCATATCCAACTTGGCAAACTTTTTTTTGAAAAAGAAAATCCACGGAAGGTTCTCTGCCACGCTGCCCCTCAAGAATTCTGGCAGGTATGAAACAGCGGCATAGTTGTCAACGGCAGTTTGAAATAATTTAAAGGCTTCACCCACTAACTTAAGTTTCATTGTTTCTCCCCCTAGTAATGACAGTGAAGATGCGCGGTACGAACTAACAAAAGGTAATAGTTCTTTCGTGGTCTTTGTATCCTCCAAGAGTTGTGTTAGCATATCAAAGCTCTTCTTTGCATATCCTTTGTAATTAGATTTTTCTAAAAATGTTAGGTTCAATGCCGTTTCATGATAGATGATTCCCAGTCGCACTCTGTTTACTTCACTCCCATTTTTAGAATGTTCTAATTCAACTTCTTTGAGTTTACTTTTCAGTACCGTTGTGTCAATGATTTCCATTACATCATCCAGTTGATGTTCAAAGGATTTCAATTTTACCAAATCCAATTGTTGAGTTTGAGCTATTAAGCCGCTTGTCATCATAATTAAAATAGTTGAGGTGATTAATATTTGTTTCATACAAGAATTTATTTAGCTGATTTATTCAAATAAATCCTAGCCCCAACTGCAAAAAATGGCAAGGCTAATACAGACTTAGGGCTATAGGTTGAACCGCCCAGCACTCTATTTTCAGAACCACTTAAGTTAAAGGAAACCCCATAACCCCCATCGATGTAAAAGTATTCCTTGAATGGAAACCAACGGAAGCCTACGCGAGTTACGAGATAAGATTTGTTGAATTCCTCCTTGCTTTGCGTAGGAACATCGGTAACAGAATATCCATCATAGCTATAAATAAAACCTGTATAAAATCCTTTTCTGTCTTTTCTCAGATAAATATTTGCAAAGACCTCTGCTGCCCAATTCAAAGGGACATCTAAATTTGTTGCATTATTAAATATAGCATCCCTAAAGCCAGAGGTTAATTTGGTATTCAAATAAATAGCACCAGTTTGGAATCTTGAAAATTCTACACCTGCACCACCCCCAAAGCCACTATAGGCAAAAAATTGGGGGTTAATTTCAGCAAAAAATTGCAGTTCTTTTTTCTCAGACTTTGCCCTTAACTGATTGTGATAAAAATTCTTGAAGATGTTGTCGTTTTGCCCAAAAGCACTTGCGCTAATAGTTAAGGCGAGAGTCAGTATGATAATTTTTCTCATTTTTATTTAGTTTAATGAGACAAAATTATCAGTCAGCGAGACCTTAAAGCGATGACTTAAGTTAAGACTTTAACTTTCTGACTATCCTGTTTCTAATTCGGCTCAAACTTTCGGGGCTTACTCCCAAAAAATTGGCAATAAACTTTTGAGGTACTCGCTGAAACAAATCGGGTTGCTTTTTAAGCAGATTCTGAAACCGCTCTTCAGGCTTATCAGATGATAAAGACATGGCAATTTCAGTAGCTCTTTGTGCAACTTGTTCGGCCATCAATCGCCCAAACGTTTCATACTTCGGGCATTCTTTGTATAATTTATAGAGGTTATCTTTCTTGATGAAGAATAGAGTTGTTTCTTCCATTGCTTGTAAATTCATAATGGAAGAAGTGCCAAATGTAAAGCTTTGAAAATCGGTTACCCATGAGTTCTCAAAAGAGATATCACACGTTTTCTCTACGCCATTCTTAATATGAAAATGCCTTATGGTACCATCGACAATAAAAGCGATAAAGTCACAAATCTTTCCGCCCTGAAGTAAAAACTCTTTTTTTCTCAAAGCTTTACACTCAAAATAGATGTCAATGAATTTTAGCTCTTCTTCTGTGAGAGGAATAGTAGCATTGCAGAAAGATTTAAGTTGATTGAACATAAGATTGAATAGACTTCAAAGATAGTAACCATTTGTGCTAAATATGGTTTGCAAATAATGACAAAGTGAACATTACTAGAAAATAATGACCTTTGTTTTTAGGCTCATTATTTAATAATTTAGTAAATAAACTAGTAGATTATTTTTCCTCCATCTCACCACTCTCTAAAGACGAACGAAATGCGATAGCAGAGAGTGCCTTAATTAAAAAGTATAAGCAGGGAACAGTTTTTTGTTAAAAGAGGGACAAGTATCTACTGAAACCTATTTTTTTTGGAAGGGTGCATTCAACAATACACGATGGTTGACGGAGAAGAGAAGACCACCGATTTTTTTACCGAGAATCAATGGGTACTATCACTGTCTGGTTTTGATGAAGCCAATCCATCGACTCATTTTTTAGTGTGCGTGGAAGAGACTACTGTTGTTGGCAACGAAGAGGCCGCTCAGAAAATATTTAAAAATTTCCCTCGCTTTGAAACGGTATCACGCATGGTGATGGAAAAAGCTTTTGCCGAGCAGCAGAGTAGAATGAATTCATTTATGACTGATACCCCTGAACAACGCTATTCAAAATTAGTGAAATCAAAACCCGACCTGCTACAACGAGTTCCCCAATACCAAATTGCAAGTTACATCGGTGTTAAACCAGAATCGCTGAGCCGAATTAGGAAGCGATTGGTATTGAAAAAGAAGTAAACACTTCTTCTAATCCAATTTGAGGTATCAACAACCCAATGCACAATTTGTGTAAGTAAACTCAAGAATTCTGTGAGCACAAGAAAAAACTGTTCGTGTACGGACATCATGTGTACGATTCAAAAAAATTTGGAGAGTGCCCAACACTATTTTGCGCTGAAAATCCATCTCTTTTTTGCGGTACAATGTTTGACTATCATTCACGACATAAAAATTCAGATTCATGCTCATCAACTATCTCAAGACAGCCTTGCGCAACCTCACTCGCAATCGCTTCTTTTCCTTCATCAATATTTTTGGATTGGCAGTAGCCATGTCTATCTCCATGGTGCTGATCATGTTGGTGGCAGATCAGATGAGTTACGATCACCATAACACCAACGGTGAGCGCATCTATCGCATCAATACCATAGGTGTAGATGACAAAGGTGTAGGTATCGAAACCCAGAAAAATAGTTCAAGCCCGATGACAGTGGGGCTGGAACTGTTGGAGCATTATACGGGTGTTGTAAATGCTGTACGTTTCAGGAGCGGATTTGGGAACGATTGGTTGGGATTCGAAAATCAAAGTATCAGTGTTCCACTGGCTGGATTTTTTGCCGATGCAGATGCGTTGAAGATGTTTCAATACGAACTAGAATATGGTGATGCCACCACTGCGCTGGTGAAGCCATACTCGATGGTACTTACCCGAAAGGCAGCCAACAAACTTTTCAAGGAGGAAAACTCTGTGGGGCAAACTATTAAAGTCGGTGATCTGGGAAACTACACGGTGACGGGAGTTTTGAAAGAAACGAGCAACAAGTCGCACATCGTATTTGAAGGCCTCGCCAGTATGTCAACAGTTAATTCGCTAGAACAGACAGGCAAATTAAAAAAGACTTCAGACAGTTGGACAAACTGCTGGGACGGATGGACGTACATCCTAGCCGAGCCTGGCAAAACCGTGAACGATCTACAGTTGGTATTGGATAAAGTGTACGCAAAACACATCGGGTCGCTCACCGCTCCAGGCTTGTACAAAACAAAATTTTTGTTGCAGCCTTTATTCAACATTACCCCAGGAGCTTTCATGAACAATCCGATTGGCCCAGTTTTGCCGTGGGTATTTGTGTATTCTCTGGGTGGGCTGGCGTTGGTGATCCTTCTTACTTCGTGTTTCAATTTCACCAATCTCTCTCTTGCCCGATCACTTACGCGAGCGCGCGAAATTGGCGTGCGTAAAGTAACCGGAGCCGCACGCTGGCAGATCTTTGGTCAGTTTATTTCCGAATCAATTGTTATCGCCCTTCTTGCGCTTGCCGTTGCATTGTTGTTTGTGATTATTCTTGAGCCGCTGGTTTTGCAACTCAATTTTGCGCAAATCTTCCGTTGGGATTTATCCAGCAACACCGCGGTGTATTTCATTTTTGTTTTGTTTGCAATTGCGGTTGGCTTTCTGGCAGGCTTCTTTCCGGCCGTAGTGCTTTCAGGGTTTCAACCCGTGCATGTGTTAAAAAATCTCACCAACATGAAGTTGTTTTCGCGCATGGGCTTGCGCAAGACTCTGCTCGTTTCTCAATTCACATTATCGCTTTTCTTTATTCTTACTGTGCTCATTGCAAACAATCAACTCCATTTGTTTACCCATCAAGATCATGGCTTCAACATGAATAATAATATTGTAGTGAAGTTGAACAGCACCAGTGCGCAAAACCTTAAGAATGAACTTCAGAAGCATTCCACTATTACGTCCGTTACGGCAGCCTCGCATTTACCAGCAGCTAGTACCTCGTATGCCAATGGCTTTAAGCGCACGTTGAACGATCCGGAATTTATAAGCGCGGCTTATTTTCAAGTGGATGAGGACTACTTGGCCAACATGAAATTACGCTTGGTCGCAGGTGATTTTTTTAAACCTGAAAACGTAGGCTCCAACAAAAATTTTACGGTGATCAACGAAGCCGCGGTGAGCAAGTTCCAATTTACCTCACCTCAGGAAGCTATTGGTCAGATGTTGGTTCATCAAGCAGACTCGACCGAAAAAATAATTATTGGCGTAGTGGCCAACTATAACCACCGGACCTTGACGCACCAGATTGAACCGCTGGCTTTGCTCTACGATCCGAACTCGTACCACCTGCTACAGGTTAGTTATGTAGGCACGTATGAAAAAGCAGGCCAAACGATTGAAAATGCCTGGGCGGCAGTAAACCCTGGATTGAAAATAGATTATACCGAAGTGAAGTCAGAAATCAATAAGTTTTATGATTTACTCTTTGGCGATCTGGTGAACATATTGAGCTTCATTTCCTTTCTGGCCATTCTTCTTTCTTGTCTCGGGCTGTTGGGCATGGCCACTTATGCTACCGAAACGCGCATGAAAGAGGTCTCCATCCGAAAGGTGTTGGGATCGAGCGATGGTGCATTGGTGATTTTGTTGTCGAAGGGGTTTCTATCAATTCTGGGGCTCGCCATTGCCATCGGGATTCCGCTAGCCTATCTTGTAAACAATCTGTGGTTGGAGATGATTGCGTATCACACCACGATTGGGATTGGCACCATTAGCTTGGCAATATTACTACTGGTTATTTTCGGTGCGCTCACCATCGGTTCCCAAACCTGGCGCGCAGTGCTTGTAAACCCGGTGAAGAATTTGAAGAATGAGTGATACTTTGTAAAGTCAAAAAATTACCCACTACAAAGAGCCAGAATCACTAAGCAGAATCAAAAAGCGGATTGCACTAAAAAATAAGTGCATTCTAATTCTATTTAACTTCGTTGATGTTCGCTGATTCTTTCTTTAATAAAACGAATGTTATCGCTACTGCTGAAATGAACGTTAACACGATAAAAAACTTTTCAAGATTTGTCTTGGCAAAGATATTCCCAATCGTATTTAAAGTAAACACCAACACAAAAACCCATAAAATTATACGTATCGCTTTACGCGAAAATTTGAATTTTACAAAGCCTCCTTTCATCAGCAGCACCCACGATAAAAAAAAGTTGATAGCTATTGAAACGGTTTCAAACACATACATTTCGCTATCGTTCTTAAGTCGCCCGCCCCAAGTGATATTGTAGGGAATGATTTTTAAAACAATACAGATATGAAAGACGATTACTACTGAGTACAGCGCGACTAATATTTTTATTACACTTTTTGAATTCATAACTACTTTACTGAGAAAATCGGTGTGCTGGCAGAGCAGTGCATTTCAAAAACACAGGGTTCAATAATGCCGCCCCTCTGGGCATGCGCGTCAACTTAAGCGCATACTGTATAAGATAGCGGTAGAACAAATGTCGTTTTTTATGGGCTAGTCCCGTTAGGGACGTGATATATTTCCGTGCCAACGGCACTTTGCTTAATCTTAAAAATTCTTTTTCTACCAATATTCCGCCTCTACGAGGCTTAAGTTTACGCTCATGCCCAGCGGGGCGACATTTAAATTTCTGTAGATTACGTTTTTTTAAATACACCCTCACTTTGAATAACTAACTCTTATATTTTTAAAATCCCCACCGCTACCATCTCCCACAAATATTCCGATTCGGCCACTGGTTGCACTTGATATTTTTTCAACCACTAGCGATGGATTTTTAGATTGATTGATAAATGCTTGTATCGATTTATTGTTTACCACCAATTTCACTGTGAACCAACCATTAGGATCTGGTGGTGCGATAATCTCTTTTTCAAACACACCGTTCCTTTCTTCCCTCAATTTTCTCCAAGTGAAAACGGGGTGTGAGATATATTGAATGGCGTGAATCTTACGCACAGAGTCCTTGGCAAAGAAGTTGAACGGACGGCAATAAACGGCATCATAAGTACTATCATTGAGCGCATGAAAAGCAATGCCAATAAAACTTCTTTGGAAAACATCCTTTCCGCGCATCTCTATTTCAATCACACCATTTTTGAAATCGTTGAGCGGCAGCCAAACTAACCCTTCGCCACCTTTTTCAGAGAGCCGAATAAACCGATTCCCTGCTTCATCTATTCGCTCTACTTCCCGATGTATGATTGATAATTTTCCTTTAGCGTGCCACGCATAGAGGTCAATGGTTTTTGTCTGTTGGGCAAAAATGGAGTTAGAGAGAAAAAGGAGGAAGATTAATCTGTACATTTTTAGGATCGTTAATGATACTCGTTCAATAACGATGTTTGCATTAATTGGTTTTACTCTACAAAACATTAATGTTGACTTCTTAAGTTGGTTAGTACTAGTTTCTAGTCATTCCTCAGCACCTCGCTTGGACTTTCCTTTGCTATGCGAAACAGCTGCGTTACTACGGTGAGGGATACTGCTAGTGCCATTATTAATACAGCAATCATAAATGGCAAGGGAGTTGCCCCCTGTGGTTCTGGATATATCAATTGAATAAGGGGGTTCACCAACAGGAATCCCGCAGGCGCCCCTATCACAAAGGCTGTGGTTAAGATGAATACATAATCCCTGTTCATTAATTTGAATATCTGCGCTACATTGGCTCCCATTACCTTTCGTATACTATACTCTTTCATCCTTCGTGTTGTATTAAACGAAACAAGGCCAAATAGCCCAAGACTCGCCAGCGTAACAGTAACAGTGCTAATAAAGGCCAATATCTGAACGTGCGCACTATTATTACTGTTGAAGTGCGCAAACACATCGTCTTGCACAAATCCTTCATACATATCGTCTGGTGCAATGCTTTTCCACATTGACTTGACTTGCTCTTGTACTTCATTCAAATGGCCAGCACCTACCTGAATGGCAAGAAAATTAAAATCATCTTCCGAAGTTATACGAAACAATACTGGCCCGAGAACAGAATAGAATCCTTCATAGTGAAAATCTTCAGCCACCCCGATAACAAAGCGCTTCACGCTGTCAAGTTCAAAGTACTGCCCAATCGGGTTAGCCCAGCCTAACGTCTTTGCAAATTTTTCATTGATGATGACCGATTCTACTTCGTCCGACTGAATGGTTTTATCAAACAATCGGCCTTCCTTCAAACGGATGTTCATTGTTTCCAGATAATTGTAGCCCACTTGAAAATCGAGGGCTTCAATTTTTTTCTCGTTATGAATAAAGGTGATTCTTGCATTTGATTTCCCAATATGGCTAGCTGCTCCGGCCATATTGGTTATGCTCGGGTTAGTGGAAAGACGGTCACGCAAGGCTAGGTACTTATCTTTTTCTTCTAGAGGTATCGCAATGAGGTTGTCGTGTTTGTATCCCCAATCTTTGTTTTTTAAATAGATGCTATTGTCAATAAAAACAAACGAACCCACAATAGTCATGAAAGCGAAAATGAATTGAAGTGCCAGCAACATCCGACTGAGCAAACTTTTTTGCCCGAACTTTTCCCGACCTTGGAGAATTTGAATAGGTTGAAAGGAAGCAATGTAGAAAGCGGGATACGCTCCAGAAAGCAACCCTATAAAAAAAAGCAATCCAGCGAAAAACAAAAACATAACATTGCCAGATGAAAACCCGAAGAGTATGTTCGGTGGGAAAAGTGTATTAAACCCAGGAAGAAAAAAGAGATAAGAGAGGAGACAACCCAGCAGAAGAGCCAGCGAGCACATTAATAAGTTCTCCGTAAGAAATTGGTGTATGATTTCTCGTTTCTGTCCTCCAATGACTTTGCGTATCCCAATTTCCTTTAATCGCGTGGCCACCGTGGCAATGGAAACATTCATATAGTTGAGTGAAGCAAGAATCAACAAGAAACCGGCAATAACAGCGAGCGAAATAAGGCCCTCGAGTTGGCTACCCTCTGAAACAGGATTTATTATCTTGTAGCTTATCAATCCTAATCCCTCAAGCGGATGAAATTGAAACCCATCAATTGCCCACTGTGGCGAAGCGGCATTTTGTGTATCCACATGGTTGTTCATTTGACCTGTCAGCTTATCTACCGAGTGACCTGAACGAAGCATAACAAATGTGCCATCTATCCGATAGGCCCAATCATTCGCGTGCTCTGGTGCTAAGTCCTGAAAATTGGCCATTGAAAGAAATATAGTAGGATACAGCGTTGAACCAGTAGATCGCTCAAAAACAGCACTTACAATAAACTCTTGTTTGTCATGCTCACGAAATTTAATCGACACGCTTTGACCAATCGGGTCTGTGTCTCCAAAATATTTTTTGGCAATCTCTGCTTCTAGCACCAACTGGTTCTTTTCACTAAGCACTTGACCGCTCCCTGCAATGATGGGGAAACTAAACATATCAAAGAAGGCGGGATCAACAAAACAAAGCCGCTCATTAAACACTTCATCCCGATGACGAACATTTGCATATCCATATTCCATGCGAGTAAACGATTCAATCGCCTCGTGATTCAAAGAAGGCCCCAGCATGATGGGGGAGTCACTCCATTCTTCGCTACCCTTGTCGGTTTGAACGATGCTCGTTACTTGATAGATTCGCTTCCTGTTTTCATGGAAAAAATCGGCATGAAGTTGATTATCGATAACGATAAATGCGGTGATGGCAATTCCCACGGCCAGCGATAATCCGATAATATTGATAGAACCATTTAATCGATGACGAATGAGATTTCTAATTCCAGTAGTTAAATAACTTTTAAACATGGTACTTTGGGTTTTAGTAATTGTATTTCAATGTCATTAAAGAAACCTCAATTGATGTAAAACCCCTTGGGTCTTTAGAGACCCGAGGGGTTTAGACTTCGATGTAGTCTTAACTTATATTTTGTTCGCCCTCTGGTTAACTCTATTTACTTAACAAAAATGATACTCCAGCACCTAGCCCAAATCCATATTCTACTTTACTATCAGAACTGATTTCGGTACTAAACGGGCTAATGGAATTCGTTTTAAATCCATACACACCTTCTTTATTTCCTTTAACAGAGGTGTAGATGCTTGGTACAATGCTTACTACAATTCTTTCTGAAATCTTTCTTGCCAGCCCTACTCTTAGGTGGGTTGATTGCGCATTTTCCATATTTTTAAATTCGGTATCTGAATACGTGTACCAAATTAGCTCGGGGCTAAGCATCCAGTTTTTATTTATTTCAATAAGTCGGCCAACACCTAGACCTGTAACAAAGAGAGATTCAGGAGTGAAGTTGTAGCCAACGGAAATGATAGAATAAATTTTTCTCGTTCCCGATTTAAATGAAACACCCACGTTCACATACTCTGTGCCCGCAACCTCAATAGCTTGATAACCTCCTTTTTTTACAATATTGATTAGGCCAATGGTAGCTCCGCCATCAATCGAATCGGCAAAATTGATGAGGCCGATTTGTACTCCTCTTACTTTTCCTGCTTTATTATAAACTCCACTAAGTTGCGCTCCTTTCAATTCGCTGGTGATATTTGCCAGGCCAGCCACTTGAGCACCACTTGTTTTTCCTGATGTATTGTATAGCCCACTAATCTGCGAACCAGTAATTGAACCCGCTGAGTTTACAAGGCCTGCCACCTGGGCACCAGTAGCCTTTTTCCTAGCTACATTTATTAAACCCGAGAGTTGATGCCCAATCATTGATTGTAGATTCTCATTGTAAAAACTACTTAGCTCCAACCCAAGAATGCCCCCAACTCGTTCTGAAAAAAGGCCAATGGAAAGATAATACTGATGGTTAACACTTTCTGCATTATCCCTGCCAAATGAGGGGACAATCGAATAATTAAATTGGGTGTCATCGTTAAGTCTTTGGGCTTTTAGGTCCATGAGTGTGAATACTAATGCCAGTGCAAAGATTGTCTTCATTTGAATTTTTTGCACAAAAATGGATGCTGAACGAGGGCAAATCGTTCCAACTTATGTGATGGCACCTGAAAAAATAGCTTTTGATGAACCAGATCGAGCGATTGGCTCTATATGCCATTTATTATTTCCGAAACCTTTTTTAAAGCAACCTTGGATTCGCTCATCAATGGCAACAACGGCCAAACATGCGGCATGCCCTCTCCAACAATGACTTCGATTTGCACATTTTCCTTTTGTAGTTTCCCTACAAAAAGTTTTGCATCGGCATGCATCACATCGCAGGTGGCTGTGAATAGGTAGGTTGGCACAAAACCTTTGAAACTTCCAAACAAAGGAGAAATCTCTTCGCTTTGTAAGTCCATATTGCCTGCGCTCATTCTCTTTGCAGATAAAACTCCCTTTCGCGAAAGCATGATATCCACTTTGTCGATTGCTATAATGGCGGGGTTGCTCATGCTGCAATCTAAAACGGGCGAGATGAGAATAGTTGCGCGTGGCAAAGGCAGTCCTTTCTTGATTAACCGTTGAATCAATAATATGGCTAAAGTGGCACCCGCTGAGTCGCCCATTACAATAATGTTGTCAGGAGGGTAAATCGTTAGAAGGTAATTGTAAATACCATCTATCTCATCATTGACTTCTCTTATTTGATGCTCAGGTGCTTTAGGATAATCTACGAGAAAAGCCTTTGTATTTGTTTTTTTTATGATGCGAGAAATAGTATTCCAATGCAATTGGGTGGGGCCATACACCAAAGCACCTCCGTGAAAATAAAGAATGACTTTTTTTGAAGCTATCCCCTTAGGGAATATCTCCGTTACCAAGCTATTGTTGATTTGAATAGGGCTAGAAGACAATCCAAGCGTAAGTCTTCGGCTGGAAATTAGGATGTCATCCTTTCGCAATCGCTGGTAGTCGATAGGGTCAGTAGAAAATATTTTTTTTCATTGTTGTCCGACTAAATAATTAAAGGATGGGATTCCTCCCACCCTTTTTTTAATGTCATTTTTGTAGTGCAAACAAACATCAATGACATGGAT
>JAYWHU010000044.1:0-61914 GCA_043777495.1 Cyclobacteriaceae bacterium | reverse complement strand
GCTTGTAATTGGGGGTATAAAAATAAAAAAGCCCTTAAATCATACGATTTAAGGGCTGTTGATTACACTTGTTACAGTGTTTGTCGGGGTGGCCAGATTCGAACTGACGACCTCTTGGTCCCAAACCAAGCGCGATACCGGGCTACGCTACACCCCGAAAAATTACTCTCAACTATATTCGTATCTGAGACCTTGGCAGAAAGCTCGCCAAGTGATACCGGAGTGGAGTTTACCCCGCTTTTTTGCGGGGCTACCCCCCGAACAATTTTTAATGGGCTGCAAAGATATAAAAACATCCTTACGCGCCAACAATTTTGTGATCCCGGCTGGATTCGAACCAGCGACCTACTGCTTAGAAGGCAGTTGCTCTATCCAGCTGAGCTACGAGACCAGACTACGCTAAAGCTTCCTCTGGCAGGCCAATTTATTGATCAAGAATTCTTTTCATCAAAATCGCCTTTCCAGAACCATTTTTAAAGTATTTCTCTAATTCCCTTGCTTTCATTTCTGAACTCACTGCAACATAAGCTTCAATTTTGAAGGGTGCATAATGCGTGGTAGATTGAGTCAATCCCGCATTGTGTTGTGAAAGCCTTCGTTCTAAATCATTGGTTGAACCAATATAAATGAACGGAAAATCAATACTTTTAAGAACGTATACAAACCACATAGCCTGCTTAACGAAGCTTTAGCGAAGTTAAGCGGAGAGGGGGGGATTCGAACCCCCGGTACAGTTTAACCCGTACGACAGTTTAGCAAACTATTGGTTTCAGCCACTCACCCACCTCTCCGTGGAGCTAAAAAAGAACGCAAATATAAGGCAGAATGGTCTTATTTCGACTGATCTTTAAACTTTTTTGAAAAACGCTTCATTTGGCTTTTACCAAAGCACCCGTAAGGGCTGCAAAGCCTCCCACTATTCCACCAATTAGCGTGGTGAGAATAAATGAGTTGAGGGGTAAAAGCCTGTTCACCTTTTCTGTGAGGATCGAATGAGTGGACTGATCAATATAAAAAGCCATTCCCAACCAAAGCAATCCAACCGCTAAGAAACCAGCGGTAAACGAAACATATCCTTTGTTTGCTAAGATGTAACCAATCGCGAATGCGCCTACCGCCATTGTCCACCAAGGCAAAAAAGTTTGAAGCAAAAAGCAAACAACGATGGTGGCTATGATTTGAATTGCGAATTTCATTTTGAAGTTGGGTTAAGCGTGATAGTGGCCAATTCTTTTCCTTTCATTTTTTCTGCTTCAGAAATGAAACTGAATTTTATGTACTTGCCTTCAGTCCACAAATTCAATAGATTGTTATAGTATGGACTGCCAGGATTGCCAGACTGGCCGCCCGGATAAACACCCCAAGCATTTATGCCTGTTTTTTCTAGACTCACGACCATGCGCCAACTCGGGCCATGCGTTTTGGAGTGTGCATTGACAATGCTAGAGTTTCCGCCATGAGAAATGTGATAGCTAAAGGCTTCTTGTCGGAGTAAGTGATTGACGCCCCCGTCTTTGTAAGCTGCCCATGTAGGGTCTTTCTTTTTTTCGTCCTTCCATTTTTCTATTGCGGCAATGGCTTCCGTAAAAGATTTTCGGATCACTTCTTTCACCGTTTCTTTTTCGGGCGTTGTAAGTATATCGAAGAAACTCAAATCAGGTTTTTCTTTCATTAGCTTGATTGTCATATAAGTGGATGGCCGAGGCAGTTCTACTTTCGAGGTACTGATCTCATCCCACACCATTGGGATGAGGGCACGCAGCCACGCTTCGTAGTAAGAGGCACCTTCTGAATCTATGTTATTAAAGTAATCCCAAGATTTTAATTTTTGAAAAGCGATGGCCTCTGCGTCTTTCAACTGTGTACTATCAATATAACTGAGAAAAGTAGGAAGGCTTTCGGATGCTTTTAAGTTGAAGTTATCCAGTTGCAGTTTCATTAAATCTTGTGGCGTGACCTTGTTGAGATCAGTAAGCAATTTATTGATCCGCCTGTTTCTATATTCTTCCCAATTGCTAGCTTGAATGTAGTAGGGATAAGTAGCATCTACAGGATATTGGTTGGCAGAGCTAACAAAACCGCGTACTGGATTTTTATAGGCAACATTTTGGTCATTGGGAATAAAGGTTTGCCAATCGTTGGATGTTTTTGTTCCATCTAGGATAAACTTGCCCTCGTTTTTTCTCCTTACGGGAAATTTGCCTTGAATGCGCATCGCTATGTCGCCATTGACACAAGCAAATACAAAATTCTGGGCAGGGGACGCGTAGTGATCCAATGCTTTCATGTAATCAGCGTGGTTCTTAGCCCGATTGAGTTCATAAAAAGTGATCACTTCTTCTGAGGGATCATGAGCAATCCATCTGTAAGCAAAATGATTTTTCTCATCATCGCCATGAAAACTTTGATCGAAAACAACAGGGCCATGATGAGTGTAGATAACGGTGTCATAAAAAGTCTTTCCCCCTTTTTGCTCGATCGCTTCAATTACCTTTCGAGTAGATTTCCATTCGCCATCGCTGAAATATTCATTTTTATTTTTGTCCTTGAATTCGACCTTGAACCAGTCTACCAAATCGCGTTGAGCATTCGTGACTCCCCATGCAATGGAATCATTGAACCCGCTGATGATAGAGGGTGCACCGGGCAGCGAGGCACCCATTGTATTTACACCAGGAGCATTGAGATGAAGCACGTACCAGATGGAAGGCAAGTTTAATTCAAGATGAGGATCGTTGCAGAGTAGGGGAGAGCCAGACGCTGTTTTTGATCCGCTCACCGCCCAATTGTTGCTGCCCACATCAGGCGGAGATTTTTCAAATGGTTTTAGCATCACCAACTCTTTAGGCGCAGCAGAAGGCACGCTATCCAATGTAATCGGTTTGAATTTCCAATTGCCTGTATTATCGACTATTGGGTCGCTTACCCCTTCATGATCAGGATATAAAAGATCAAGTGTTTCTTTGCCGAATAATTTTAGCGCATTGGTCATTTCTAAATCTCGTTCTCCAGAATTTAGCGTCTTGGCCATGTACTTCAATAGCAATCCGCTCTTGAGGTTTGTCCAAGGTTCAGGCTCATAGCCAAGCAGTTTGTATTCGATGGGTAGATCTTTATAGGAAAGAGATTGAATGTAGGCGTTGATGCCCGCAGTATAATTGTCCACCATCATTTTCGCTATCGGGTTGCTTTCCATCGACTTAACGGAAGTCTCTGCAGCGAACATCATCCCTAACCTCCGTTGAGTTCTATCAAAGTCCAACGCCTTTGCCCCAATGATCTCGCTCACTCGTCCGCCAGCGGCATGGGTCTGAAACTCCATTTGCCACAATCTGTTTTTGGCGGTGATGTAGCCTTGGGCTTTAAACAAATCCTCATCGTTATTGGCAAAAATGTGAGGGATCAAGGCACTATCGTAAACAATGGTTACTTTAGACTTCAATCCTGGCATTGAAGAAACCTCACTCGATATTTTGGCCGTGGCAGCATTTTGCCAAAAGCCGTGGAAAGGATCGAGGAACTTGCCGAGCGGGGGGAAGGGGGAGCCGAAGTTATGACTGGTGTTGAGGAAGTAAACAAGGCCAGCGGTAATGAGTGTAGATAGGCCTACTTTAAATATTTTCATGGAGTGAAGGATAATTTTCCTAATTTTCGGGATTATTTGGGACTTTTAGTAGTAATGATTGAAAGTTTACATTTTTTAATGGCTATAAGTGAAACTAAATTGATTTTTTAAACGTACAGATGCGCCAATTTTTTCTTTTTCTTATCTCTGTTTTTTTTCTTAGCTCTTGTGTCTCAAATAGGAAAGTGACGTTGCTTCAAAAAGATGATGTTAATTCAGTAGGGCTACCTACCGATAAAGTTGTTAGGAGTTACGCCATTGATTCTTTCACCTATAAAATTCAGTCCAATGATATTGTTTCGGTGCGTTTTGAGAGCTTGACGCCAAAAGAATTTGATTTCTTCAATGCTCAAACTGCTCAGCAGCAAGTAGGCGTTGGTGCTTTGGCTGCTAGCTCCCTATTGGTGGGTGAGCTGGTGGATGACAATGGAGAAATACCCATACCCCTCATCGG
The DNA here is from genome assembly GCA_043777495.1 of Cyclobacteriaceae bacterium. Classification (GTDB taxonomy): domain Bacteria; phylum Bacteroidota; class Bacteroidia; order Cytophagales; family Cyclobacteriaceae; genus ELB16-189. Next base: position 57,835 of record JAYWHU010000044.1, on the reverse strand, counting down.
CAAATTTAAAATTGCTGGCCTTACTGTTTTTCAAGCTCAAAATGCACTTCATGAAATCGCCATTAGCTACGGAATCAAGTCACCTATTGTAAGGGTAAGGCTAATTAACTATAGAATTACGCTATTGGGCGAAGTGAACAAAGAAGGCACAACGATGCTTACTACCAATCGGGTTAGTATTATGGAAGCAATTGGTTTGGGTGGAGGCTTAGGTGAATTGGCCGATCGATCCAAAATAAAATTGATTCGACAGAATGGAAATAAAACAGAGGTTATTTATCTCAACCTTTTAGAGGAGGATTTTTTTAAGTCACCCTATTATTACACCTATCAAAATGATATTTTGATAGTGCCCGCATTGCGGCAGAGATCATATAGAAAGTACTTCGGGCAGAATCTTGCTGTGTTCATTTCTGCTGTTTCGGTTTTGATATTAACCCTTACACTTCTCAAAAAATGAATCCAGCGGATATTCGTAAAGAGCTTCCTGCTCGGTTGCCAGCGCAACCATTCAATATTGATATTAAAAGGGTTCTGTTTAAAGCACTTCGTTACTGGTATGTATTTATAATTTCTTTAGCACTGACCCTATCATACGCCTATTTCAAAACTCGGTATGCTGTTCGTATCTATCCTGTAACAGCATCTATCATTATTAAACAAAAGGAGGAAACATCTGAAGGAAAGTTATTGTATGATAATCCTTTGGTTAGCGGATTTAGAAACTATGAAAATGAGCCCTATCTGATGCGTTCATACCCGTTGATTCAACGAACTTTGGAGGCTCTAAATTTTGGCATAGCTTTTTACAATGAGGGAAACGTATTGACAACGGAAATTTATGACCCTCAAATAAACGCCACCATTATAAAAAATGGAGGTGATCATCGGTTCTATTTCAAAATGATAAGTGATACGCAGTATCAACTTTTCGTGAATAGTGAAAGCAAAGATTTTAAAACGAATTCTTTTGGTGATACGGTAACTTATGAGGGGCTTACTTTTGTTTTTTCTCTTAAGTCAAATGCTCGCAGTACAATTAATTTAAATCAGCCAGTCATTTTCACATATAGTAACCCCGCTTATCTCACGGGTTCCTACGTAGGGGCACTGCAAGCCTCTTGGACAGAGGAAGGCGCGGGAGTGATGGATCTTAGTATCAGCGGATCCAACCCACAAAAAGATATAGATTTTATCAATGGCCTGATTCAGCAGTACCAAGAATTTGATTTGGATAAAAAAAACCAAGCGGCAACGCGTACCATTGATTTTATAAGCAACCAACTTACTATCATTAGTGATTCGTTGCACGTGGCCGAACGGCAACTAGAGCGTTTCAAAAGTCAAAATGTGATAGTGGATGTGAGTACAGAAGCGAGATTATTGAGCGAAAAAATAAGTGGCGTAGAAGAACAACGCACGGTATTACGCATCAAGGAGAATTATTATAACTATCTGAGGGAATATCTTCAAAAGGATGATTTGCTGGATAAAATAATACTTCCTACCTCCATTGGTATCAACGATCCTATTCTTGCCGATTTAGTTTCTAAGATGGTCGAACTTCAATCGGCAATTGAATTCAATGGGAATACCGTTAATCCTCTTGTCAATGAGGGCAAGCACAAGATAAGAGAACTAAAAAAAGCCATTTTGGAATCGGTAAGAAATCAAGAGGCTGTTGACCATATAAATGATAATTTCATTGCAAGTAAGATTAAAGGTTTTGAAAAGGAGCTTAATGGCCTGCCTGCTGCGGAAAGGAAATTGATATCCATCAAAAGAAATTATTCATTCCTGGAAGGTATCTATGTATTCCTTTTACAAAAAAGAGCCGAAGCAGGAATTTCGAGGGCATCAACTACTACTGATATTGACATTGTAAATCCACCCATGCAATCAGGTGGCCCTATCAGCCCCAAGCCTACACAAAATTATATTTTTGGTGTGGTTGCAGGTCTAGCTTTTCCCTCGCTATTTTTCGTTTTGTTGGAATTACTCAATAGCAAAGTGCAATCTAAAGAGGATGTTGAGAAAATAACCTCCATCCCTTTTATTGGTGGAATTGGCCATAAAAGAAGTGAAAATAATGTGGAGGTTTTAACAAATCCCAAGACGGCCATTGCAGAGTCATTTCGTGCATTGCGCTCTAACCTCATTTATTTCTTAGGTAGGCGAGAAAAAGTAATGATAATGATCACTAGTTCCATTAGTGGGGAAGGGAAAACTTTTACCTCTATCAACTTAGCCTCAGTGATAAGCTTATCTGGTAAAAAAACATTAATAGTGGGTGCGGATATGAGAAAGCCAAAACTTTTCAATGATTTTAATTTAGTGAACGATGTTGGATTAAGCACCTATTTGGCAGGCATTGCCAACTTTGATACCATTGTTCAGCGCACCTCTTTTTCTAATCTTGATTTGGTAAGTGGAGGTCCAGTGCCGCCCAACCCATCTGAATTATTGCTGACAGATCGGATGAATGAGTTTTTAGTAGAGGCAAAAAATCGCTATGACTTTATTATCATAGATACTCCTCCCTTGGCTATTGTATCAGACGCATTTGCTTTTGCTGATCATGCTGACCACACACTTTTTGTGATCCGACAAAATTATACACCTATTACTCTGCTCAGAACCTTAGAGGATTCTCACCGTTCTGGCAAGCTCAAGAATGTAAGTATAGTACTCAATGATATTTATCGTTCGGGACATGGCTATGGCTATGGCTATGGGTACGGTTATGGGTATGGCTACGTTCAAACTAACGACAAGAACGGTCACGGCTATTATACCGAATAACTATCCGATTCTAACAGCCACCGAGTACACTTTAGACATCCCATATGTGTCGCATTGCAGGTAGAGTTTCAAGGCAAACCACGATTGATTTTAAAGAAGATTTGCAAAAGATGCTACGCGTAATGGCGCATGGCGGCCCCGATGATGAAGGAACATATATTGATGGCCATGTAGCAATCGGGCATAGGCGGTTGTCTATTATTGATTTGTCAAAAGCAGGGCATCAACCAATGCTGACTGAAGATTCAGAAATTGTTATTTCATTTAATGGTGAGATATATAATTTTCTAGAGCTCAGGAAAGAATTGGAGACCCACGGATTTGTCTTTCGCACTCTTACTGATACCGAAGTGATCTTGAATGCCTACCGCTGCTGGGGTACTAAATCCTTCAATCGATTAGAAGGAATTTTTGCCTTTGCTTTATATGATAAAAAGCAGCAGTTATTTTATCTGGTTCGCGACCATATTGGTGTAAAACCCATTTATTACTCTTTAGATGATAACGAACTGTTATTTTCATCCGAGGTTCGTGCTTTAAAGGCAATTAGAAATGATTGGAAAGAAAACGAAGATTGGAAAATTTTGTTCCTTGCATTTGGTTCTATACCACATCCTTTCACTACTTTTTCGCAAGTACTGCAACTCGCGCCTGGCTCTTACCTTCGGCTAGACTTGGTCAGTTTTAACCGAGAACTAGTATCTTATTACCGAAGTGATAACTCAGACTATAGCATTCACTCCAAAAGGGAAGCGCTTACCCAAATTCAATTTTCGTTGCAAAAAGCAATTAGAAAGAACCTATTATCCGATGCCCCTCTCGGTGTTTTTTTAAGTGGAGGTATTGACTCTAGCCTGATTACTTTATTGGCAGATAAATTCTTGCCTAGCGTAAAAACGCTTTCTATTAATTTTGATGATGCTGCCTATGACGAACACTCATACCAGCAGATCCTTCTTGAAAAAACAGAAAATGTAGAACACACTTCACACCGGGTGACTGAGCACATGTTTTGGGAGTACTTGGATGATATCTGGAAGGCCATGGATCAACCTTCCATAGATGCGGTGAATGCTTATTTTGTGTCACGCTTTGCAAAAACAGAAGGCATTAAGGCAGTGTTGTCTGGGGTGGGGGCAGATGAAATTTTTGGAGGTTATGCGTCCTTCAAACGAATAAAATGGATGCGGTTGATCCGAAAATTCCCATCAAAAATTAGGATAAGCAAGATCTTGAGTAAGTACAAAAAATCATGGGGTCGTTTGGTATATCTGAGATTGCACGGTGTCATTGGTGATTATTTATTTCTTCGGGGTATTTTTACCCCTCATGAGATTTCTGGTCTATTAAAAATTGAGGAAAGCAAGGTCTGGGAAGTTCTTCAAAAAGTTCCTTTTGAGACACCGCACAAGATGAATAACATTGAATATGCTTCTTTTTTAGAAAAGAAAATTTATATGACCAATCAGCTCTTAAAAGATACCGACTATATGGGCATGTGGCACGGTGTAGAAGTGCGGGTCCCATTTCTAGATATTGAACTGTTAAAGAAAGTGCGCTCAATTCCTCCGGCTATCCGATATGCAGCCAAGTGGCCTAAATATCTTCTGACGGCTTCACATGAAAGTATTCTACCCCATAAAATTATTTTTCGTAAGAAAAAGGGCTTTACTTTTCCGTTTTCAATATGGATGCATCGCAGTTCAAAGCGATTCAGGGCATTGATGCCAGAGGGGGTAGAGACTGATTTGGTAGCCCATGATTTTGCCTATGGACACTGTCATTGGAGCAAATGCTGGAGCTTGGCAGTAATCGAGCAGTTTAAGTAATCCTATAAATTCAATAACTTTACGGTCTTATTTTTCTAATGTTTCATGGACTCAACTAAATCGATGGGTAGTGCTGCCTCCCTTACAAAAATGGAAGAGGCTTGGGATCTTGAGATAAAGCCCAAGAGCAATTTGTTTGATATTGATTTCGTTGAGCTGTGGCGATACAAAGATTTGATTTTGCTTTTTGTAAGGCGTGATTTTGTTGCTCAGTATAAACAAACCATTCTAGGGCCTGTGTGGCATTTGATACAGCCCTTGCTAACTACGTTCATGTTTTTGTTTTTATTTGGCAAAGTGGCAAGAATTGCAACCGATGGTGTAGAGCCAATTCTATTTTACATGTCGGGAATCACCATTTGGAATTATTTTTCCACCTGCTTAACGGCTACTGCTGCTACCTTCACAACGAATGCATCTATTTTCGGCAAGGTGTATTTTCCACGCCTCATACTTCCATTATCTGTGGTGATTTCTAACATTATTCGTTTTGCCATTCAGTTTTTGTTACTTTTTGTAACCATGATTATTTTTACAAGGTTCAATTCTCCCATCCAGTGGAGTTTAAATTGGCTTCTTATACCTTTGCTCATCTTTGCCATGGCGGGCATGAGCCTTGGCCTGGGTATTATCATATCCTCACTTACTACTAAGTACCGCGACTTAAGCTTACTTTTGGGTTTTGTTATTCAACTAGGCATGTATGCCACACCTATTGCCTATCCGTATTCATTTATAAAAGGCAAAAGTTATGAATGGCTGTTAAATTTAAATCCACTTACTTCCATTACAGAGGCATTTCGTTTTTGTCTTTTTGGCACAGGCACGGTAACCGCAAATGGGCTCATGTACAGTGTCACTTTTATGATAGTGGTTTTGTTTGTGGGCATTGTTATTTTTAATAGAGTAGAGAAAGATTTTATGGATACGGTTTAGGAAAACATGGGGAACACTGTAATTAAGGTGGAAGGCGTAAGCAAGCAGTATCGGCTGGGGCAAATAAGCACGGGCTCTCTGGCTCATGATGTCAATAGATGGTGGTATAAAATAAGGAGCAAAGAAGACCCCTACTTAAAAATTGGGGAAGAGAACGATCGAACAGAAAAAGGAAATAGCGAATATGTGTGGGCGCTAAAAGACATTTCCTTTGATGTAAAGCAGGGAGAGGTATTGGGCATCATTGGCCGAAATGGAGCAGGCAAGAGCACACTCCTAAAAATACTGAGCCGCACCACACTGCCTACTACTGGCACGGTAAAAGCAAAAGGCAGGATAGCCAGCCTGCTGGAAGTAGGCACGGGCTTTCACCCGGAGCTGACCGGCCGAGAAAATATTTTTTTAAATGGGGCCATACTTGGCATGACCAAGAGAGAGATTACTAGTAAGTTTGACGAAATTGTTGATTTCTCGGGTGTGGAAAAATATATTGATACACCAGTGAAGCGCTATAGTAGTGGTATGTATGTAAGGTTAGCTTTTGCGGTAGCGGCACACTTAGAGCCAGAGATTTTAATTGTAGATGAGGTGCTGGCCGTGGGAGATGCAGAGTTTCAAAAGAAGTGCTTGGGCAAGATGAAGGACGTGAGTGTGAATGAAGGGAGAACAGTGTTGTTTGTGAGCCATAATATGGCGGCTATTAAAACCTTATGCACTAATGTTGTGGTGTTAGAAAATGGCAAAGTTAAATTTAAAGGAGAAACTGCCGCAGCCGTTGGATATTACTTAAAGGGAGAGTCAGAATCGCAGAATAAAAAATCCTTTGGATTAACACACGACAATGATTATTTTACTTTGCATGAAATAAGCCTTAACCCCGTAGGCGAAGATTCCAACAGTACATTAGATGAATACCAGGTTATAGAAGTTCATACATTTATTAACATAAAAAAAGATGCGGAAAAGCTGCATTTTACTTATGTATTATCTGGCGAAGAAGGAGAAGCATTGTTTACTTTCTCGCATATAACTTCGCAGCAAAGACTCAAGACCGGGCTTAATCATTTAAAATGCACCTTTCCAAAAGGGTTTTTAAATGTTGGCACTTATTATTTAACCGCTTACTTAATTGAAGACGCAAAAACTGCAGTTTTTGAAGAAAAGGATATCATTTCATTCGATGTTCAGTTTGGTGAAAGAGGCATAGGCAGCTGGATGGGTAAAGAACCAGGGTTTATTAAGCCATTGTTTAATTGGGAACTAACTCACAAATAACTATTCGATTTATGCCGTCAATGAAGTCATCAATAAAAGCGATAATGGTAAAAATTTTCGACCCATTGGCAACTCGGTTGGGGTATAATCAAAGAGACGCAAATATTGAAAATGAAGGTACCAAGAATGGACTTTTAAATAATTTTTATCAAACTCTTCGTTCAATTGGTTTTATACCTGAGCACATTGTTGATATTGGAGCAAATCGCGGGACATGGACACGAAAAGTGCTTGAGTACTTTCCCAATGCTTATTATACTTTAGTTGAACCCCAGGCATGGATGAAAAAAGATATTCAGGATTTACTGGAGAAAAATAACAAAATTCAGTTTCATGGAGTCGGGGCTGGAGAAAAACAAGGCTCTTTTAAATTCACCATTGTAGACCGCGATGATAGCTGCTCGTTTGCATACACAGAAGAGGAAGCAAAGAAACTTGGTTTTGAGCAAGTTGAGGTCCCTGTGGTTACGCTTAATGAGTTTTTACCATCTACAACTCTTCCTATTCCTGATATCATTAAAATTGATGCGGAGGGCCTTGATATTGGGGTGCTAAAGGGAGCGAGTGATTATTTTGGAAAGACGGAAGTATTTATGGTCGAAGTTGGTGTTGTAAATAAAATATTTGATAACAGTTTTCTGAAGATGGTCAATTTTATGGATGAGCAGGGTTATCGTCTGTTCGATATTACCGATCTTAACCGACCTTTTGAAACAAAAGTTTTATGGCTGGCAGAATTGGTTTTTGTCAGAAAAAATGCTGTGATCGATTCAAGAAAATTTGTTTAGACGAATGATTAACGTAACAAAACCATTTTTACCTCCTCGCGATGAGTTCGATCATTTCATTGATGGAATCTGGCAACGTAATTGGCTTACCAACAATGGGCCTTTGGTGAATGAGCTTGAGCTAAAACTAAAAGAGTATTTGAAGGTGCCACACATGCTCTATCTTAATAATGGCACGATTGCTCTTCAAATAGCGATTAAAGCTTTAGGATTAAAAGGTGAGGTAATTACTACTCCATTCAGCTACGTGGCGACCACCAGCAGTATTGTGTGGGAGGGTTGTAAACCAGTCTTTGTTGATATCGATCCAGGTAGTTTAAATCTTGATCCAACGAAAATCGAGAGCGCCATAACAGAAAAAACCACAGCCATTATTGCCACTCATGTTTATGGAAATCCCTGCGATATTGATGCGATACAACAAATTGCAACAAAGCATAACCTAAAAGTAATTTATGACGGGGCGCATTGCTTCGGCTCTTTGTATAAGGGAAAATCTGTCTTTGCTTATGGTGATGTATGTACCACAAGTTTTCATGCTACAAAGCTGTTTCATACGATTGAAGGGGGCGCAGTTTTTACGAATGACCCAGAGCTTTTAAAGAAAATGTCATTCATGCGCAATTTCGGTCATCATGATTCAGCGGATCATTTTGCCGAGGTAGGTATCAACGCTAAGAACAGCGAATTTCACGCTGCTATGGGTCTTGTAAACTTTAAATATATTAACCACATATTGCGATCGCGGAAAGAACAATGTTTACGTTACTTTCATTGGTTGAAGGTTCTTGAAGTTCCCCAGCTCACCATAGAGCCTCACGTGGAATTCAATTATGCTTATTATCCTTTGATACTAAAAAATGAGGAACTGGTTCTTAAAGTAATCAAAGCACTTGAAGGAAATTTGATATATCCCCGAAGATACTTTTATCCTAGCTTAAACACTATTAAAATTTACAAGGGGAATTCATTGCCCGTGAGTGAGGCTTTGGTTCAACGGGTAATTTGTTTGCCTCTCTATCATTCTTTGTCAAGTGAGGAAATTGATTTTGTTTGTCGAATCATAATTCGAGCCTGCAATTATTAGTATGAAACTTGGAATAATGCAACCTTACCTTTTCCCTTATATAGGTTATTTTCAGTTGATTCAGGCAGTTGATAAGTTTGTGTTATATGACGATGTTAATTACATTAATAAAGGCTGGATTAACCGAAATCAAATTCTTGTGAATGGTAAGGCACACATGTTTACCATTCCTTTAAAGGAAGCAAGTCAGAACAAAAAAATTAATGAGATAGAAGTATCTGATGAAAAAGTTTGGAAAGAAAAACTTTTAAAAACCCTGACAATGACATACAAGAATGCGTCAATGTATAGTGAGGTGTATCCGGTTGTTGAGTCAATTTTATCGTTCGATAAAAATAACTTGTCAGCGTTCATTCACAACTCGATTGTCCGGTTGTGCCAGTATATGAGAATCGCAACAACCGTTATACCCACCAGTACGATTTACGCAAATCAAGAACTAAAAGGCCAGAATCGAATCCTAGATATTTGTGATTTGGAAAAGGCTGGTATGTACATCAATCCAACGAATGGGAGGAGTTTGTATCAGCAGGAGGAGTTCTTGCGAAAGGGTATACATCTCAAATTTATACAGACAAGAAACGTTGCATATCGTCAGTATTCAGATACAACTTTTATACCGTATCTGTCTATTATTGATGTTCTCATGTTTAATAATAATGAAGACCTTAAGAGGATGCTTATAGAGTATGATCTGGATTAATCTAAAAAAATATACTAAATTCAAAATTTAAAATTCTCGATTTATGAATACCTACACGAAGGAAACCTTCCTGAAAGAATTTCAGGAAAAAGGATATGTGATCATGGATAATGTGATTGACCAGGACTACATAAAACGGGCGAGTGCGCAGCTGGAAATTGCGCTTGAAAAAGAACTGGAATTTGTAGGCACAAAAGATTATAAATTTTACGGATATGTTTTATCCAACGCTAAATACGGTGGCGCATTCCTTGAAATATTCGACAACAAAAAAATTACCGATCCTATGAACTGGGTATTGGGTGAGAATTGTATCATTTATTCGTACACCTCTTCATCCATGCCTCCAAAGATGGGCAACGATTCCAGTCACGTTCATGTCGACTGTCCTATTTTCCTTGAAGATTATATACTTCGAATGGGTGTTTTATTACCCCTTGTAGATTTCACGGTTGACAATGGTGCAACATTTTATCTTGAAGGCAGCCATAAGAGTGAAGTAATGCCGAGTGATGATGAGTTCTATAAAAAAGCAAAGAGACTGACCATAAAATCGGGGTCCTGCTTTTTTTTTAATACAAGAATGTGGCATGCCGGTGGAAGCAACAACTCTGATGGCTGGAGGCATGCACTTACGGTGAATATATGCAGGCCCTGGATGAAGCAATATATAGATACACCAAGACTTCTTGAAAACCTGGATCTGTCAAACGCTTCAGAAGCGGTCCTACAAAAATTGGGCTTTTATAGTCAGCCTCCATCATCTTACGAGGAGTACTACGATAAATCGAGAAAAAGAATGTTTTCATAAACTTCCGGTGGAGATACGGTCTTTTAGTCTACAGGAAAAAACAGAGTGGGAAGATGCGGTGTTTGCCACACCGCATACAACCTATCAGTCGTGGAACTATTGTAACGCATTACAGAAATCGCAAAGCGTACCCATTGAGATGCTCCGTATTCACACGAATGATTCAGGGCTTATTGCAATTTATTGCAAGAGAAGCAAAGACAATTCTAATTACGATATCTATTCACCGTATGGATTCGGAGGAATATTGTTCTGGGGCAATCAACATGAATGGATCACGAAAGCATTCGAATCATGGTTACTTCAACACAATATTATCACCGCCTACTTAATGGCTCATCCCGTTATAGGTTCTGAGTACAATGAATTAATACCTCATCGCACATCATTCGTGCTGGATTTAACCCGAAGCGAAGAAGAACTATGGCAGGGATTGGGTAGTGGACATAAGTATGACCTAAAAAAAATAATAAAGGATAGCGCAATTAGCATAACGGATGATAAGCGCGAGATCATGGAAGCCCTGCCATCACTGTATAACAACACATTAAACCGAGTAGGCGCTACAGATGCATATTATTTCAATGAGGCAACTCTAAAGGATTTGGCATTTGATGAATATACTATGGTGTTAGGAGCTAAAATTAATGGAACCATACACGCTATTATAATGATCAATTATGTGGAATCCGTTGCCGAGTATTTCATTAATGCTACGGATGAGGTGGGTCGAAATCTAACGAGGCTTTTGTTATGGGACGGAATAAAACGACTAAAAGCAAATCAAGTTAAAATGTTTAACCTGGGTGGTGGAGCGCAGGAGGGTGATCAGTTGGAAGCATTCAAGAGACGAATGGGAGGAAAGCAAGTATCCATACCGATATTTAAGAAGATCGTTGACGTATTTCAATACAACAAACTTTGCGAACAATTCGGGAATGACCCTAATGACACATCGTATTTTCCTTCATACTGGAAAAAATAGTTATGGAATATTATAAATCACTGCAATTACATTATGAGAAACGACTAGCGGAACATGGACCAACAGCAAAAGGAATGGATTGGCCGAATGCTGACGATCTTGAGAAACGATTCAACGTACTAACCAGTGTCATCGATTTTACTCAATCATCATCGTTACTGGATTTGGGATGTGGCGTTGGCTTATTGGTAGATCACCTAACGCATAGGCAATTGATGCACAAGTTCACTTATTTAGGCGTTGATATTTCAACTAAAATGATTGAGTTTGCCAAGGAACAGCACACGAGCTTACCGTTTGAAGTGAGGGATATATTGCTTAAGCCTTACCATGAGAATCAATTTGATTACATCATTATGAATGGACTGCTTACTGAGAAACAGGATATGTCACAAGCTCAAATGAAAGACTTTGCCCAGCAGATAATTACGAGCGCTTTCAGGAGTTGTAGCAAAGGAATTTCTTTTAATGTTATGAGTTCGCATGTGGACTGGAAGCGCGATGACTTGTTTCACTGGGAGCTGGATGATGTCGTTTCGTTTATGGTTAAAAACTGTTCCCGAAAAATCACCATCATGATGGACTACGGATTGTTTGAATACACCGTGCATCTAAAAAAATAGTTATGGAAATTATAGGCATCTCCTCAGCAGAAGCAGAAAAGTATCTAGATGCACTGAATGACTTGATTGTGACAACCATTAAGTTACCAGAAGCAGCGATTCAGCATTATATCAATCAATGGACCATTGACAGGATGAAAAGTTGTGTGGATAGCTGGGTATTTATTGAAGCAAGAGAGCAAGATAAGCTTGAAGGAGTTGTGCTTGGAACCCCGGTAGAGGGCGGAGTGGGAACTATTATCTGGTTATTGGTTAATAACCACAAGCAAAAGAAAGGCGTGGGAAGTATACTCTTTAGAGAAGCATGCCGCATATATAAAGAGAAAGGCGCACATAAGGTGAAGCTGACCGTTCCTGATGAGCTAACTATTGATTTTTACGTTAAACAAGGCATGAAGCTGGAAGGAGTTCACAAAAACCACTGGTGGAATTGTGACTTTTGGGCAATGGGAATTCAATTATAATTAACTTATAAAAAAAAATGATCTGGAAAAAATTAGGGCTTGTATTTGATGTCGCCAAAAATAAACCTGAATGGTTAAAGAGTCATACAATGATGCCGTTGGCTTTAGAGCTGGAAAACGTTATTCGTATATACTACACAGGAAGACATCAAGACGGAAGGAGTCGAATTAGTTTTTTTGATGTCGATAAAGTTGACCCGCGGAAAATAATATATATACATGATTCGCCATTACTTGAGGTTGGAGCTGTTGGAACATTTGATGATTGCGGAACAGTTGGAACCTGCGTGGTAAAACACAAAGGGCTGATTTATCTATATTATAATGGATACAACGTAAGGAATACAGTGCCGTGGAGTAATTCAATAGGCCTTGCAGTAAGTTCAGATGGAGGGAAGTCATTTACCAAGAAGTTTGAAGGTCCCGTAATGGATAGATCAATACTTGATCCATATTTTACAATTAGTCCTTGTATAATTATTGAAAATAATAATTGGCATATGTGGTACACCTCTGGAACAGGCTGGATTCCAATTGACAAACGTGTGGAGCCTGTGTACAATATCAAGTACGCAAAATCGAAGGATGGAATTATCTGGATTCGTGACAACGAAATCGCGATTGATCAAAGCAATCGTGAAGAGTGTGTTGCTCGAGCAACGATCTTGAAATCCGGAGATAGTTTGAAGATGTGGTTTATTTATCGCGGAAGTCGGGATTTTCGAGACGGGATTGATAGTTATCGTATCGGATATGCTGACGGAAATATTACAAAGCCTACGGAATGGAGTCGCGATGATGAGAAAAGTGGAATTAATCCCGGCCCTGAATTATTTGACAATCACATGCAAGCATATCCAAATGTTATTTCAATTGGAGGTAAATTGCTTTTGTTTTATAATGGAAATAATTTTGGTCAAAATGGTATAGCGTGTGCAATTGACACGTTAGAATTATGAGACCACTAGTTGCAGTTCGAATACTAACATACAATCACGAGAGATACATTGCTCAGGCCCTCGCAAGCGTTTTGGAGCAGGTGACAAATTTTGAGTATAAAATTGTCATTGGAGAGGATTGTTCAACTGATAATACAAAAAATATTTGTGTTGAATACGCCAAGAAATATCCCGATAAAATCATTCTCCTATGTAACGCAAAGAATGACATAAAAAAAAATTCAAGAGACAATTTTGAAGAGTGTAAAAAAACGGGAGCGAAATATATAGCGCTTTTAGAGGGCGATGATTATTGGACGGATCCTTTTAAACTTCAAAAGCAAGTAGATTTATTGGAGGCTAATTCTTCGTTAAGTATTTGTTTTCATAGAGCAATTGAACGGCATGAAGGTTCTCCAGGTGAGAGAATAATACCAGATGGTCCCATGAACGCAATTCTTGGATTTGCGGACTTGCTAGAGGGTAGTAATTTTATTCCAACACTAAGCTGCGTCTTTAAAAATTTTGATGTTCCTCTTCCGTCTTGGTTCTATCAGTTGTATTTTGCTGATTATGGTCTTCATTTGATCAACGCAAAAAGAGGTGATATTGGTTTTATAGATGAAGTGATGGGTGTATATCGGATAAATCAATCCAGTATCCATGGGAAGCTAACCTCAACAAATGAAGGGTTGGCAAAAGCATATGTACAACATGTGCAATTTTGGGAGGTAATTAAACAAACGAACGAATTCAATAATAAACTGGTAAGCGCGGCACAAGAAAAAGCGATCAAGAATGTTGAGTATTATAGAATGAAGGTGAGGCAAAGTAAAAGTCCATATTTGTTTAAATTGTGGGCGGAGCTTAGGAAAATTCTTAGTATGTGTAAAAGATCACTATCATCTCTGTTTAAATAAAAGAAATGAGTAAGATTCTTTTTATATCACACGATGCCTACCATACCGGTGCACCAATTTTACTGTTAAATTTAATCAGGTTATTAAAGCAAAAGGGTTACTCAATCAATACCTTGGTTAAAAATCCAGAAGGTCCGTTGTTGAAAGAGTTTGCTGAACTTTCAGGAAAATCATCAACCATTTACAAAAAGCGCAACCATTCTCGTTTAGGAAGGTTAGTAGCCCTTTTTAAAAAGCAATCTTTAAATGACATCAGCACGTATCTTTCAGAGGTGGAGGTTATCTTTAACAACACAATTACTAATGGCGATATTCTGACCTTGATAAAGAATAACACAAGCGCAAAAATAGTTACGTATGTACATGAGTTGGAGGTGGCTTCGCAAGTTTTCACAACTCCATCTCATATTGATCATACATTAGCATTTTCTGACTTGTTTCTAGTACCCTGTGTCACCGTAAGGAAATTCCTGATAGCAAAATATAATATATCTCCACAAAAGATTTTGATTTTAAATTATTTTATTCCTCCCGCCATTCTTACAAGAAATACACCCAAAAATAAAGAAAAATTTGTAGTTGGCGGCTGCGGTACTACTGATTGGCGCAAGGGCTTTGATATTTTTTTGTTGATAGCAAAAAAAGTAGTTTCGCAACTTCCTGATGCCACCATTATTTTTAAATGGAAAGGCATTCAAGTAGGCTCAGAGTCACATATAAAGGCTTTGTATGATATTCATAAATTAGGTCTTGAGGCACATATAGAGTTGTTAGAGTCTTCAAGGGATGTTCAAACTTTTTATGAAACGCTACATCTCTTTTTACTCCCGTCAAGAGAGGACCCTTATCCTTTAGTGGTATTGGAAGCAGCTGCTTGCGGTGTGCCAACAGTTTGTTTCGATGGTGCTGGAGGAGCTGTGGAGTTTGTGGAGAAAAATGCAGGCAAGATTGTTCCCTATCTTTCTATTGATTCGATGGCAACTGCTGTAATTGAGTATTACTCTAATAGAATACTATTGGCAAGCGATGGTGAGAATGCTTCGCATAAGTTAATTACACTTCACCAAGATGAAGAATTGATATTGCAACAATTTTCTAACGTTCTCCTTCAAATACATTTAAAAGATTAAAGTTAGCTCCCTTAAAGTGGCACTGAAAAAAAATGATTCCATTTTCAAATATCCAATCAATTAACAATAGGCATAACGATGCATTTCAAGAATGCCTACAGAATATTCTTGACACTGGCTGGTTTATTTTAGGAGATAAAGTTGTTGAATTTGAGAAAGCTTTTGCTGACTACTGTGGCACGAGTTATTGCATAGGTGTTGCCAACGGCCTTGACGCACTTGTTTTAATTTTTGAGGCTTATAAAGAAATGGGGGTATTGAAAAGTGGCGATGAAGTGCTGGTGCCAGCCAATACTTACATTGCTTCTGTACTAGCCATATCAAAAGCTGGACTATATCCAGTTTTTGTTGAACCAAATAGCAAGACGTATTTACTAGATACTGCCCGATTAGAAGATAAAATTACATCTAAGTCAAAAGTAATTTTAGCAGTGCACTTGTATGGACAAATTTGTGCGATGGATGAAATAAATCGAGTGGCTTCGAAGCATGGTCTTCTAGTTATTGAAGATTCAGCTCAATCGCACGGTGCTTTATATAATGGAAAGCGAAGCGGCAATCTTGGCCATGCCAGTGGTTTTAGTTTTTATCCCACAAAAAATTTGGGGGCATTAGGCGATGGTGGTGCTATTACCACCAATGATGATCGCCTGGCTCAAATCATTATAGCTTGGCGCAATTACGGCTCAGAGGTTAAGCATCAAAATAAGTACAAGGGTGTTAATAGTAGGTTAGATGAAATGCAAGCAAGTTTTTTGTTAGAGAAATTAAAAGTATTGGATGCGGATAACCTAATGAGAAGAGAAATTGCTGATAGTTACTTGGCGCGAGTTAAAAATCCGCATATCAAATTGCCAACCTGTATTGCAACAGATGGACATGTTTGGCATCTGTTCACCATCAATACTAGGCATCGTGACGGACTGCGACAGTATTTAGTAGAGAATGACATTGAGACGGCCATTCATTATCCAGTGCCTCCGCATTTACAAGAAGCCTATTCGGATTTGGGTTTTCACCTAGGCGATTTTCCAATAACGGAGGAGTTGGCAGACACTACATTGAGTCTGCCGATGTGGCCAGGTTTATCACAACAAAACTGCAAGTTAATTATTGCAGCGCTCAATAAGTTTGATGTTTAAGAGCAGCTTAATGGTATTGTCTTCACCAACCTTATTAGATCAAATTCATCTAGAATTGAAGAAATCGGAGTAATTTGCCGAATATAAATTGTTTAATGAAAGCGATCGCTATTCACCTTCCCCAATTTCATCCTTTTCCTGAAAATGATACTTGGTGGGGAAAGGGATTTACAGAATGGACGAATGTAGCAAAGGCAACGCCTAGATTTAACGGCCACTATCAGCCACACCTTCCCGCAGATCTTGGCTTTTATGATTTACGCTTAGAAGAAGCGCGCATAGCGCAGGCAGAACTTGCTACGGCTTATGGTATTTCGGGCTTTTGCTATTACCACTACTGGTTTAATGGTAAACGATTGTTGCACCGTCCACTGGACGATATGCTCAAAACCAAGACTCCCGATTTTCCCTTTATGCTTTGTTGGGCCAACGAAAATTGGACCAGGCGTTGGGATGGTATGGATCAAGAAATTCTTATAAAGCAAGATTATAGCGAGCAAGATGACGAAGACCATATTCGATTTTTGTGCCAGTATTTTTTTTCAGATCAACGTTATATAAGAGTTAATGGCAAGCCCTTTTTTGTAATCTATCAGGCAGAGCTTATTCCTCATATTAGTAGAACAATTGAAATTTGGAGAAGCGCAGCTTTAAAGTTTGGGATTGGTGAAATCTATATCGGCTACATGCATCAGCAATGGACGGATCCGAATATGGAAAAAATTGGATTTGATTGCTCTATCGAATTTCAGCCAGATATTGGAGCTGTATCTCCGCGATTAAGTCCTTCGCTTTTACATAGAGGGTTAAATAAATTGGGTATTTACAAATCGGTTACTCTTACTAATACTATTTACAGTTATGAGCAGTACGCTCAGAAAATGATGGAGCGGAAACTGATATTAAATAGGTATCCAGGTATTACCCCTATGTGGGATAATTCTGCCAGGCGATTAAGCGGAGCTACCATTTTTAAAGACTCAAGGCCAGAGACGTACAAGAGATGGCTTTATCATATTGCAGAAGAGTATAAGAAAAGTACCGCAGAAAATAAGTTTATTTTTATCAACGCATGGAATGAATGGGCCGAGGGTAATCATTTAGAGCCATGCCAGCGTTGGGGGCTTAAGTATTTGGAAGCAACAAAAGAAGTCATGGGAAATGCTTGAACAGGTGCCACTCATTTCTATTGTTGTGCCAGTTAAAAATGGCGAGCCCTGGTTGGAAAAAACCATGAATTCTATTTTTGCGCAGACATTAATAAACAAGGCGGAGGTGATCGCTATTGATTCTGGCTCTACCGATCAGTCTATATCCATACTTCAAAGGTTTCCTGTTCAAATCATTTCAATTGACCCGCATGAGTTCAATCATGGGCAAACACGAAATGTGGGAGTAAAAGCTGCGAAAGGAAAGTTTGTAGTGATGACCGTGCAGGATGCCGAACCTACGGACGAAAATTGGCTCACACAATTACTCGATGGGTTTGACGATGCAAATGTGGCTGGTGTATGTGGCTTACAACTCGTACCACATGACCTAAACAAAAACCCCGTAGAATGGTGGCGACCACAGTCGCTACCCGTAAAAAGAAAATTCTTTTTTGAAAATAGAGATCAATTTGAGGCATTAGACCCCGAAAAGAAAAGAGAGATTTGTAGCTGGGATGATGTAAACGCAATGTATCGTAAAGAAGTATTGCTGGCAATACCTTTTCAAACGGTATCCTTTGCAGAGGATGTGCTATGGGCAAAAGACGCCATCCTTACGGGCCATAGCATAGTTTATAACCCGAATGCGAAGGTCAAGCATTATCACTATGAAACCGCTGATTCTGTATTTCGTAGAACTTTTACCGTTTCTTACCACTTTTATATTTTTTTTGACCTTTTACCTATTATCCATCATCATCAACTTAGTAACTTGCTGCGAATGACGAAATCACTGGTTCTTGAAAAGAAAATCAATTGGCCAGATAAATGGAGATGGCTCGTATATAACTATAAATTAGATAAAGCGATAAGCCAGGCGCATCGCATTTTTTTGAAAGCTCATCAACTGGGACGCAAAGAACTGGATAGGAAGCATACTGAAATTTGTGGTGTCATACCCCAAGCATTAAAACCAATTTCTATAAATAGCTAGTATGGAGCAACCCTTGGTAAGTATTTTAATGGCTGCCTACAATCAAGAAAAATTCATTGGTGAAGCTATAGAAAGCGTGCTGGCCTCTACCTACAGAAACTTTGAATTGATCATTGTAGATGATTGCTCGCCAGATAGTACTTATATGATTGCCAATGGCTATGCAGCAAAAGATAATCGCATACGACTTTATAAGAATGAAAAGAACCTAGGCGATTATCCAAACAGGAATAGAGTAGCATCTTATGCCAAGGGTAAGTACATTAAATACATAGATGGTGACGATGCTATTTATTATTGGGGTCTGCAGGTACAGGTAGAGATGATGGAACGTTTCTCTGAGGTCGCATATGGGCTAGATGGAGTGATGCAAGATGACTATAGGATGTTTCCGTACGCGTTGAATCCTGTAGAGACTTATCATGCCGTGTATGTAAAACGAATGGATTTATTTGATAAGGCACCAACCTCTTGCATAATCAGAAGAGAAATTTTTGAATTAGAGGGCGGATTTAAAACAGTCAAGTATACTGGCGATTGTGAGATGTGGCACAGATTATCGATCAAGTACTCAGTCTTAGTGATGCCTGCAGGGATAGGCTGGGCTAGGGCACATGAAGGATCAGAACTTAGCAAGGCAAAAGAAAATATGCCATCAATGAGCTATCAATACATTCTACTAAGAAGAACTTTTCTTTTGCGTGAAGACTGTCCTCTAAATTTGAATATAAAAAGGAAGATAATTGCGGCCATGGCGAAATCTCAGATTGGGATAATTATTAAACTGTTGATCAAAATGAAATTCAATGAGGCATCCCGCATAAAAAAGACAGATTCTCTTGGCTTACTTGACCTTTTGAAAATTCATGTATTCTTCTAATACAGAGACTTTTAACTTGAGAAAATATGTGAATTTACACTTCGTAGAATTGAATCAAAGATGAGTCATTTAACCAGTTATATTACCGATGATGGAGAACAATTCAATAGAGATGTTACTGTTTCGATTGGAATGCCAGTATATAATGATGAGAAATTCTTACACTCTGCTTTAACTAGCATTTTAGCACAAAGTTTTAAAGATTTTGAGCTAATTATTTCGGATGATAAATCAACAGATGGAAGCTCGAATATTTGCAAAGAATTTGCGGCATCAGATAGCAGAATTACTTATATTAGACAAGAAAGAAATTTGGGCATATCAAGAAATATGAAGTTTTTATTGGAAAACGCGAAAGGTAAATATTTTATGTGGGCCGCCAATGATGATATTTGGGCCACCGATTTCATGAAACTTCATGTAAAATGTTTAAAGTGTAATATAGATAGTGTAGTTGCTTTCGGAACGTATGCATTAATTGATGAAAAAGATAATCTTATTTCGCACCCTATTAATATTGATTTTTCAGGAAGTAATGCATTTAATAGACTTACTAGTTTTATAAAAAAAACGAATGATGCATTCGGATATGGGTTATTTGTCAAGGAAAAGATACAAGGGATTCGATTTCCTGTTTGGCTCGGTATCAATAGTAAATGCGCTTACGATAATATCTATCCAGCACTCTGCTATTCACTTGCGCTAGGTAATTATAGCCATGTTGCTAGCAAAGAACCCCTGTGGTTTAATAGATGTAAAAGCCTTGAAAACATTAACCATCAGATTCCATTTGGTAATTATTTCCTACTAGCCTATTTTTCATATTTTCTTAGGAAACTTAATTTAGTGATAGAGTCCACAGTAAGTATTTACAGAGCCAATAGACAAATTCATTTAGTTATCAAGATATTTCCTAGGTTGCTATTCTCGTGGTTTCTTATTCCTGTCTTTTACAATATTCATAAAAAATATTCTTCTTACATAGAAAAAGGGGCTAGTGCCTTTATATGAATGGCTGATATATTGCCAGATAGAATTTGTCTTGACGCCCGCAAAAGATTAACTAGATATGGACTTTTAATAAATACTATATATGAGCTTTAGTAAAGAACTTTATCGTGTAAAGAAAGATGATTATTATTCCCAAGAGAGAATGGAGATGCTTCCCTTTGTTCCGAAAGGTGTAAAAACCGTATTGGATATTGGTTGTTCCTCAGGTGGATTCGGAAAAATTCTCAAGGAGAATTTAAAATGTGAGGTTTGGGGGATAGAGCCAACGGAAGCTGCAACGGAAGCATCTAAACATCTAGATAAGGTTTTTTATGATTATTTTCACAAGGACTTAGACTTTTCGAATAAGAAGTTTGATGCTATAATTTTTAATGATGTATTGGAACATTTGATTGATCCCTGGGAGTCTCTAACTCGTTGCAAAACCTTATTGACACCAAATGGTTGCATCATTGCTTCCATACCAAACGTTCAATGCTATAGTGTTGTTAAAGATTTGGTATTTAATGGTCACTGGAAATACCAGTCGAGTGGGATTTTAGACAAAACTCATTTGAGATTTTTCACCAAGAGGTCAATTTTTGATATTTTCTCAAATTTAGGCTTTGAAATAATAAGCATCGAGGGGCAGAATTCCATTTTAAAAGGTTCTCGCTTACTCCGTTTTATATCGTTCTTTATTCGTGATAGGATTGCTCCTTTTACATTCATTAATTACGCGTTATGTGCCAGATTAAAATAAGTAGGCTGCCAAACCCACTTTTGATTAAGTTGGTTTAAGGCATTGTAGCGTTTTATGAAATGTTCAACTTATAACCTATGTGCGGAATTAGTCTTATAGTTAACTTAACGGATAAATCGATTGATCGCGAGTTAATAGTATCAGTTAACGACAAAGTAGCTCATCGCGGCCCAGATCACTCAGGGTTTTATCATGGAATTAATTTTGCGTTTGGACATCGTAGACTTTCTATTCTAGATTTAAGCCCTGCTGGCCATCAACCGATGCAGCGGCAAAATCTTCGTATTACCTATAATGGTGAAATCTATAATTACATAGAATTACGTGAAGAACTGACTGCACTTGGTCATACGTTTAAGTCGGCAACAGATACTGAAGTTATTTTGGCAGCCTATCAGCAATGGGGCACTGATGCTTTTGCCAAATTCAATGGCATGTGGGCATTCGCTATTCATGATTCAACAAAAAACGAAATCATATTAAGTCGCGATCACTTTGGGATCAAACCGCTTTATTTTAGTAAAACCGCAAATTATTTTTTAGCGGGTTCTGAAATAAAGCAGTTCACGGCTGTGCCGGAATTTCAACCAGTACTGAACAAAGCAATAGCTGTCAATTTTTTGGTTCGCGGGTGGTTGAATTATTCAAATGAAACATTTTTTGAGGGCGTGCATGAATTAAGGCCAGGGCATTATTTACGTTATAACCTTACCACGCATCAATCGGATATAAACCAATGGTACAGCCTAGCCAAAGCTTCTGTGCCTATCCATGATACGTACATGGATGCAGTAAATAAAGTCCGCGCATTATTTATTGAGAGTGTGCGCATCCGCATGCGATCGGATGTAAGTGTGGGCAGTTGCCTTTCGGGGGGTATTGATAGTTCTTCTATTGTCAGCATCACGCACAGCCAAAAAATGAGCAGCGAAGATTTTGCCACCATCACTTCGTGTTACACAGATAAACGGTACGATGAACAAAAGTTCAGTGACGAGATTACTAAGCAAACTGGATTTCGTGCAGTAAAAGTATTCCCTGACCTTAATCATTTGTTAGATGCAGGTCATCTTGATAAAATGATTTACCACCAAGATCAACCTTTCGGTGGGGCATCTCATTATTCTGAGTTCAAAGTATTTCAAACTGCCAGAGAGCAAAACATGATTGTGATGCAAGATGGGCAAGGGGCGGATGAGTATTTGTGCGGGTACGGAGAATTTTTTATTGCAAGGATCAAAGAATTGCTTAAAACTTTTCGGTTGGGCACGGTCATTGGCTTATTAAAATACAGAGCATATCAAAGAAAAACTAGTTTAGTGCAAGAGGTAAGCTCATTTGTTCGTACTGCATATAAAGGACGATTAATTGGTTTGCTGAAGCGGGCGATAGGTAGGAGTGACTATCCTTGGCTCACTGAAAGGTGGCGTATGATTGCAAAATCCTCTTTGGTAAATTTTAGTGAAGATTCCATACGATCGTTGAGCATAGAGGAAATTCAACATTCCAGCATTCCATACCAACTTCATTCGGAAGATCGAAATTCCATGATGTTTTCCATCGAGTCCAGGCTGCCATTCTTAGATCATCGGTTGGTGGAGTACTGTATTGGTTTACCCTCTACTTACAAAATCAAGAATGGCTATACAAAAGCAGTGCTGCGCGATGCGATAACAGAATTGCCAGAAGTGATTAGAAATAGAACTGATAAGATGGGTTTTGTAGCTCCAGACCCTAGTTGGGTAATTCAAAACAAAGAGATGGTAAGGCGCGACTTAGAAAACATGATCAGATCTTCAAGTATTTTTTCCCCTGCTATTTTAAGTCGATTTGATCGATTTGTAAAGGGTGAACTGGGTTACCAGCCAGTCTATTTTCGGGCAATGGCATTCAGTAGGTTTTGCGAAATATTTAAAATGAAAATCGACTAAGATGTTGACCATTGTTGACTACGGGGTGGGAAACTTAGCATCTATGCAAAACATGCTAAAAAAAATTGGTGTGCCCTCATTGATCAGTGCTGAGAAAAATGATATTGAGGCGGCCAGCAAGTTGATACTTCCAGGTGTGGGTGCTTTTGATACGTGTGCAGAAAAATTGCAGCAATCTGGGCTGCTTGAACCATTGAATAGAAGGGTTTTGCGGGAAAAAATTCCTGTGTTGGGGGTTTGCGTAGGGCATCAATTGCTTTTGGAAGAAAGTGAAGAAGGGAAACTTCCAGGGTTAGGTTGGATAAAGGGTAATATCGTGAAATTTTCACAGACTCAACTTCCTTTGGGCACAAAAATACCACACATGGGCTGGACGGATGTTACTTTGAGTAAGCCATCAAAACTCTTTGATACCATGCACGAAGAACCTCGGTTCTATTTCGTTCATTCCTATCATGCTCAACTTCAAGATGAAACCGATGCGTTGGTTTACGCGGAGTATGGTTATAGGTTTGTGGCAGGTGTAGAGCGTGGCAACATTCTGGGAGTTCAGTTTCACCCAGAAAAGAGCCATAAATTTGGAATGAAATTATTAGGTAATTTTGCAGCTAATTATTGATGAAGCGAATCCGAGTTATACCCACTTTACTCATCCAAAATGGAGGGCTTGTGAAATCAATAAAGTTCAATGACCACAAATATGTAGGTGATCCAATCAATGCTGTAAAAATTTTCAATGAAAAAGAGGTAGATGAAATTCTGATACTGGATATCTCCGCAACGGTTGAAAGAAAAGCCCCGAATATTTCAACTATTAAGGAAATTGCAAGTGAAGCTTTTATGCCGCTAGGCTATGGGGGTGGCATCACAAAATTAGAAGAGATCAAGGCATTGATAGCATCAGGTGTAGAGAAAGTGGTGTTGAACTCAAGTGCATTTGAAAATCCGAAACTTGTTAGCGATAGTGCGGCCTACGTGGGCAGCCAAAGTATTGTAGTCTCCATAGATGTAAAGAAAACCATCTGGGGAAAGCTTAAGGTTTTTATCCACAATGGATCAAAGAATACAAATCTCGATCCTATTGACTACGCACGGCAAATTCAGAGAGCGGGGGCAGGTGAGATACTGCTCAATTCGATCGAAAGAGATGGTACGTTTGGAGGATATGATACCGAGTTGATAAAATCAGTCTCCTCCGCAGTAGGTATCCCCGTGGTGGCGGTGGGGGGTGCCGCCAAAGTAGATGATTTTGTAAAAGCCGTGCAGTCAGGGGCCTCAGCGGTGTCTGCGGGAAGTATGTTTGTTTTTCAGTTACCGCATAGAGCTGTTTTAATCAGCTATCCAACTCAGAAAGAATTAAAAGAAAAGCTATTTTTACAAGTTAAATAACAAAGCAAAAATGGTTTTAAGCAAAGATGACCCAGCTTACAGGCAGTGTACTCTTACTGTTATGGATAACATTGCTGATCCAGATATTACGTTTGATGAGAAAGGGATTTGCAATTATTACTATGACTATCGGGAAGCAGAAAAAAATGTTTTGCTAGGTACTCATGGAGAGGCTAAGCTAATTGAGCTGGTCAATGCGATTAAAGAAAAAGGGCAGGGCAAAAAATACGATTGCCTTATTGGTTTGAGTGGTGGCGTTGATAGTACTTACGTGGCTTACTTGGTAAAAAAATTAGGTCTTCGTCCGCTTGCCGTTCATTTAGACAACGGTTGGAATTCAGAATTGGCTGTAAAAAATATAGAGAATATCATCAGCAAATTGAACATTGATCTTTATACCTTGGTTGTAAACTGGCAGGAGTTTAAGG
The DNA here is from genome assembly GCA_043777495.1 of Cyclobacteriaceae bacterium. Lineage (GTDB taxonomy): Bacteria > Bacteroidota > Bacteroidia > Cytophagales > Cyclobacteriaceae > ELB16-189. The sequence goes on along the minus strand of JAYWHU010000044.1, from coordinate 32,876 downwards.
ATATTCAATTGTCATATGTAAAAGCGTCTGTGGTAGATATTGAAGTGGTATCTGATCATGCCATTATTGCTACCATGTACAAATTAGCAAAGCAGCATTCAATTGGATTTATTATTAGCGGTACTAATATAGTTACAGAGCATATAATGCCACCCAGTTGGATTTACCGAAAAACTGATTTTGCGAACCTAAAAGATATTCATAGTCAATATGGTAAAGTAAAATTAAGTACCTATCCTTACTTGGATTTTAAAAAGCATGTTTATTATTCTGCTGTATTAAAGCTAACACCAATTTCTATATTGGATTATGTGCCGTACATTAAGAAAGACGTAAAGGAATTTATAACCAAGGAACTTGAGTGGAGAGATTATGGAGGGAAGCATTATGAATCGTTGTTCACTAAATTCTATCAAGCTTACATACTGCCACGGAAATTTAAAATAGATAAGCGCAAAGCGCATCTATCCACTTTAATTTGTTCAGGACAGATATCAAAAGAAGAGGCATTGAAGGAATTAGAACTACCTTTATATAATCCAGAAGAGCTAAGACAAGATATTGATTATGTAATTAAGAAATTTACCTTGACTACCCATCAGTTTGAGAGCATTATCCAAGCTTCTCCTCGCAAGCATTCAGAATTTAAAACCGATTCGGTATTGAAACAAAACTACATGCGCCTTCTACAAAAGACACAGAAGTTGCGCAAGGTTTTTAGTGCTAGATAGTATAGTTGCTAAAAATTTAAATGTCTACTTACTTTAAAAATAAAACCATCTTGATATTGTCCCCCCAACCTTGGGAGTCTCTGCATATTTCTAAGCATCACTACGCAAAAGAGTTGGCTAAAAGTAATGATGTTTATTTCGTACCTGCCCCTTCACGCAGCTTAAGTATATTCTCAAATACAAAGGAAGTTGAGCCTAGGCTTTGGGTGCTAGACTACTCAATACCTGCTTTGTATTGGTTTCAATTCAAATTGCCACTTCTTTATAAAGCTTTAATAAAACTTTTATTGCCGCGTGCGTTATCATCAAATTCTATAAAAGCCGATATTTGTTTTGATTTTGGCTGCTATAATCAATACGACTCTGTATCATTCATCAATGCAAAATGTAAAATTTTCTTTCCCGTTGACGACTATAATGACCTAACTCCAACATCAAGAGGAGCAGGGTTAGTACTTTCGGTCTCTACTAATATTGCTGAAAAATTCCCGAAAGGAGTTTGTCATTTTATTAACCATGGGCTTTCTGAAAAATTTGAGATTAATGCAAAAATGGCATTGGCCAACAATTTAAAATGGTATAAAAGAGATAAAATACGTGTGGGCTATGCTGGGAATATTTTTTTGAAATACCTTGATATCGAGTTGCTCAAAGTATTGATTTCAGAATATCCCTTTATTGAGTTTCATTTTTTTGGAAGCCTTGTTTTTGACACAAAGAATCAAGTCCATTTATCATGGAATGTTTTTTTAAAAGAATCTCGTAATGTTATCTTGCATGGAATTCTTCATTCCGATGATTTGGTTTTGATATATGAAAAAATGGACGCTTTCCTTTTATGCTATAAGCCTGATAATGTAAACTACCATGGAGAGAATTCACATAAGATATTAGAATATTTGAGCACAGGAAAAGCTATATTGTCAAGCCATATTTCATACTATCAGAAGAGTGACTTACTTATAATGCCTCCACATCAAGGAAACAATCCTATGAAAGAGCTATTTTCGATTTTAGTAAATGATCTTGAAAAGTTTAATTCGATTGAAAAAATGAATGCAAGAAGAAATTTTGCCATTGAGTACACATATAAGAATCAGCTTAGTAGAATTGAAAAATTAATCAATGAAGGATAGAATACTCATATTTGATCCACACTGCATCCAATACTTTTTGTAAATATTTTTTATGTTATTAATTCGCTTTATATGAAGCTAAATCTAGTATGTGGATCGGTAAGGCCCATTGGTTGGATTAACACACATACTTCTCTGAATGGCAATATTCAAAAAGTACTTATTTCCCTCTCAATAGAGTTGTTTCTGAGAGTGAGTAATCAAATTCAAACAGTTGATGTTTTATCACCTTACTTAGATTTGTGTTCCCTAAATCAATCTAATCATTCGCACAAGATCTTGGAACACATTAACACCAGAGGGATTATCGTATCTTCCTTTTTTTCTTGTTAAACACTATTTGAAAAATAAAGTATTTGTTAAAAAATAAGATGAGCTCATTAAGAATTAAGATTCTCGTACTGGGATCTTTCGGTATTGGTGCATTAGAGAATTATTACGTTGAAGGATTTGAAGAATCTGGTCATCTTGTAAATAAATTTGATATTAATGAGAGCTATAATGAATTGATCTCGAGATCTCTCATAAACAAAGTTGTTAATTTTATTATTCCATCTATCCTTATTCAGGATATAAATCACAGACTTAGTCTTTATGTAAAAGAAAAGTTTTTCGATTTGATCCTTATTTTCAAGGGCTCTACCCTATTCCCAGCAACGGTAACTTATTTAAAAACCAAAACTAAATTAATTGGGAACTATAATCCCGATCACCCGTTTGTGTATTATACAAGAGGTAGCGGAAATTCATTTGTAAAAAATAGTATTCCTCTTTATGATTTACATTTTAGCTATTCTCAAAACATAGTTGACAAACTTAAGAATACATTTGGAGTTGAAGCCTTTTTCATACCTTTTGGCTATCGCTCCCTTCTCGCTTTGAATAATTTTAATTCTGTTAAGCTGAATTCCTTTTTATTTGTAGGCGCCTACGATAGAGAAAGAGCTCGTGTCCTCAGCTCGGTATATGCTAAAGACCTGATAATCTATGGAGATAACAAATGGAATACAAAAACAAGGAATACAGACATTCAGTCCTCATTTAGAAATATGAAATTATACGGAGAAGAATTGAAAATTAAAACGGAAGGATCCTTAGGAGTTATTAATATTTTGCGTCAACAAAATTTATCTGAGGAATCTCACAATATGCGAACATTTGAAGTTCCGGCTTGTGGTGGAGTCTTAATTAGTGCCTATACTTCAGAGCAAGCTAAGTTTTTTGAACCTAATAAAGAGGCCCTATATTACAAAAGCGAGGAAGAATTGAAAGATATTATGGAGAAGATTAGAATAGACCACAAATTCAGCTCCCAAATAAAGAGGAATGCTTTTCTGAGATGTGAGCGTGAAGACTATTCATACAGGAAAAGAGCTAAAACATTAATTAGTATAGTAACTCAATACCTTTGAAAAAATTATGAATCAATCTAGAAAAATCTCTAAAGCAACAAAGTTTTTTTGGCTGATGAGGAGGTATATTTTAAACAAGCTAGTTCCTAAGTTTATTTGGCCTAAGTATATTCTTGTTGACAATGTGAGTTTCACCTTACGAGACGCACCTTATTCCTTTGGCACCAAATTATTGTTGAGGAAGGGTGGATACGAGGCCAGCGAAAGAAGGATGATTTCCAATTATGTTTTTGAGGGTGATGAGGTGATAGAAATGGGAGGTTCTATTGGCATACTAACAAAATTAATTTCCCATAAGGTGGGTAATTCTGGTAGAGTAATTTCCATAGAAGCGTCAAAGAAGATAACAGACTATTCGAAAGTCGAGATTGGGAAAGCCAAGAACGTAACCATCCTGACAGGGTTCGGATTTCCTGTCTATGAGATAAATCATAGAATTCGTATTGAAGGATTCGATGAGTCAAGTGGTTCTTTGGGAGGCATGGTTTCTTTTTCGATAAACGCTGATAGTATTACCGGTGACAAAATGAATCATTCAGAGGTATATGACTTAAAGACCATTATCGACAGGTATCAAATAAATCCAACTTTATTGGTCGTTGATATTGAGGGGAGTGAAATTGTGCTCTCGCAAACACCAATTAATTTTCCTAATTCCGTCCGTATAGTTCTAATCGAGTTGCATCCACACCTTTATAAGCAGAATCAGGAAAAAACAATTGTTAGTTTAATTGAAAGAGAGGGATTTACGTTGATTGAGGTAGATTCAAATGTTTATTTATTTAAGCGAAAAATAGGATGAAAGTATTAATAGTACTTGATCACCCAACTCAATTTGACGTCCCTGTCTTTAGATTGGGAAAAAATTTTATCGATGTAATTTATACAAGCACAAATAATTTACAGAATGTTTATGATCCTGAACTTCAAAGAAAAGTCAGTTGGATTGGGAATAGCCTAGAGGGATATACATATGCTGTATTACCAAAAAGGAATAAAATAAGATGGCTTTTAGGAAAAATTAAAAATACTAAATACGATTTGATAATCACTAATGGTTATTTTAATATTTATTTAGCTACGGTCATAGTACTCGGAAGAATATATTGCAGGAGAAATTCATTAAGATTAGATAGCGTTCCTTTCAACAATCAAAGTAAACTTAAAAAGGTAACCAAATTTTTAACCTACTCAATGTTAAAGTTATTCGTAGAATATTATTTCGTTGTAGGCAAATTGAGTAAAGACTTTGTGATAAAACAAGGAGTTGATGAAAGAAAGATTAGTTTGTACGGATATGTTTCAAATGATCGTTTTTTTAAGGATCAGATATTTTCAAATAAAAATAATTTGACTCAACTTAAAAAGAAGTATTGTGTTCCATCTGATAAATTGATTATTCTCTGTGTTTCTAAGCATAATTTGCGAGAAGCACCTGTGGATACAATATTGGCCTTTTCAAAAATTGAGCGTAAGGATTTGCATTTGCTAATAGTTGGAGACGGCCCTATGCATAGTCAATTGATAGAGTTGGCAAAGAAGAACAATATATCAGAAATTACTTTCGCTGGATATGTAGAATATAACTTACTTTCTGAAGTATATTTCATCTCAAATCTATTTATTCACGATTCTCACAATGAACCTTGGGGTGTTTCTGTTCAAGAGGCTCTTTCATGTGGGATTCCTGTTATTGCTTCTGATAAAGTAGGTTCTTCTTATGATTTAGTAAAAAACGGAGTCAATGGTTACGTTTTTATGGCAGGAGATCAAGTTACTTTGCAACGTTTAATCGAACAGGCTGCTGAACTTGATAGAAGCTTAGCAATAGCAGAGACTGATAAGATACTTCTCGATTGGACTTATGAGGGTATCATTTACAATATCAAAAAAGTGGCAACATCCTCAGTATGAAAAATATTGTAATAGTTCATTACTCTCCCTTAGAATTATACCCTCCTCTACAAAACTTAATTGGTTTTCTAAAAGAATATAAAAAATGTAAGGTCGCAGTATTCACAACAAAGCTATCTGACAAAGTGAGTATCACCTTTAACTCGCCATCTTCCAGCATTTCAATAAATCGGGTATTGAGATCAGATACTAACAGAAGTAAAGCCATACGATATTTTTGTTATTTTGTATTCCATATTAGGTGTTTGATAAATATAATTAAACTTCGGCCTATTAGACTATTCTATTTTGAAACACTATCATCACTAGCACCTTTTATTTATAAGGCCTTTTTTAATAGAAGTGTTGGTTTACTAATCCATTATCACGAGTACATTTCAAATATTGAATACCAAAAAGCTTCGCCTGTTCTTTTTTACTTGCATAAACTGGAAAAACGCATTTATAATCGCTCGATTTGGATTTCCCATACTAACAAATTCAGATTGGACATGTTTCGGGAAGATATCTCCCCCATAAGATTAGAGAACTTATATGTTATACCTAATTATCCACCACGAACTTGGAAAGCGTTTCCGAAACCAATACTGGGCATGCCTATAAAAGTTGTCTATGCAGGTGCTTTAAGCCTTACCACTATGTTCACTGAAACCTTTGCGAGATGGGTTGTGGACCAAAAAGGGAAAGTAATCTGGGATATATATTCTTATAATTTTACTCAAGATGTTGATTTGTTTATTAAGCAGCTAGAAAGTCCCTGGGTTAAACTAAACCCAGGTGTCGATTATGATGAACTTCCTTCAATTCTTATTCGATACGATGTAGGTATCATTCTCTATAAAGGCCACATCCCCAATTACATTTACAATGCACCAAACAAATTATTCGAGTATTTGGCTTGCGGTCTTAGTGTATGGTTGCCTTCGGTAATGGTGGGTAGTTTGTCCTATTGTACGGATGAAACCTACCCTCAAGTAGTGGCATTGGATTTCAATGGATTGGATGTCTTTACTCCAGAAAGTGCGCTAAACGCATCTAACTTTCCTTTGAAGTCTACCGACTATTTTTGCGACACCGCACTTTCACCACTCTTAAATGTATTATTAAAATAAATGTAGTTTCTTTGCCTCTGGTCTTATAATCAATGAAAACCGCGGTCATTTCTGGTATTACTGGGCAAGATGGAACTCTGCTGGCCGATCTCCTTTTGAAAAAAGGATATCAAATAATAGGTCTCATGCCAGATCATAGGGAATCATCTATCCAAAGATTGATTTACTTAGGAATAGAAAGAAAAATACAACTCGTTAGAATCAATTTGTTCAGCGAACTGGAGATTAGTGGTCTATTGATAAAACACGAGGTATCAGAATTTTATAATCTGGCAGCATTGAGTTCAGTAGGCAATTCGTTTAGAGAGCCAACTCAAACCTTTGAATTCAATTCTCTTAGTGTTCTAAACATCTTAGAGTCTATTCGAAAGGTATCTCCAAGTACTAGATTTTACCAAGCGTCTAGTAGTGAAATGTTTGGCAATGTAGGTAAAGCCAGTTTACCTATCCAAGAATCATTTTTGTTTCATCCTGCTAGCCCATATGGGATTTCAAAAGCATCTGCTCATTGGCTCACAGTAAATTATAGGGAAGCTTTTAAATTACAGACTTGTTGTGGTATTTTGTTCAATCATGAATCTGCGCTAAGGCCCAATCATTTTGTTGTTAAGAAAATTATTAGGACAGCACTACTTATCCAGCGTGGGGATGCAAAGATTCTTACATTAGGGAATATCTCAATTGTGCGAGATTGGGGTTATGCTCCCTTTTACGTAGATGCCATGTGGCGCATGATGCAACAAGATGAATTAGATGATTATCTTATTTGTTCGGGCAACCCAATAAGCCTTCATAATCTTGTTAAATTAGTTTTTGAACAACTCCATTTAGATATGGAACGGTATGTTAAAATTGATAATACATTGCTTCGATCACTGGACCTAGAAATCATCTATGGCGATAACTCAAAGGCAAAAAAGGAATTACAGTGGGCGTATACTTTAACACCTGAATTACTGGTTAAACAACTTATCATGGATGAAACGACTTTGTTAACATGGGAATCTAATTCGGGCAATCAGTTATGAAGATTGTTTTTTTTCATCGCAAACCGCGCCCCAATTACAACTATAGCGTAGAAAATTTATTTCGATTTATAAGGGCTCACTTTCCGCCAGAACTTGATTGGGAAATAAAGGAAGCTCGATATTATAGTAATGGGCTGTTTAAAAGGTTGTGCATAGGTTTAGAGGCGACATTCAGTCAGAAGGGAATTAACCATATTACAGGAGATATTAATTTTATTGCTTTGTTCTTAAGAAAAAAATATACCGTGTTAACTATTCTGGACTTGGGACTTTTGGGAAACCCAAATAAACTGGTTCGCTGGTTATTGAAAATCTTTTGGGTGGTGTTACCTGCAAAACGAGCTGCAGTTATAACAACTATCTCAAAGTCATCAAAGGCGGAATTATTAAAATACGTAAACATCAAGCCTGAAAAAATTCAGGTGATTTACGTGCCTATTTCCGGACGGTTTGTCCACCAACCAAAGTTATTTAACAAAACACTCCCAAAGATTTTGCAGATCGGCACCAAGCCAAATAAAAATGTATTCCGTCTGGTGAAAGCACTAGAGGGCATTCCCTGCAAACTTGAAATCATTGGCGAGTTAAATGAAGAGCTTTTAGCGGAACTCGCAAAAAATAAGATACTGTACACGAATTCAAAAAATTTATCAAATGAGGAAGTATTTAATAAATATGTAGAAGCTGATATCATTGCCTTTGTATCAACTTACGAGGGATTCGGCATGCCAATTATAGAAGGCAATGCGGTTGGTCGGGTGGTGATTACCAGTAATATTCTTTCCATGCCTGAGGTTGCTGGTGATGCTGCTCACTTGGTGAATCCATTAGATGTAATTTCGATTCATCAGGGTATTTTAAAAGTAATAGAAGACTATCCATACAGGGAGAGACTGATTATGAATGGGCTTCAGAATTGTAAAAGGTTTGACGTGCGGGATATTGCTAATCAGTATATGGATGTCTACAAATCCTTATTAATATAGCTTGAAATACCAGACTAATAATGGATTTAGTACTCCTTTTTCTTGCATTCATTCTCATCTATTTCCTTTTTGTTTGGAAAGCGGGAAAGTCATATCCGATACTTTACCTTTTTCTATTTGTTTATTTTGCTCAGTATTTTTTTTCAGTTTATTTGATTTACAATGTATACCCAGTTCTTAGGAAGCAGATGCCCATTCCCCAAGAACAACTTTTTGATTATGTGATTCCTGCTTTACTATCTCTTTTCAGTGGCGTATTTATTTTTAATAAAGATGTTGATCTTCGTGCGGTATTAAATAAAATTGATAGAAATACGGCAACCACCCTAGGTTACCTCTTATTAGGTATTTCCTATTTTTTTGATATCCTCTCCATCATAGGTGTGCCTGGGGTAAAGTCAATAGTATCCTTTACTTATTATCTAAAATTTATTGGCTCAATGTGTTTCTTGTTTTCGCCTTCACTACGCAATTATTTTGTGATAGCAATTGTCTATTTTGGTTTAGCAGCAGAGGCATTGAGAGGAGCAGTCTTTATCGATTTCTTTGTATGGTCTACCTATTTTTTTCTTGTGGCGTCTTTAAGGTATGGCTTAGCGCTAAAAATCCGTTCTTTGTTTATAGTGTTGGCTATTCCGTTGATAATTGTGGTTCAATCTGTTAAGGTGGAATATAGAAATGCAACATGGACAGGTAAACAAAAATCGGGCATTGGACTTTTTAAGGAACTTACTGAAAAAAAACAAAAGAGAGAGAATGATCCGTTTGAAAAATCGGAAGGTGTTGTTAGAACAGTGGGGCGTTTAAATCAGGGATGGCACTTAGGCTTAGTACTAAGATGGGTGCCCCGAAAAGTGAATTTTTCGGATGGGGAAGATTTCAAAGGAGACCTTGAAGGTACACTTTTGCCACGCATCTTTTTTCCGGAAAAAAAAGTGATTGGATCTCAGGATAAATTTTATAAGTATACAGGTCATAAATTGCACAACACTACAGCTATGACTATTGGAGTGCTAGGTGATTTTTATATAAATTTTGGTAGGACAGGATCATTCATTGCTTTGTTTGTATTTGGTGCTATTGTGTCGAGAATCCTTTATCTTTTTCTAAAAAAACATGTTTTGAACAATCCTATTAACATTATCTGGATCCCTTTTTTGTTTAGTTACCTTATTCGGGCGAATAATGACTTTTATGTAGTGCTTAATAGCTTTGTTAAAGGATATTTACTTTTTTTAGCAATCAGTTTTCTACATAGACAGTTCTGGCCAAGCCGAGTGGTTCATGATACCAAATTATGAGGAAAAAGATATTCTTACTATATCCCTATTATTGGCCTCTCTTTCGGGCAGGTGGCCCTGTTCAATCATTATTTAACCTAGTAGCTAATTTTAAAGATCAATCTGATTTTTATTTAGTCTCTTTGAATAAGGATATGAATGGTGAAGCGCCTATTCACCAATTTGAGTCTGATGCATGGAGCAAGGGACCAAACAGTGAAAACATTTATTTCACTTCAGCGATCTCGCCCACTTTACTCTTTCGGCTAATTAGCAAGGTTAAACCCGACTTGATTTTGATCAATGGAATTTTTCACTGGCATACTTCCTTTTTTGGCTTCCTCTGTGGAAGAATAAAAGGGATTAAGACAATAATATCACCTCGTGGCATGCTTCAAGAATGGGGATTAAGACGAGGGCGTATAAAGAAAAAACTATTTCTCGCCATTTTTAAACTACTCATAAATAAAAGATCAATCTGGCACGCCACCTATGATCAAGAAAAAAAGGATATTCTCAGGATTTTCGGCAAGGATCAACAAGTATATGTGGCTTCTAATATTCCACGAATTATTGGACATTCAACTTCTATCTCTTTTCCAGATCAGTCAGGGAAAATAAAACTTGTTTTTTTATCATTAATCAATCCCAATAAAAATCTCCATTTAATTATTGATGCAGTAAATCAATTGTCTAATACCTACACACTTGATATTTACGGGCCCATAATTGACGAAAATTATTGGAAAGTGTGTAAAACAAAAATAAGAAACACGTCAGTTTCTTATAAAGGTTCGATACCTCCTTGGGAAGTACCTCAAGTCATTCAATTATATCATTTTTTTGTGCTGCCAACGCAGGGTGAAAACTTCGGTCATGCTATCTTCGATGCATTGGCCAGTGGCGTGCCAGTAGTCATTTCTTTAAATACGCCTTGGAAAGATATTGATAAGACTAAAGCAGGATTTTATATCGATATTGATAATCCTAATTCACTGAAAGATTTACTTGAAAGTATATCATTGCTATCTGCCGATGACTATAACGCCTACAGAACCCAAAGTTTGAGATATGCCTCAACTTACCTTTCATCTAAAAATTATTCTAAGGAGTATGATTTTTTGATTGGGGCAGGTGATCTAATGACAAAGCAAACAATTTCTGCTAAATGAAAAGATATTTGCTTTTGATGGAGATTGGTATAGGCTTTTTCTTGTCCTATTTTATAATTACCTTTTTCTTCTCAGGAGATCGCAAATTCGAAGATTTGGCTCTGGGTACTGAAACGGTTACATACAATGCTGTTGACGAGGCTGGCAGACCTATTCATATTCAGAAAACGGACTTGGAACAGAGCAGTGAGCTATTAAAGGCATGGAAGACAAGAGGAGAGAGGCCTGTAATTCTTTTTTTAGGCAACTCTCAGACGCATAGTATTAATCAACAAAAGAAAGATGAAGTTAATTTTATTGAATTGCTTTATAAATCAAGAGTCGATAGTAAAGACGATATTCTTTGCATCAGCTTGCCTAATTCTGGACTGCAGGAGTTCTATTTGGTGTATGAGTATTGGAAGAAATTACTTCCAATAAAAGTGTTAGTGATTCCTGTTTTTATGGATGATTTAAGAGAAGACGGAATACGAAATTTTTATTTTGAGGAACTTATCCATTCAAAATTCCAGCTAGAGGATACAACCGATCAAGTATCAAATAGGATTAATAGTGAACTGCGATCTTATTGGCAGGCTAATAATCAGACAACAGTATCGGCTGACAATAAGCCTGAATCAGTGGTAACTTTTCAGGAGAGATCAGAGACTTACTTAAACCAAAAACTCGAGAAATCTAAGACGTGGATCAACCGACCAAACGTGCGAGGTGAATTTTTCAATTGGCTGTATAGATTTCGCAATACTGTCTTTAAAATAAAAGCGAGCACGATTCGCAAAATGATACCGCAGCGATACCAGAGTAACATGCAAGCTCTTAAGCTCTTGATGGATGATTGCGTTAAAGAAGATAAGAAAGTGATTCTATATATTCCACCCATCCGCTCGGATGTCACTCTTCCTTATGATAAGAATCAATATGAGCAGTTCAAAAACGGAATAAAGGAAATGGCTGATGAGAGAAAGCCTCTCACATCTTTCAAAAATTTTGAAACAATTGTTCCGGGTGAATTGTGGGGATACAAAGCAGCTACCAGCTTAGATGCTGAAAAAGAAATAGACTACATGCACTTTAAGTTTATAGGACATCAAATTCTGGCTGATTCTTTACAGAGAACTTTAAATCAAGTCCTTTATCCAGATGGTATTTAATTCGGTTACGTTTATTCTTTTTTTAATATTGGTTATCAGCCTATACTGGTTGCTTCCAAAGCAAATACGAATGTGGATGCTGCTAATAGCGAGTTGTGTATTCTATGGATTTTGGCGATGGGAGTATCTGAGTGTAATGTTTATTTCAGCACTAACAGATTACTATACTGCTATTGCTATTGGAAACACGCCAATCGAAAATAAAAGAAAAAGAAACACTTTGCTAGCTGTTACCCTAGCTGTTAATTTAGGCCTTTTATGTTATTTTAAGTATCTCTTTTTTCTTACCGATAATACCAATTCTATTTTAAATTTTATAGGAATAGATTTTAGACTCCCATTGTGGCGTGTGTTGCTTCCTTTTGGTATAAGCTTCTATACTTTTGAAACGATCAGTTATACGGTTGATGTCTATCGTGGCTTGATCAAGCCAGAGAAAAGTTTTCTGAACTATGGCCTTTTTGTAACATTTTTTCCAAAGCTAGTGGCAGGTCCTATTCAGCGTGCTGCCGAATTGTTACCACAATTAAAAGAGCGACCTTCTTTTCAGATTAATTACTTGGCAGAAGGCCTAAAGCGAATTTTGTATGGGTTGTTTTTGAAAGTTGTTTTGGCTGATAATATTAGTCCGCTACTAGATGAAGGTTTTGATTTAGATCCAGCAACGCTCTCTGCGATTGATGTTTGGATGCTTGCTTTCTTATTTGGGTTCCAAATCTATTTTGATTTTTCTGCTTATTCGCACATTGCTGTGGGTGCAGCCCGCATGATGGGTATCTCCATTCCAGAGAATTTTAATTATCCATACATGGCATCTTCATTCAAGGATTTTTGGAAGCGCTGGCATATTTCTCTCTCTTCTTGGATACGTGATTATTTATACTTACCGCTTTCGAACGTCAAAGTTGTTAAAACAACCGGTGAAGGTGGAATTGGAGAGGGGCTTGAGACAACCAATCAGAGTGCTAAAACTAAAGGGTTGTTTCTTACTTGGGCAATTATGGGCTTATGGCATGGGGCGAACTGGACATTTGTTTTTTGGGGAATTTATCATGCCGTGATTATTTATGTTGAGCGTCAGTTAAAACCGATACGGACTCGTTTTAAATTTCTCAATTCTTATTTTATCGGTTGGTCTTTTACATTAGCTCTAGCCATGTTAAGCTGGATTCCATTTAGGGCTAAAAATTTGAATGATACGTTTGTCATGTTTGGTAAATTGTTTAACCTGCATAACTATACGTTCTATACCATGAGAGAGAATAGTTATATTATTACGGCTTTACTAGTAGTTCTATTTCTGATCACCTTCTTGGTAAACCATTATCTGGAAAAAAAGATTAATGAAATACCAATGCTTAGTTTTGGAATTAATTGTTTGAAGTTTACTATAATTATCATCTTTGTATTTACTTTTTTAAGACCTATTAGTCAATTTATTTATTTTCAATTTTAATCATGATCATCCTCGGCCTTAACGCCTACCATGCAGATTCCTCCGCAGCTATCTTTAAAGATGGTATTCTCATTGCCGCTACAGAAGAAGAACGCTTTCGCAGAATAAAGCATTGGGCAGGCTTTCCGAGTGAGGCTATCAAGTTTTGCCTAAAAGAAGCAGGCGTAACTCTTAATGAAGTAGATCACATTTGTATTGGGCGCGATCCAAAAGCTAAATTTTGGAAAAAAATTCAATTCGTTTTGAAAAACGTTGGCAAGAAGAATACGCTGCTTTCCGACCGATTAAAAAATTCAAAAAAAATAGCAAGCATCGAAAGCGAACTCGCTGCCATCAGTGGTTTGAATGAAGCAGCCATTAAGCCCAAGGTGGTTAATGTAGAGCATCACCGAAGTCACCTTGCATCTGCTTTTTTTGCAAGCCCTTTTGATGAGGCTGCGATTTTGTCTATTGATGGATCAGGGGATTTTACAACAACAATGATTGCAGTAGGCAAGGGCAATCAAATAGAAGTATTGGATTCAGTCGATTTTCCAGTTTCAGCTGGGCTTTTTTACACAGCATTTACTCAGTATTTAGGCTTTCCACATTACGGTGATGAATACAAAGTGATGGGCTTGGCTCCTTATGGGAAACCACTATTTGCTGAACAAGTTAGAAACGCGCTAAAGTTCACAAATGATGGTTTGTTTTCTTGGGACGCTGATTATTTTGCCAACACCACAGAGATAAAACTCGATTATTCTACAAACGTTCCAGTGATCTCCACATTATATGGAAAGAAAATCATTGAAGTTTTTGGCGCACCGCGTCAAGCTAGTGAAGAATTAACCCAAAGCCATAAAGACTTAGCAGCAAGCGTTCAATTGGTCTGTGAAGAGTTAATCCTACATATTCTCAATCATCTTCAAAAAAGAACTGGCCTTAAGAATGTGTGTATTGCAGGTGGCGTTGCTCAAAACTCTGTGGCCAATGGAAAGATTATTGAGAAAACTGGCTTTGAAAATCTATACATCCCATCGGCTGGTCATGATGCTGGTATTAGTATGGGTAGTGCTTTGTACACATTCAATCATATCTTAAAACAGAAACGAGCTCCAGCCGTGTACAGTGCTTACACAGGCAGCAGATTTTCAAATGATGAAATAGAAATTTTCTTAAAACAGCGTGGCGTGAAATACCTTCGATTAGAGAATGATCAGTTATATGATAAGATAACAGATAAATTAATTGAGCCTGGAGTAGTGGGTTGGTTTAGTGGCCGCGCAGAGTTTGGTCCACGTGCGTTAGGTGGCAGATCCATCATTGCCGATCCTAGAAATAACAAGGCCAAAGAATTATTGAATTCAAAAATTAAAAGAAGGGAGAGTTTCCGCCCTTTTGCGCCTTCTATCTTGAAAGAATATGTAGGGGATTATTTTGAGAAGATAGAAGATGTTCCGTTTATGGAAAAAGTTTTTCCGATAAAAAAAGAAAAGCAAGCAGAGATACCTGCGGTGACCCACGTAGATGGTACGGGTAGATTACAAACCGTAACAAAAGACGTATCGCCACGCTACTATGCTTTGATTGATAAGTTTAGGGAAAAGACAGGAGTTCCTATTTTGTTGAATACCTCATTTAATGAAAATGAACCAATCGTCAACACTCCGGCAGAAGCATTGGATTGTTTTTTGCGAACACAAATGGATATGCTGGTATTAGAAAATTGTTTGATTGAACGATGAAAATATCCCTCCTCACCGTTTCCTTCAACTCTGCCGCTACCATCAAAGACACTATTGAATCCATTCGTTCCCAAGATTATAAAAACATTGAATACATCGTGGTGGATGGTAATTCAAAAGATGGAACGATAGAGATTATTAAATCTTACGATTCATTTATCAGCAAATGGATCAGCGAACCAGACAAAGGTATTTATGATGCCATGAACAAAGCTCTTCAACTGGCGACTGGCGATGTTGTGGGGATTTTAAACTCTGATGATTTTTATTTCAATAATCAAATCCTTTCACAGATTGCCAATGCCTTTTTAGATTCATCGGTGGATGTGGTTTTTGGTGATCTTGTTTTCCTTGATCCTAACAATCTGGAAAAAGTCGTCCGTAAGTATTCTTCGGCAAAGTGGAGTCCTGATAAATTCGCGAAAGGATTTATGCCAGCTCACCCCACCGTTTTTGTTAGGAGAAAATACTATGAACAATTTGGCCTGTTTAAGACTGACTATAAAATTGCAGCGGACTACGAGCTGCTCATTCGTTTTCTATATGTTCATAAGTTGAAATACAAATACCTTCCTATCACGATGGTGAAGATGAGGAGGGGAGGAGTTAGCTCAAAGAACTGGAAAAGCAATTTTATCTTGAATGATGAAATCATTCGCGCTTGTAGGGAGAATGGCATTAAGACCAATGTTTTCAAAGTCTACCCAAAATATTTTGTCAAGCTTTTTGAACTCTTTACATCTTAATGGAAAGAATTTTTATTACAGGTGTTACAGGATTTATTGGACATAACTTGGTCCAACATTTCAATAATCAGCAGAACTTTCAGCTATTCGGCCATAGCCGCGATAGTGAAAAGGCACGCGTTCAACTAAAGGGTTTGCCTGTAGAGTTAATCGAAACGTACTCAGCAAAAGTATTTGATGAGCTAAGGATTGATACAATTATTCATTTGGCAGGTATTGCTCATGATTTAAGCAATCAATATAAACCAGATGATTATTACGATGTTAATTTCGAGAATACAAAAGTCATTTTTGATGAATTTATAAAATCTAAAGCGAAGAAATTTATTTTTCTAAGTTCTATTAAGGCAGCCGTTGATATTTCTTCAAGCGTGGTGGATGAAACTGTTGAGCCCATTCCAGTAACAGATTATGGAAAATCCAAAAGAAAAGCTGAAGAGTACATTCAATCAATTCAACTAAGTAACAACAAACACGCTTATATTTTTAGGCCCTGCATGATTCATGGCAGTGGCAACAAAGGTAATTTGAATTTGCTTTACCGATTTGCCAAAACAGGATTGCCTTATCCCTTCGGTGCATTCAATAATCAACGGTCTTTCTTGAGTATGAACAATTTGAATTTTGCATTTGAGTCTTTTCTAACCAAAGATATTCCTTCAGGTATTTATCATTTGGCTGATGAAGGATTTCTTTCAACGACTGAACTTTATAAACTCATTTCACTCGAGCTTGGCAAGAAGCCAAAGGTGTGGCTTGTTCCATCTGGATTAGTCCAATTTTTCTTTTCGTTGATTCGTAAGCGAACTACGCTCAACAAACTCACCGAAGATATGATGGTTTCAAATAAAAAATTGCTTCAGTATATTGGCCAGCCTTTGCCTGTAGCCATGCGTGATGGCTTAAAAAAAACAATACGGTCGTTTCTTCATGGAGCTTAATCAAACTATCTATTTCTCCCTTATCGGCCTTTTGCTATTCGCGATTGAGTTGATCTACTTTCGTGTTGCTATTCGGTTTGGCATCGTTGATAAGCCCAATAGCCGCAGTTCTCATGTAAAGCCAGCTATTCGGGGAGGCGGAATAATTTTTGTCTTTGCAATCTTAGCGTGGTCTGCTAGTAACCATTTTTCACTGCCTTGGTTTGTACTTGGGGTGTGTGCCATTGCTATCATCAGTTTTCTGGATGATGTGATGTCGCTTAATCCAACAGTTCGTTTTCTTATTCAGCTACTAGCAATATCGCTCTTATTCTACCAACTATGGCCTATCAATTGGCCTGTCTATCTGTTGGTACTTGCAATCATTGTTTGTATCGGCACGCTCAATGCCTTTAATTTCATGGATGGAATCAATGGCATCACAGGTGTTTACGCATTAGTAGCTCTCCTTTCATTTTTTTATATCCACACACAAGTGGTTGCTTTTACAGAGCTATCGTTCATCATAGTTGTTTCCATTTCCGTACTGGTCTTTTTGTTTTTTAATTTCAGAAAGCGAGCGCAATGTTTTGCGGGCGATGTGGGTAGTGTTACCATCGCCTTTGTTTTGATATTCCTATTGCTTCAATTGATCTTGGCAACCAACAATTTTTTGTGGCCACTTCTCTTTCTGGTTTACGGTACGGACTCCATCGTTACCATTATCTTCAGGATTAAAAGAAAGGAAAACATATTTAAACCTCACCGCACACATCTATTTCAATATTTGTCCAATGAATTAGCATGGCCGCATCTCACCGTTTCATTGACGTACGGTGCTATTCAGTTGCTTTTTAATATCGTGCTTTTCTTTACACTTAGTCGTCATCAATATGTTGTCCCTATTATATCCGCTGCAATCTTCATCATCTCTTACCTACTAATCAGGATTAAGATTGTGCGACATATCTCAAAATATGGCTCAATGACTGGTAGAGTAAGTAAATAATGTCTTTAGCCCCGACCCTTTGCTTCCTTGCGCCTTTGCGTGGCATATTTGTTTTCATCACGTCCAAAAAGTGAATAGATTTGAGCGATGTACATTTCTTACCTTAAAAGAGTGACCGATATTTTCCTTTCTCTGATAGCCATCGTTCTATTTGGATGGCTATTCATATTAATCATGATTTTGTATGGTATCACTTTTCAATTCCCCTTATTCTTTTTTCAGAAAAGGATAGGCATGGATCAAAAGCCATTTCAACTCATAAAGTTTAGATCGCTGATCAACTCGAACCAGCCATTGCAAACGAGGAGATTTTGGTTGGGCGATCTTCTTCGGTTTCTTTCTCTGGATGAACTTCCGCAAATCTGGAATGTATTGAAGGGCGATATGTCCTTCATCGGCCCGCGGCCATTGCCATCAGAGTATTTACAATTGATGAATTCAACTCAGAAGACCCGTCATAAAGTATTGCCCGGCATCACAGGTTGGACACAAGTGAACGGACGTCATTCACTTTCGTGGGATCAAAAATTTGAATTAGATAACTATTACGTGAATAATCTATCGCTTGGCTTGGATTTGCATATTCTATTCAAAACGATTGTGTTACTTTTATCATTTAGAAAAGATCGCTCATTACTAGAAGAAAAATTCAAAGGCAGTTGATACAGGACATCGCAATATACGGGGCAGGCGGATTGGGCAGAGAACTCGCACTGATGATTCAACAAATCAATAAGCATAGCCAGCAATGGAACATCGTTGGTTTTTTTGACGATGGATTGAATCGAAATGATAAAGTTGACAACTGGGTTGTATTGGGTCGGCTAGCAGATGCGAATGGATGGAGTAAAAAATTGGGCATTGCATTAGCCATAGCCGATTCTCACGTTCGGTTTAAGTTAGCCCATCAATTGGTAAACCCGCATCTTCATTTTCCTATCCTTATACATCCATCATGCAGCACGGGCGATGAGCAACGAAACCTTTTTGGTAAAGGCGTGATCCTCACTGCCAATGTAGTCCTCACCACCAATGTGAAGCTAGAAGATTTTGTGATCGTCAATCTGGCTACTACTATCGGTCATGATGTAACAATTGGAACTTGTTCCTCCATTATGCCAGGTTGCAGCATTTCAGGAAATGTGAAAATAGGGGAGAGGACTCAAGTGGGCACAGGCGCGCGGTTTCTTCAAAATATTTCAGTTGGTAATGATTCTATTGTCGGGGCTGGGGCTGTAGTTACCAAAAGTTTCCCTTCCCATTGCAAACTGATAGGCGTGCCTGCAAGTAATTTTGCCAAATGAACTGGAAAGAAAATTTACCCGCCCTCAAGTTTCTCGGAATATTCCTTGGGGTTTATTTGATGGGCAATTTATTGTATGGATTTTTTATCGAACTTAATTATCCTGTAGCCGATCCCATTACTCATTGGGTTTCAAATCAATCGGCTGGCTTAATCAATTTATTATCAGGTCGAGGGACAAAATCAATATTAAGCGAAGTGAGTCCTGTTACTTTGATTCTGGAAAATGGAAGATCAGTACTTCGCATTTACGAGGGCTGCAATGGAATTAACGTGATGATTGTCTTTGTCGCTTTCGTTCTTTCTTTCGGTGGGTTTTCTAAGCGAGGAAGTATTTTCATTCTAGTGGGCATAATAGTAATTCACCTGGCAAACCTTTGCAGAATTACCTTGCTGTTTTGGGTGGCAAAAAATTACCAAAGCTATTTTTATTATGTGCATAAATATATTTTTACGGCTGCGCTTTATGTAATTGTATTGGCCCTGTGGTGGGTGTGGGTTTATAGAATCATGAAAGCAACTACCAAGGCTTCACATGAAAGATAAAACACGAATGATGTTGGTTATTGGCTCAGGACTTTTTGCACTGGCTTTGGTATATGTTTTTCAGCGCGCAAATTATGGATTGCTTTTGTTTGAAGGATTGGGGACACCGCCCAATGAAAATTGGATCTTCGTGATCAATAAATCCTTACGCTTAGTGGCCAACGATTTGATTTGCTTCTTTATGATTTTCTCTATCTTCAAAGAAAAAAATTATAGACAAGTAGCCGTGGTGGTGTTTATGATTGAATTGTTAGTAATCCTGCCCATCTATTTGTTGCTCAAGTTAAACTTAGAGGGAACCAGCGAAATCTCATCGCCAATGCTTTCGTTCATTCACCGTTTGATTGTCAACCCAACTTTGATGATCTTTACTGGAATGGCACTGGCCTATCAAAAATTCATCTTCCCCACATTGCGCAAGTCATGAAGCTTGTTCAAATCCCACTTATTTCAAGTATCGTTTCCCGTTTCGGGGTCGATACACCTTCGGAACAATTGTACAGCTTATTTTGATAAGCCATGAGTCCCACTCACATACCACTTTCATATTCGGCCATCAACGCAGACGATTTAATGGTTGTACTGAAAAAATTTGAAGGGAAGCCTCACGAAGAAATTGTTACCGCATTTGAAAGCAAGCTATGTGAAATAACAGGCAGCCCATTCGCGGTGGCACTAAACTCTGGTACTTCAGCACTTCATTTGGCCTTGAAAATTTTGGGCGTTTCCACTAGCGACTTAGTCCCTGTTTCCACTTTCACTTACGTGGGATCGGTCAGCCCCATTCTTTACCAAGGTGCCCATCCCGTTTTTATTGATAGCGAAAGCGAGACTTGGAACATGGATCCTACTTTGTTGGAGACTTGTCTCAAAGAATTAGCAAGCAAAAATCAATTGCCGAAAGCAATCATTGTAGTTCATTCTTACGGCATGCCTGCGAAAATGGATGACCTTATAGCGGTTTCAAGCCACTTTGATATACCCATCATTGAAGATGCGGCAGAAGCATTAGGGGCAAAGTACAAAGGCAAGCCAGCAGGCACATTAGCAGATATTGGGGTTTTGTCCTTCAATAGCAACAAAACCATTACCTCCTTTGGTGGCGGGGCATTGCTCCTAAAATCCAAGGAGCAGTTTGACAAGGTAAAATTTTTGGCTGGTCACTCGCGTGAAAGCCGACCGTACTATGAACACCTTGAGATTGGCTACAACTACCGTATGAGCCCGTTGAATGCCGCCTATGGCTTGTCTCAAGTAGGAAGCATCGATGAAAAGATCAATCAAAGAAGGGCTACTTTTGATTATTACAAGACCCACTTACACCCATTAGGTTTTTCTTTTATTGATGAGCCAAATGGTTTATTTTCAAGTAGATGGCTTTCAACCATTCTACTTAAACCTGATATGGATCCCTTAAAGGTTCAAGCGAAGTTGGCCGAATCAGGCATTGAAACCCGTCCTTTGTGGAATCCAATGCACTGTCAGCCTGCGTTTGTTGGAGAAAGGGTTTATTTGAATGGGTTGGCGGAAAGGCTTTTTAAGAAAGGGTTGTGTTTGCCCTCGTGTAATAGATTCCGATTTCTTGAGAAAGAAAGGGTTATTTTTGAGCTAAAGGAAAGCAAGTAAGAATATTAAGTTAAAATTCTTTGGCCCTCCAAACATAAGTTGTTTAGGGAAAGGTTACGTGAACAGGAGAAAAGGGATATACAAATCAAATATTTATATTTACTTTTGTCACTTTAGGCGAACCATCGGTTCTAATATGAAGAAACATTTACTAATTATTTTATTGATTCTATCAGGCCTTTCCGGTCTGGCTCAAAATTCATTTAGAACAAGGCAATCAGGTGATTGGAGCGACCCCAACACTTGGGAGGAGGACGCTGGAGGTGGGTTTGCTGTAACTTTAAATACACCAACTTCGACAGATGGAGTCATAACCATTAGAAATGCTCACACAGTTACCGTTACTGCTAATGTCACTATAGACGAAACAACGATTGCTTCTGGGGGAGCCATTATAATAAATGGGGCGGTCACTCTTACTCTGGATGAGGATTTTACAAGCAACCCATTGAACGTCTCTGCTGGTGGGTCTCTCTCCAATACAGGTACTCTCGACTTGAGTACTTTATTGATAATTTCACCGTGTTCAGTTGACGGAAGTTTTACTAATTCAGGTACTGTAAGCATAGCAGATAATTCACTCTTAAGCTTTAATGGCGGCTCATCCTATTTTCATAATTTCACTACAGGTGGGGCTATCCCGTTAGCGACTTGGAATGCCAATTCGACATGCGAAATAAATAATTTAAGTGCTGCAAGTCCCGCATCACCAACGAACCTGAATCAGATATTTGGTAATTTTAGATGGAATACCCCTAGTATGGGGACAACTGCTGTATTCAGTCTAGGAGGTAATTTAACCTCTGTCGCTGGAAATTTGATCTTCACTACATCAAACACTCGAGCTATTCGACTAAATAGGTCTGGTTCTGGCTTTACGTTTAATATTGGCGGAAATTTTGACAATCAAGGTGTACCTATCATTGTAGCTGATAATTTAAGCTCCGCTTGTACAATTAACATAAACGGTACTTACACGCAATCGCAGCCTGGAGTACTGGTTCCTTCATTTATTTTTTGTGCTTCATCTAATGCAAATGATGTAACCTTTAATGTCAAAGGTAATTTTACTAGATCGGCAGGTACAATTTCAAGGGGTTCAACTAGTTCTTCGACCGTTCAAACAAATTTTATTTTCAATGGTACCGGTACGCAAACTTATTCTTTCACAGGTGCAGGTTCTATTGCAACTCAGATCAATTATTCAATTCTTTCTGGTGCCACATTAGATGTTGGTACTTCCTCCTTGACTGGCACTGGGGCTTTTGCAAATAGTGGCACTTTGAGAGTAGGCTCATTGGATGCTTCTGGATCAATTCAGACAGGAACCACTAATGGAAATATTCGAGTAAGTGGAATTAGAACTTATGCTTCAGGAAGTACCATTGTTTATAACGGAGCAGGAGTTCAATTTTTAGGTAATGGGCATCCAAGTTCCTCAAACATCAGTACTCAAATCAATAATGCCTCTGGTGTAACGATGGTATCGGACGCAACCATTGATGGAAGTTTGACATTGACGACTGGAAATTTATCTATTTCTGGAAGTACCCTTACAATCAACGGCAGTTTTACACCTAATTCAAATTTTCTAAATGTAACTTCCTCATCAAGCTTAAGTATTGGTGGAGCTGGCGCTTTTGGTAATCTCCCATTGGTTGGTGGACCTTCGATCAATAATCTCACTTTAAATAGAACAAGTGGAAGTATTACATTAACCTCAGATTTAACTATAGGTGGTACATTTACTCAAACAGCAGGAGATATCAACTTAAATGGACGTACTCTTACAGTAAGAGGTCCATATACTAGAGCATCAGGTAATATTGTAGGCACTAGCACCTCATCATTGATAATAGATGGTGCCGGCTCTTTACCTAGCGCTCCAGGCATTGGTATTTCAGGTGGGGCACTAAATACACTCACAATTAATAGAGCTTCTGCTACACTGGAAAGCTCTTCTGCTTTTTCTGTTACCAACCTTAATTTATTAGCTGGTACTTTTCAAAATGGAGGTACAGTATCAATGACTTCGGGTGGCGCAATTATAACGAGGAATGTAGGTAGTATTACTGGTGCTGGTTCGATTGTGGCAGTATCTTCTTACGATGTCACCTATACAAATTCAAGTGTTACCCCAGTTGTAACTGGGGCTGAGCTTCCTTCAGGCACGACTCAATTGCGACATTTAACGATTAATAGTACTGGTGACGTAAATTTGAATTCGGCCATTACAGTTAATGGGATATTAACCTTTACCAGTGGGCTGTTCAACGCAGGCAGCAATGCTATCGATCTTAAGGGCAATTTGGTAAGTAACAACACCTCTCAATTGACAAGCAGCTCCATTACCTTTTCTGGAAATACAAATGTAAGTGGCAATACGCAGGTGATTTTTGGAAATGTAACAGTAACAGGGACGCTAACCCCTACCTCTGCGCTGGCAATTAATGGTAATTTGGTTAATAACGGCATTTTGAATTCAGGATCAGGCACTGTAACCTTTGGGGGCACAACCTTAATCAGTGGCTCAAGTATAAGTTCGTTTAATAACGTAGTCATTAGTCCATCTAGCACCTTAACTGCACCCTCCTCAACCATGAACGTTGGAGGCACTTGGACAAACAACGGTACCTTTGCAAACAACTCGGGTACTGTTGTATTCAATGGTAATTCTTCAATTGCAGGTACGAGTACTACAAATTTTGGTGGATTGACAATTGCTCCTTCTAGTACTTTGACTGCACCTACCACATTGAACGTTGCTAGGGACTTTACAAATAATGGAGCATTCACCTCTGGAACTGGTACACTTGTCTTGGATGGCACGTCTACTCAGCTAATTTTGGGTAGTTCGGTTACAACATTTAACAATATCATTGTTGCCAATACTGCCGGCCCTCCTTCAGTAAGAGTTCAAAGCAATCAAAACTTACAAGGCGTACTCACACTTGCTTCAAATTCAATTTTTGATGCAGATGGCTCTTCTAACACTTCTGTATTCACGTTACTTTCATCAGGGGATAATCCTACAGTTGATGCATCTATTGCGGCCATACCCTCAGGAGCATCTGTAACAGGAAATGTTACGGTACAACGCTATATGACTATTGAAGGACCTAATAGCACAAGGATTTATAGGTATGTATCATCACCTGTCCAAGCTGCTCCTGTTTCTGATATACAATTAGAAATACCTATTACTGGTGCGTTCACTGGTGCGAGTTCATGTTCAGGCTGCGGATCAAGTCAATCTATGTTTAGTTACACAGAGTCTGTCATTACGGGAGGTGCAAATGGAGGGTATACCAATTTTCCGGCAGCGACCAATTCTGAAACTTTGATACCAGGTCTTGGATACGCAATTTTTGTAAGGGGAAATTTACTTTCGGGTTCAGCCAGATGGGATGTAACTGGCCCCATTAACTCCGGTAATGTTACTTTGGGAGGAGCGTCAGGCATTTCTTTTACTTCTTCAGGTGTTCTAGCAGATGATGGATGGAATTTAGTAGGGAATCCTTACCCAAGCACTATTGATTGGAATGCGGCTGGTTGGACGAAGACGAACCTTGACGGAAGCACTTATATGTTAGACAATAACACAGGTGTGTATGCTATTTTCAATGGAATTACAGGAACTAACGGAGCGTCAAGATATATTTCTTCAGGTCAAGCATTTTTTGTCAAAGCTTCTTCCCTAAGCCCTTCGCTTTTGGTTACAGAGAATGTGAAGGCTGCAGGTACGCAAACGGCCTTTATTAGAGAGGGAACTCCAGAGAATCTACTTAGAATAGCTTTAAGAAAAGATGGTATACAAGATGAGATGATTGTTCATTTTAGAGAAGGTGCTACCGTTGAGTTTGATTCACAAATGGATGCATGGAAGCTAAAGAACTCAACAATTAATTTTGCTTCTATTACAGATGCCAATTTGAAACTTGCCATAAACTCCCTGCCCCCCCTGCCTCTATTAGAAGGTTGCTCCACACCGGTAAAACTTGATATAAGCGATGTTTCTTCTGGCACTTATGAATTATCATTCTCTGAATTTGAGTCATTCCCTGCCGATATTGCAATTTCAATGCTGGATAAATTCTCAAATAAAACACAGGACATTAGAATAAACTCAACCTATTCATTTTCAATAGATAAAGATGTGCCCGCTACATTTGGTTCAGATAGGTTTGTAGTAACATTTAATTCCGCAGTTCTCACTTCTAATCTCAGCGTTTTAGGAGGACAAAGTTGTAAAACGGGTTCTGTTACATTAAATGCTTCAGGGTCTCCAGCCGGGGGTAGCTATCGATGGTATACTAGCAAAGAATCGTTGACTCCTATTTCAGGGCAGATAACAGGGTCATTTGTGACTCCCGAATTAACAGCAAATACTACTTACTATGTTGCTGCAGTTAATTCATTTGGTTGCGAGGGCTTGCGTAAAGAGGTTTTAGCAGAGGTAGCCAATTATCAAGACGCTAAAATTCTTCAGATTGACAATACTACTTTGTCATCTAGCTATTCTTCAGGAAACCAATGGTATAAAGACGGCAAACTGATAGTTGGAGCGACTAGCCAACAATTAAAGATAGATGGTACTGGAACTTATAAAGTGGAAGTCAAGATTGGTAATTGCACCACTTCTACAGAGGGACCTTATGTAGTTACTGGATTAGAGAGCATTGACAATGAAGCTGTATTGTCAGTTTTTCCAAATCCTACCACTGGTATTGTTCAAGTTTCAGTTAAAGCAAATACTTCACCTAAAGTAGACATTCAAAATAGCCTTGGTCAGAGCTTCGCAAAAATTGAAATGAGGAAGGAAGGGCTGCAATACAAAGGAAGTTATGATTTAAGCTCGAATTCAAGCGGGCTCTATTTTGTGCGCATCATTGATGAGAGTACAGGAATTCAAACGGTAAAAAAAGTCATTAAGAATTAACTTCATGAACAAAAGATTTTTAGTTGCGCTTGTAATTACAACAATCTGCTTTTTTAAAGTGGCAGACGCACAACCTGGTGATCCTGGTGGAGACCCTGACCAAGTGCCAATTACTGGCATTGAAATCCTTATTGGCGCAGGTGGGGCTTTGGGCCTAAAAAAGGCATGGGAAAACAGAAAGAAAAAAAATAAATAACATTGCTTGTTCGTTCGATTAGAAATATAAAAATCCTACCCCGCTGGGTAATCATATTCATTGACCTTGCAATTATCTGCTTCTCTTGCTTTCTAGGCTATATCCTTCGCTTTAATTTTTCTTTAATAGACCTTGAGCATAGCAATTTTGTTCAAGGCACACTTTTTTATACTCTATTCGGTGCCATTGCTATTTTAACCACGAGCAGCTACAAAGGCATTATCCGCTACACAGGTCTTCAAGATGGGGTGCGGATCATCATCATGGTTTTTTTAAATGCGGTACTCTGTTCAGTTGCCAATCTTATTCTTCATTATAATTCAATAGCTAATTTAGTACCCTATTCGGTTATCATCATCAGTTTTTTATCCTCTTCACTGTTGCTTTTCAATTACAGGCTTTTGGTCAAATACTTCTTTGCCTATTATAAAAATGTAATTTTCAAAAAATCACGTGTTCTTATTTATGGGGCAGGGCAAACGGGTATCATTACTAGGCATGTGATTGATTCCTCGCCAAGAACACAAACTGTTGGCTTTATTGAGAATGATAGGAACAAAGTAGGGAAGGTGTTAGATGGTGTAAAGATTTATAAAGCAGATCAAGAAGATATAGAGCAGCTTTTTAAGGATATAGGAGTGGATGAATTGGTCATCACCATAAAGGATATTTCACTAGAGGAGAAAAATGAATTAGTGGATATCTGCATTAAAAACCAAGTTAAAATCCGCACCATTCCGCCCGTAGAGAAATGGGTACGCGGAGAATTGAGTTTCAATCAGATCAAAGAAATCAACATTGAAGATTTGCTTGGACGTGAATCTATCAAGTTAGATAAGCAAAGCGTTAAATCGGATTTGCGTGGCAGAAAAATTCTTATTACGGGTGCGGCAGGCTCTATTGGTAGTGAGTTGGTTCGCCAAGTGATGCAGTATGACCCAGGAAGTCTGATCTTGATTGATCAGGCTGAGTCTGACTTATATGCTATAGAGAGGGAAATAAAGACTCATGATTCAAGAGCCACTGTAACACTTTACTTGGCAGACATAACCAACCGTGATCGATTAAAATCAATTTTCGATTACCACAGGCCAGACTTGGTTTACCATGCTGCTGCCTATAAACATGTACCGATGATGGAGAGCAACCCATCGGAGGCAGTACTTTGCAATATCCTAGGCACTAAGCTACTTGCGGATCTCTCTGTTGAATATAAAGTATCGAAATTTGTAATGATCTCAACAGATAAGGCAGTGAACCCCACAAATGTAATGGGCTGCTCGAAGAGAATTGCTGAGATATACGTTCAATCTTTTAATAATTTTTTAAATCAAAGAGGTGGCGGTACATCTTTTGTGACTACACGCTTTGGAAACGTGCTGGGCTCGAATGGATCTGTTATCCCCATGTTTAAGAAGCAGATTCAAAGTGGAGGCCCCATTACGGTTACACACCCAGAAGTGACGCGGTATTTTATGACCATACCAGAGGCATGTCAATTGGTATTGGAGGCAGGAACTATGGGTAAAGGTGGCGAGATTTTTATTTTTGATATGGGCCAGGCCATCAAGATTGCTGATTTGGCCAAAAAGATGGTTCACCTATCTGGCCTTGAGCCAGGCAGGGATATTGATATTGTATTTACAGGCTTGCGTGAGGGTGAGAAATTGTATGAAGAGCTATTGAATAAGAATGAGAATACGGTCAATACCCATCACGCTAAAATAATGATAGCTAAGGTGAAGGAGTATGAGTATGATGAGATCAATAAATATGTTGATCTATTCAACGATCTGGTGTATGACAATAATGAGTTAAAGATGGTAACTCTTATGAAGGAGTTAGTTCCAGAGTATAAAAGTAACTACTCTCGATATGAAGTCTTGGACGGTAACTCGAAGGATTAACGTTTCTTCAATCCTCCTTTACTGTTATATCTACTTTTTGAACTTCTTCTTTTTTGAGAATACGATTTCCTTCTATCACTTCCTCCAAAATCCCAAGGTAAGTAAAACTCGATTTTAGCGTTAAGTAGTAAGTAGCCATCGTTGTTGGAAGGGTCTCCTCTTTTGTCACCAGCTTTAGGTACTATCGTATTGTCAATCTCACCCCTTCTATCTTGCAAGGCAAGAGCTGTAGGATCAGTAAATGTTGAATTATCTAAATATACCGTACTTACATCATCTAGGTAATCTGTAAATACCTTTCTCCATCCAGCCTCAATGGCTATATTGAATTGAGGGGTTACTTTAAGTCTTACGCCAAGGCCAAAAGGAATTGTTGGAGTGACAAGGCTATAAGAAACTCCTTCTGTTTTTAAAGGTTGTAACGCAATAGATGCTCCATTATAAGTTGCTTTGGGATTAAAATATAACAAACCTATACCTGCAAATCCATATACATTGAATCCAGGGCGTCTGTAGTACCGATCCCCATGCGCGAATAAGTTGACCATCCCTACGGCACTCAATTCAAAGCAACTTGATTGAAACGATAGATTCCTCACATTCCTTCCACCACCAGTAGCTGCTTTATCATCGCCAGCCAGAGTAAACCAATTGACCTCGGCTCTAGCACTAATACGGTTGTTGAAATAATATTGAAGACCTATATTGATATTAAGATCAGCATTTGGAATGACTGTTCTATTCGCTAGATCTCCTAAATATGTAGCAGTACCACTGCCTGCAGTTAGAATTATAGACCGCTCCCTTCTTGCCGCATAGAAGCTCTGAGCCTCAGCCAAAGAAGAAACAAGAATAGAAACAAGTATGATACCGTAAACCTTATTCATAGTAAGCCAATTTTACCGCTAATTTATGCAAAATGTATCAATAAGGAAACCAATTACTTAGGCCAATACTTCCTTGATCTTTTGGGCGGCCTCTTTCAATAGTATTGCAGAGAACACCTTCAAGCCTGATTCCTTGATAATTTTGGCCCCTTCCTCCGCATTTGTGCCTTGTAAACGAACAATTATAGGCACTGGAATATTGCCTACTTTTTTATATGCCTCCACGACTCCGGCAGCTACTCTATCACATCTTACAATGCCACCGAAGATGTTGATTAATATGGCTTTAACGTTAGGGTCTTTAAGAATAATTCTAAATCCTGCCTCCACCGTTTCGGCATTAGCGCCACCACCCACATCCAAGAAATTTGCAGGTTCACCACCAGATATTTTAATGATGTCCATAGTGGCCATAGCCAAGCCAGCTCCATTCACCATGCAGCCAACATTACCATCAAGTTTCACATAATTTAAGCCTGATTTACCAGCTTCCACTTCTAACGGATCTTCTTCTGTGATATCCCTCAATTCTTCTAAATCCTTATGTCGATACAACGCATTATCATCCAAATTAACTTTTCCATCTACAGCCAGTATTTTATTATCTGATGTTTTAAGAACAGGATTAATTTCAAACATGGAAGCATCCAAACCTACGTAAGCAGTGTAAAGTGAATTCACAAACTTCACCATCTCTTTGAATGCATTGCCTTCTAAGCCAAGGGAGAACGCAATTTTTCTAGCTTGAAATGGCTGCAGTCCAATCGAAGGATCGATCCATTCCTTCACAATTTTTTCAGGATGGGTAGCAGCTACTTCTTCTATGTTCATGCCGCCTTCGGTAGAGGCCATGATCACGGGTTTGCTGGTTGATCTATCCAACAAAATACTCATGTAGTATTCTTTTGGCTCGGCTGCGCCTGGATAATACACATCTTCGGCTATCAATACTTTATTTACCTTCTTTCCAGCAGGGCCAGTTTGAATGGTAACAAGTGTACCTCCTAATATTGCTTTTGACTTTTCAAAAACCTCATCAATACTTTTGGCCAGCACTACTCCCCTTGACCCTGTCTCTTTTACGGTTCCTTTGCCACGGCCGCCTGCATGTATTTGAGATTTAACAACGAACCACTTAGAACCTGTTTCGGTCTGGATTTCTTTGGCGGCTGCCACTGCTTTATCGGGTGTATCGGCCACAATGCCGCGCTGCACGGCCACTCCAAACTTCTTTAAGATATCCTTGGCTTGGTACTCATGAATGTTCATAGAAATAGATTTTGGAAGCAATCTACTTTTTTTAATTGGGACAAATCCGATTTTTATGGATATTTTTCGGGGGAGAGAGGTTTCTGGTTACCAGTCGCATGTTACTGGAAACCAGAAATCGGAAACTATTATTATGCTAAAAGGAATTGCACTACAAAAATCATACGGAGCACTGAAGGTGCTAAAAGGAGTTGATATTGAAATCAATAAGGGTGAAGTAGTTTCCATTGTCGGGGCATCGGGTGCAGGGAAGAGTACGCTGCTACATATCATGGGGACACTGGATGTGCCTGATGCCGGTAAGCTGGAGATAAATGGAAAAGATGTGTTTAGCCAGTCGGCCAATTCATTGGCCGCTTTTAGAAATGCACACATTGGGTTTGTATTTCAGTTCCACAACTTGTTGCCCGAGTTTTCTGCTATTGAAAATGTGATGATACCGGGCTTGATAGCGAAAACACAGGAGGGAAAAGTAAAAGCCAGAGCCACTGAGTTGTTAGAATTGCTAGGGCTTAAAGATCGTGGACATCACAAACCTTCAGAACTATCTGGTGGTGAACAGCAGCGCGTGGCTGTGGCCCGCTCACTTATCAACTCACCTATTTTGGTTTTAGCTGACGAGCCAAGCGGAAATTTGGATTCAAAAAATGCGAACGAACTGCATCAACTATTTTTTAGATTGCGCGATCAGTTTGGCCAAACTTTCGTGATTGTTACACACAACCAAGAGTTTGCTGCTACTACTGATAGGAAGTTGGTGATTACGGATGGGATGATGTAAATCATCAAGCTTTGAAGAGGTGGAATAGCACGAACTGCAATAAGTTAATAAGTACGGAGCGGTAGGGAGTAGCGAAAAGCCTCCCGAGACTCCGCTCGGGATAAACTCCCCGAGGAACGAGCGAGAACTTGTGGCGGATAGCCTGATGGTCCGCCTAGGCGAACGCCTTCACATGGTAGCCGCCAAAGAAATTCTTTAACCATTAACTTACGGCTCAGTCTAACATTAGAGATGTCCCTTACTATGAACTAAATTCTGTGCTTAGCAGAGTAGCTTCTTTGTGATTTATGGCCGCGCTTGGTGTGGCGGTTGGTTTCGCCATAAGAATGGCATTGGTAGGTTTCTAATCCACATGAAGTAAGAACTACGGCAACTAATAGGAACAGGATGAACTTTTTCATTTCTACTAATCTTTTGTTTTATGTGATGCAAAAGTATAGTGCGTCACTCGACCCCATAATTCGATGTCTTATCGGATTATATGGGAGTAAGCCAACTAAGCGATATTGTCAAAAAGTAAAAAGAATTGCTTGAATTTGTAGATGAGGAAGGAAAACTTACACTAACCTGTACATGGAATGATCGACTAAAGGGATACTTTAAGCTATGAATGGACAAAAACTTCCTTCTCGATTTCTTCTACTTCTACCGTGCCATTAGAATTGATGACTGTTAGCTTTATTTTTTTGAGCTCGTTGATCAAAAGCGGGTCATATTGTGCGCTTACGCGGATGTAGTTTTGAGTAAAGCCATGCATCTTCCCGTCTTCAATGTCATTTTCAAATAAGACGGTATATTCTTTACCAAGACTCTGCTGGTAAAAAGCTCTTCTCTTCTTGTCGGAGAGTATATGCAGCATTTTGGAACGCTCGCTGCGGTCTTTCATGGGAACAGGGTCGCCCATTTCTGAAGCTAGTGTGTTATCACGCTCAGAATAAGTAAAGACATGAAGGTAGGAGATGTTCAACTCATTGAGGAATTGATAGGTCTCTAAAAAATCTTCTTTTGTTTCGCCAGGGAAGCCAACGATCACATCCACACCAATACAGCAATGAGGCATCAGCGATTTAATTTTTTCCACCCGAGCGGTGTACAACTCTCGCTGGTAGCGCCTACGCATCAATTTTAAAATCTTGTTTGAACCTGACTGAAGTGGAATATGAAAATGCGGAACGAACCGCTTGGATTGAGCTACAAATTCGATGATATCATCGGTGAGCAAATTGGGCTCGATAGAAGAAATACGAAAGCGATCAATCCCCTCTACTTCATCTAAGGCTTTGACCAAATCAATAAATTTCTCTTTTCTTTCTCCATTTTGGATTCCGAAATCACCTGTGTTCACACCGGTGAGCACAATTTCTTTTACTTCTGTTTGGGCAATCTCTTTGGCTGTGTTGATAATGTTATCTACGCTATCACTTCGGCTGCCACCACGTGCGAGTGGAATGGTGCAGAAGGAACAGGAATAATCGCAGCCATCTTGTACTTTTAAAAATGTGCGGGTGCGATCATGGATAGAGTAGGAGGTGTTGAATTTTTTTACTGATCCAATTTCAGATGAGTAAACCACAGGTGATTTAGGGCGCACAAAGCCATCGAGCAATTCCACCAATCGAAATTTTTCTGCAGCTCCAAGTAC
>JAYWHU010000043.1:0-62529 GCA_043777495.1 Cyclobacteriaceae bacterium | reverse complement strand
GGCATAAAGCTCGCTGCCGACTCACTAAACAAAGTGGGCATTCATTTGGACTTGCTTGCGTATGATACCGACCGATCAGTAGAAACAACCAAAAGCATTCTAGCCCAAGACGAATTAAAAACAGTGGACTTGATCATCGGCCCCTTCTTTGCAGACGAAACCAAAGTGGTGCAAGAATTTTCACGCAAGAATCAAATCAATCTAATCGCCAATCCAGTTTCAAACAACAGCGATTTTTTGGCCGATAATCCGTATGCTTTGCTCTATCAACCCACTCATGAAACTATTGGAAGTAAGTCTGCTGAGATGGTTGCAGCAAAAGTTCGTAATAAGAATTGCATAGTTTTTTTCAGTGATAGCCCTAAGGATTCTGTGATGGCTTTTAACTTTATAAGACGGGCGTTAGAGCTAGGCATAAGAGTGGTGTATGCAGAGGAAGTGAGAAAAGAAACATCTGCAGGAATTTTGGAAACACTGGCCAAACCAACAGAGTATGACGAATGGAAAAACCCGCTTCAGTTCACGCTCAAGAAAGATAGCATAGGGAGTATCTTTGTGGCTTCCGACAATCCACTTATTTACACGAAAGTGATCAACAGTGTGGAGACGCGCGGAGATTCTGTGTTGGTAGTGGGTGAAGAGACTTGGCTAGAGGATAACTCGATTGACTATGCTAAGTTTGAGCGCACGAGTGTGGCTTTTGCTTCACCCAACTTCTTTCCCGTAGATAAGGCTTCTTATCTTGCATTTAGAAAAGCATACCTAAAAAGGCATGGTGAGCTACCTCCAGAAAATGCCAACAAAGGATATGATCTATTGATGACTTTGGGAAAGGCCATTAGCAAGTATGGAGTGTATTTTCAGGATGGACTTTTGGTGGATGGCCCTTTTCCTGGCGAGCTGACGGCAGGTTTTTGGCTGCAACCTGCTCGCGATAATGGCTTTGTACCCTTCGTTTCCTTCGCTGGTGGTGAGCTAAAAGAGGTTCGATAGCACATTTTTGGGGCTAATTGCCTAAAATCCTTACACGATTTTACTTAGGAGTGTACTTTTAATTACCTTTCGTTTTGATTGGCGATAAAGGAAGGCTGTTTACTTGTACTACGTAGGTCTGGCCGCACAAAAATATTAGGAAAGCTTTGTGTTTAAAGCTAAAGCAATAGCCTAGGCAAATGACCGAAGTAGTATAACTTTTTTGCGTCTATTCTTTTTTGTTACTTAGATAAATTATGAAAAAAACGATTTGCAGGTTTCTTATTTTTTGCCTCGCTTCAGTACCTTTTTTAGCTCATTCTCAAGACAAGAAGGAAAAGCCGGCCGTTACCTATGAGGAATTGTATGACGAGCCTTATTCTATAAACAAGTTATTCATCGGGGTTCAACCTTTGTATGGGGAGCTTTTTGCGACTAACGTAAACGCTGGATATGGCATAGAGGCCAGCTATTACTACAAAGATAAAATGGACTTCAAAGCCCATTTCCGAAAAACGTACAGCAGTAGTTTTTATGATTTCAATAGACAAGCTGCGCTTGATAATAGCGATCTATCAGACAAGCCACAGATTTATAATTACTTTGAGTTAGGTGGCACCTATCACATCAAAGATTTTGATGAAAGTGGTAAAACCAAAATGGTTTTGTATAAAAAGAGTTTTAAGGGAAATAGATGGGCAGCCAATGTGCCACTTCATGCGGAAGTGCCTTGCAAGGTTAGAAAAATCTATGGGGTTCGTTTGGGTGGTATTGTTTGGAAAAGTTCTGTTGATCTTAATCGTGCATTGAAGAGCCAAGGATTGACCAACGCAGATATTGTTAACGCAAGCGGAGGTGGCCTGCCATTACTTGCTTCGCCAGATCCACTAACGGGTGCACCAAAAAATTTCAACGTGTATGGAAACATCTTTGCCACGAATGTGTACGTAGGTGGGTCAATGGCATGGTTTAGAAATGTGGCGGTTAGTTTTGATAAATACGAAGAAGGATTGGACGATGGCCTTCTTACTTTGTATTTTGATATTCTCTTTGCACCTAATTTAGCACTTGATCCAGTAACTTACCGCGACCCTGTTACTAATATAACAGATACCTATTCCACTTCCGCAATAAAAACTACTTCATTCGGTTTCCGTGCGGGGATAGATGGTAAATTCAATCGCACGCTTAGTTGGTCGTATGGTGGAGAGATTGGTTTGCGTCCTTCTATTTCTGGTCAAGGTTTTTATGCCATGTTTAAAATTTCTTTCCCAGTATTTGGCACCAACCTCGATTACAAAGTCGAGTCTTTTGGAAAATAATATTGGTTGAGCGCATGGCCAATGATATACTCATCACGAATATCAAAGGCCTTGTTCAAGTAAGAGATTCCACCCCTTGTTTTATTTCAGGCAAGCAATTGGCGCACTTGCCCATTTTGCAAAATGCGTATCTCCATATTAAAGATGGATTGATAGCAGACTATGGTCTCATGAATGCATTGTCTTCCATCCATGCCAATGAAACCGTAGATGCCACAGGCAAATTTGTTTTCCCCAGTTTTGTTGATTCACACACGCACTTGGTTTTTGCTGCCAGCAGGGAAGAGGAGTTTGTGATGAAGATACAAGGAGCTAGTTATGCAGAGATTGCCGCAATGGGTGGAGGCATCCTAAACTCTGCCAGAAAACTTCAAGCAACAAGCGAAGATGAGCTTTTTGAAAAAGCATTAAAACGTGTGGGTGAAATCATTCGAACAGGGACAGGTGCTGTGGAGATAAAAAGTGGCTATGGGCTAACTGTAAAAGATGAATTGAAAATGCTGCGCGTGGCAAAGCGAATAGGCCGCGAAACTCCTCTGACTGTCAAAACAACTTTTCTAGGTGCGCATGCCGTGCCGCAAGGTATGAGCAAAGAAGATTACATCAAGTTGGTGATGGAAGAAATGATACCCGCAGTGGCGGAAGAAAAACTGGCCAATTACATTGATGTGTTTTGTGAACAAGGTTTCTTTTCGCCAGAAGAAACAGAACTTATTGTGAATGAAGGAAAGAAATTTGGGATGAGGCCGCGCATCCATGCCAATCAATTGAACCGATCTGGCGGGGTGCAAGTAGGAGTGAAAACAAATGCAATCAGTGTCGATCATTTGGAAAACATAGGCGATGAAGAAATTGATTTGCTAAAGAATACCAATGTGATGCCAACCGCATTACCGGGCGCAGCATTTTTTCTTAACCTCCCATTTCCACCTGCCAGAAAGATGATAGAAGCAGGGCTGCCCATTGCCATTGCTTCTGATTATAACCCAGGTAGTGCGCCTAGCGGCAATATGCCTTTGATGGTTTCGTTGGCGTGTATCAAGATGAGGATGACACCTGAGGAAGCATTCAATGCGGCTACGATTAACACAGCTTATGCGTTGGAATTGCTTCCATCACACGGCAGTATTACGAAAAGAAAGAAAGCCAATGTATTTATCACGAAACAAATTCCTTCTATTGCATTTATTCCATATAGCTTTGGTAGTAATTGCGTTGAGACGGTTATTTTAAATGGGAAGATAATGCTGTATTTATGATTTGTGATTTATGATTTTAGAATAGAATAGAATACATGATACTGAAAACAAGGAACTGGAAACCCTAAGCTAATAACTTTCAACTTCTGACAATCGAATGCTCCTTACAGCCAAGCTCAAATCCCTTCTCCGCGATGTTCCTGATTTTCCAAGAGAGGGAATCATCTTCAAAGACATCACTCCATTGCTCTCAGAGCCGACTACTCGCAGAGAAGTAGTGAAGGCAATCGGTATTCAATTTGCTGACCAAGGAATTGAGGCAGTGGCAGCCGTGGAAGCGCGCGGATTTATTTTTGGTTCGTTGCTCGCGCAAGAATTGAATGTTCCGTTTGTTCCCGTAAGGAAAGCGGGCAAATTGCCTTATGAAAAAATTAAGGAAGAGTACTCGCTTGAGTATGGCAAAGCAACTATTGAGATGCACACGGATGCAATTGCTAAGGGTTGCAGAGTGTTGATCCATGATGATTTGTTGGCAACGGGTGGCACGGCCTCTGCGGCTGGCAATATGATTGAGAGGTTGGGTGGAGTGGTGGCTGGTTATTCGTTCATCATCAATCTTGCTTTTTTGCCTGGCGAAGGTGTGTTGAAAGAGCAGTTTAAGATAGCTCCACATTATTTAGTCAGCTTTGATTAACAATTTTTTAATTTTCGCGCAACTTAAAGCGAGTTTGATTGTTTAAAGTCCAGAATGGCTGACCTCATCAAGATTCCAATGTTTCCTTTGTCCATTTTTCCCTTGCCGGGAGAGATGGTTCCGCTTCATATTTTTGAACCGCGTTACCGTCAGTTGTTGGAGGATGCAGAGACGAAGGATATTTCGTTTGGTATTTATTTTAGTCATGTTTCCAATATCAATAAGTATGGTGCGCTGGTGAAACTGGAAAGCGTGATCAAACGCTATGCAGGTGGCGAATCGGATATTATAGTAAAGTGCTACGATTTGTTTGCACTTAACACACTCTATCGCACCTATCGCGATAAACTATATCCAGGTGGCGAGGTGACATTGTTTGAAACGGATCTTACTATTGCTGCAAGTCCCAAACTCGTCAGTCGATTTGAGGAATACATGAAGTTGGTAAAAATTGGATCGACCCCAAAAAACCTTTCTGTTTTTCATATCGCCAATGAGCTCAACTTAGATTTTGATGACAAATTGAAACTAGCAGCCCATGATGGCGAGAAGCAAGAGGCCATCTTATACAATCAACTAAACTATCATTTGCAGTTATTGCAACAGGCAGAGAAAGCTAAAGACGTCTTTCATCTCAATTAGTTTCATTTCATCTCAATTACTTTTTGTAATCACTTCTCTCCTGTGTTCACTTTTGAAAAGTGGATGTTCATTAGCGGGAATAACAACTTCTTTAAGATTAATTAACACAATTGTTGCAACTTTATCTACAAGGTTGTCGTCTGAATAAGCAAAACAAAAAAATGTTATGAAAAAATTTACAATTCTTTTCGTGAGTGTACTGGTTAGTTCACTTACGTTTGCGCGCACGGGTGATGAAGGAACAAAGAGTGCTTCTGGCTTTGCTGTTGTGAAGAAAGCTGATTCCTCTTACAAATTAATTTACAAGTCTTCAGAGACTTCTAATGTTACCATTACTATTCTCAATGACAACAATGAAGTAATGTTTAAAGAGACCATCAAGAATTCTGACGGATTTCTCCGCCCTTATAATTTAGAAAGTTTACCAGCAGGGCAATATACTTTTAAGATTGAGAATGGTTTAGTATCTCAGACAGAAACCATTGACTTACGTGTCCATCCTGATAGTGATGCACTCAAAATGGCATCAGTAGTTAAAATTGAAGAAGGAAGATATATGTTGGCCTTGGCAGGAAAAGGTGCAGAGCAAATTGGAATTAAGATTTCAAATGAGAAAGGAGAAACGCTCTATAATGAAAGTGAAATGACTAAAGGTGCATTTGCTCGAGTATATAATTTAGTAAATCTTTCAGGCCGCATTTCATTTGAGATAACAGATGGCAATGGAAAAGTGAGAACGATTGTAAAGTAACCTAATAAGCTCTATGACAGATAGAGTGTATAGACTGTGAAGGCTTATTCTTTAACTACTATCTGCGAAAGGCTTTAACCTTATTAGAAATTATTTGTAACGGTGAACCCTAACCTTTTTACTTTATTCTTATAGCGAGAAAATAGGGTAATAAGGTTGAGAGTGATTTCAAAAAACGATTTTTCTACTAAGGTCAAGGCCTACGCATAAATTGGCGATTATATCTTACCCACTTTATCCATCATATAGCCACTTAAGAAGATGCCCATACTATATAGTGTGGGCATCTTTTTGTTTAGCAATTGCAATCGTTACCATTTTTTAATTTTTAATCACAGTTCGATTTTGTTCTCATTCAGTTTAGTTTTTGTTGAATGACATTGTAAATATTGTTTGCAGCAAGCGCAATCGATTTTTTATATTAAAAATCAAGTTTACTTACAACTTTCGCCCTCGCGTTACTTCTGCCCGTACATTTGCATCATAAATAAAAAACAAAAACTAATTATGAAAACGAAATCAGTTGTATTAGCAGGTATGATGGTAATGGCAAGCATTTTTTCCTTTGCCATTGAACCAAGCAATTCTCAACTTGTTGTGGTGAGCCAGAAGAAGACAGGTATGTTCAAAGTAATCTATCAAGGCACTAGTGAGCAGAATGTAGTGATGAAGATTTATGGCAAAGGTGGTGAAGTAGTTTTCACAGAGACTATCAAGTCTGTAAAAGGATTTATTCGCCCTGTCAACTTCAACGGAATGGAAGCAGGCGAATATATTATCGAGATCGCTGACGAAAATGGTAAGCAATTGCAGCGAGTAGGTTACAAGACCGAAACAAACGTAAAGAGCGTACACGTTTCTAAAGTGAGTGAAGAGGGCAAATACTTATTGGCCGTTGCTAATGATGGTGCTGAGCAAATCAACGTGCGTATCTTTGATGGCGATAACAACCTTGTTCACAATGAGAACATGACCATCAATGGTAACTTCGGATTGGTTTACAATTTGAAGCAAGTAGTGGGTAAGCCTACATTTGAAATCACTGATAACACTGGTAACACAAAGGTGATCAAGTAATTGGCCGCAAGCTGCAGGCCACAGGCTTCAAGCAGCCTGAGTGCTTATTATTTTTATTGCTGTGATTGAAAACAGTAAACAAAAAAACCCGAGGGAATACCTCGGGTTTTTTAGATTTAATACCCTTTATCAATTGAGTTGTCTCCTTAGTAAGCAGTCTGCAGGTTTCTAAGACTCCCAAGCAGCTTGAGGCTTGTGGCATGAGGCTTGAAGCCAATAACTAAAAATACCACCTACATATTCCTTCTATACTGCCCACCCACCTCAAACAACGCTTTCGTTATTTGCCCCAGCGAACAAACCTTGGCAGCTTCCATTAATTCTAAAAAGATATTTTTGTTTTGAATGGCTGCGTCTTGCACGTGAATGATTGCTTCGTTGGCTTTTTGCCCTTGAAAGGAGTGAAGGCTGCGCAGCATTTTTATTTGGTACTCTTTTTCTTCGGTAGTGGCACGTATTACCTCACTTGGAATAATGGTGGGAGAACCTTTCGAACTTAAAAAAGTATTCACCCCAATGATCGGATATTCACCTGTGTGCTTTAATGTTTCATAATACAGGCTCTCTTCCTGAATTTTTCCGCGCTGGTACATTGTTTCCATTGCGCCAAGTACGCCACCGCGCTCCGTGATTTTATCAAACTCCAACAGAACAGCTTCCTCTACTAAATCCGTTAGTTCTTCGATGATGAATGAGCCCTGCAACGGATTTTCGTTTTTGGCCAAGCCCAATTCTTTATTAATGATCAATTGAATCGCCATAGCCCTGCGCACCGATCCTTCTGTAGGCGTGGTAATCGCTTCGTCATACGCATTGGTATGCAACGAATTACAGTTATCATAAATCGCATACAAGGCTTGCAGCGTGGTGCGTATGTCATTAAAGTCAATTTCTTGCGCATGCAATGATCTACCCGATGTTTGAATATGATACTTCATCATTTGACTTCGGCTGTTCGCTCCATATTTTTCGCGCATCGCCTTCGCCCAAATCCTCCTGGCGACACGACCGATCACTGCATATTCAGGATCGATACCATTGGAGAAGAAGAAAGATAGATTAGGTGCAAATTCATTGATGTCCATGCCGCGGCTCAAATAATATTCAACGTACGTGAAACCATTGGCTAGTGTGAATGCCAATTGTGTGATCGGGTTCGCACCAGCTTCCGCAATGTGATAACCCGAAATGGAGACAGAATAAAAATTGCGAATGTTTTGATCAATAAAATATTGCTGCACATCGCCCATCAATCGCAGCGCAAATTCCGTTGAGAAGATACACGTGTTCTGTGCCTGGTCTTCTTTTAATATATCGGCTTGTACGGTACCGCGCACTTGTGTGAGCGTTTCTGTTTTTATTTTTTCGTAAATATCTTTTGGTAAAACCTGATCACCTGTAACCCCTAAAAGCATTAAGCCTAATCCTTCGTTTCCAGTAGGTAATTCTCCTTGATAAGCGGGAGCAACCTCACCCCCCAGCCCCCTCTCCACAGGAGAGGGGGAGGAGTAAAGCGATTTAATTTTAGACCTCACTTCATCCTCCAATCCATTTTTCTTAATGTAAATTTCACATTGCTGATCGATGGCCGCATTCATGAAGTAAGCCAGCAGCATGGGTGCCGGCCCATTAATAGTCATCGACACAGAAGTCTTTGGATCGGATAGATCAAATCCACTGTATAATTTCTTAGCATCGTCCAAACAACAAATCGAAACCCCCGAGTTGCCGATCTTACCATAAATATCTGGGCGATAGTCGGGATCGTTTCCATAAAGTGTTACCGAGTCAAAAGCGGTGGACAATCTTTTCGCGGGCATCGACTTGCTCACATAATGAAACCTTCTGTTCGTGCGCTCTGGCCCGCCTTCGCCAGCAAACATGCGGGTAGGGTCTTCGCCTTCGCGCTTGAATGGATAAATGCCAGCAGTGTAAGGAAATTCTCCCGGCACATTTTCTTGCAACACCCATTTCAACAAATCGCCCCAGGCTTTGTAAGAAGGCAATACCACTTTTGGTATTTGCGAATGTGAAAGTGATTCGGTGTGTGTTTGAATCGCAAGTTCTTTATCGCGCACTTTGTACTTGTAGAGGGGCTCTTTGTATTGTTGTACTTTGGCTGGCCAGTCTTGGAGGAGTTTCCAGTTTTTGGGGTTGAGGTTTAAATGCTGTTTGGTCGCCTCATCCCCCAGCCCCTTCTCCAGGGGAGAAGGGGAGGAGTTAGATTTTATTAGAGCGGTTACTTTATTAAGTGCGTATAAGTTTTGGGCCACCTCGGCTTGCTCGTTCACCCACTGGTCATACTTTCTATTTGTCTCGGCTATTTCACTTAGGTAGCGCGTACGGTGCGGAGGGATCACAAATATCTTCTCACTCATTTCGCGGGTAATCTCAAACGAAGATTTTAAATCCGCATTCGTTTTCGCGTTGAGCGTATCAATCAAATGTTTGTAGAGTTGGTTCGTGCCCGGGTCGTTGAACTGCGAGGCAATCGTGCCGTACACGGGCATGTCTTCGGGCTTTTTGTCCCACAGATTATGGTTGCGCTGATATTGTTTTTTTACATCGCGCAATGCATCCAATGCACCGCGCTTATCAAATTTGTTGAGCGCAATTACATCGGCAAAATCGAGCATATCGATTTTTTCTAATTGCGTAGCCGCACCATATTCCGGTGTCATCACATAGAGCGATACATCACTGTGATCTAAAATTTCCGTATCGCTCTGCCCAATGCCCGATGTTTCTAAAATAATCAAATCATAGCCAGCCGCCTTCAACACCTGCACGGCTTCCTTCACATAAGCCGACAACGCTAAGTTGGATTGCCGCGTAGCCAACGAGCGCATGAATACACGCGAGTTGTTGATGGCGTTCATACGAATACGATCACCCAACAGCGCCCCACCCGTTTTCCGTTTCGATGGATCAACCGAAATCAATCCAATCGTTTTGTCTTTGAAGTCAATCAAAAACCTTCTCACAATTTCATCTACCATCGAAGATTTTCCTGAGCCGCCTGTGCCCGTAATTCCTAGCACAGGTGCTTTCGATAGCGCAGCTTTCTTGTTGATCTCTTCAAAAACATTTTTGTGTTTTTCAAAATAATTCTCCGCCCCCGAAATCAACTGAGCAATCTGCACATGACTATTCACTAATAACTGTTCACTATTAACTTTTTCCCCCGTAGGATAATCACTCTGCTTCACCAAATCATTGATCATCCCCTGCAATCCCATCGCGCGGCCATCATCGGGCGAATAAATTTTAGTGATGCCGTAGTCCATCAACTCTTTGATCTCATCGGGCAAGATCACGCCACCACCACCGCCAAAAATTTTGATGTGACTCGCGCCCTTCTCTTGCAGCAGGTCATACATGTATTTAAAATATTCCGTGTGGCCGCCTTGGTAGCTCGTCATCGCAATGGCCTGCGCATCTTCTTGTATCGCAGTGTTCACCACTTCTTCCACACTGCGGTCGTGGCCGAGGTGAATCACCTCCACACCCGTGGCCTGAATGATTCTGCGCATGATGTTGATGGCCGCATCGTGCCCATCAAACAAGCTGGCCGCAGTAACAATGCGCACTTTGTTTTTGGGTTTGTAAGGCTCGGGTGGTGTATGCCCCGCCATCGAAGTTGTATTCT
Organism: Cyclobacteriaceae bacterium; assembly: GCA_043777495.1. Lineage (GTDB taxonomy): Bacteria > Bacteroidota > Bacteroidia > Cytophagales > Cyclobacteriaceae > ELB16-189. The sequence continues at coordinate 52,223 of JAYWHU010000043.1, read as the reverse complement.
CTTTTTTCTCAGTAGTAGCAGCGGCCATGAAGAATATTTTTATCCCCCAAAAATACAGATAACGGTTTTATTTAGCTAACGGGTGGTAGCTAACTGTTAGCCTCAGCTTTACTGTCAGCCTGAGCTTGTCGAAGGCTGCGGCCTGTCCGCGCGAGGCGCAGCGGCCACCAGGCTGTCGGCAGTCGCCAATCCATCGCACATTCCATTTCGGGCTCCAACAATGCCTCCATCCTTGGCCGATGCCAGCACGTAGTTTATCACACAAGATGTCTTTGCGCTTTGAATATTTGTGGAGAATACTCATCTTTAAAAATAAACGGTCATAGAATGGCATAAAGCCAATCAGGATTGATTGGCTTTTCAGATAAAAGAATTAGCAAAAGGCTATGAGGATAAACTCTAACTCGATTTTTCATTATACTGACACGCCCGAAAAGCTAATTAGTATTTTAAAGGGTGGATTCTATCCTTCCTATTGTAAAGAGGAAATTCATTACGACAAAATATCTTTAAAATATGCGATCCCAATGATTTCGTTTTGCGACATTCCACTTACACGTGTTACGGATCACGTTAAAAAATATGGTTCATACGCAATAGGTTTGACAACGGACTGGGCAACAAAAAATAAATTGAATCCTGTCCTTTATATCGAAAAAAAATCAAACCTAGCGAATGGATTATTTAAAGTTTTGAATTTTATTCAAAAAGGTGACTGGCATAATTCAATTGAAAATGATGATGAGGTTATGGAATTCTACAATAATTTGTTCAAGGGTTCAATGAATATCATCTATTCTTTAAAAAATTATAAAGGTCGGCTTGTTAGAAATGGAAAAGATCAAGACTATAAATTTTATGACGAACGTGAATGGAGATACTTACCAATTATTGATGACTCCGACTCAGCGGAGTATCCTGACATATATTGGGAGGATGATTTCAATAATCTCAAAATTGATTTCCCAAGGAAACCTTATTTTAACAGGTATGTGGTTAAGTTCAATGCGACTGACATAAAGTACTTAGTAGTGGAGAATGAAAAGGATGTGTCGAAAATCATGATTGAACTGAGATCCATAGATAATTTATACAGTAATCATCATGATTATGAACTTTTGTTGACAAAATTTATTACACTTAAACAGATAGAAGAGGATTTCTAACTGTACCCAATCGAGCCGATGAGTTCTACTCCCCTTTGTTGGTGTACTTCTTTTCGCAGGGGAGTCTCCGCCTCGGGACTACGCGTATTGTGAAACTTGTTTTTGCACAGAGTCCCGAGACGGAGGCTCCGTGAGGAAAAATCGTTAACTGCAACTTGAATGAAGGAAAGTATAATTGCATATATAATATCAGGAGTAATTTATTTGATAGCATTATTTTCTATTTTCCCTTTATTAGGAAATGAAAATGAGGTAGAGTGGTTTGGTACAGGGATTTATCACTTACTTTTGTTAATCGGTTGGAGTTCTTTTTTTGTAATTTTTCTTTTAGTCGGAGTAGTTTTGAATAAAAGCAAACTAAGAATTCCTTGGAAGAAAACACTTCGAGTATTTAAAATGTCCAGTTTGGGGACTATGATTATTGTTGGATTTGGGAGTATCAAATACTCTATTGATTTCAATAATTGGCAAAAAAAATCAAGAGCGGAAAGCGAGAAATTTGAAAAAAAAGAAGAGTTAAGATTTCATTCTATAGTAGATAGCCTACAAAGCATTATTAATTCGGGCTCTGCTAATTCAATTACTTTTTACAAATTAGGATTAACATATCGACATAATGGTGAATGGGAGTCATCGATTGAAAACTATGAAGAAGCAATCAAGATTGACTCAACAGAAGGTAATTACCATTCAGAATTAGCGTACAGTCAAAGTATTTTGGGGTATTACGATGAGGCAATTAGCCATTACGAATTAGCTTATTCATTAGACTCAACTCAAAAATGGATAAAGTCAGATATAGACAGGTGTAAAAGAATGAAACAAAAAAACAGGTAATGCAATTTAATTTTCAATGAAAGTGTATCTAAACACAAAGAAATTTAACCCAAATATGACCAAACCAATTTTAATTATCGCCCTCTGCTATCTTACTATCTCGTGCAATCAAAACTCCAAGCCAGCAGAAGCCAATCAACTAACTTCATCGAATGACACCTTACAAAATAAAAAGTCAACCAACATTGATGAGACAGAAATAGATTTTGTAAAGAGTTCACCTGATAAAGCCAAAATACTTTTAGAAAATGAATATGTGAGAGTGATAGAATATTCCCTTCAACCCGGAGAAAAGGATAGCCCCCATACGCATCCACCCAAAACATCGTATGTCATTTCAGGTGGCACGCTCAGGGTTTATCCGGAAAATGAAAAGCCATTTGATACTGAAGAAGTAACAGGTACAACCGAGTGGGCAGGCAAAAGAGGCAAACATTATGTTGAGAATATTGGAAAAAAACAGTCACCATACTACTCACTGAAATAAAGTCAGCTCGATAGGGCAAGTGAACAATTTTGTGTTCTCTTTTGTGGTGGAGACTCCGTAAGGAAGAGAAAAAATTAAGACCGCAACAAAACTAAATACCCTAATCGAATGTCAGTCAAGCTCAAGCAAATTTACACCGATGTAAAAAACCACACTGATTTAACTTATAAATCAATCCCGTATTTTGTAAGGACAATCGAGGAGATAAAAGTAGAGCTGCTCAAGGTATCAGCACAGCAAGGAGAACAAATCTCTAGAGACGTTACGGATGCCATCCGACTGATTCATCTTGCAAACAGAGACGACTTGAGTGGGATTAATAATTACCCAGGTGAGATACCTAAATACCTAGGCCGCGTTAAAACAGCCATTCTTTCAAGTTTGGCTTTTGCTAATAAATAAAATTGCATGAGTGTATCGCAGCGTGCCGAGACGGAGACACTGCGAGGAAGTGGGAAGTGTAGTGCAGAGCTGAATACTTAATTCTCCCTTTGCTCCATTGCGCTTTTGCGTGAAGCAATTTTCCTCTGAAGCTGCCAAAACTCCCTTCCATATCCTACCAAAATCTCTTCTCCTTTTTTGATGGATCGTATGGATTCAATAAAGCATTTGTTCCCTTCACTCACATACTCGCAATTGTTTTTAAAACCTTCAACCCTAACAAAACCTTTGGCATCATTGGCATAACGGCCAAGCGTTGAGGTAGCAGGCAGAGCATCAATCACTGCATTGCGCGTGATGTACATTAAGTAGCCATTGTGACCATCTTCATGCTTTACGTCTTTCCACTTGCGCAACTTGCCTTTGTATTCTACAAGGCGAATACCTCTAGCGATTTCTTTTTTAGTAAATAATCCTTTGCCTGCATTGGGCAACTTAGATTTTTTTATGAACAAGTTCTTTTCTAACAACGCCATTCCTAACTCCTAAATTCTATCTTACCTCTTACTCTTGCCTCTTACTCTTGCTTCTTCCCTCTTCTCTCTTGCCCTTTCCCTCTTGCCCTTGCCCCTTGCCTCTTACCCTTCCCCATAAAACTCCTGCAACGAACCAAAGTACGCATCCGTCCATCCCTCCACAATATCATTGTAGTCTTCATCTGGAATGTTGCTGTGGCGAAGTTCTACGGAAGTACCTTCTTTATCTTCGTGTAATTTAATGGTAACGATGGATGGCTCTGCTTGTTCGCCAAAGTACCATTGCTGCACTATTTTTTTATTAGGTTCAAATTCTAAGTTCTTTCCTGTAATGCTTCCTTCCCAAAGCGAAAATTCGCTACCAGGTTCAGTACTCATCTCGGCCTCCTCACCCGACCATAAATGAATAGTGAGAGGGTTGGTCAACGCCAAGTACACATCTTGCGGAGGAGCGGGGATGATGAAATATTTTTTGAAGTCTTTCATTGTTAAATGAGATTAGAGCTTTAAGCCACATGCTTCTCCAAAGGAGTCCTTCGGACATGCCAAAAGCTTACAGCGAGTAGCTTGAAGATTGCAGCCAATTTATGAGTTGTTGAAATGGTAGAGGAATACTAGTATCCCATTGAATGCTGGCTTCGGGTTGTCTTTGATCTCTAGCGTTACGTCTACTTCAAACTTGGTAATGCCACGTAGATTAATAATAGAATGAAGCTTCGCGCGCAGCCTTACCTCTTGATTCACCAACACGGCCTGATTGAATTTTAATTTTTCAATGCCGTAGTTGATCATCATCTTGATATTGCGAAACTCAGCAATCTGATCCCACAAGTGTGGCACCAATGATAAGGTAAGGTATCCATGAGCGATAGTGCTTTTAAAAGTAGTTTCTATGGCTGCGCGCTCAGGGTTAGTGTGTATCCATTGATGGTCGAGCGTGGCATCGGCAAACCGGTTGATTTGCTCTTGTGTGATTTGAGTATAATCGGAGAGGCCAAGCTCTTTGCCAGCGTAGGTTTGAAATTCATCATGGCTGCTAATGATAAGTTTGCTCATAGGGGTGGGATAAAGGTCACTAAAGTATGAAAATAAGCATCAGTATTAGTTGAATTTGCTATTTTAAATCAATGTCGCTAAGTTGAGCACTACTGTCCTCCTCTCTTCTGGAGAGGATAGAGGTGAGGTCATTAAAAAGGGGCTTAACTTAGCGACATTATTTTTAAATATTGAATTTTGAAAATGCTCTCTGAATTTTGGTCGGTTTACCTTGTTGGCTTTGCTGTGTTGATGGCACTGCTAACATTGGTGTGGGCGGTGAGTGTCAAGTTGGTTAACGCTAGTATTGTCGATCCGTTTTGGGGATTGGGTTTTGTGTTGCTGGCTGTCTATTATTATTTCAACTCCCCGGGTGACCCAACTCGCAAACTGATTGTATTGATAGCGGCCATCGTATGGGGACTGCGCTTGTTCGCTTATTTGTTTTGGCGCAACGTGGGCAAGCCAGAAGATTATCGCTATGAACAATTTCGACAGCACTATGGATCCGAGCGTTATTGGTGGTTCAGTTTCTTTCAAGTGTTTTTGTTGCAGGGTTTTTTGTTGTGGATCATTTCTTTGCCTTTGTTGGCGGCCCAATATTTTGGGTTGTCGAAATCTATTGGCCTGTTAGATTTTCTCGCTATTGTTTTATGGATCATCGGCTTTATGTTTGAGGCAGGTGGCGATTATCAATTGATAAAGTTCAAAGCCAATCCTGCCAACAAAGGAAAAGTATTGGCCACAGGTTTTTGGAAATATACACGTCACCCCAATTATTTTGGCGATGCCTGTGTGTGGTGGGGCTTTGCGTTGTTTGCTGTAGCAGCAGGAAGTTATGTGGCGATTATCAGTTCGGTGGTGATGACCATTTTATTATTGAAAGTATCGGGCGTATCTTTATTGGAACGAGCATTGAAAAAGAACAAACCAGAATATGAAGAATATAGTAGAAAGACGCCTTCGTTTTTCCCTTGGTTCCCAAAAGATTAAATCGGTGACAATAATACAATCAGCAATAGAGATCAAAGAGCCGTTGGTGAAACCAAAAGTGGATGTGGATACGCTTGCTTCCATCGATCCTTCTTCCTTTGATGATTCGTATGTGTATGTCCATTGCCATTTTAAAAACACATCGGACGAGATGTTGATCCGCATTTGGCGCACCACGTTTTTGATCGGCAAAGAGACACGGTCACAGTTGCTCCATGCAGAAAATATTTCGTACGCTCCGCAGTGGACGATCATTCCTGGCAAGGCTGATTTTTCTTTTCTATTGATCTTTGGTGGATTGCCCAAAAGCTGCTTGGTGTTTGATTTAATAGAAGAGATAGCCCAGCCAGGGGGCTTTCATGTAAAAAACATTAAACGCAACGAAACAGACGTGTACCATATTGATATTTTATAGTCTATTTTCTCATGTCTAACATCTAGTGTCTATGTTATCCCGCAGAAACCTTCTCAAATCCCTCGGCCTTTCTACTTTGTCATTGTCGGCATTATCAGGAATGGCAACATCATTGGAGGAACCTTCAAGTTTATTGACCGATCCGCAAGACCCGAAATTTTGGAAGAGCGTACGCGATCAGTTTATGCTCTCAAAAGACACTGTCTTTTTTAATACAGGCACAGTGGGTGTAATGCCTAAGGCTGTTGTTGATAAAATGATTGAACACACCAAAATGATGGCGACTCATGTAACCGATTGGGCTTACAAAGACGACAACAAAGAACAGTTCATCAGCGGCTATAATAATTTACTCAGCATCCGTACAAAAGTAGCTAGGCTATTGAATTGCGAAGTGGGAGAGATTGCCATGACCGATAACGTGACAAACGGGATGAGCTATATCGCCAACGGAATTACCTTGCAGCCTAGTGATGAAATTTTAACGACTGATCAAGAGCATGGGGGAGGACAATCATCTTGGAAAGTAAAGGAAAAAAGATTTGGTGCTGTATTCAAGACCGTAGCGATTGGTAAACCGATCAATAGTTCTTCAGAAGTATATGATATTATTATCAAGGCATTCACACCTAAAACAAAAGTGTTGATGCTCTCGCACATGATCTCAGGAACGGGAGCCATCTTGCCCGTGAAAGAATTGTGTGCCGAGGCAAAGAAGCGCGGGATATTTACTGTGTTGGATGGCGCACAAACCATTGGGCATATTAAAGTGGATTTGAAAGACATTGATTGCGATGCGTATGTCGGTTGCTTTCACAAATGGATGGGCGCGCCTACAGGCACTGGTTTTATGTTTATGAAAGCGGATCAAATAAAAAATTTGTGGAGCACTGTGGCGAGCTACCGTTGGGATGATCATGCCGATGAAGGATTTCGCTTTACACAACGCGGCACGGGCAACTTTGCTATTTTGTTAGGATTAGAAGTGGCATTGGATTTTCATTTTCAGCTTGGCGCAGATAACGTTTATCAGCGAATCAAATTTTTGGGTGATCGCTTGCGTGCTGGTTTACGTCAAAATAAAAAGGTAAAAATTTTCTCCTCGAAAGAGGAAGCAATGAGTGCTGGCATTACTCTTTATAACATCGAAGGAATGACAGGCACGCAAATCCAAGATGCCTATTGGGCCAAAGCAAAAATGCGCCCGCGCTCGCAAGGAGATGTTTTTGGCGTGCGGCATTCAACCCATATTTTTAATAGCCCCGAAGAGATTGATAGGGCGATTAAGATTGTGAATGAGTTGGCTGTCTAGCCTAAGTGCCTACTTCTTTATATCGTTATACGTATAGGTGTAGTGCATCTACTCCCGACTGCTCCACGCCCAATAAAGTAGTATTGGATGGATAACAATTAGCCTCACCCATCCTGCCCAAGGTGACACACACAACTCACCCGCGCAACTGTTCTGCTGAATGAAGTAGACATGCGCGGGAATAAATGCAATCAACATTAGCACGATGCTGTAGGCTGCCCATTTTCTGGTGATGGCTGGAATCAATAACAAACCAAATAAAATCTCCACTACTCCGCTAATAATATTGATAGCTGAATGGTAAGGAAAATAAGGCGGGATGAGTGGAAGGTAAAAATTTGGATTGATGAAATGGTTGAAGCCAGCGGCAATGTAAATGAGTGACATTGCGTAGCGGCTGAGCGAATGTTTGGTCATAGGGAAAAGTTGAACTTGGGAGTACGTGCATTCCTATTTTTTCTTTTTTTCTTCAGGAATGGAAAGTTTCTTCACCGCCTTATCGAAATCACTTTCCAATAACTGATCCTGCACGATGCGGTATTTTTCAAACTCACTTTCGGCCAATGCCAGAGCCACTTCGTGTGATACTTTGTCCTGATGCTTGAGCACAGCCTCTTCGTTGAACTGTAAAAACGCATCTAATTTTGTTACCCAGTCTTTCATGTACATCACCGCCCCTTTTTGGGCTTGGCTCTCGGCATAGTCCAAGTACATGGTCACTATTCGGTTCAGGCCATCCAATTCTTTTGCGTTCAAATAATTTTTGGCTATGCCCACATCTGTTTTCCGAATGCTCCCCTTGGGTGCATACTTCCACGTGGTCAGGCTCATGTTTTCTTTTGTGCTATCAACCCTTCCTGCAATGAGTTCGGCAGCGGTCTGCCCGGTGATGGCCCAGTGCAGTTTGTTTTGAACCGTGGCGAAGAATTTTTTCGTGGCTTCGGTTTCCACTTGGTAGTCGGCACTGCATTGCGAGTAGATGTCGGTGATCTTTTGATAGAAGCGCCTTTCGCTGCTGCGTATATCGCGGATGCGGGCAAGCTGTTCTTCAAAATAATCTTTGCCGAAAATGTTGTTTGGGTTCTTCAGGCGTTCATCATCCATGGTAAACCCCTTGATGATGTATTCCTTTAACCGCTCTGTGGCCCAAATACGGAATGCCGTTGCCTGGCTGCTATTGACGCGATAGCCAACGGAGATAATGGCATCGAGGTTGTAGAACTGCGTAGGGTAGGTTTTCCCATCAGCGGCAGTATGTGCAATTTTTGCACTAACTGAATTGGGGTCAAGTTCCTTGGTTTCAAAGATGTTCTTTAGGTGTTTAGTAACCACAGTTCTATCAACCCCAAACAAGTCGGCAATTTTTTGTTGGGTAAGCCAGATGGTTTCGTCCTGTAAATAGATTTCTACTTTCACTTTGCCGTTGGGCGTAGTGTAAAGCAGGATTTCGTTGAAGCCCTCGGTAGTGGGTTTCTTTTGTTTGGGCATAATTTGCTAATGGTATTTTTACTTCAGCTTTTTAGTATCCTTTTTAGGAGGTAAAAAATTTGATCCTGTCACCACGCTTTTACCTGTCTTGCTTTCTAATTCTTTGCGCGCATTTTTTGCTACTGAGCCACCTTTTTTACTGGCTTGCGCATTTTGTTGCAGCCCCTTCGCTTGTTCTGTTTCCGCTATCTGTCTTGTAGAGAGTTCAGCTAAGGCAGTAAAAATTAGTTCAGCCTCACTCATGTGGTCTCTTAGGTTTTGTGATTTCAAATCCTTTAAATCTTTATGCTTTTTTACTGTCAGCCCGGTCCATTCTTGGTGAATAATATTGGTGAGGAAAGCAAACTCATCTGATTTTTCGACACCGCTTTCCTTCCAATAGTCTGTCAGCTTATTTCGGGTTTCTTGCCCGGTCATTCGCTGCTGTATCCACTTTTCACTCCGTCCCAGCTTTTGCCAGTTTTCTCTTGCCCTATCTAGGCTTTGTGCGGGATCCGCTATTTCCTGCATCCGCTCGTAACCTACTTTGGCAAGCCATTGTTTGAAGGGTTCTGCTTTGGGTGATGGGATGGATTGGATAAGACGAAGTATGTGTTCGACATTTCCGCCCAAAGTCTTCCTTTTCTTTCCTTCGTGGGTGAGCATTTCTACCTGGGGACAATTTGTCCCTAGGTAGGATCCCAACTCGTTATCTCTTTTTCTTAGCTTCTTTAAGTAATCGGTGGGATTTACAGAATCAGTGAGGGCTTGTACTATATCAACCACACTGAAATACCAAACCTCTTTTTCGCTGTCGTAAAACCTACGAACTTGTTTGCTTTCAAATAATACTAAATTTTGGGTGCTCATATTTTGAGGGTTGCTAATTGTTCTTTCGCATTTTAAACGTACGATTTTTTTCGTGTGATTCGGTTGGTTTGAATCTCGATTTTTGATTTATTCTTTTTGCGTTTCAATACGCGGAGTCTCCGAAACGGGAGACTACGCTGCGAAGAGATATTGCTGATAACTTATAAATATACGAACCTTCGTTGCCATTTATTTACTACAAAACTATGAAGTAAAATGTTAGTTACGCACTGGCTTCGGCCAGGGATAGAAGTGGAAAGCCCGAAGTGAAATGGAATGTGTGTCGGCCGGACTTGTAACGGATAGCCCGGTGGCCTTGCGCCTCGCTTGGCCAGGCCGCCAAGTATTCTTCCATCACCCAATCCTTATCCCTATTTTTGCCGCATGTCTTATCCTGTGTTGGAAGTTCTTGGTGATGTAAAAGAAAAGTTGAAGCAACAACCTGTTGTGATCTTGCAGGCTCCGCCCGGGGCGGGCAAGTCTACGGTGTTGCCGCTGGAGCTTTTGGGTGAGCCATGGCTGGCGGGGAAGAAAATAATTTTGTTGGAGCCGCGTAGGTTGGCGGCTCGGTCGGTGGCTGCGCGCATGGCGAGTTTGCTCAATGAAGAAGTGGGGCAGACCGTTGGTTATCGCATCCGCTTTGAAAGTGTGGTGAGTGCGAAGACTCGCCTGGAGGTGGTGACGGAGGGGATACTCACGCGCATGATCCAATCGGATAATTCGCTGGACGGTGTGGGGCTGGTGATCTTTGATGAATTTCATGAGCGCAGTTTGCAGGCGGACTTGGCGTTGGCATTGTGTTATCAAAGTCAACAGGTGTTGCGCGATGATTTGAAAATGTTGATTATGTCAGCCACGTTGGATGGCGAAAAAATTTCTTCGCTGTTGAATCGCGCACCGATCATTACAAGTTTGGGAAAACAATTTTCTGTCACGATAAAATATCAAACAGTTGATAAAGATGACTCGATTGCTACTGCCACTACACGTGTGGTGCGCAAGGCGTTGAGCGAGCAGACGGGCGACCTCTTGGTGTTTCTCCCTGGCACGGGCGAGATTCACAAAGTGATGGAGGGGTTGGCGGAAAATAAAAGCATCTCTAAAAACTCCAACTCCCCCTTCTCTCCTGGAGAAGGGGCAGGGGTTGAGGTAGAGAAAGAAAATGTTTTTAGAGATGCTCCTAAATCTTATGTTGTAGTTCCGCTCTATGGCGATTTGCCTTTCAAGCAACAGCAAGAGGCAATTCTTCCGCATCCACAAGGGCTGCGCAAAGTGGTGTTGGCGACTTCTATTGCGGAAACATCGCTGACGATTGAAGGCATCACTACGGTAATTGATTCAGGTTACTCGCGTGTGCCACGATTTGATGCGCGCAGTGGCTTGACGAAATTGGAAACTATTCGCGTGACACGCGATGCAGCCGATCAACGCGCTGGCCGTGCTGGTCGCTTAGGGCCTGGCGTGTGCTATCGCTTGTGGGCAGAAAATACGCACGCACATTTGCAACCAACGCGTCAACCAGAAATTTTGGAAGCGGATTTATCACCCTTGCTGTTAGAGTTGGCGAATTGGGGAATACAAAATGTAAATGAGTTGATGTGGATCACACCTCCGCCTGCTGGTGCGATCTATCAAGCAAAAGAATTGCTGCATGAATTGGGTGCGCTGAAAGAAGATAAGATCACTCCGCGTGGAAGAGAGATGTTGAAGTTACCTACGCATCCGCGAATTGCGCATGCGCTGCTGGCGCCTGATGTGAAGCGTGCGCTTGCAACAGATGTCGCTGCGCTGCTAGAAGAGCGCGATCCGTTGCCAAAAGAAGCGGGCGCAGATTTGAGCTTGCGTGTAGAAATTTTGCGCAAGTGGCGAAAGGGCGAGCGCGTGAATGCGGATAGAAATGTGTTGCAACGCATAGAGCGATTGGCCGCATCGTGGAGAAGGATTTTTAAATTAGACGTAGATAATTTCATTGTGGCCGATACCGATATAGGAAAAATTTTGGCAGAAGCATATCCCGAAAGAATTGCACAACAAATTGATAAGCAACGCGAGCGATATAAGTTAGCCAATGGTCGAGTGGTGCGCTTGCCCGACCATGATCCACTGATGAGAGAAAGTTGGTTGTGTGCCGCGCAGTTGGATGCAGGAAGCAAAGGCGAGGGGAAAATATTTTTGGCCGCGCCTGTGCACCTCGATGATTTGATAGCGCGTGCGCAAGAGCAAGAGTCTTTGCGATGGGATAAAGAGCGGGGAATGCTTGTGGCTTTGGTGGAGAAGCGCATCGGCAATGTGGTGGTGTCTACAAGACCACTTGCAAAAATCTCGGAAGAGATGCGGATAAAAATTTTGTGTGACGCATTGCGCGAAGAAGGCATTGCACTGTTGAATTGGAATGATGAGCACACCGAATGGCAAGCGCGTGTGATGAGCTTGCGCACCTGGCGACCCGATGAAGGATGGCCTGATGTTACCACGGAGAATTTGTTACTCACCGCGAATGAGTGGCTAGCTCCGTATTTAAATAATGTTTCTAAGCGAGCAGATTTTCAACGACTGGATTTGAATGCTATTTTTTCAGGATTACTTCCGTGGGCGTTGGCAAGTCAATTGGAAAATCTCGCGCCAGCGAAATTGAAAGTGCCGAGTGGTTCGCTCATTCAATTAAAATATTTTTTGAATGGGCAAGCGCCCATCATAGAAGTGCGCCTGCAAGAAATGTTTGGGTTGTTGGAAACACCTACGGTCAATCAAGGCAGAACTAAAATAATCCTCCACTTGCTCTCGCCTGGCTACAAGCCTGTACAAGTAACGCAGGATTTGAAAAGTTTTTGGCAAACTATCTACCACGAAGTGCGAAGTGAATTGAAGAGACGTTACCCAAGGCATCATTGGCCAGAGGATCCGTGGACTGCAGAGGCGGTGAGGGGAGCGGTGAGGAAATTTAAGAATTGAGATTCTTGATTTTTGATTTGAGATTTTTGATTTTAGCAAACTCAAAGCTACTTTTTGATCAAGGCGTCAGACACCTTGGAGGTGTCAAGACGCCTTTGGTTTTTAGTTTGACTTTGTGTTCAAAACTTCTTTTGGAATTTCGGAGATTGATTCAACTTGAATATTGCGATAGAAAACCTCTGCTCCTTCACTTTGGATTTGAATTTTTCCTTTGGCGAGTGGAATTTCTTTTCCGCCTTCCACTTGGCGTGAATGATAGAGTATCATGTTCACTACTCCATTGGTCATGTGAACAGCAGTATCACCAAGGCAATAGATTTCAATGGTGTTCCATTCGCCAGTGGGTTTTTCTGCATCGGGGTTTTTGATACAACGCCTTCCATGTTCACTTGTAGAACTAAATGCAAGCGGTGTTGACGAAGGATCGTACACATATTTTTCTGGCTCACTTCCCTTAGCGGGGATGTCCATGATGCCACCAGCCACGCCCCAATAATCTCCACAGTCGCCTTCTTGGATTTGAAGTTCTTGTGAGCGCATCCAAAAACCAAAGTCGGCACCGTGCGCACCTACGGCATGATATAATAAACCACTATCGCGTTTCTTGTCCTTGCGCGGATGTGATTTTTGTTTTCCCCATTTGAATTCGAGTATGAGATGATAATTTTCAAATTCTTGTTGGGTAGAAATACCTCCATTGTGCGAACCCGAAATGCGAATGGCGGGAGCATTGTCTTCATTGACCACGCTGAATACTTTATTTGGATCATTGTTGAGCCCAAGCACGGTAAGACTATCAAATTTATTTTTGATGGTATCATAGGAAGGGCCTAGGTAAGTGTCCCAGCCGCTAAGATCTTTGCCATTGAAAAGATTTAGCCAAGTAGAAGTTGAGTTAGTTGGTTTTGAAGTACAGCAGAAAAAGCAAAGACCAATTATAAAGAGCGGGATAAACGAGTTGATTTTCATTGGTTTGGGGTTGGCACGGTGAAGATAGTGTAAATTTAGTATGGTTGCTAAATTTCAAACACGCTCCTGTAAAACTCCTTCCCTTGCACATACTCTAGCAGCTTCACATAAAATGGGTGCGTTCCAAGAGTTGCACTGTCGCCAATCATAATTAATTTTTTCTTGGCGCGGGTCATGGCTACGTTAGTTCTGCGGATGTCGGCAAGAAAACCTACTTCGCCTTTGGCATTGCTACGCACAAAGCTGATGGCAATCACATCGCGCTCTTGCCCTTGAAAGGCATCGACTGTGTTGATGGTAACTAATTTGTGGAGTGGCTCTAACAAAGGAGAACTTTCAGCCAAGTGATGGAGGTAATCTACTTGCGCACGATAGGGAGTGATGATACCCATCGTGATGTTTTGTGCGAGCCAATCTTCTAAACCAATTTCTTCAATTAATTTTTCTGCAAGTCGAATGAGCAGGGCTGCCTCTTCCTTGTTCAGTCTGCTTAATGTTTCAGGATCTTGGTCTTCGGTGTAGCCTGCGCCTGCGGTGTCAATGAATTCGATGGGCGGTTGATTGGGGCGAAGTAATTCGGCACGAACAGATTCATGAGCGACCAATTCATCTTTATAAAAATAGTTGGAAGAAAACTTCATGATGTCTTCGTGCATGCGGTATTGCACTTGCAACATCGAAGATTGAGCAGGATGCTTTTCGATTCCTTTTTCAAAAAGTGTTTCTGCCAGACCAAGCTTTGCTGCTTCGTTTGATTTGACAGTAGGAGGGAGTTGTAAATGATCGCCAGCTAAAATAACTCTTTCCGCTCTAAGAAATGGAATCCAACACGCAGGTTCTAGGGCTTGTCCGGCTTCATCGATAAAAGCGGTTTTGTATTTTCTGCTTCTTAAAGTGGGATGCGATGATCCCACGAGTGTGCAACAAATCACTTCACTTTTTTGGAGAATATCAGTAGTGATGTAAAATTCCAACATATCGGCATCAGCCTTTAGTTGCTTGGCTTGATCGCGCAACATCCTTCGCTCGGCTTTTTCAAAGTGACCAAAGTTGCGTTTGTATTTATCAGCCATCTGCCTCGTGTGTTCCATCTTTTTTCTCAGCGAGCGCAGTTCATCGAAGTTTTGATGCTCGGCAATGCGTGCGTCCAATGTTTTGCTCAGCGATTGCTCCGTTACTCGCGCGGGATGACCAATGCGTATTACATTCAATCCTTGTTCGCTTAGTTTATCAACCAATAAATCAACCGCTGCATTGCTGGGTGCACACACTAGCACTTGCCCTTCTTCTTTGACAGTAAATTTGATTGCTTGAACAATAGTAGTTGTTTTACCCGTGCCAGGTGGGCCGTGTATGAAGGCAATGTCTTTGCTCTCAATTATCTTGTGGGCAGCCTTGAGTTGACTTTCATTTAGAATGGTTGCTAGTTGCCAGTTACTGGTTTCCAGTTTCTCACTACCTGTAACCGGTAACCTGTAACTGGCAACCATTTCCCCTAGTAAAATCTCCCTGAACTCCGCCACCCGATTATCTTCCGCCTCAATCACTTTCTTCAAAGTGAATTCCATTTCGCGGTAGCTCATCTCATCGAACATTACATCTACACCCAATAGCCCACTATCGATCCAATCGGGCAGGTCATCACCATTCAAAGTAATAACCATCAGATTGTCGCGCACGTAGTTGATAACTCCATTTTGATGGTGCTTCTCTGATTTGCCCGAGGCATTGGAGAAGACGCTCACCATCTTTCCACTTTGAAAAGCGTGGGGCTGATCTTTTTGGTTCGTGCGCTCTACTTCAACGATGATCCGCTCGCCTGTGCCAATGTACTCTTTGGCCAGCTTCACGGGGTACCACGTCATGCCTTCCTTAACGCGGGCATGTAAAGGGCGCATTAAAACCTTTTGACGATATTGTTCTAGGTCGGCCTGGCGTTCCATTTGCAGAAGACCAAGTGTTTTGCGGAGTTGCTCTTTAGAAGATTCCAAGGTTTATAGTTCAGGTTCAAAGGTAGTTGTAAAAAGCTCCAAGCTGCAAGTCTCAGGCTTCAAGATGCTTACTCCTAACCTCTACCTTTTGACTTCTAACTCAAATTTCCATACCCGAACTTCTACTTTCTTAATCCTTCTAGAATTGAAAATTAATGAGGAATCAATCTTTTATAAATCTCTAAACAAGCCCACGCATCTGTAGCCGCATAGCTGATTTGCTTTTCGTTCAGCGTATCGGCTTCCCAGTTGCTAGTTTGTGCGCTTTTGGAAATGCGGAAGCCTAGTAGGAGGGCAGTCAGTTTTTTCACACTCTCCACTTGCAGTCCTGCTTCTTTGCTAAGATGAGCAAGTTCTACAAAACCAGCAGGGTGGTAGTGAGAAAGTTTTTGCAAACCCTTAATGTCATCGCGCAAAGCAACACCTGCTTTTAAAATGGATTCGTTCTGTAAAAAATCAACGATCGGTTTGGTAAGCCCTGTTTGGTTGAGGCGGATCAAATAAACTTTTTCAGGCAAGGCAATTTGCATCAATGCCACTTTGTTAGAATGCCCACTTACAAAAACAGGTTTGGTTTCGGTATCAAAGCCAACCAATTTATGCTTGCTGATTTCCTCAAAGACTTTCTCCAATTTAGTTTTATCAGAGAGCACATAGACTCTTCCTTCAAACGCACCAAGCGGGAGTTCATTAATCTCCTCGTTGGTAATCGTGATTTTATTATGTGGTAGGTTTGTCATCCAGCCTGCGGATTTTATAATTGAGATAAGCCATCAGCACCGTCATCATGGGGCTGATGATACAGAAAAAACAATATGGTGCATACGTCCAAGTGGAAATGCCCAGTACTTTCGATTGCGTAGCTCCACAGGTATTCCAAGGAACTAAGACGGATGTTACCGTTCCGGCATCTTCTAATGTGCGACTGAGTAATTCTGGTTTGTAGCCACGCTTGCGATAGGTCTCTGCGAACATTCTGCCTGGTACGGCAATGGCCATGTATTGATCGCCAGCAGTGATGTTGAAAAATATACTCGTCACTGCAGTTGATAATACCAACGACCCTGTTGAGTGTGCCAATTTAATGATCTCTTCTACAATTCGCTTGAGAAGCCCACACGATTCCATTACGCCACCAAAAATCATCGCACCCAAGATCAACCAAATCGTGTTGAGCATCCCTGCCATCCCGCCCGAAGAAAGTAATTCGTTGATCATGGCATTGTCGGTTTGAATACTGATGGACATGGCGAACGATTTCATCACGGCTACAAAGGCAGACTTCACAGGATCGTTGCTGATGCCAGAAATCTGCGCAATGATTTGTGGCTGAAAAATGATGGCGAATATTCCACCCAATAATGAACCAACCAATAGGGCAGGAATGGCTGGCACTTTGCGCACGATCATAAATAAAACCAATGCTGGCACAATGAATAGCAATGGATTTAAATTAAAAGCATTATCAATGGAAGCTAAAACCGATTCTGTGTTTACGATTCCTGCGGTATCTAGCGTAAAGCCCCACACAAAGAAAATAAGAAGTGTAATAGTTAGTGTTGGCACTGTGGTTATCACCATGTAGCGAATGTGTGTGAACAAATCGGTGCCTGCCATGGCGGGTGCTAGGTTGGTAGTATCAGAAAGTGGCGACATCTTATCTCCAAAATAAGCCCCTGAAATTATGGACCCAGCTATCACACCTTCATGAATGCCAAGCGTCTTGCCAATGCCTAACAAGGCGATGCCGACCGTTGCCACAGTAGACCACGAGCTACCCGTTGCTAATGATACGATGCAACAAACCACACAGGCAGCAAATAAAAATATGGTAGGATTTAAAATTTTTAATCCATAATAAATCATGGCGGGTACGATGCCACTCAAAAGCCATGCGCCAGATAGTGAACCGATCACCAATAAGATGAGCATAGCGCCCATAGCCGAGCTGATACTTTTAACAATGCTTGTCTCTATTTCTTCCCAAGAATGCCCCAGTCTCCAAGAAATGATTCCAGCTACGGAAGCCGCCATTAACAATGCTATTTGATTTGGTCCATCTGTGGCGCCCGAGCCAAAGACAATGACATTAACAGCCAATAATATAATAAGAATGACTATGGGAATGAATGCGTGAAGGAGGGTAGGCAGTTTCTTTTCAGTCATCTATAACTGGTTTTATGCGCTCAAGGTAAGAATAATTGTGGAGACACATAGCGATTCTGAATTTCGGTGCATAACATAGTTTTGTATTTTTTGACTAACCCCAGCGGGTTCACTGTTAGTAGCCACGAGTTTTAACCCGTGGGGTTAAATGATGAGAATCTAAAGCGTGCCACAAGTAAACCCAATCGAGATGAACCTTTATTGGCACGCAACACATGCGCTCAATTAGTGCGCATTTTTGCTTAGTTGCAAAACTGTCGTAAACCCAACCAAACCGTCACCAAGTACCATAACTTTTTTCTTCCTAACTTTCCTTCTAAAATTTTACCCCTTACGGTTCTACTAACTCCTAACTTCTTAATTCTGACTCCTAACTTCTTTTAACTTTTACCAATCCTATGTTCGACCCCGCTACAATAATCGAAAAAGCAAAACATTCAACATTCTATCTCAAAGTGCTTAACTGGTCTTTGTATAGGATGGTGCCTTTCAACAAACCGCACGGCTTCCGCATTGTAGAGATCGGGGACTATCGCATCAAGACCATCATGCCCTATAAGAGAAAAAATTTCAATCACATTCGTGGATTGCATGCCTGTGGGCTGGCCACTATTTCTGAGTTTGCCACGGGCTTCTTATTATTGAGCAGCTTGGATATGAAAAAGTATCGCATGATTTTACAACGACTGGAACTCAACTACCTCTACCAAGGCAAGATGGACGCCACCGCAGAGTTTGCCATTTCAAAAGAATGGGTGGAAGAAAAGATTGCAAACCCGTTGAAAACGCAAGACTCGGTAGTAGTGCCCTGCGAGGTTAAAATCCACGACCTAAAAGGAAATCATTTGACCACGGGCATCGTGCATTGGCAGTTTAAAGAGTGGGCAAAGGTGAAAACCAAAACTTGATAAGTTGGCAAGTTTGGGTTAAATTTGATTTATGAAAACAATTTCAGTAGGGGAATTCAAATCTAAGTTCGCTCAAATACTTGAGTGGATTAAAAAAGGGGAAGGCGTGATTGTTTCTTATGGAAGGAAGAAAGAGGAGGTGGCCGTTTTGGTCGATATAAAAAACTATAGGAAGCCAAAGAAAAGGAAACTCGGCACTCTGCAAGGAAATGGAAATTTTAAGATCAATAAAGATTTTGAGATGTCAGCAGAAGAGTTATTGGGAGGATGAAATATTTGATTGATTCTCATGTTCTTCTGTGGTCTTTGATGAAGCCATCTGAGCTTTCACCAAAAGTAAAAGCCATTTTAAATGATCCATTTAATAGCATCTATGTTAGCGCTGTTTCTCATTTTGAATTGTCTTTAAAGTATTCGTTAGATAAGTTAGATCTAGAGGATTTTAAGCCTGAAGATTTAATGAGCGAGGCAAGTATAATAGATTTTCTTGAGCTACCACTTACCACTGAAGATGCAGTGGGTCTTTATCTGCTGGATTTCAAAGAGCATAAGAATCCATTCGATAAAATGCTACTTTGGCAAGCAGTAAGAAACAAGCTAAAGTTTGTGTCAAGAGATTCGAGAGTTGCTTCTTATTCAAAATATGGACTCGAAATAATTTGGTAACACTATTCATCATGAGAAAAATAGATTCCCTTCTTTCCGAATATGGCGAGAGCCATCAGAACGCTACCAATAAATTGATTCATTGGATTTGCGTACCGCTTATTTTTTTTAGCATCATGGGGCTTATCGCGTCCATCCCGTCAGGCTTTATACAATCTATGTTAGGCGAAGGAAGTTTGTTTGCCAATTGGGCCGCTGTAATTTTGGTGTTGGCGTTGATTTACTACATCACACTCTCCATTCCTCTCACCATTGGTATGTTTTTATTTACATTGCTCTGTCTTTTCCTTATCAGCAAGGTTGTGGGCGCGAATGTTGCACCTCTTTGGGCGGTGAGCTTGAGCATTTTTGTGCTGGCTTGGATCGGCCAATTTTATGGTCACAAGATTGAGGGGAAGAAGCCTTCTTTCTTGAAGGATATTCAATTCCTCCTGATCGGCCCAGCTTGGTTGATGCATTTTATTTACAAGAAAATTGGGATACCTTATTAACTGTGGCATGACTTCGAAACCGTATTGCACCACATTGCAAAAGACAGAAATAAAGTCAGCTACCCTCTCATATATGGATATATTGGGTGATTTACCGATAGATGTAAAGAGATTGTACTGGATTTATAATGTGTCCGAGGGATCGGAGAGGGGCAATCATGCTCATATTAATTCAGATCGGGTAATGGTTTGCATGGCGGGTGCAGCTACTGTGATTATTGAAAACGAGAGGAGCGAAAAATTCGAATTTACATTAGACAATCCTTCCCAGATTTTGTTTTTTCCAAAAGGGCATTGGATTAATTTGGCACTCACCAAAAACTCTGTTTTGTTGGTAGCCAGTTCTTGTGTTTTTAAAGACGAAGTACTAATCACAGATTACCAAGAATTCAAGAGGGCTTCTTTGCTAAAACAGTTGAATCAATTTTAAATTGTGAGTTCTGCGCCCTTTTTCTTTCAACAACCCGATTTTATTTTCAGAAATGGTAAAGCTGATATAATCTCTTTTAAAGGATTAAATGATACCTCCATTCATTTTACACAAATAGGTCAACTTTTGCTAAGTAGCCCCAGAAGCCCATTTGGTAGTTTTGTTGTATCTGAAACTACAGATAAAAAATCTGTGGAAGAACTTCTTGAGCAAGTCTTGCTTTATGTTAAAGCACATGATATTGAATTGATTGAGATAAAATGTTATCCCGAGATTTATGCACCTCAGCAAGCCTCCATTGTCAGTAATATATTAGATGAAGCTGGCTTTTCTATAGAATATAGAGACGTAACGCAAGTGATTCTTTTAAATGAAAATCTAAATCTTTATTCGGATAGAAAAAGAATGATCAAGGGGAGTATTGAGCACTTGTTTGAATTTAAGGAGTTGAATTTAGGATCATTGCCTGAAGCTTACGATTTGTTTTTGAAGAGCAGGCATAGTAAGGGATACCCCGTTACAATGAGCTTAAAAGACTTTTTTGATGAGTTTAGCAGATTTCCCATGCATTATAAACTGTTCGGAGTTTTGGATAGGGATCGATTAATTGCAGCGAGTGTAGTTATTCTGATCAACGATGAAATAATCTATTATTTTTTTTCGGGTGATGATCTCGACTATCGAAAGCAGAGCCCCACCACGTATCTTGTTTACAACCTTTATCAATTTGCAAAAAAAGCAAATTTTAAATTTATTGATATGGGTATTTCTACCGATAAAGGCATTCTGAATCAAGGCTTATATAATTTCAAGAAATCTTTTGGTACGGTTGATTCCCTTAAATTAACTTTTATAAAAAACGTATGACCTTTCAGAGAGATCTGGTGTCTGTGATCTGTTTATCTTTCAATCAAAAGGATTATGTGGAAGAAGCACTGCAGTCAATACTTGATCAGACTTATGAAAACGTGGAGGTCATCATAGTGGATGACGCTAGTACAGATGGAACCGCACAAGTCATTCAAGGATTCATTTCAAGGTATCCAACAATGAGATTCATTCAACTAACCGATAACATAGGCAATTGCAAAGCCTTTAATAAGGGGTTGAAGGTGTGTAAGGGAAATTATATTATTGATTTAGCCGCTGACGATATAATGCACCCTCAGCGAATTGCTAAACAGATGATTTTTTTTTCTCAATTGGATTCTTCCTATGGCATCGTCTTTACAGATGTTACTTATATAAATGAGAATGGAATGCCATTTAGGAATCATTTTGAACATCTTAAGAAAAAGAAGTTACTTGACTCTGTGCCAGAAGGTGATGTGTTTTCAGATATTGTTTCAAGATACTTTGTTTCAGCTCCTTCCATGATGATAAAGCGTGAAGTGATGGAAGCATTGAATGGGTACGATGAAGACCTCGAATATGAAGATTTTGATTTTTGGGTAAGATCATCTCGTCTGTATAAGTATGGATTTTTAAATGAGCGATTGACCTTTGTTAGAAGGGTTCAGCAGTCTAAATCGTCAGGTTGGTATAAAATGGGAGATAAGCAGCTGCATTCAACTTATCTGATTTGTAAAAAAGCACAAGAACTTATCCGGAATCAAAACGATTTTAATGCATTGGTTAAACGTGTATCCTATGAGTATCGACAATCGTTGTTCTCTAAAAATAGAATTGAGGTTGCTTTATTTGCTCAATTGCTTCATCAATTAAATGCGTGGGGTTCGAAACACTATATTTTATACATCTTGTCAAAAGCACCACTACCTTGGGTCAGATTGCGCAATTTATATCATCAAGCTTTCTATAATTGATTTACCTTTTGCTAAGACGTATTTCAAGAGAAATCCGTGTGAAGTCTTCATTTAGGTTAGCGGCCCCTCCATGTATCAGATAAGGTGAAAAGACCAAGACTTCATTTTCTTTAGGGTCAACTCGAACAATTTCAAACTCACGAAAGATGTTAGTTACAGCAGGCACATTGTATGAAATGCCATTGATTACAGCTCCCTCTTTTGTTCGCTCAATATCCGACTCTGGCCAATGATGACTTTCTGGAATGATAGACAATGACGAATTTTTGTCACTTCCAGCAATAGGGATGTATAGATTGATGCAATCAGCATTTTCTTTCTGCCAAACATCTCGATGAAGTGGATTATTATCGTTAGTTTGTGGACGCACCACTCGGAAATGGAATGTGGGTTGTCTCCCAAATGGGTTGATTACCTGTAAGGGAACTTTTACAATTTCACTGATACGTTCTTCCAACAGACTAATTGGTATTGGAAATCTTTCGACATAAATTGTTTTTGTTTTTTCAATGGCAGCAATATGTATGTGCTTTTCTGAGGCTATCGAGTGATAATGCTCAAGAGGAAACTTATACTCTACATCTAAGCCAGCCTCTTTCCAAAGGGAAATTATTAAATCATGAATCTTTTGATGGAATTCTTTAAAGATATTTTCGGAAAAAAGGGGTTCTATGGTAAACCCTTTGTTTGCCCAATTCTTATGAGCAGTTAAATCAATAGCGGTACTAAGTAGCGTTATCTCCTCACCCTTTTCAACAAGTCCTGTTGTCTCATAGCTTACTTTTTTATTATTTAAATAGTAATTCATAGATAAGACTATTTTCGGTTATCCTCACCCAACACCATACTCACATAACTTTCATATCTGCTTAGGGCGATGCCCCCTTTTTCGATGGCTTTCAGCACGGCACAATTCGGTTCTTTTAAATGCAAACACTTTGATCCAAATTTACAATCTGATCTGAGTTCGCGCATCTCAACAAAATAATCTGATATTTCTTGCGGCTCCATTTGCACCAACCCCCATTCTTTAATGCCTGGTGTATCAATAATAAAAGTTTCATCATTCAATTGAAACATTTCAGCAAATGTGGTAGTGTGTGTGCCTTTGTTAGAGAAGCCTGATATTTCACCAGTGGTTTGCTGAATGGTAGGAGCGAGGCTATTGAGCATGGTAGATTTCCCTACGCCAGAGTGACCTGCTATTAATGTCACCTTGTTCTTTAATAGTTGATGAAGAAAATCCAAATCATCTGTTTGGGCGCAAATAGCTTTAGCAATGACACCTAAAGAATTGTATAGCGCTATCAGTTTTTCTTGCGCTTCTTTTTCTTCTTCAGTTAATAAATCAAATTTATTGAATAGCAATACTTGTGGAATGCGAAATGATTCTGCCGATACTAAAAACCGATCAATAAACCCGAGCGATGTGCGCGGCTGTTTAATAGTAGCTAATAAAAGTACTTGATCTACATTGGCCGCCAGCACTTGGGCATGACTTGATTTTTTTACTGATTGCCTAAGTAGATGATTCTTGCGTGGAAGGATTTCGTAGATAGCTCCATTTATATCTTCTTGATCGAACAAAACGTAATCACCAACTGCAACCGGGTTTGTTTCTTTTATCTCATCTAGTCGTATTTTGCCGCGCACCCGACACATGAATTTCATCTTGTCCTCGGCCAGCACTTCGTACCAGGAACCTGTGGATTTTAGAACAACACCTTTCATGGCTTTGAAAGTAAAGTAGAGCAGTAATCCATGATCTTTTTTGTAGCGCCTAAATTTTCTTGCACGTATGAGCGCGTCACTTCACAAGCAAGCAAAAAACTTTCGGGCATATTGTTCATCAATTCGTATTTTGCTTTTAGGTCAGAGAAGCCAGCCACTTCAAATGCGCCACCCAGCATAATCAAATCAGTAGCTTCTTGGTATTTTTTATAGTTCTTGTTTCCAAAGAAGATTGGTACTCCATAGCATGCTGCTTCCAAAATGTTATGAAGCCCCGCACCAAATGCTCCGCCCACATAGGCAAACTCTCCATATCTATACAGCCTTGATAGCATTCCAATGTTATCAATAATCAAAACAGAAATATCAGGAGATAGTTCTGCTGCCTTTGAATAGCGAACTGATTTTACCTCTAGTGATTTTTCAATGGAGGAGATAAACCCCTCAGAGATTTCATGAGGTGCAATAATAAACTTTAGCCGATCTTTGTTCTCATTAATCAATGGAACAAGTACCTCCATATCTTCCGCCCAGCAGCTACCAGCTACCAGTAGCTTTTGTTCGTTTTTAAATTTCTTTGCAATGCTGATTTCTTCAGATGATTCAACGATTTGCATTACTCTATCAAATCGTGTATCGCCAGCTAATGCGCTTGCGATACCAAGAGACTTGAGTAATTCCTGTGTCTCCTTGTTCTGAACAAAGAAATAATTGAAATTTTTTAAAATTTTCCTGAAGAGCGTTCCGTAGCTTTTAAAAAAGATTTGATCTGGTCTGAGTATGCACGAAATAGAAATCAATGGAATCGATTTTTCCTTTAGTTGATTGGAATAGTTGTACCAAAATTCATACTTGACAAAGATTGCTAATGATGGTTTCACTATTTCAACAAATCGCTTGGAATTGCTTGGTGTATCCCAAGGCAGATAAAAAACGGCATCTGCACCTGCATAGTTTTTCCTGACTTCATATCCTGAAGGGGAGAAGAAGGTCAATAATATTTTTGTGGCTGGGTACTTTTCTTTCAACGCTTCCATGATTGGTCGCCCCTGCTCAAATTCACCTAAAGAAGCGCAGTGGACCCATATTACTGTCGCATTTTCTTTGGTGAATGATTTCTTTAATTGACTGTAAATATCGCTTCGTCCATTCACAAATTGCTTTGCTTTGGCATTGAAAAAAGAAGCCAAAAAGTAAACTGACTTCAGCAATTTAATAGATAGGTTGTAAACGAATTGGCCCATGAGTACGTAAAAATACCAAAAACGGTAGGGTGTATTCGTTTTATTTTAGAGATTTGTGCGATTACCAAAACTTGTTGGACTGGATAAAGTATCCGTAATCCCATAACCAAATGACAAATATGAAAAATAAGTATCTGAAACCAGTACTATTAATGTGCCTATCGATCATGGCATTTACCTCAAAGTCACAAAATATTGCAGAATTGTCGCAATTTTTTAAAGCTGAAAAAAATGATGCCTCTGCTCTTATTAAATCGTATGTATCCCCTGCGGTCAATGCTATTTCTAATGGCATGACCAGCGGTTGGTACACTACTGGTAAAGCTCACAAGACGTTGGGTTTTGACTTAGGCGTATCATTGAGTGCTGTGTTTACGCCCTCTTCAGATAATTATTTTACTCCAGCTTTAAGCTCTAATACAACATTCAAAAATCTGACAAATCCTAGCCAAGGAGCTCCTTCTGTGGTAGGGCCTAAAGATATCACAGAATACAAGTCAACTTATGATCCTGATGGGGCGTCTGGTTCTTTGCCACAGCAAACTTTTACCATAAATGGCCCCGAAGGTCTTGATTTGAAAAAGAATATAGGTTTCTCAGCCTTGCCTGTTCCTATGATTCAATTGGGCATTGGAATTATTAAAAATACAGATTTGAAAATACGGTTTGTGCCAGAGCAAAAAAGTAATTCGGTTACATTTAAAATGTTTGGCATTGGCGTAATGCATGATATAAAGCAGCACATACCAGGTATCAAGAAATTGCCATTTGATCTTTCTGTTTTGGCTGCTTACAACTCTGTAAGCGGAACGGCAAGCCTTGCTAGCACATCAGGTGTGACTAGCAATGATGGAAGCTTGGCATATAAATTAAACTCTTGGGTGGCACAAGCTATCATTTCTAAAAAAATATCTGTGCTTACTGGTTATTTAGGAGTAGGATACGGTTCTGTCAACTCTAATGTTGACATCACTGGTACTTTCATGGTTCCGACTTCTACAATTCCTTTTTCAATTAAGGATCCACTTGCTTTGGGCTTATCAAATAGTAGTGCGAAACTTACAGCAGGTATTCGCTTGAAATTTGGTCCCGTTTATTTAAGTGGCGATTATACCTTGCAAAAATACGATGCGTTGACACTCGGTTTCGGCTTTGCTGTTCGTTAAGAATAAAAAATGATTTAGTAAAAAGGCTACCCTAATAAGGTAGCCTCTTTTTTTATTTCCCTTTATATTCTGGTTTCCGCTTCTCCACAAACGCTTCATTCCTTCTTTCTCACCGTTGCTATTGTCTCAAGGCAAGGCTGATGGAGAAAATTACTATGAAGCTTTTTTTAATTTACTTTCTTGACTTCTTTGTATGAGATTCAAAAAGTCTTCGTAGGTAATCTTGTTAGCCGCGTTATGATGATTACGAGCAAATTCAATATAGCTAGGTTTACTTTTGGCTGTTTTTGCACCAATGCTCTTTAATGTCTTTTTCATATGGCAAATCTATTTCCAGAACTTCTACCTCAAAGTTAATATTTTTAGAGATTCTATATGCTACCTGTATGAATTTTCTTTGAGAGCTAAAACCTATCAAATAGTAGAAATCTTCAAAGGGCTCATGGAAAGAAGTTGAATTTGAAAACACACTTCTGATATCTTCAAACGAAATATTCAGCCTTTTCATTTCAGTTGCTTGAAGGTTTGAAAAATCAATATTGAAATCCATACTTTCTCAAATTCATTTTGATAATTTTTCTTTAAAAATTTGGGCTAAACCAAAACCCTTAGATCAGAAAAAGACTTCCAACCTTTTTATTTCCCTTTGTACTCTGGCTTCCTCTTCTCCACAAAAGCTTTCATCCCTTCTTTTTGATCTTCGCTTGCAAAGGTCAAATAGAAATTTTTCCGTTCGAAAGCTAAGCCTTCATCTAGTTGTGTTTCAAAAGATCGGTTGATTGCCTCTTTGGCCAACTGTACTGCCACGGGCGACATCTGTGCGATTTCCTTTGCCAATTGAAGGGCTTCATGCAAGTACATTTCCACAGGCACAACTTTATTTACCAGCCCATAGAAGTGTGCTTCTTCCGCAGATAGAAATCTGCCTGTCAAAATGAGTTCCATCGCTTTGACTTTGCCCACGGCCTTTGTCATGCGTTGTGTACCACCTGCACCGGGTATGGTACCAATTTTAATTTCCGGTTGGCCAAACTTGGCGGTTTCAGATGCAATGATCATATCGCACATCATGGTAAGTTCGCAGCCTCCGCCCAATGCAAAGCCACTGACTGCGGCAATGATAGGTTTCTTTGTTCTGCGGATTTGATCCCATGTGGTGAACCTATCCATCAGGTGCATTTCAATGGCACTTTTATCTGCCATCTCTTTGATGTCCGCGCCTGCGGCAAAAGCTTTTTCATTTCCTGTTAGTACAATCGCGCGCACTTGATCATTTTTATCTAATTGCTGAAGTGCGGCCAAGAGTTCTGTCATCAATTGAAAATTGAGTGCGTTCAATTCTTTGGGGCGGTTCAATTCTATCAATGCTACAAAGGGTTCTTTTTGCTCTGTTACTTTAATAAATTCCATAATTGAGGTTATTGATTGGTTGGTCAAAGCTAATCAAGCAAGTTTCCAGTTACAAGTCTTGATTAGGGATAGGTATCATAGGAACAAGACTATCAGGACGAACGGTGATTAGGTGTTGCCTCATACCCCACCAGCTAGTGATAATATTTTCGTCTGCTTAATCAATCTTAAATCTTAAAGGCATCTCTAAAACTCTAATTGTACTGTCAGACTGAGCTTGTCGAAGTCGTTTTGCGGAGTACGAAAACCAACTAGTGGGTTTCAAAAGGCTCAACCTGACAGAGTTTTTAGAGATTCCCTTAAATCCAAAATCTGAATATCTTTGCCCCATGAACTCTATTATCGCCCCCTCCATCCTTGCAGCCGACTTCGCCAACCTTGAGCGCGAAGTAAAAATGATCAACGAAAGCCAAGCCGATTGGATTCATGTTGACATTATGGACGGTGTGTTCGTCCCCAATATTTCAATGGGAATCCCGGTGGTGGAGGCTATCAACAAACATGCTACCAAACCATTGGATGTTCACTTGATGATTGTAAGCCCAGAAAAAATAGTAGAGGCATTTTACAAAGTAGGAGCGAAGGTAATCACCGTTCATGCAGAGGCTTGCCCCAACTTGCATAGAAACATTCAACAGATCAAAGCATTGGGCATAAAGGCGGGGGTGGCGATAAACCCACATACTCCCACAAGCGTATTATCGGAAGTTATCGCAGATATTGATTTAGTTTGTGTGATGTCTGTCAATCCAGGCTTTGGGGGGCAAAAGTTTATCGAGAACACTTACTCTAAAGTGAAAGAGTTGAAGGCATTGATCATTCAAAAAAAGTCGAGTGCCTTAATTGAAATAGACGGTGGTGTTAATTTGCAGAATGCTAAGGCGTTGTTGGAAGCAGGGGCTGATGTGTTGGTGGCAGGGAATTTTGTTTTTAGTTCGACTAACCCTAAGGAGACCATTGAACGTTTAAAGGCTATCTGAAAAAACTTTGCTACGAAGGCACAAAGCCGCAAAGATTCGCGAAGGAATTATTGCATGGTGCGTTAGCGTCTTTGTAGCAACTTCACTCAAAATTTTTAATTAATTGGCCTGATTTTGGCCATGAATATTTTTATGAAGGCTCTAGTTAGTATCTCCAAACTTTCCACATCAGGGTGTAAACTTGCCACTAGTGGCATGAGGCTTGCGGCTTGTAGCCTGAAGCCAATTTTGTTCCTAGTCCTTATACTTTCTTCCTGCGCACGTTCAGTTACCCGCATCGACCCCAGCCAGCAAATTGATTTAAGCGGAAGATGGAACGATAGCGACTCGCGCCAAGTCTCTCAAAAAATGATCAACGATTTGTTGGCGAGTGATAAGTTCAAAGAATATTCCAAAGCATTGGGCAAGAAACCCGCCATCATTGTAGGGTTGGTACAAAACAAAACCAGTGAGCATATCGATGCCGCTAACTATATCAAGAAAATTGAGTTGGCTATTTATAATTCAGGCGTGGCCGATCTAGTAGAGTCAGATACCTTTAGGGATAAGATCCGTGAAGAGCGGGCGCAGCAGCAAGATTTTGCTAACCCAGCCACCGTTTCGCAATGGGGAAAAGAAACAGGTGCAAACTTAATGCTCTTTGGTGAGATGACTTCCGAGACCGACACCTACAACAAAAGACGAGTGGTCAACTACATCACCACGCTTTTCCTTACCGATATGGAAACCAACAAACGGATTTGGTACGGGCAGCAGGAGATTAAGAAGGATATTAGGAACTAGAATTTACGATTTGTGATTTATGATTTATGATTTTTAGATTTTAGAATTACGGTTCCATGAAACCCCTCATCAATTTAAATCTTAAATCTAACATCCTAAATCATAAATTAATTTGCACTTTACTAGTACTGTTCTCGTCTTGCGCTACCTACTACCAAGCCAACCTCGGTTTCAACAAAGAATTTGAGTCGGGCAATCTCCAAGGAGCTTTGCAAACTTTAAAAAATCAATCAGGCCATGCTACTGGTAAAGATCGCTTCATTTATTTTGTGAATAAAGGTTTGGTGCTTTCCATGATGGGTCAGTATGAAGAGAGCAATCAGTTTTTTGAGAACGCCTATTTGTTTTGGGAAGATTTCAAAGTGGATTACTTCAGCGAGGCCGCTTCATATTTGATCAATCCGACCATTACCACTTACCGTGGCGAAGATCATGAGCATTTGATCTTGCTTTACTACAAAGCCTTGAATTATTTGAAGATGCAAAAGACTGAAGAGGCGCTGGTAGAGTGCAGGAGATTGAACATCCGCTTGCAGCAACTGAGTGACCGCTATAGTTCCAGCAATAACTATAAGCATGATGCGTTTATCAATAACTTGATGGGTATCATTTATGATGCAGACAAAGATTACAACAACGCCTTCATTGCTTACCGCAATTCGTTAGACTCTTACAAAAACGAATATGAAAGTATGTTTCAACTATCTGCTCCCCAGCAATTGAAACTCGATTTGCTGCGCACTGCTTGGCTAAGTGGATTGAAAGATGAATTTGAAGAGTACAAAAAACAATTGGGTATGCCTGACTATCAATATCAACTCAATGAAGGAGGAGAACTTGTTTTCTTTTGGCACAATGGACTAGCACCGTACAAAGCAGAATGGGGCATAAATTTTTTTATCGATCATGGGAGCGACCACATTAGATTCTACAATCGCGAAATGGGATTGAACTTCAGTTTTCCTAGATCAAATTATTCAGAAAATGATTTGAAGGGATTAGCAAGGATTGAATTTTTTCACGTAGCCTTTCCAAAATACATAGAGCGGCCACCTTACTTTCATGAAGCAAATTTGGAAGCCAATGGAGTTAAATACAATCTTGAACTGACCGAGAATATCAATAAAATCGCATTCAAAGTATTGGATGAGCGGATGGGGCACGAGTTTGCCAAAGCGTTGATACGGGTTGCTCTAAAGAAAGCTTCTGAATATGCGTTAAAGAAAGACGACAAAACCATGGGAGCTTTACTCGGAATTTTCAATACACTTACCGAAAAGGCAGATACACGCAATTGGCAAACGCTCCCTCACAGCATTTACTACGCACGCGTGCCAATGCCTGTTGGGCAAACGAGCGTTACATTAAACTTGCGTGGCGCACCACAGCAACATGCCGAGCAAACTTTTACTTATGAGATAAAGAAAGGGCAAGTGCTGTATCATACGTTTAGCTCCTTGGAAAGCGGTTATCCGAACTATGGCTACTAATCTAGGACTTGGGACATAGGGCTTGGGACTTAAGACTTAGATCAAGACTCCGAATGTGTAATGCCCAATGCCTAAGTCCTAATGCCTAAGCCCCAATGCCTAATAAAAATTCTTATCTTTCAGCTTCTAAAATACCGTCATTCTGAATAAGACAAAGAAAATAGCCTTACTCGCCCTATCATCGTTTCTGTTGTGGATGGATGTTGCTGTCGCTCAGGATGAAGGTAAAAACGCCATACCACTCGATCATTTTTATGTGGAGCGGAAAGGGGCTGGAGGTCTTCGCAAGATTTTAAAGAACTTCACTTTTGGCGCCAGCACAGGGTATGGCAATACTTTCTTTAGTCACAAGCTGGATGGCTTTGGGGTTTACCAAGCCCCAGGAGGTAGCCCACAAATCTTTTCGGGTTCAACGGCTACACGTTACGGAAAC
Organism: Cyclobacteriaceae bacterium; assembly: GCA_043777495.1. GTDB lineage: Bacteria > Bacteroidota > Bacteroidia > Cytophagales > Cyclobacteriaceae > ELB16-189. The sequence continues at coordinate 21,088 of JAYWHU010000043.1, read as the reverse complement.
TGGGTGAATGACGTGTCCATTGATAAATCCGCGGCATCAGGCAGTGCTTTCATTGCCAACCCAGGCTCGGCAGATTTAGGCTTCAAAGGCAATGCATTGAATATTCCGCTACAGCTTTTTCTTTACTACGGATTTAAAGAACGCTACCGAATAGGCGGAGGATATTCGTATGAGTTGATGAGCATCGGCACCATGCACCCCACCGCATTGTCAGATAAGATTGGAAATTTTCAGCCGGCCAGCCCCACAGGCTTTATAAGAAAATATTATGGCATGGTGGGTTATGCGTTTTATCGCAGAGACGAATACCTTTTCACAGGCGATTTGCAAGTTGGTAGTTGGAAGCCCAAAGGAAATTTCAATGCAGAGGTAACGGGCGGCACTTATTTTAACTTAGGTGTTACCATCGAGCGCGATCTTTCCGAATATTTTAAACTGTTTGTCCGGCCTTCGTTTGAGTTTAAAAGCTATTCGCTAGCCATTCCTGAAAGTAACAAGTCCATTGATCATTCCGTCAACGCATTTTACATCAATATAGGTGCTACCTATCGCATACCCGAGCTGCGCAGGTGTTTCTTAAAAGATTGCCATGCCCAAATCAACCATGCTCACGGCAATAGAGAGTACCGCAGCCGCAAGCACCCCATCTACAAAAAGCAAAACCCTGGCTATGGCGAGAATGATAAAACGTTGATCAAATACAAGGGAAAGAACAAGAAGAAGTTGAATCCGTATTAGAAAAAAACCATCTCATCCTCCCATCCTCACCCTCCAATTAGTAGGGTACAAATTATTCACCCTATTGCCCAGCAAATTCACCCAGCCGATCGGATGACCTTGATACGTGACTATCGCAAAGCCTTTTTGGCCTTCGCCAATTAGAATGGCTTCTTTTCGCAGATAGGATAATGCCAGAGGCAAATCCAATTCAATCGAATTAAAATTTTTGTCGTTCAAAGATGTGGATAACGCCAAGGCGTGTTCGGGGATTAGCTTCTCATGCTTCACGGTGGCAATGGCTGTTCCTTTCGTTACAATTTTTAAGTGGTTGGCGAGCCAATCAATTTCAGTAAAATAGGTAGTGGGCAAGGCTACTATCAAATCATCTAAAAGAATAAACTCATGTTTGTGCAAGAGCCAATCATTCAATCGCTCTGTGATTTTTTTAGGAGCTAATGGAAGCTGACTTTTTGTTCGTATCGAAACAGAATGTGTTTCTTCTTTTTTTCTTATCACTGAAATAAAAAAGCCTTCACCCTTTACTTTATGGGGATAAAATCGATAACCAAAAATTCCATCGGTTTCGATTTCTTCAATGCCCCATTCACTGTTAACGTTTAATTTTAAACTTTCAACTTTATTTTCTTTCCTCAACCAAGCCAAATTCTCCTCATTCTCTTTCGTGTTGTAAGTGCAGGTGCAATAAATCAAAATACCATCTTCCTTCAATGCTGGCCACACATTGGCCAATATACGCTGTTGACGCTGTGTGCAAAGTGCTACATTGTCTTCGCTCCATTCCTCCATCGCGCTCGGGTCTTTACGAAAAAGTCCTTCGCCAGAACAAGGCGCATCCACCACAATCAAATCAAAGAAGCCCGATAACTTTTGAAAATCTTCGGGATCGTTATTCGTGACCACCACATTTGAGTTTCCCCACTTCTGAATATTTTCAGATAAGATGGAAGCACGGGAACGAATGACTTCATTGCTCACCAATAGAGATTCATTGTTTATTAAACTTAACAAGTGAGTTGACTTTCCTCCTGGGGCAGCGCAGAGGTCTAATACTTTTAGAGGCTGATTCAAGTCAATACTTTGCTTTACGGCTTGCTCCAAAAACATAGAGCTGGCTTCTTGCACATAGTAAGTGCCTGCGTGAAGCAATGGATCAAGTGTGAAGGAGGGGCGTTGATCCAAGTAAAACCCAAATTCTGTCCAAGGTATTTTGGCTTGGCTGGAAGCAATTAGTTTTTTAGGATTGAGGCGGATGCTGGTAAGTGAAGACTGCTGATGTGTCGACTCGAATGCAGCCCACCCATCTTGCAGAGTAGCCTGCATTCGTTTTTGAAAAGCCTCGGGAAAAAACATGGATTAAGTTTGATACAATATTAGCCACAGGACAACGAAAGAAAAAATACTTGCGCGAAGAACGATATTTCTTCCTTAATAGAATGATAAAAAATTATTTGGGTGAAGCGCTCTATTATTAATGGGCGCATGATTTAAGTCCTGTTATGACTATTTAAAATTTTAGGAAGCTCCTACGGAGCTCTTTCGAAAGGAGACATCATCTTCTACATACAGTACGCCCCGCTGGGGCGAGTAGTCCTGGAGGGACTTCCTGTTTATAGAGGATCAGCTAAAAAATTTTCAATTGCTCCATAGGAGCTACCTTTTACAAATCAATGGTTTAATAGGTGTCGACTATGCTGGGGTAAGCGGGCAAGGCCTGCCTGCCGAAGCGACAGCGCAGGCAAGGATAGCCCGGTGCCCCGATTTTTATCGGGGCATGCCCCAAACCATTAACTATTAAAATGTGCATAGCTAATCATTGAATTTCTTTATCGGTTTAGTTTTAGTGTTATCTTTAATTTTTTACGAACATAGTAGAAATTATGAAACGCACTTTAGTAATTGGCGATATACACGGTGGGCTCATAGCCCTGAAGCAAGTGATGGAAAGGGCAGAGGTAACAACTTCTGATACCTTGATTTTTTTAGGCGATTACGTAGATGGCTGGAGCGAGTCTTATGGCGTAATTGAATTTGCAATGCAGTTGGCGCAGCAACAAAACTGCATTGTCCTCAAAGGTAATCATGACGATATGTGCCAAGAGTGGTTGACCACGGGAGAATATAACGAAAGTAGCTACAACCACGGAGGTAAAGCTACTCTTCAAAGCTACGCGCACTTAAGTGCAACCGATAAACACAAACACTTACAGTTTTATCAGCAAATGCAATATTACTTTGTGGATGATAGGAATAGACTATTCTTGCACGCTGGATTTATTTCGCAACACGGCCCACACAAGGAACATTATCAATCAAATTTGATATGGGATCGCAGTCTGTGGGAAATGGCTGCAGCGATTGACAAAACGTTATCGCCAGATTCACCATACTTTCCTAAGCGATTGAAGTTGTTTGAAGAAATCTACATTGGGCATACGCCTACCACAAACTACGGTGTTTACGAGCCGATGAATATTTTTAACCTTTGGAACTTAGATACGGGTGCGGCCTTCAATGGGAAACTCAGTTTGATGGATGTGGATACGAAGCAGCTTTGGCAAAGCGATATCGTTCGTTCACTTTATCCAAATGAGGCGGGCCGCGTGCGATAGAGTTCTCTAAAATGATTTTACCGATTTTTGTAAATACAGAAGATGATCGAGGCTATAACCTTAGTAGACACAGGCCTTAGAAATACCATCAACTTTATTACCTTATTTTGAACATTTGCAATATGACTCCCAATAAGGTAGTAAGGTTAGAGTTCACAGTCTATAATAATTTATACTAAGGTTTGTTAAGGGTATCTCTAAAAACGCTGTCAGGTTGAGCCTGTCGAAACCTTTTCATTGGTCTTCGGCTATGTACCGACTTCGACAAGCTCAGTCTGACAGTACTAGCTCAGTCTGACAGTGCTACTTGAGTTTTTAGAGATGCCCTTAAGCTAAAATTAATGAGATGAACAAAAATCTGTGTAGAACCTCTAAAATCCGCTAACTTTCGGTTATTCTTGCTATGAAAATAAAAGCCAATAATCCGAAATTAAAGTCGTGGGTAGAAGTACCATTGGGTTCAGACTTTCCTATCCAAAATCTTCCATTCGGAATTTTTAAAACCAAATACCTTTCTGCTGTAGCAGGAGTGGCCATTGGCAACCATGTGATAGACCTGGTTTATCTGCATGAGAATGGCTACTTAGACGGACTCGGTTTGCCTTCGGGGATTTTCAATCAAAAATACTTGAATGATTTTTTGGCCTTGGGGAAATTAAAAACTCGCGAAGTGCGTGAACGTATTTCTGAATTGCTGCAACATGACAATGATGAATTGAAATCAGATGTAGCTGCCAGAGAGATTGCCTTGATCCCAAAGGAAGAAGTCCAAATGGTGATGCCAGTTCGCATCTCCAACTACACGGATTTTTATAGCAGCGAAGAGCACGCCACCAATGTCGGCTCTATGTTCCGTGATCCAAAAAATGCATTGCTGCCCAATTGGAAACACTTGCCCGTTGCTTATCATGGAAGAGCATCATCGATTGTGATTTCGGGCACAAACATTCATCGGCCAAAAGGCCAAGTAAAACCAGTAGATAGCGACATTCCTATATTTTGCCCCTCTCAAAAAATGGACTTTGAATTGGAAGTTGCCTTTATCACTTGCAGCGAAACAAAGTTGGGATCAAGTATTTCTGCAAAAAATGTAGAGGATCATATTTTTGGATTTGTTTTATTTAACGATTGGAGCGCGCGCGATATTCAAAATTGGGAGTATGTGCCACTCGGTCCATTCCTCGGCAAAAATTTTGGCTCTACTATTTCACCGTGGATCGTTACGCTCGATGCACTCGAACCATTTCGCGTTAAGGGACCAGAACAATTTCCGCATGTGTTGCCATACTTGGCAATAGAAGGAGAAAAGAATTTTGATATTGCGCTCGAAGTATTGATTCAACCAAGCAATGATGTTGAAACTGTAGTGAGCCGCTCGAATTTCAAATATATGTATTGGAATGTGAATCAGCAGTTGGCGCACCACACCGTAAATGGTTGTAACATTCAAGACGGTGATTTGTATGCGTCAGGAACTATTAGTGGACCATCGCCAGGGTCGTTCGGCTCCATGTTAGAATTATCTTGGAATGGACAACGACCGTTACATTTAGCAGATGGCACTGAGCGGAAATTTATTGAAGATGGTGATACGGTTATCTTACGCGGTCACGCAGAAAAGGACGGAGTGAGGATTGGCTTTGGCGAATGCAAAGGAAAAATTTTGCCAGCGTTCTAAAAATTGGAGATGAGATTATTATACTTTATCATCATTGCCCTTCTCTCTATCATTGATGCCCTGCTTTTAGCTAAGCCAAATTTTTTGGGCAAGATTGGCTTGTGGCTTTTCAAATATTCCTATCTCCGCACTTTTCCTAGGGCAATAGTTACGGTATCAATTGTAGTTAGTGCGGTAGTTGTGATCAGTGAATTGATTGTTTTCACTTCAAAGATAAAATGGATCAAGAAAAAGGTGGCAATGATTTTACTTATTTTTTTCACAGTAGCGAGCGGAGGAATCTTGACTAAAATCATTCATGATTTCTCTAGAGGAATTTATAGTCATACGGGGGTTTATTTTAGATATGGCGTTTTCTTATTGCCAAGCATTTTTATTGTTATTTTGGCTACGTCACTATTTCGTTTACTACTAAAAAAGAAGTGATGATTATTGATCCGGAAGAAATTCCTGTTGTAAAATTGCAGAGCTACTTGCAAGCTTCTGTTTCTCCGCGCCCCATTGCTTTTGTTAGCTCAATTGATAGAGAAGGACATGTGAACCTTAGCCCATTCAGCTTTTTCAATGTGTTCAGTATGAACCCACCTATTCTTATTTTTTCGCCTTCGCGCAGGGTGCGAAACAATACAACTAAGCACACACTTGAAAACGTACAGGAAGTTCCAGAGGTTGTAATCAATATGGTCAATTACCAAATGGTGCAACAGACATCATTGGCCAGTTGTGATTTTCCCAAAGGAGTGAATGAATTTGTCAAGGCTGGTTTTTCGGAAGTAGCCTCGACAAAAATAATACCACCACGAGTAGGGGAGTCGCACGTTTCATTCGAGTGCAAAGTGAATCAGGTGATTCCGCTAGGCACGGAAGGAGGTGCGGGAAATTTAGTAATATGCGAAGTATTGCTAATGCATGTGGATGATAATGTGTTAGACGAACAAGGCCGTATTGATCCTTACAAAATGGATTCAGTAGCACGCATGGGCAATGATTATTATTGTCGCGCCCAAAGCGAAGCGGTGTTCACCGTACCGAAGCCCAACGAGAAAATTGGAGTTGGCATGGATGCCATTCCTCTTTCAATCCGCCACAGTAAAATTTTAACAGGAAATGATTTGGGTATTCTTGGCAACATCGAAAAATTACCCGATGCAGATAGCCTTGAACAGTTCAAGCAAGAAAATTTATTCACCGAACTTTCTAATCAAAGCAAAGAGCAAGTCCACGTGTTGGCTAAAGGTTTTCTTGCTGAAGGAAATGTAGAGGCTGCGTGGAAGGTGCTGCTTAGTTAGGAAGCTTCACCAATTTGCAATCGTAGCATTGAAGATGTCCAAAAAAATCTGATTGAATATTTTCTTCTCTAAATCTGCCTGCACATCAATCAGATTTTTTTCGTTCGGAAAGTCGTCATAAAAGCTGAATGTTTTGTCTTTAAAACTATTCTTAGGCTCTTTGGTATCCACATAGTTAACTTTAATGCCAATGGTTAGTCTTGAAAGTGCAGCCAATGACGGTTGGCTGGGGCTAGTCCCTGCTACGGGTGCTATGGGCGACACTGAATATTGTACAAGCGTACCTTCAATAAATAATTCTCCATTTGATGCCACTACCTTCAAACTGGAATTTTGCTGATAGTAATCTTTAAGCTTATTCGTAAAATCTTGCCCTAAGTTAGCGGGGCCTAAGTCAGTATTATTATAGAACTGATCTACTTGAATGGTCTTCGCGGTAGTGGCTGCACCCGAGAGTGAATAGATGCCGCAGCTATTTAGTGTCCCTATTAAAACCAGAAGTGCAAAGACGAATTTAATATTAAGGATGTTCGATGTTAGATTTTTGAATCTACCATTATGCATCCAGCTTCTAAAACCTGAATTCTTAATTCTTAAATCTAAAATCTTAAATTGTCTATTATTCCTCCAACTCATATTCCTTTATTTTTCTGTACAACGTTCGCTCTGAAATACCCAAATCGCGTGCCGCATATTTGCGTCTATTATTATTTTTGCGAAGTGCGCGCATGATCAATTCTTTTTCTTTCTTTTCTATTGAGAGTGAATCGTCTTCGGCTACGTGAGAGATGTCCTGTACTTCTTCTTGTGACTCCGTTGGTTCGGTAGAACGGACTGGATTGATGTTCAGAACTACATCGTTCGACTGTTGCTTGTCGTCATGGCGCAGACTTTCAAAGAGCGCGGCATTGTCTTTTAATATTTGTGCCGCCTGCGCGGGATTGCCCAAACTTTCCAGAACTAATTTTTTTAAATCGTTCACATCTTTGCGCATATCGAACAATACTTTGTACAATATTTCGCGCTCAGAAATATTTTCTGATCCATGGTTGGCATTGTACAGAGTTGGCAAAGTTGATTCTTTGGGAATGTATTGATCAAGCGTAGGTGCATTGATTTCTTTTTGATCGGGCGACAGCACGGAAATCTGCTCCACCAAATTTTTTAGCTGGCGGATGTTACCAGGAAAACGGTACTTGAGCAAGAGATCTTTCGCTTCTTCCGTAAGCGTGATTGATTTTACTTTATATTTTTCTGCGAAGTCACCAGCAAACTTTCTGAACAAAAGTTCTATGTCTTTGCCGCGCTCGCGCAATGGTGGAACATAAATGGGTACACTGTTCAAGCGATAATAAAGGTCTTCGCGAAATCTACCTTGCTCTACCTTGTTCAGTAAGTTTACATTCGTAGCGGCCATCACGCGTACGTCTGTCTTCAATACTTTTGATGAGCCTACTTTTATAAATTCTCCATTCTCTAGCACGCGCAACAATCTGGCTTGTGTGCCCAACGGCATCTCACCAATCTCATCTAAAAAGATAGAGCCACCATTGGTCACTTCAAAATATCCTTTGCGCGCCTCGTGTGCACCTGTGAACGAACCCTTTTCGTGACCAAACAATTCTGAGTCGATAGTTCCTTCTGGGATGGAGCCACAGTTGATAGCGATAAACTGCCCGTGCTTACGTGGGCTAAGTTGATGAATGATTTTTGAAAACGATTCCTTGCCCGATCCGCTCTCGCCCGTGATCAGCACCGTCATATCGGTGGGCGACACTTGCATGGCCACCCGCACAGCTTGATTAAGCAAATGTGCATTGCCAATGATGCCGAACCTGTTTTTTATACTTTGAATATCTGAGTCTGTCATCTGCTACCAGTTAGCTGTTATTAGTTTCACTTTGCCTTTTCCTCTTTGCATCTTCCTCTTCCCTTTTCCCCTTTGCCTTTTCCCCTTTGCCTTTTGCCCTTTTGCCCTTTCCCCTTTCCCCTTTGCCCTTTTGCCCTTTTCCCCTTGCCTTTTGCCCTTTCCCCTTTCCCCCTTGAAGTCCTAACGCCCAATGCCTCTAAACCACCTGCGTCCCCACCAATGTTCCCCCCGTGCAGCTCTCTACGAGTACATTGACGTAATCGCCTTTCTTATTATTGCCTTTTGGGAAGATGATTACTTTGTTGGTGCTGTTGCGCCCCTGCAGTTGTTCAGATGAACGCTTGGACGTGCCTTCTGCTAAAACCTTAAATACCTTTCCAATGTCTTGCAGGTTGCGCTTGAGTGATAGCTCACGTTGCTTTACTATGATTTCTTCTAGCCTGCGTTTTTTTACATCGAGGGGAATATCGTCCGTAAATTTTTTCTCGGCCAACGTGCCGGGCCTTTCTGAGTAAGAGAACATATAGGCATAGTCGTACTGAGCTATATCCATGAGCGTCAATGTATCTTGGTGCTCTTCTTCTGTTTCGGTGCAGAAGCCTGAGATCATATCTGAAGAGAGGCCGCAATCTTCGCCCAATATCTCTCTGATCTTTTCCACTCGCTTCAAATACCATTCGCGCGTGTAGCCACGGTTCATCATTTCTAAAATACGACTGTTGCCACTTTGTGCGGGCAGGTGAATGTAGTTGCAAATGTTTTCGTGCTTGGCAATGGTGTAAAGCACCTCATCGGTAATGTCTTTGGGGTGCGAGGTGGAAAAGCGAACCCGTAATTCAGGATTTACCAACGCCACCATCTCTAATAGCTGTGCGAAGTTTACAATCTCTTCGATTTTATTTTTCTCTAATCGCGCTTTGTTGTTTTCTTCTTCGCTCCATTTGTAAGAGTCCACATTTTGCCCGAGCAATGTTACCTCGCGATAGCCTTTCTCGAATAAATCTTTGACCTCAACTAGAATTGATTTAGGATCGCGACTGCGCTCGCGCCCACGCGTGAAGGGCACCACACAGAACGAACACATATTGTCGCAGCCACGCATGATGGAAACGAAAGCGGTTACTCCATTGGAGTTAAGGCGAACGGGACTAATGTCTCCATACGTTTCTTCGCGTGATAAAAAAGTGTTCACTGCTTTATCGCCATCATCGACTTGCGCAATCAGTTGAGGCAGATCGCGATAGGCATCGGGGCCGGCAATCAAGTCAACGATCTTTTCTTCTTCCAACAATTTTGTTTTCAATCGCTCGGCCATGCAACCGAGAATGCCCACCATTAATTTTGGTTTTCTCTTTTTGAATCCATTGATGTGATTCAGCCGATAGCGAACGGTTTGCTCTGCCTTCTCTCGGATGGAGCAAGTGTTTAAAAAAATAAGATCGGCTTTCGCAGGATCGGAGGTGGTATCGAAGCCTTCTTTTTGCAGGATGGAGGCCACAATTTCACTATCGGAAAAATTCATCTGGCATCCGTAGCTTTCTATGTAGAGCTTCCTTGCCTTGCCTGTGTTTTTGTTCTCTGAAACCCTTATCGTTTCCTGCGCTTCGGTTTCGCTGCCCGTCAAAAAGCCTATGTCGTCAATCAAATTCTCCATTGTTCCTCAATTCGGTTACAAATTTAACACTAATAAAGTATTTGTGACAGATTGTCAGTAAAGATTTTGAATCGCGCTTTCTACGGATCAGCTTATTTATAGTGTTTGTAGTATCGTCTCCCGTATCGTGGACGATATGCTATAGAAGTGGTAGGGCTTATGAGGAACAACTTATGAACGAATTGGGAAAGTTATTTTGAAAGTTTTACCACTCAAAGCTTAGATAAAGTGATGCCGATCCGGGCCCTGACACTTTGGGCATGTCTTGAACTCCCATTAATCCCTTATAGGCTTGATCCTCACGTTCAACGATTGCTCAACAATCACTAAATGGTTGGGCGGCAGCATAGTCCAGTCTTTATCCTCAGTGAGTTTTTCAGAAACAACAAGCACAGCATTGTCATTATCTTGAGGAGCTTCGAGGCGGGTGTTTCCGTTCTCTACCACGTATCGTCCACCTTCGGAGTGGTACATGGTCAAGGGTTCTTCTTTGGGATCGCTCACATAACGTGTGGCTACCATAAACAATCCGTTGGTGAAAACCATGTTGAGGTAGGCGGGTTCTTTAATGCCATTATCGACCATTAGTTTTTTTAAATCGCGAAACGTTTTTTCAAATGAATCGGCTACGGCCTCTGGGCTAATAGATTTATGATCGTGAAAAAGATTATTAAGCAGCAGAGCAAAAATATGTTCGGAGTCGGTCTGGCCTTTGATCCAGTTGTAGAGTTCATCAGTGAGAGGTTCACGGATGTGCCTTTTAATTTTACCGAAATCTTCTACGCCACCGTTGTGTGCCATCAAAATATTTTTGTACTGAAAAGGGTGGCAATTGGATTCAGAGACATCGCCCACACTGGCAGCGCGCACATGGGCAATCATGCAATCTGTTTTAATCTTAGGGGCCAGATTGCGGAGATTACGATTGCTCCAAGCGGGGTTCACAGAAACAAACGTAATGGGTTCGTAATTTACTTCAGGCACATACCAACCCACGCCAAAGCCATCACCATTTAGTGGCTCTTCAATCTCGCGGGCATTGCTGCTTTGGTTGACCAGTGAATTTTTAGGTTGATAAAGGAGTTTGTCGATGATAACAGGGGTGCCTTTGTAGGCCATGAGTCTGCACATAGAGTCAATTTAAAAGTAATTTGAAAATGAGCCGATTCGAAAATTTGAAGATTTTTTCTGCGATTAAAGTTCGCTAATAAAAACCCATGAATTCTCTCTTTTAAAGCTACTGAAATAATTTGAAACTCCATTCCATCTTTAAATTAGCTCATCTTCAATTTTTTGCCAAAGGCATTCCTTTGGAACAAATCGATTACTTTTTCTTCTCAGTCTTCACAAAGTTCATAGAAATTGAATTCATGCAGTATCTCAAACCTGTTGGCTTAGGCCCATCATTGAACACGTGGCCTAAGTGCCCGCCACAACGTGCGCACTCCACCTCATCGCGCACCATGCCATAACTGTTATCGGTGCCAACGGCAAGCACCCCTTCTTTTATGGGCTTATAAAAACTTGGCCAGCCTGTGCCTGATTCGAACTTGGTTTCAGAGCTGAATAACTCCAAATTACATCCAGCGCAATAGAACACCCCAGCTTCGTGATTGTCCCAATCTTTGCCAGTAAAGGGTCTTTCAGTTCCTTGTTCCCTCAATACATGGTACTGTTCGGGTGTCAACAACTTTTTCCATTCCCCATCCGTTTTTTTGATCTTTTCAATGGAGACTGTGGCTTTCGGTGTTTCTTTGCTGGCTCTTGTTTGGCAACTACCAGTGATGGCTGCACAGGCAATCAGAAGGGTTGTTACTAAGTAATTTTTCATTTAGGTTTATTTTTAAAGTAATTTTATGGTTTATACATTCAAAAGGAACAAAAGGTTTTAGAAATAGCTGTTCTCTGTCTGTGGTGTGACAAATGACTCAAATGATCACCAAACCTTTTTAATGTGGGAAAATGCTTATTTTTCAACAATTTTTAACTTTAGCTATCTTACTTTTGAGGTTTAAAGCAACTTGCGTGATATACGTAATTATCTTTTTGTTGGGATTATGAGAATTCGCCTTCTATTTATTTTCATTTTTCTTGGAGCTTTTACATTAAAGGCCCAGAACTATCAGACCTACACGCTTTATGTCCATAGTTTTGCAAAAATGATTCAATGGCCGGAAGAGGATAAGAAAGGCGACTTTGAAATCTTTGTTTTGGGCGAATCCCCTATTTTTGCAGAATTGCAAAAGATGGCAGAAAAAAAGAAATTGGGGGATAGAGTGATAAAGTTATCTAAGATCGCTTCCATAAGCGACTTCCGTAAAGGTCACATGCTGTTTATACCCGCTGCGCAATCAGGGAAGTTGACCGATGCTTTGACTAAAATTGGAGATAAATCCACCTTGATAATTACAGAGCAGACAGGGCTGGGCGCCAAAGGGAGTGGCATTAATTTTTTTATGAAAGAGGGTAAATTAGCATTTGAACTTAACCAGGCCGCGTTGGCCAAACATAAATTGAAAGCACCCATTGAACTAAGTAGATTGGCTACAATAATCTGATAACGAAACATGGAAAACGCACCGACAAAGAAAAAATTCAACATCCGCTTAAAAATTGGCAATAAGATTTTTGGCGGATTCTTAATTCTCATTGCATTGTTTGCCATCAATGCAAGTATCATTTTCCTTACGGGAAACAAAATCGATAACAGTGTGATGTCATCTTCTCAGACAGTGAACCCTTCTAAAGATGCCATCAACGAATTGATCACACTAGTGCATCGTTCGCGCATGCTCTCTACTAACTGGGTCTTCTTGCAAACCAATGATGAAGACAAAGCGGCATTGAGGCAAATATTAAGCTTAGAGTATCCAGCCAATAAAGAGCGCATAAAGAAATTGATGAAGAATTGGGATGCCGACAGCACATCCTCCACTTTTAAAAAGGATAGTTCGCAGCGCGTGTTGATGACAAAGGCCTTTCATAAGTTTGATTCTTTGTTGAGTGGTACTAGTGAAAACATTGTGAATACTCTCACGGGATTTGATGCGTATGAAGATCCAACAACCAAGCTGTTGGCTGGCGATTATGTTGATCAAGTGATCATCCCGCAATCCAATGACATTATTAAAATACTTTCTAAAATAAAGGAGAAGCAAGAATTATTAACGACACAATCAACAACTGACTTGCGAAAATCTACACGCAATCTTCGCAATATCACATTGATTCTTGGCTTGGCGATTATTGTACTAGGCCTGTTAAGTGCCTACTTATTGGTGCGAAATATTACAGGGCCTATTAACTACATTAAAGATGTGGTTGTAAAATTGGGCAGAGGTGAATTGGTAGATGAAAAGAGAAAGAATTTTAGCAATGACGAAATAGGGGAGATGGCCGTGGCTACAGATAACTTAGTGAGCGGATTGAAGGCAACCACGGGGTTTGCAGAGAATATAGGTAATGGCAAGTACGATTCAGAATTTACGCCACTCAGTGACCATGATGTATTGGGCAATGCGCTCTTAAACATGCGAGGCAACCTGGCAAAAGTGGCAGAAGAAGATAAGAAACGCAATTGGACTACCGAGGGCGTTGCCAAGTTTGGAGAAATACTTCGCAGCAACAATAGCGATGTGCAGAAATTGTGCGATGAGATCATTGGTAATTTGGTGAAGTATATGAAGGCCAACCAAGGGGCATTGTACATCATTGACGAAACAGATGAGAGCGAAGAAAAAACCATGTCAATGATTTCTTGCTATGCGTGGGATAAGAAGAAATTTATCAACCAAAAAATTCACAGAGGTGAGGGACTTGCAGGGCAAGCTTGGCAAGAGATGGACACCATTTATATTACCGATGTTCCTCAGAATTACATTAAGATCACCTCTGGCTTGGGCGATGCTAATCCGACCTCAATTTTGATCATGCCGTTGAAAGTGAATGATCAAATTTATGGTGTGGCCGAACTGGCTTCGTTCTCTGCCATGGCTGATTTTGAAATTGATTTTGTGAAGAAGGTGGCGGAGAGTATTGCATCTACTGTTTCTACGGTGAAGATCAACGAGCGTACTCAAAAGTTGCTAACTGAATCGCAGCAGATGACTGAAGAGATGCGCGCGCAAGAGGAAGAGATGAGGCAGAACATGGAAGAACTCCAAGCCACGCAAGAAGGTATGAAGCGGCAAGAGAATGACATGATGAACTCAATGGAAGAAAAGTTGAAAACTGTACAAGAAGAGGCCAAAAGAAAGGAAAAAGAATACTTAGCGCAGATAGAGCAGTTGAAGAAAGGGAAATAACCTGTTGTGGTGTCAGTTTTTTTTGAGGTATGTGATGTAAACCCAAGTAAGAGAGACACAAGTCATTTGTTGAAAAAGCACTATCGTTTCAATTGCTAGATGCTTGAAGCCGAAAATATTTCAATGCTTCTCACCTCACCAAATATGGCGTGGCTCTGCGGCAAGAAAAGCGTAGAAATCACTGGTGCTATAAACTACCATTCTAATTTGACATGCCAGTGGCTGGTTCGTTGATTTTAAGAGAGAGGCTATACGATATTACCAATCTGGCTTGCCCTTATCTCTTGGCTTAGTAGCCTTGCGTTTGTTCTGTTGTAGGTATTGCACCTCTTGGTTTTTCATGGCCTCTAAAATCATTTTGGCTTTCTCTTCGCTCATCTGCATTTCCTTGAGCTTATCTTTTACAGAAGGAGGAAGATCTTTTTTGTCTTTGTTCTTTTCGTCTTTTTGTTGTTGCTCCTTCTCCTGCTGTTCCTTTTCTTTCTTTTCTTTTTCTTTTTGCTCTTCGCTCTTTTGATCTTTCTGGTCTTTGTTTTTATCCTTTTGGTCTTTCTTTTCCTGCTCTTTCTTTTCCTGCTCCTTTTTCTCTTGCTCTTTCTTGTCTTTGTCCTTTTGGTCTTTCTTATCTTTCTTCTGATCCTTGTTTTGGTCTTTCTTCTGATCGTCTTTTTTATCTTGGTCTTTCTTATCTTTATTTTCTTGCTGTTGTTTTTTCCTTTCTTCTAATTTCTTTTTCACTACTTCATAATTATATCGTGCATCTTCATTTTCGGGTGCTGCTTTCAGGGCTTGCTTAAAATGCTGAAGAGCTTCTTCCAATTTTTCTGTATTGTTGGCCATTACACCCAGTTGCTGATTGGCAACGGAGTTGATTTTCTTATTGCTGCTTTGTGCCAGTTGTTGGTAGGCATTGACTGCGTTGGCCGTGTCGTTGGCTTGAAAGTACGCACTAGCTAAGTTTGCTTTTACTTCTTCTTCGTTGACGCCCAATGAATCGATTAGGTATTTGTATTTTTCTATCGCGATTTTGAACTTGCCTTCGAGAAAAGCTTTCTTGGCCTGCGCCTTGGCAGAATTGATTTTGCCAATTTTGTCGAGATCGGTAAATAGGAGGGAAGCTGCAAGAAATAGAAAGATGGTCTTCATTAACAAATTTAAGATTTAAGTTTTCTTGGTATTAAAACGTCTTCTAACTTTCTCGATTATCCTTTTTAGCAATTTGCTTCAAGTTTCAAACTACAGGCTGCCTTGCGTGGGGCGTGGGGCTTGTAGCCTTGCTAATCGTAGCATTAACTTTACCATTACATTAATAACTCTATATACTCACCGTTCTGATGCTGATTAAAATATCCAACACTAAAAGAATCAATGCGGCCAATAGAAAATAAAAATAGCGATTGGCCGATACATCTACAAAGCGTGCATCGCGCACTTGGCCTTCAATCTTGCCAATGGTATTGATCAATCGGTTTACATCATTACGTCCTTCGTTGATTTCAAAATACTGACCATCGGTTTTGCTGGCCAATGACTTTAACGAACTGGCATTCAGTTTTGATATAACCGCATTACCCTTTTGATCGGTTTTGTATCCGCGGCCCGATTGGATTTGGCTTCCTTTTTCCGTGCCTACGCCAAGAGTAAACAGTTTGATGTCCTTTTCTTCCACTTCACGCGCGATTTCATCGGTATCTTCGCCAAAATCTTCCCCATCGCTGATCAAAACGATCACTTTGGATTTTTGTTGAGCACTAGCGCCAACTTGTTCGTCAATTTTTTTCAAAGCCATTTTCAATGGTGGGCCGAAGTCGGTGCCGCTAGAAGGCACAAGACTGGTGTTCATGGTTTCGATGAAGAGGTTCAGTGCATTTTGGTCGTAGGTGAGTGGGCATTGCATGAATGCTTCGGAAGAAAAGATGATGACGCCCACACGATCGGAGCTGAATGCTTCCACGATTTTCTTCATTTCATATTTCACTTTTTCCAATCGGGTAGGAGGGACATCAAAGGCGTCCATGGACTTAGAGAGATCGACACAGATCATAATATCTTTGCCTATGGACTTGATTTCTTTTTTGGACCCGCCATAAGACGGGCCAAGTAGGGCGACTATTAATAGCGCAAACAATACGGTGCGAATGGCCAACTTAATAAAGACAGTGTAGAATGGAGTGCTCAATCGCTTGCTAATGCGAATGATTTTGGTAAGATACAGCGCGTAAAAGCCTACGAAGAGAATTATCGCCACTGACTCTGCCCAACTGAAATTGCGAAACCAGATCATTATATTCTAAAGTAAGCAGCAAAAATATAAAAGCCTTGCGAAAAATAAGGATTTTATTTTAAGGCATCTTTTAACCTTGTCAAGTTGAGCCTGTCGAAACCAACTTGCGGCTTTTCGTATACTTAAAACGACTTCGACAAGCTCAGTCTGTCATCTATTTAGGTTTTTAGGGCTGCGCTAAAATAGGGGTTGCCGTCAGTAAGCCTCAGTAGACTAGTGAACTTGGGTAGAAGCTGGCCAATCGATCATTTGTAGATCAAAAAGAATCAGTCTTATGGAACATGGATTTTTTTTATTGTTTAAAATACCTTTCACCCATACTGGCCATTGCAACCAGCGATGGCTATTTGCTTAAGGGTTCTGTGTGACCTATATTAAGTGATAGAAGTATTGAAAATCAATAGTCTAATTCACTTGTTTCTAATACATAGCAATGGAATTTTTATTAGGGAAATAGAATGTCGCAGTGGCATCTGAAACAAGAAATGTGTCATAGCCAAAATTTCCTGCCATTCTGGTTGTTGTGGAAATACAATGGTCGGTTGTCAACCCAACAATAACAAGTTTTGAAATTTTCTCTCTGTCAAGCTGCTCTTTTAAATTTGTGCCAATGAAAGCACTGTTCACATTCTTTTTAATGATTGGTTCTGCGCCAATAGGTTTTGTGATTTCTTTAAACTCATTTCCCGAGTGTGACTCATGAAGAGGGGACTTGGGGTTAGTTGAACAATGTTGTACATGAAATATAGGAAGCCCATATTGCCGCCAAATTTTTAACAGGTCACTTGCATTGTTCTCTGCATCTGGATTATTTCGCTGGCCACCCCAATGCTTTAGATTATCAAACCCTTTTTGAAGGTCAATTAAAATTAGTGCGGGTCTATCTAGCCGTGAAATATTCATATTATTTATTTATAAGGGTATTGTTTTGATGTGATAGACAAGCGCATAAGCAAGTAAGTAATTTACTTGAAGAGATTATTCCAATAATTGCTCGTAGAAGCCACCGAATCCATTTTTCCTATCTACAAATTGGATTTCCAGCATCCAGTGTCTTTTGTTTCCCTGTTTGTCCAACGAAAGTATACTTACGTGATTATCGGGATGAGCGTCTAAACTTAAATCCATAGGATTGGGTTGCTCATGTGGATATTTGCCTATGATATGGCCTACAATATCTCCACCAAATTCATAGCCATATCGCTTGGCAAGGTCAGTTATATAGTTGAAAAATTCCGCTCCGGTAAGGTTGGTCTGTTTAGCATACCACGCATTCGCTTCGTGCCACGCAGCTTCCACATCCTTTTTCATTTTTAGTTTTAAAGGATTGTTGCCGAGCACATAGGTTCTTCCTAGGTCTGTCTCCCATCCTTCGAAGTTGGGCCCGAAATCTAAAAACACAATATCATCTTTTTGAATAACACGGTCAGGCGGATTGGCGCTATATGGCACAAGTGTATTGACACCAGCTCTCACAATTTTCTTGTGCCAGTGTTCCTCACTACCAAAGAGATCTTTTGCCAGTTTAACTATTTCTGCGCTCAGTGCACTTTCAGATTTTCCTGGTACAATTAAGCCACGCTTCTCAACTATATCAAACAATTCCTTTGTCTTTTTCTGAGCAAGAATCAACTTTTGTCTTGTGTCATCCATAGCGGTTTCAGTTTTTATTTTCTTGGTTACTATATTTACATCATGAGTCTCTTTGGCAGTCACAACCTTGTCTTGTGCGCATACGCTGAAAACAAAACCCACGGAGCAGCACAAGTGTAGAATTTTTTTCATAATAGCTTACATTATAATTGAAAGTGTTAAAGGGCATCTCTAAAAACCTTGTCAGGTTGAGCCTGTCGAAACCAACTTGTGGTTTTTCGCATGCTTAAACGACTTCGACTAGCTCAGTCTGACATTCTATTTAGGTTTTTAGAGATCCCTAAAATGATTCTTAATAATTAATATTACGCAAAATAACTAAACGAATGTCAAACTGAGTTTATCGAAATCCATTTAAAGTTCAGATAGCCAGTTTTCGTCCCGATAGTAATCGGGATCAAACTGACCATGCAGGTTATTTTGCGTGACATCAGTTAGTAGATAGTTCCGTTACCTTGAAAGCATTGCCTATTCATTATTAATTCTTAATTCTTAATTCTTCAACTTTTTCAATTCCTCTTGAAACGCTGCCGTATTTGCTTTTTGGTTTTCAGGAATGTTCTTCAATGCAATCTCCCAATTCTTGATGGCTTCTTTTTTGTTTCCCGTTGCGGTATAGCCGCGGGCCAATCCCACGAAGGTGGTGAATTTATCATCTTTGTTTTTCTCTCTATTCAACTTGAATATTTCTACTGCTTTTTCATTTTTACCAGCAGTCAATAAAGATTTTCCGTACTGATGAATATCGTTCATAGTTGCGATAGTCATTGCATCTTTCATCACCGCATCCGCTTCTGTATTTTTGTTCATCGCATTTAGGATATCGGCTTTCAATTGCATGGCGGTAAAAGTCTTTTGCCCATTGAAGCGTTCGCTGTTCATAGAAATTGTTACTTCTTTTCTGCCGAGGAAACGCCATTAAAATCTTTTGGATGGCAATGAAACATTTCATTGAAAGATTTGTAAAAATAAGAACGGCTGTTAAAGCCGGTTTCATAAATTACCTCGGATACGCTCAACGATGAATTCTTGAGTAAGTCTGCCGCTTTTTTTAAACGATACTGTTTGATCAACCCATGAGGCGTTAACCCTGTAATTGTTTTCACTTTTCTGTAGAGGGATGCCTTGCTCATGCCCACCTCTTCACCTATTTCATCTGCATTAAATTCGGGCTCGCTCAAGTGATCTTGAATACACTTTGTTATTTTAGAAAAGAAAATATCATCTCTTTCACTTATACCCGGTGAAATCTGGCCACCCCGACACATCAAATTCAATTAAAAGCCATCGTATTTTATGATGGCTTTTGATTTTGAGTGTAGTTGACATAATAAGAAAACCATCTATCCAAACTTGAAGCTGATTGGAAGCCTATCCAATCCATAGACTTGGAGAAGACACCGATCATAGTGAATGGTAAATTCATTGATGACAGAAAAGTAGTTGGTGAATTGCTCCAGGATAAAATAAGAGGGATGATTCGGATGGGAAGTCGCGATGAAAGCACGATTGCAGAATTATTGGATTTTAAACTCATTTATCACCCGATCCAGGCAAAAGTATATGTGGTAAGTAAATCAGGCATGGTCTTCAACTATGCTGATGGCAAGCTGAATGAAAACCCCTCACTGGCTGGGCGTTACATGATCGACTCCATCAAGCGGCTGCCGAAAGTGATTGAGAACGCACGTGAATCAATGAACAGTTACCAAAAGAAGATCGACACCTACAAGCACGAACTCACGCTCGACTTCAAAGAGAAATCAGTGATCAAAGATTTGAAACATCAGATTGAGCAGCTTACGGTAAAATTGGAAAAGGCATTTTCTGTGAAGGAGGAATTGGAGTTATCTTCCAGTGAAGAACCAGAACAGCCGGCCCGTAAAAAAGCTATGCGGAAACTTCGGGTGTGATCTTAACATGGGCTATTACCTTTCCAAATAGGATAAACCCCACAACACAGGGTTTATCTCATGCCAAAAGGTAATGGGCTTCATTAAAAATATTTTGATTTTGGTATCCTCAATACCAATAATCACCAAAAATTAAAGAGTATTTCATTAAACTTAATTCCTAGATTGGTTATAGATGCCCTTATTTTTCATTAAAAAAGTGTTAATTTTGGTATTATGAATACCCAAAAAGATTCAAAATTAAAGAGGATGCTCAATACGCACAGGCAAGGAACGGTCGTTCTGCCTAAGTGGCTGGAGGGCTTGGGTATCTCTCGTGAACTTCAAAAAGTCTATCGCAAAAGTGGCTGGCTGGAGACTGTTGGGGCAGGTGCGTTCAAACGCTCTGGAGAAAAAGTAAACTGGCAAGGCGCACTGCACTCCGTGCAACAGATAAAACTACCGATACACGCGGGTGCATTGACAGCACTTTCTTTGCAAGGCATGGCACATTATTTCAGGATGGCGGATGAGACTGTATTTCTTTTTTCTCCGAGACAAACACTATTGCCCCGTTGGTTTAAAAATTATTCTTGGGGCTATCCTGTTCAGCATGTAAAAACCTCTTTGCTACCAGAAGGGCTTGGGCTGATAAAATATGAAGAGAAGAATTTCTCTATAACTATATCTTCGCCTGAGCGGGCAATATTGGAATGCCTGTACCTCGCGCCAGGTAAATTGGATTTAGTGGAGTGCTATCATTTGATGGAAGGCCTTGCCAACCTGCGCCCCAAACTCGTGCAGGAATTATTGGAGAAGTGTACTTCCATAAAAGTGAAAAGGTTGTTCCTTTACATGGCCAACAAAGCGCAACACCAATGGCTTACTTTTGTTGACCAGAAAAAAATAGATGTAGGCACCGGGGACAGGAGCATAGTAAAAGGTGGTTTGTATAATTCCGAATTTCATATCAGTATCCCCAAAGAACTGGCTTAATGATGATACTCGACAAATACCGCGCACAGGTAGATTTATTATTGAGCATACTGCCACACGTGGCAAAAGAAAATAGCCTTGCCTTAAAGGGAGGCACGGCCATTAATCTTTTTGTGCG
>JAYWHU010000042.1:0-17741 GCA_043777495.1 Cyclobacteriaceae bacterium | reverse complement strand
GGTAGGGATTAGCGTGCCATAGGTGAAATTGTTAGAAGCAGAAAGTTTTTTGGCACGCAAAGCGAGAACTTGTTCAACAAAAAAGTTAAAAGCGATTTTCCTAGGCATTCCAGCAGGTCAGACGCATCTAAATTTGTAATAGTGCTTTTCAAAGCCTAGCAAAGGGTTTCCAACCTTTAGAAGGTTGGAAACCCTATAAATGTAAAACGTTGATTTTGTAAAGGAATTACCAAGAAAAAATTTAGATGCGTCTGCCCTGGGCATTCCAGTATTTCCCCATTCCTATCTGACCTCCCCCGCCCCAACCTCTGGCGGTTAAGGCCTCATAAAGCATAGCTTTTCACACACGTGGTCAGGATTTTTTATCGTCTCCTAAACATTTTGTTATCAAACTATTTGCTATTAGGAATAAACTTTCTTTAACTTTAAGAGCTAATCGAAAACTTCGATAACCAAAAAAATAAAACCCACTCTAAACTCACTAGTGCTATGGCAAAAAAAGCAAAGAAGGCAGCCAAGAAAAAGGCAAAACCCGCAAAGAAAGCAGCGAAGAAATCTGTAAAAAAAGCAGCGAAGAAATCGGCCAAGAAGGTCGTTAAGAAAGCCGCTAAAAAAGCAGCTAAGAAAGTAGTTAAGAAGGCAGCCCCTAAGAAAAAGGTGGTAGCAAAGAAGGCAGTAGCTAAAAAGCCTGCTCCTCGCCCTACACCTACTCCAATGTTTGTTCCTACACCAGCACCCACTCCAGCACCTGAAAACACAGGTAGCGATATGGGCGGTGGCATGGGCTCAAGCATGTAATCTCGCACACAATTTTATTTATGAAAGGCGATGGCAAATCCATCGCCTTTTTCTTTTGCGTACATTCTATGCCCCTTAAAGTGAGGGATCTACAAACTTTAACCACATTTGCAGATTATGTTCAACTTCTCTTTCAAAAGCATTCTTACAAGGCCAGAACTTCAAAAGGAAAAGACCAAAGACTACCAGAACATCGTGGTCATGCAAATAATAATTGTCTCTGCTGGGCTTATCCTTTCCGAGCCTGTGCTGGCCGATTCCAAGAGCAACGCATCCAAACTCATCATCTCCATATTTTCAGGTTTTGCGGCCACCTATGCTTTTTTGCAATGGGATCTGCTCAGAAATTTCACCAACAGCCGGTTGCTGTTATGGACAACACTTATCGCCTTGGGCGGAGTAGTAGTCATGGGCATCTTAGAAGAATTCCCTTACTATCAAATCATAGAAGTACCTAACCGACAATTGTACCTACTCATCTTGCACGGGGTGCTTTTCCCCATCGAAGTGACCGTGATCAGTTTCGCCATCCGCGATCTTTTTTCGGGCAGCTACATGACACCCGACAAACTGTGGGGTGCGGCCTGTATTTTTTTAATGATTGGTATTTCCTTCGGCAGCCTCTACGACCTCATCGCCATTGCAAAGCCGGGCAGCCTAGGCGCAACTTTTGAATTAGGCTTCCCCAATTATGCCGAATGTGTAACTTACAGCTTTAGTATTTTAGGCGGGGTTGATCCCGGCCTGCAACCAACCAGATTGATCCGAAACATCAGCATATTAGAAGCCGTTTGGGGCGGACTCTACGGAATGCTCATAATCGGCAAACTGCTAGGACTGCCCAGAGAGGAAAGTAAACCAACTGAGAGTGAATAGTTTTATTAGATATTTTTTGTCCGAAGGTTTGACGAACTCCTTTCAGACTCCTTTGGAGGCGGCACCCCGATGCACACATTCCAAGCACAATGCCATCGGGGCCGGGCTATCCGTTACAAGCTCCCTCGTTTGCCAGCGTGTGGAGTTTATTCCGAGCGCAGTCTCGGGAGGCTTTCCACTTCTATCCCTTGCCGAGTTCCCTAACTATTTCGCACGAACTTCATAATTATACTTTACTTACCATTAAC
Source organism: Cyclobacteriaceae bacterium (assembly GCA_043777495.1). Lineage (GTDB taxonomy): Bacteria > Bacteroidota > Bacteroidia > Cytophagales > Cyclobacteriaceae > ELB16-189. The sequence goes on along the minus strand of JAYWHU010000042.1, from coordinate 15,819 downwards.
TCTTAACCACTAACTAATAAACAACTACCATGAACAACAGCAAACTACCCTTCATCATCCTAGGCATCATCGCCTTCTTTGTCGTTTTAGCATTGTCATCAAGTCTATTCTATAGTGTAGCAGCTACGGAGCGGGCCATCCTTTTTTATCCCTTCGGCAAGGGCTTGGACAAAGCCGATGTCATTGGCCCCGGCACACACTTAAAAATGCCTTGGAATGAAGTCTCCACTTACAAAGTGAACGAAACCTCGTCAGATGAAAATATGGATGTGCTGGATAAGAATGGACTCTCCATCCATGTGGATATTACAATTCGATTTTTTCCTATCCCCAATAAAATCGGCTTCATACACGAACAGTTTACCAAAGACTATGTAAATGTGTTGGTGATACCCGAGGTGCGCTCTACCGTGCGCCAAGTGATGGGTCGCTACACCGCAGAAGAAATTTATTCTACCAAACGCGCAGAAGTAGAAAATGGCATCACAACCGAAACGGAAAAAATACTGAACATCAACAATGTAAAAGCAACCGCGGTCTTGATACGGTCTATTGTATTGCCTGAGCAGATCAAGGCAGCCATCGAAAACAAATTGCAACAACAGCAAGAGTCACTGGCCTACCAATACCGATTGGACAAAGAAAAAAGTGAAGCCGAGCGCAAGCGCATTGCCGCAGAAGGCGAATCGAGAGCTAATAACATTATCAACAACAGCTTAAGCGACAAGCTATTGAAAATGAGAGGTATAGAAGCCACTTTGGAACTTTCAAAATCGCCAAATTCTAAAGTAATCGTAATTGGCTCTGGTAAAGATGGAATGCCTTTGATTTTAGGGAATAACTAACCCGATACTTGAGACTCCTCAATATTGAAAAAGTATTTAAAAACTAGAATCAAAATAACTAATAGCCTTTGTTTCTTTGCACACTTCCACATACCTTTAAAACCAAAGAAAAATCTTTATCCCCATGGCGAAAACAGCAGAATTGATCATCGATGGCAAATCGTATAAACTTCCTATCGTAGAAGGCACAGAAAACGAGATGGGCTTGGACATCAGCACCCTACTGGAAGGAGCGGGTGTGATTACATTGGACCCTGGATACAAAAATACAGGAGCTACCAAAAGTGCCATCACTTTTTTAGATGGTGACAAAGGCATTTTGCGCTACCGCGGATATGCCATCGAAGACCTTGCTGCCAAATCTACTTTCTTGGAGGTGTCCTACCTGCTAATCTTTGGTGAACTGCCTACCACCGAGCAGTTGGCCAAATTCTCTGGCGATATTAAAAACCATACCATGGTGCATGAGGACATCAAGAAAATACTTGATGGCTTCCCTTCTACCTCGCACCCCATGGGCGTATTGGCTTCCATGTTCTGCGCACAAACTGCTTTCTATCCCGAGTCGTTGGATCCTAATCGTTCAGCCGAAGGAGTTTATTTAAGTATTGTGCGTTCTCTGGCAAAGATGCCTACGTTCGCGGCTTGGTCATATAAAAATGCAGTTGGCCATCCTGTTAACTATCCAGATAATTCACTTGACTACTGTGCGCGATTTTTGAAGATGCTATATGCACTTCCCGCAGAGCAATATGAAGTTGACCCTGTAGTAGCAGATGCGTTGGACAAGCTATTGATCCTTCATGCTGATCATGAGCAAAACTGCTCGACTTCAACTGTGCGGATGGTAGGTTCATCTAAAGCGAGTATCTATTCATCTATCTCCGCTGGCATCAATGCGCTGTGGGGTCCGCTACATGGTGGCGCCAACCAAGAAGTTATTTTAATGCTGGAAGAGATTAAGAAAGATGGTGGCGATACAGAAAAATGGATCAACAAAGCAAAAGATAAAAACAGCGGCTTCCGCCTGATGGGCTTTGGTCACCGTGTTTATAAAAACTTCGACCCTCGCGCGAAGATCATCAAAAAAACTGCCGATGATGTATTGACCAAGCTCGGGGTAAACGATCCTGTATTGGAGATTGCTATGAAGTTGGAAGAAGTCGCTTTGCGCGATCCATACTTTATCGAACGCAAGTTGTACCCCAACGTAGATTTTTATTCAGGCATTATTTATCGGGCACTCGGCATACCAGTAGATATGTTCACCGTAATGTTTGCTATTGGTCGCTTGCCAGGATGGATCGCTCAATGGAAAGAATTGCGCGAGAACAAAGAACCGATTGGCCGCCCGAGACAAATTTACACTGGGCAAAATTTGAGGCCGTATGTACCTCTTGCTAAAAGATAGAAAGTTGCCACGGCCTTTAGGCTGTGGTGATCTTTATCAAAAAACTCATCGAGGGCTTCAGCCCTTTAGATGATGACAAAAGAAATATTGCAATCTATTTTCATACCGATTGTTAACTATCAATTCTTTTTACTCTCATAAACATGGCATTACTCGATGATTTCAACACAGCCGTTGCAGGATCAAAAAACTTGACCAAGCGGCCATCTAACGAAGAACTTTTGGACGCGTATGCTCTCTTCAAGCAAGCAACGGACGGAGATGTGAGCGATGAACGCCCCGGAGGCTTCGATTTCAAGGCGATTGCCAAGTTTGATTCTTGGTCGGGCAAGAAAGGCATTTCAAAAGAGCAGGCCATGACAGACTATGTTGCCTTAATGAAAAAACTTCAAGAGTCTTACGCATAATGCGTTTTAGATTTACTTGGCCTACCCCTACATTTTGAATCATCCCATTTTTTTACATGAATCTTTTCTATCAGCCAAAAATTGATGAAGGAGTATTAAATTTGGATTCCGAAGAATCACGTCACGCCATAAAGGTTTTGAGAATGGTGAAAGGTGATGAACTCCACCTCACCGATGGAAAAGGTTACTTCTACACCGCTCGCATCACTCAAGACGATCCTAAAAAATGTGGGTTTGAAATCGTAGAAAAAAAACAAATCCCAAAACGAAAGTATCAAATCCACATCGCCATTGCCCCTACTAAAAATGCTGACCGCATGGAGTGGTTTGTAGAGAAAGCGGTAGAGATTGGCGTAGACAAAATCACTTTTTTCCAAAGTAAAAATTCAGAACGCAAAACAATCAACTTAGAACGTGTGGAGAAGATTGCCATCAGCGCGATGAAGCAATCGCAGCAGGCATGGCTGCCTTCCATTAAGGGCGTGCTGGCTTTCAAAGAAATTATCAAAGATTTGACGGCACAGAAATTTATTGCTCATGTAGACTCACAAAACCCCGTTCATTTAAAAAACGTGACAAAACCAAATGATCATTATTTAGTACTGATTGGTCCCGAGGGAGATTTCTCTCTTGAAGAACTCGAATTGGCAAGTCAAAACAATTTTCAAAAAGTGAGTTTGGGGTCAAATCGATTGAGGACGGAAACGGCAGGCTTAGTCGCCTGCGAAATAATGAATATTGTAAACTAAAATTGTAAGTTGGCCAATCAATTAGTATCACAAATGAAAGTACCCTTCTTCTTACTGTTCCTTTCGTGCTTAGTAGTTTGCCAAGCACAAAAAAAAGAACCTGTTAAAATTGGTGTTATTGGGCTCACCCATTCGCATGTGCATTGGATTTTCAACAGCGAAAAACGAGGTGAAATAAAAATAGTTGGGATTGTGGAGACCAATAAAGAACTGGCCGAACGGTACGCACAACAATATCATTTTCCGATTGACAAAGTCTATAGCACCATCAAAGAAATGGTGGAAAGTGAAAAGCCCAGTGTTGTTGCGGCCTTTGGTTCTATTGCAGAACATCTTCAAGTGATAGAGGCATGCGCTCCCCTAGGCATTCATGTAATGGTTGAGAAGCCACTGGCCATTAACCTACAGCACGCTAAAAAAATGGAAGCGCTGGCAAAAAAATACAACATCCACCTGCTGGTTAATTATGAAACCACTTGGTACCCCACGGTTCACCAAGCCTATCAATGGCTCAAGAGTGATTCGATTGGGAAACTTGTGCAAGCTGTCATCAGAGATGGGCACAAAGGGCCTAAGAAGATAGGCATCGATAAAGAGTTTTTAGAGTGGCTCATTGATCCCGAAAAAAATGGAGGCGGTGCCATCACCGATTTTGGGTGCTATGGCATCAACCTCAGCACATGGATGCACCAAGGAAAACGGCCACTCTCCGTTACTGCCGTGACACAACAGCTTCAGCCACGGAACAATCCAAAAGTAGATGATGAATCTACTATCATCTTAACGTATGATAGCAGCAAAGTGACCATACAGGCATCTTGGAACTGGCCCATCGGTAGAAAAGATATGGAGGTGTATGGCACAAAGGGTGTTATTTATGCTGACAACAAAAGAGACATTCGCCTGCGCATTGGCGAGGGGTATGATGGCTTTAAAGAAACAGCCGCAAAGCTAGATGAACGTATGTCCCCTTATGATGACCCTTTTGCATTTTTGGCAGCGGTTATTCAACAGAAAATCAAACTGCAACCATTTGACTTGTCATCCCTTGAGAATAATATGATAGTAATGGAAATTTTAGAAGCTGCCAAGGAGTCTGCCAAAACGGGCAAAACAATTAAGATGATTCGATAATGGAAAAAATATGCCGAATTTTTAAAAACGATCATTCCTTGCCAAAGAATTTTTAATTTAGCCGCTTATAGTCAAAGCCAATGTCTTCCCCTGAAGCCCAAAAGCAAATCCAACACCTCACCGATCAGGTCAACTATCACAATGACCTGTATTATCAAAAAAACAAATCCGAAATTTCTGATTTTGATTTTGATCAGTTGCTGAAAAAATTGATCGACCTAGAAAATCAATTCCCCGAACTAAAACTGCCCGACTCCCCAACCCAGCGCGTAGGTGGCACTATTACTAAAGAGTTTGAAAATATCGTTCATCAATACCCAATGCTCTCCTTGGGCAACACTTACTCTATCGAAGAACTACAAGATTTTGATGGCCGAGTAGCAAAAGGATTGGATGGAGAAGCGTACGAATATTTTTGCGAACTAAAATTTGATGGCGTCTCTATTAGTTTGATTTATGAAAATGGAGTATTGACAAAAGCTATTACCCGTGGTGATGGCGTGCGTGGCGACAATGTGATTAGTAATGCAAAAACCATTCGCAGCCTTCCATTAAAAATAAAATCGAAACAAGTCCCTAAAAAATTTGAGGTGCGAGGAGAAGTTTTTTTATCCAAAGAAATTTTTAAGCAACTCAATAAGGAGCAAGAAGACATTGGTGAAGAGACGTATGCCAATGCGCGTAACACGGCCTCTGGCACATTGAAAATGCAAGACAGTGCCGAAGTAGCAAAAAGGAAATTGAACTGTTACCTGTATTATTTATTAGGCGAAGATATTGAAGTGCGCACCCACGAGGAGGCCATTCACAAAATCGAATCGTGGGGGTTTCAAGTATCACCTACCTACAAGAAATGCAAGAACATGGCCGAGGTGATCGAGTACATTTCGCATTGGGAAACACGCAGGGCCGAGTTGCCATTGGAAACAGATGGCGTAGTAATAAAAGTTAACAGCCTCGATCAACAACAGCAGTTGGGCGCAACAGCCAAAGTGCCCCGCTGGGCCATCTCTTATAAATACAAAGCAGAAAGTATCAGTACACAACTCAATGGCATCACTTACCAAGTAGGAAGAACAGGCGCACTAACTCCAGTGGCCGAGTTGCAACCCGTGTTGTTGGCTGGCACTACGGTAAAGCGCGCCTCGCTGCACAACGCCAACGAAATCGAGCGGCTCGATTTGCGAATTGGTGATTTTGTTTTTGTTGAAAAGGGTGGTGAGATCATTCCGAAAGTAACGTCTGTTGATCTTTCCAAAAGACAAGATTCTTCCAAACCAGTAAAGTATATTTCTGAATGCCCCGAATGCGGAACTCCGCTGGTAAGAAAAGAAGGAGAAGCGAATCACTACTGCCCCAATGAAAGCGGTTGCCCGCCACAAATCAAGGGACGGATCGAACATTTCATTCAGCGCAAAGCAATGGATATTGATTCGCTGGGTGACCAAACTATCAAGCAACTCTTTGACCTTGGTTTGGTAAAAACGCCAGCCGATCTCTATGATCTAAAAAAAGAAAATCTACTTCGGCTTGAAAAAGTAAAAGATAAATCAGCCGAGAATATGTTGGCGGGTATTGAAGCTTCCAAGTCCGCTCCATTTGAAGCTGTATTGTTCGGGATTGGGATTCGGTTTGTGGGCAAGACAGTAGCCGAGAAGTTGGCTCACTATTTTAAAAACATGGCTAATCTTTCTGCTGCCACCTACGAGCAATTATTGGAAGCACCTGAAGTAGGTGAAAAGATCGCTCAAAGTGTGGTCGATTTCTTCAAAGAAAAAAGAAACTTAAAAGAAATAGAAAGGCTAACACGGGCTGGCCTCCAAATGCAATCTGACTTGAAAGAACCCGAGAAAGTAAGTAACATTTTAGAGGAGAAATCATTCGTGATCTCTGGCACTTTTCAAAACTATGAACGAGACCAATTGAAAGATATTATCCTTGCCAACGGGGGCCGCGTACTTTCAGGGGTATCGGGCAAGCTCGACTATCTTTTGGCAGGGGAAAACATGGGACCATCAAAATTAGAGAAAGCTCAGAAGCTGGGGGTAAAGGTTGTTAGCGTGGAGGAATTTGAGGGGATGTTGAAATTGTAATTTAAAATCCTGAATTTGCCCCATGTTTAAAATGAACTTCCTAAAAATGCGCACTGAATCGGCCTTGAAGAAAAACAAGAGCCTTCGCGCAAGCATACCATACCAGCAAGCCAAAAACATAGGCATCATCTTTAGTGTGGAGGACAAACAAAAGCATGTTGACGTAAAAGAGTTCATCCGCCTATTAGAACAAGATGGAAAGAAAGTGCATGTATTAGAATACCTCCCACTTAAAAAAGAGAACTATGAATTCATGTTTGATTTCTTCACCATTGAGGATCTAAATTTTTGGGGGAATCTAAATTCTGGTAAAGCCATTCATTTTTCAGAAACTCCTTTCGATTATCTTTTTTGTATCGATAAAGAATCCAATCCGCTTGTACTAAATTTGATGGCACGCAGTAAGGCACGTTGTCGTGTGGGTCGCTATCATGAAACAGAAAGTCCTTACTTTGAAATGATGATAGAGCAAAACGGAACTACCAAAGGTTTGATAGAAACCATGTACAAATACACTAAACAGTTGAGGTGAGTAAGAAGCAAAGGGCAAAGGGCAAGAAGCAAAGGGCAAGGGATAACAAGTAAGAAGTAGTAAGAAAGCGACAACATGAAAAGTAAATCATTATACGGTACGGGAGTAGCACTCGTTACGCCATTCGATGAGAAGGGCAGAATTGACTTTAAATCATTGAAGAAACTATTGACGCACACCGTCAAGGGAGTTGATTACTTTGTGGTGATGGGCACCACGGGTGAATCGGTTACGTTAAGCAAAGAAGAAAAGAAAAGTGTTCTCTCATTCGTCATTCAAAATAATCGTAGGCAACTGCCCATTGTCTATGGGATTGGTGGAAACTATACGCAAGCAGTTATTGAAGAAATCAAATCGACCAATTTAAAAGGAGTAGATGCATTGCTTTCTGTAAGTCCATATTACAACAAGCCATCACAAGAAGGAATTTATCAGCACTTCGTTGCCGTAGCGAAGGCAAGCCCCGTTCCTATCATACTTTACAATGTGCCAGGTCGCACGGCATCTAACATCACCGCAGAAACAACATTGCGCTTAGCTAAAAATAAAAAGATCATTGGAATCAAAGAAGCCTCTGGCAACTTAGAGCAGTGCATGCACATCGCTAAAAGCAAGCCAGAAGATTTCCTCCTCATCTCAGGGGATGATATGCTGACCTTGCCCATTTACTCCATCGGTGGAGTGGGTATCATCTCTGTTTTGGCAAATGCCTATCCCATTATTTTTAAGAAGATAAAGGAATTCACTTTCGCGGGAAAATATTCCAAAGCACAGTTGGAGCTATTCAAGCTTTTGGAAATCAATGGCCACATGTATGAAGAGGGAAATCCCGTAGGTCTGAAATATCTGTTGAAGCTGATGGGGATTGGGAATGGAAAAGTAAGGTTGCCCTTGGTGGAGGCATCAGCTTCGCTGCAAAAAAAGATCGAAACTAACTTTAGGAAAATATAGCTGCCTATTTCTTGCTATTCAAAAATACTTTCATTTCAATCACCTCTTGATTCTTATTAGGCAACTCAGTGGAACTTACAATTTTTGATTTCTCAACACCAAGTAGCGCAAGATATTCGGCAATGCGTTCTACCCGGCTTGTATTTAACTGGTTCTTCGCTGATACAATTTCTATTTTAGCCAATAAATTCAAATTCTGTTTGGCAACAAACTTTCTGATTTGAATCTTTAATTGATCAGTAGTAGTAGATGAATTTGCAGGGAATGAAACATATTCGATACTCGCAGGGTTAGGCTCGGCTTTCAACTCTACCAGAAGGCGTTTTGCCTCGTCAATGATTTTGTTTACAGAGTCCTTTAAAAGCACCCCTTTCTTTAATTCAATTTTACTTTGATAAATATCAGAGAAATCTGAAGCTCGATTACTCGTAAAAAAACATAGACTGTCACCATAAACCGAAAAATAAGAATCAAACTTAGGGCTGTTGATCTTGTCACCTAAGTTTTTTGGTCTACTCCAAACGGTCCAGTTATCATAAAGACGCTCAGAAACAAAAATATCCGCTTCCCCTAATCCTTTATGTCCGTTGCTAGTAAAGTATAATTTTTTTCCGTCCTCTGATAAAAACGGTGCCGACTCAAATCCTTCTGTGTTAATGGTCGATCCAAGGTTAAGCGGCATACTCCATTGATCTTGTGAATCTTTCAAGGACACATACAAGTCTTCTTGCCCAAAAGAATCATTGCCGACCATTGAAATAATTAACGTGTTAAATGCAGCGTTCATATAAAATCCAACAAAGTTTAATTTTTCCAAACCAGGTATAGAAATAACTTCAGGGGTTGTCCACTGCTCGTTTTGGTTCGCTGAAAAAGCGATGCCGGTCTTCTTGTTGTAGGAGTTTAATAGATAGATTACTTTGTTATCCTTCCGAATACCTATTACCGCATTGTTTAATGAATTGTTCCAAGATAATCTATTAGAGGCCACCGACCATTTACCATTCTTATCCCTCAATGAATACCAAATATCCATTCCCGCTCTTTTACCTCCTTTATTTTGAGCATCAAAGGCACGCACAAAATAAAGTTTCTTCCCATCACGCGAAAGCATGGGGCCAATTTCTTCACTAAGCGAATTGATTTGCGGTGGCAGCAAAACAGGATCCTTAAATTCAATTTCTTGACACGCCAAACGACCAGAGATGGCTGCCGTGAGAAAAAAAATAAGAGCACGTTTCATTTTTACATTCATTGTTTCACTACCAAAATTTAGGTAAAGAACTACCCTTATTAGAAATACCTATGCCTAAAACGATTTCATGAGCATTCACATTAAAGTTATTTAATGAAGATAAGTATTGATCGTAGGAATAGTGCAAATTAAATCGAGTAGTAAATGTAATACCAAATAGCAATGATAATTGAGAACCACTTCCGTAACCTGATCCAATATATATTAGTTCCTTGTAGCGCAAGCGCGTATTAACTGCCCACATTAAATCAATACCTGAACGGTACCGTACCCTCGCCCCCGTATTAAGCATAACCGTTGGTCCAATACGTATGTTCCCAGCCGTTGATAATTGGTAGGTCTCCTGATCCTTATAATTCAACAATTGATCACTGCTCATTTTATTCTTGATCAAATTAGTTGAGGACACTGAGAAATAAAATTGATTTGAATAAAGAACCGCTCCAAAATCCATCAAAAAAGAATTTTGATTTCCATTGCCAAAGGAGACTAGCTGTTTAAAAAATTGATCGTTGATATCGTCCCTAATAGTAAACCCAGAGAAATCTATCCGTTGATTCAAATAAGAAAGATTGGTACCGAGTGAAAAAGTAAATTTACTTGAGAGTGGAATGTGATATGCGTAGTTATAACTAAACGTAATTGACCGATAGGGGCCGACATTTCTTCCTGCTAATGAGCCGCCCATCCCGTGCTTTCTCCTTAACTGCTTTTCTGATTCCGATTTTTGAGAAGCGGAGGAGCTCACCCGCAAGGCATTATTATTAATAAGAGCCCTACGTGAACTATTTAAAGAACCGAATACGCTGACGTAAACGTTATTGTTATTGATATTGAAACTATTCCAACCTTGATTGGCAGATACTTTTAAATCCAAATGATCGTCAATACCAGTGAAACCTGGATTACTAGTCGGTAAATTAGAATAGTACTGTGAGCTTATAAATTCCTGAGCCAAGATTGGCAATGAAGTACTCACCAATAGAAAAAAGGAAATAATTAGTTGAACGTGGCGTCTCATTTTAAAATAGTTACAACTCCCTGATATTTTCTTTTGCCATTGTTCAAATCAATTGTATAAAAATAGGGGCCACTGGGCAATTCCTTTCCACCCGATTTTCCATCCCACTTACAATCTCCAGTAGTACATTCAAACACCTTTACTCCGTTCCTATCAAAAATTGAAATCGCTATCACTTGATACGCATTTAAGTTCATGAAATCCCAGTAATCATTTACCCGGTCATCATTTGGCGTAAACGAATTCCTAATCATCAAATCAAGAAATATCTCTAGTTGTATTTCTCTAGATACGGCATTACTGTTATCAGTACTGTCACTCACAACAAGAGTTACTACCTTTGAAGAAATAGTAGTATCAGACGAAACAGGGCTAGTAAATAAAACACTATTAAGTACCTTCTCATAATTTGATTTAGAGTCCTTTCCTTTCAACCGTAATTGCCCTGTAGCATCGTCAAATGTAGAAGTGATTTTTGTGGTTATTGTTTTATCCCATGATAATACATCTCCACCACTATGCTTTTCTGAAACAGAAATCAAAGCGGAATACATAAAACTATCATCTACATCGTTAAGCACTAACTGCTTAGTTATTAAAATAGCTGGATCGCCAAGGCTATAATTCAAGGTGGATAGTTCAATGTTCCCTAGTACGGGAGGATCGTTTACTGGACTAATGGTTATGGTAACTTGTGCATCACTAACAGCCGAAACCGTTCCATTAAAAACATTCCACTTAAAATTATCAGTTCCATTAAAATTAAGGTTTGGTACATATTTCAGTTCATCTAGCACACCATTTTTTACTTTGATCAAATCACCGACAGCCACATTTGCCCCAAGCGACATGAGTACCCCATTAGTAGGTAGTGTTACAATTTTCACGTGAACAAAATTATCGCCAGGTACGCTGACAAAATTTTGGTAGAAAGAATTATAGGTAAAAGCGAAAGGTGTATCTTCATTAGTAAGTATTGAAAAATTCTTAATGGTTGGTTGTGCCGTTGAAGTTATTGTTAATGTGCCCGGAACATAAATAAAATTATAATTATCGTCTGCTCCGCCAGATACCGTGATTGGATAAGCGCCAATTGGCGATGAAACGATTGCGGTAGTAGAGGCAACTGGTGGTGTATCCAATACAGTAGGTGCGTCTCCATTGGCAAATCCACTATAAGAAATAGTAAGTGGAGATCCTGATGTTCCAAACAATCTGTTAATATCGTCTGCAGTGGCAGTTAAATCTGATTTACCAATCAGTAATATTCCATTCAAGTAACCCAAATCATAATTGGTTGCACTTCCACCAGAAACAGCAATTGTATAGCTGGCAACAGATGAAGATGGGGTGGCGGCTGTTGTTGCAATTGGCTGAGTGCTTAGGGCAGATTGATTATCACCATTTACAAAACCAGAAAAACTAATTGTTAAGGCTGGGTTTGCTTGGCCATACAATCTACTCTTATCATCTGCTTTTGCGACTAATGACGCCTTGGTAATTGTAAAGACGCCAGCCATGTAACTAAAATCATAATTATTGGCAAGGCCACCACTAACAGAAATAGAATAGTTACCAACCGAAGAGCTAGAGGAAGCAGAAGTTGTTGCTTGCGGCAAGCTTGCTATGGCAGATGCATTTTCTCCGTTTACAAACCCAGAATAAGTAATTGTAAGGGATGGGTTTGCTTGACCGTAAAGTCTTTGTTTATTATCTCCTGCTGCTTGAAGAATAGCTTTGCTGATAGTAAGCGCACCTGGTTGTAGATTTAGCGAATAGTTAGCCGCAAATCCTCCGCTAAGCGAAATAGGATAATTGCCAACACCACTTAAAGCAGTAGCTGATGGGCCACTTATGGTTGGTGGAGTTATGGCAGATGCATTCTCTCCATTCACAAATCCAGAATAAGTTATTGAATTTACAGGATTAGCTTGACCATATATTCTAGATTTATCATCTGCCTTTATGGTCAATGTAGCTTTTGAAATAGTGAGCGTACCACTTTGTAGTAAAATGCTATAGTTTACCGCAGACCCTCCTGATAGTGTTATTGGCACAGCGTTAACACCTGTCGAAACCGTTGCAGTTGTGCTTATTGTTGGCTCTGTAATGGAAGTTGCATTGTCTGTATTCAAAAATCCTGAATAAGAAATAGTGAGAGAAGGGTTAGCTTGGCCGTAGCTTCTAGTCTTATCATCTGCTTTGGCTGTTAGTGGAGATGGATTAATAGTTAAAAATCCGCTTTGAAGGGTAAAATTATAATTTGTTGATGTTCCTCCTGATAGATTTATTGCATACGTACCAACGTTACTAGTTGGAACAGCGGTGGTAGTTGCTGATGGTGGTGTAATAGATGAAGCATTGTCGCCACTTACAAAACCTGTGTAAGAAATTGTAAATACAGGATTCGTGAGTCCATAAGATCGAGATTTGTCATCTGGTTTTGCAACCAGCGTGGCTTTGACAATTGTTAAAGAGCCATTTAAATAATTGAACGTGTAATTATTATCAACGCCCCCTGCCAGTGTAATGGGGAAACTACTTCCTGCGGTACTACCTGCTACCGCAGAACAAGAGGCGGTTGGTCGCGTATCAATAACGGTTGATACATCGCCATTCACAAAACCAGTATAGTTAATAGTAAAGGTCGGATTGGTTTGACCATAAGATCTGGAGGCATCTACTGCGGTGGCCGTTAGCAGTGCTTTGTTTACTGTGATCTGAACGGTGCTTACTATCGAATTATAAGTAACGGCATCGGTAGGCGTAAATGTAGCTGATAGCACTTGGCTAACTCCCGAATTTAGAATAGTGCCCAGTGGAGGCGAATAAACAAATGATCCTACAACACTACTGGTGGAGTTCAATTGAGTAGCTGATAAAGGAGTGCCATAAGTAATGGATGCGGGGTTTGACCAAGTAATAATGGGATTATCCTTAAGATTCACCGTTATCAAAACCTGTGTACCTATCACTGAATTATAATTGACAGCATCTGTTGGAATAAAATCAGTAGATAAAATTTGATTTGCGCCAGCTCCTAAAACTGTTCCTGATGCAGGTGTGTAAGTAAATACGCCCGTTACGTTTGCCGTAGCATTCAATTGAGTTGCACTTAAAGCCACGCCTACTTTTATAGGCAATGGTGTAGGCCATATAATGACGGGTGTAGCCTTATTGACTGTAATCAGCCTTTGCAAATTGGTAATTGAATTATAATTGACAGCATCTGTTGGTGCGAAATTCACTGACAAGACTTGATTGGCACCAGCATTTAAAATAGTACCAGCAGAAGGGGTGTAGGTTAGCACTCCAGATACACTTACTGTGGCGCTTAACTGTGTAGACGTCAACTGAGTTCCATAAGTAATCGCTGCTGGGTTTGCCCAAGTAATAGTTGGTGTTGCCTTATTAACTGTCAACTGAACGGTCTTGCTTGCAGAATTATAGTTTGCCATATCCGTTGGCGTAAAACTTACAGACAAAATCTGATTTACACCTGCATTCAAAACTGTACCACTCGATGGTGTATAAATTAAAGTCCCCGCTGCGCTAGAGGTAGCATTTAATTGAGTACTGCTTAAAGATACTCCATAAACAATGGCCAAAGGGTTAGCCCATGTAATGACTGGATTTGCTTTAGCAACATTAATCTGCACCGTTGTGCTACTTACAGAATTATAATTGGCAACATCCGTAGGCACAAAATTAACAGACAAGACTTGATTGTTTCCAGCGGTCAATATCGTTCCTGAAGGTGGTGTATAGGTAAGTGCACCTGCCACATTAGATGAAGCATTTAATTGAGTCACACTCAACGGAGTTCCATAAACAATATCAGCCGGGTTAGTCCAGGTTATTATTGGCGTAGCTTTATTTACCGTGATGAATACTTGAGTTCCATTTACAACATTGTAGTTGGTTATATCAGTAGGAGTAAAATTTACCGAAAGAGCTTGATTGACGCCTACGTTGAGTATCGTGCCCGCACCGGGCGCATACGAAAAACTTCCTGCCACAGAAGCAGTAGCGTTTAATTGAGTAACAGTAAGTGCCGTGCCATAAACGATAGGTGATGGATTTGACCAAGTTACGAGCGGTGTCACTTTGGTAATGGTAAGTGTACCGTTTTGATAAATAAAAGTATAATTTGAAGAAGAACCGCCAGACACAGTAATGGGGTATGACCCAACATTGCTTGCTGGTGTTGCCGTGGTGGACGCAGTTGGGGCAGTGATGGAAGTAACGTTATCACTATTTAAGAAACCTGTATAGTTAATAGTGAAAACAGGATTTGTTTGCCCAAATAATCTTGACTGATCAACAGCTTTAGCCGTAAGGGAAGCTTTGGTAATTGTTAACGTTCCATTCTGTAACGTGATCGAGTAATTAGTTGCGGAGCCTCCAACTAAAGTAATAGCATAGGTGCCTACGCCACTAGTCGTTGATGCCAGAGTGGATGCACTAGGGGTTGAAATGACAGACTGATTTTCACCATTTGCAAAACCCGTGTAGGTAATTGTAAACGTAGGATTTACAGATCCATACTGCCGCGATTGGTCATCGGCCTTCGCGGTTAGCGGTGCCTTGGTCACGGTCAGTGTTCCGTTCTGCAAGATAAGAGAATAGTTTGCGGCCGTGCCTCCTGTTAATGTAATTGGGTATGTACCCACATTGCTCACGTTAGAAGCAGAAGTTGAAATAGTAGGAACCGTGATCGAGGATGCGTTGTCAGAATTCAAAAACCCAGTGTAAGAAATAGTTAAGGCGGGATTGGCAGACCCATATTGCCGCGATTGATCATCGGCTTTTATGTTAAGGGGTGCTTTGGTAATTATCAAAGTTCCTCCTTGTACTGTAATGGTATAATTAATGGATGATCCTCCTGCCAGCGATATTGGATACGAGCCAGCATTGCTCAAGTTAGAAGCAGAAGTTGAAATAGTAGGAACCGTGATCGAGGAGGCGTTGTCGGAGTTCAAAAAACCTGTGTAAGAAATAGTTAAGGCGGGATTGGCAGACCCATATTGCCGCGATTGATCATCGGCCTTTGCCGTAAGAGGCGCCTTGGTCACGGTCAGTGTTCCATTCTGCAAGATAAGAGAATAGTTTGCGGCCGTGCCTCCCGTCAAGGTGATCGGGTAAGCCCCAACATTGCTCAACGGAGTAGCGGTTGTTGAAATAGTCGGGATCGTGATCGAGGACGCGTTATCAGAATTCAAAAACCCAGTGTAAGAAATCGTTAAGGCGGGATTGGCAGATCCATACTGCCGCGATTGATCATCGGCCTTTACAGTAAGTGTTGCAGTAGTGGTCGCAAGAGTTCCGTTCTGCAAAGTAAGGGAATAGTTTGTGGCCGTGCCTCCCGCCAAAGTGATCGGGTAAGAACCCACATTGCTCAAGGGAGTGGCCGTGGTTGAG
>JAYWHU010000041.1:0-17758 GCA_043777495.1 Cyclobacteriaceae bacterium | reverse complement strand
AGCAGCAACTTGCCATCCAACAGCAACTCATCCATTTCTTCCGGGCTAACTCTCAATTTTGCCCGCCGAAATTCGGCACAGGCTAATAAAACTGAGCAGGAAAAAAGTATGATTTTTTTTCGACTCACTTTATCGGCGACGAGCCCGGAAAAAAATGAAACGCATATAGAAGGAATAATTTCACATAAACTTACCAGACCGATTGCGAAGGTATCATTCGTTAAAGAAAAAACTTGCCAGCCGACTGCTACTCTTTGAATTTGAACGGCGATCACTGCGAGAAATCTCGCCGCAATGAAATTTCTAAAATCAGAAATTTTTAAAATTTCATATTTCATTAATCGGATTTAATTTTGAAATTTTTCTTCTTATCTATTTCTTCGTTCGTTATTTTATATTCGTCTTGTAAGAATTCTCGAAAGTCGACTGCCTTTTCATGATCTCGGTCTCCATCGCATTGTCGATTTCCAGGAACAGATCTTTGAACTCCATTGACTAGACCACTCTAAATTTCTATTTCTTCACCCCTGGCTCTCGCTTCAAAAACTCATCGTACAGTTCTGTTTGGCGACTGACCATAGGGATTTGCCAGCCTTCGATAAACACGTGAGATACTTGCGTTTTTGTTTCAAACGGGTCGCCATTGCAAATAAACAGTGTGGCACTCTTGCCCACTTCAATCGATCCTAACTTATCTGCCACTCCAAATAATTCTGCGGGAATGATCGTGATCGCTTTCAACGCATCTTCTTTGTTCATGCCATACGCCACAGCAAAGCCGGCATGATATGGAAGGTTGCGGTAGTTGTTGTTCCCACTTTCAGATTTGATGGCGACTTTGACTCCTGCTTTTTTTAACAGACCTGGGTTTGCATACGGTTTATCATATCGATCATAATCGCGAGAAGGCAATTCCAACATACCACCTGCAATAACTGGAATAGTAGACTTAGCAATTTCATCGGCCACGCGCCAGCCTTCGGCCACTCCCGTAAGGATCGGCTTTTTTATTTTTTTCTCTTTCAACCATTTCATTGCCGCAGTAATATCTTTGGATGCATTCACCTCTACCAATAAAGTTTGCTCACCGCGAATGACGGACACCAAAGCTTGCAACTCTGGATAATAACCCGCTTTGCCCTTGGTGGCAGAATCCAGTTTATGATATTGTGTTGCTTTCTCCCACACATCGTTCAAACTGCTCAACGCTTTCTCTGATGCTTTTTTTATTTCATCATCTGTCCTGCGGTCAAAGAAACCTCTTCGGCCCGTGTTGGGGAAACTCAAAACAATTCCTTCAAAGCCCGCGTACATTTGGTCGGGGGTGTAGCCGTGAAGGTTGATCAACGCGGCTGTTCCTGCAAGCATACCACCTGTGGGAATAGATAATGTTGTGGTGACGCCACTGATGCGCGTTACCGGAATAGCCGAAGCATTGGGATTGATGGCCGTGAGTGCTTTCATCTGCGGAATCACTTCTCCTATTTCGTTGAAGTCGGTGGTGCGCGAGATGGTACTGATTTCGCTCAAACCTAAATTTGTTCCTGCATCTATCATGCCCGGATAAATCCGCAAGCCTTTGCAGTCAATCACTTCTGTGCCAGCAGGGATCGAAACATTCGTTCCTACTCCAGCAATTTTTCCTTCTACAATCAAAACAGTTCCGTTGGCGATGGTGCCTTTGGTGATCGTTTCAACAGTTGCGTTTGTCAAGGCTACGTTTCTATATTTTCCTTTGGGGCTTTGTGCTTCTAGTTTTAGTACAAACAAGCAAATGAATGCAACCACCAAGCCCAACGTAGTTGTTAAGTACATCGATGTAGTTTTTTTGGTGGACGAAAGGTTTCCAACCTTTTGAAGGTTGGAAACCTTACTGGTGATTAGTTGAAAGTTTTTCATCGCCTTATTTTTTATCAGATTGAAAAATAATTGAGTTCAAATTGTTTTCGGCATCCACCATGCAGTTGTCATGCTCGTTTACTTTATCGCGGAAGGAAGCTGTTTCAATAGACTGTTTCGGGTCAACAAACAAACGCTGGTCATCAGCATCGTTTTCACGATCGAACTTTACCACGCCATCTACAATGGTAAACATCGGCACACCATAAATAGAGAGCGGATGGTTTTTAAAAATAACGATGTCCGCTTCTTTGCCGACTTCAATAGAGCCTACTCTATTATCTATGCCCAATTGCTTGGCAGGATTGATGGTGATCAACGACAAGGCTTCATCATCGCTCAAGCCTCCGTATTTTTGTGTCTTCGCTGCTTCGTGATATAAATGTCTCATCATCTCGGCATCATCAGAATTGATGGAAGTGACAACGCCATTCTTCGTTAAGATCGCTGCATTGTAAGCAGTGGAATAATACACTTCAAATTTGTATGCCCACCAATCTGAAAACACAGAAGCCATGGCGCCATACGCAGCCAACTCAGGCGCGACTTTGAAGCCTTCGTTCACGTGCTGAAAAACAATTCGCTTGATGCCAAAGTCTTTGCACACTTTCAGCATCATATAAATTTCATCTGCTCGGTAGCTGTGGCAATGCACAATGACCTTGTCATTTAAAATATCAGATAAAACTTCCAGTCTATAATTATAGTTTGGCGGCACTCCACGAAAAGTCTTCACCAATTTATTCTTATTGTACTTTTCCCAAGTTGCTGCGTATTCTTTCGCTTCCGAAAAAGCCTGACGGATCACAAACTCAACGCCCATCCGAGTGCGCGGGGCAATTCCATTGCCTTCTCCATGCACGCGCGTTGGGTTTTCGCCCAATGCGAACTTGATGGTGCGTGGTGCTCCTTCCATTTTTAAAACCTCTGGGTCATAAGTTCCATATCGCATTTTCAACGTTTCGCATTGCCCACCGATGGCATTGGCAGAACCATGCATGGCATGGATGGTAGTTACACCTCCGCCCAACGCGCGATAAATGGAAACAGTTAATGGATCAACTACATCTGCTTCTGCCACTTCTGCAGTGACGGGACTGGTTGCTTCGTTAATGGCATCGAGCGCTATGTGAGAGTGTGCGTCAATGATGCCAGGCATTACAAAATGATTAGTGGCATCCATCACTTTTACGCCAGCGGGGGCAGCAATATTTTTTCCGATCTGTGCAATCTTGCCATCTTTCACCAACACATCTGTTTGCTCAAGTGTGCCTTTGGTCACGGTAAGCACAGTTCCATTTTTAATGAGCAAGCTTCCTTTTTCTACTTGAGCAAATGTGTTTGTCAAAAGAAAACTAAGGATGATAAATAATTTTGTCTTTTTCATTTCAAGAATATTTTCAAGTAAATTTTTTGGCTATATGAAGTTTGGAGTGGGTATAATTTTAATTTCTAATTTTATATTTCAAAGGCTTAAACCTTAGTAGAATTCATTCGTAACTGTTACCTCTAACCTTATTACCTTATTACCTTATTACCTTATTCTAATCTGTTGAAAATAAGGTAATAAGGTTGAGAACGATTTCATGAAAATAATTTTTCTACTAAGGTTAAAAGCCTTACGCAAATTGTGCCTGCCGTGTAAGGCCTTCACTATACTTTCAAAGCCTTTGTACATCTATTCTACTTTTTAGGATCCTTTGTTCCATCTATGGAGAAACTCCCCCTCTGCCCAATACTTGCACTTCCTTTAAAAGAATCACCCTCAACGGTAACATCCACTTCTACTTTTACGGAATTGCCACCAAAATTAATCGAGTAGCTGTAAGTAAGTTTGTTTCCGTCCAAGCTCACATCCGTCATATCAACTGGGGCAGGCAACCTTCCACCTGAAGCTGTTCCTTTATAATTGCTTCCTTCTTTCTTAAAAGTTACTTTACCTTCCGTATTGCCTTGTGGAGTTTGCGTTACTGTTGACCATGAGCCTTCGATTTCAACTTTCGCGTTGGGGTCGGACTTCTTTGTTTCCTTCACATCCATCTTGTACATCACACCATCCACAAAAACGTAACGCACTTTTGCTTTTTCCGTAAAATATGATTTATCGCTGATCACTAAGTTGGCCATTTTTCCATTGTCGATAGAACCTAAGCGATCGGACAAACCCAAAAGTTGTGCGGGTGTGGTAGTCAATGCGGCAAGAGTGGCATCTTCGGTGAGGCCAGAGGCGATCATCCTTCTTAGGTTTGCATGAATATCTTTTGACTTGGCTGTCATAGATGAAAATCCGAACGCTACTCCTGCTTTGTTGAATGCACTTGCCTGTGAAGTATAATTCGCAATGGCTTCGGCTTTGCGTTTTTCCAATGCTTCTTTCTCCAAGTCAGCAGCAGTTTTTACTTTGGGCGGCTCTTGCTTTTTAGTGGAATCTGCCTTCGATTTTTTATCATCTTTCTTTTCGTCTTTTTTCTCATCTTTCTTTACTTCTTCAGGGAGATCAAGAGCTAAAAATACTTTTGCGCCCGATGCTTTTATTTTAGGGATGATAAGCCAGCCTTCTTTCACTTCGGCAATCATCAACGAAAAGCCCAAATCATTTTTTAAAGAGAACACGCGCTGTGTCTCCAACATTTTTTCTGATTTGAAGAGAACAGGGATGCGCTGATCGATCACAGGATAAAATGCTTCCAATATTCGATCGCTTCCGGGCCGCTCTAGCCCTACTCGATTGGAGGCATACAAATTTTGATACGCCTTTGCTTGTGACGCTTGCTTGTACAACTCGCGCCACTTGGCCATCACTGCCATCGTGGTAGTAGGATACATTCCGCTCGCTCCCGTTAACTCTGAGTAGAAAGATGAATTACTAACCAACACCATTTGGTCGGCAGACTTGCCACCCAACAAAACAATACTCCCTTGCCCGGGCAACAAATTGCCGTGAGGTACAACTTGCGCCACGGTGAAGCCAAGGTTTCTTAGTTCTTCCACTGATTTATCTGACGGATTCAAAAAATTGCGAACGTCATTCTGCGGAGTGATACCTGCACGATCAGGCGGAGGATTACCCGGATCTTTAATTTTTTCTTTGTTCGGTTCATCTTTTGGTTTGTTCACCCCTGCGCGAGTCAATCCATCAATGAACCCTGCATACACAAACATAGAATCCGCTTTGATGGTAATCGCGTCAGCAGGAACGGCCAAACCCTTGCCCACTGCGGTAATCAATCCATCTTTAATTATGACAGTTCCATTCTCCACCTTGCGGCCTGGTGCTTGAACAATGGTGGCGTTGGTGATAGCATAGGTTCTGGTAATTGGCCTTAACTCTTTTTCATCTTGCGCCAAAAGGGCAAATGGACATAGCAATACAAAAAATAAAATCTTCATCATACAATTAGGCATTAGGGCTTCAGTGTTATTCTTACGGCATTTCTAAAAACTCAGTCAGGTTGGTTCCGATTACTATCATGACGAAACCAATTTATAAAGCGACTTCGACAAGCTCAATCTGACATTCTGTGTTTAGAGATGCCTTTAAATCTAAAATCTTAAATCCAAAATTAGAGGCGCACTTACAGGAGTGGTAGATATACTTGGTCAGTGGAGAATAGGGAGCGAGTGGTTGATGAGTCTTGAGTAAATAAAATTAGAGAAATAACTTCTGTGAAAATATTGCCGCTGAGCATGTTCGACTCACCCCCGACCTCGCTTGGCGAGGTCACCCCTCTCTACGCTGTAGAGAGGGGGACGATCAATGCGTAAAAAACTGCTCTTCTACGAACATCATATCTCCGCCTTCCCAATTTGTTGCCACGCTCAAACTTTTGATGTACAGTCACCTCTCTATACGAAGTAGAGAGGAGCAGGGTGAGTTAATGATGGTCGAAGTTATTTTGAAACTTTAACTAAGCCGCCTTTCTCAAATAAAAAGTAAAAGTAGAACCTTTGCCTAGGTCACTCGATACTTCAATAGTGCCATTGTTGAGTTCCACAAATTCTTTTACTAACATGAGGCCGAGGCCAATGCCTTTTTCATTTTGTGTGCCGGGCTTAGAGAAATGTGAGCCGGGCTTGAAAAGTTTGTTCAACTCATCGCTGCTGATGCCTGTACCCGTGTCAGATACAGATATTTTTATCCAGCTATCTACTTCTGCACAATCTATTTTGATGGAACCCTTGGGGTGACTGAACTTAATGGCATTGCCAATCAGGTTACGTATCACAAGCCCCACATGATTTTTATCGGCATGAACACATGCCTCATTGCCAACAAAGTTGACTAATTGAATAGATTTCATTTTTATCGCTTCGCTATACAATTCAATTTTATCTTGTACAGCATCGCTCAATAATACATTTTCAAAAACGGGCGTCAACCCTTGCTGCTGTGTTTGCGCCCAACTCAATAAATTTTCTAAGTCAGCATGAACGTGATCTAAATTCTTTTTTAGTTTCTTGGACATCTCTGCAAATTCTTCTTGCGTCATGGCCGAGTTGCTTATCAAATCTACTAAGCCACGCAAGCTCGCCAGTGGACTACGCATATCATGGCCGATGATAGAAAATAATTTATCTTTAGTGGAATTCAATCCCATCAACTGATGCGTTTGCTCATTAATCAAATTATTTTTTTCTGCTAATAGCTGATTGACCTTTCTACCTCTGTGATTGCTCCTAATCAGGATAATCACAAAAATGATAAGCAGGAATACACCACCGATGCCGATGTAAATCAAGATGCGTTGAGTCTTTGAATTTTTGGTTAGAATATCTATCTGTGCATTTTTTATTTCAGAATCATATTTGGCTTGGATAATGGCAATCTGTTCGCTGTTTTTCTGCTTGGCCGTAGAGTCATGCATTGTGTAATACTGACGTTGAAATTCAAAAGCACGATTAAAATCTCTTTTAGCCGCATACGCATCCGCCAAGTATCGATAGGTATTCTCTAACTCAATCCGATAGCCAAATTTTTGTGCAATGGGTAAATTCTGATTCAAATAAATCAATGCTTGATCTGGATTGTTCAGTTTGAGATACACCTTACCTAATCGATAGAGCGTAGAGGTTCTAAGAAAATTGTTATTCTGTTCATTCGCCCAAGTCAAGCATACTTCATAGTTTAGCAACGCACCTCTGTAATCACCTTTCTCAAATGAAATATCTCCCAACATTCTCTGCGCAAAAGCCGATCGGTATTTGTCATTGATATTCTCATTGATTGCTCTCTGCACATAGTAGCGGGAAGAATCGAGTTGATTCATCTTTAGAAAAATATAAGCCACGTTATTCAAGCTTCGGCTCATAATATCCTTTTGATCAATCTCCTTAGCCAACTTGTAAGCTTTCTTAAAATTATCAAGGCCAATGGCGTACAACTCTTGCTCAGAATTAATTGCACCCAAATTATTTAGGCACTTTGCCACCTGGGTTTTTTCACCAAATTCTTGGTTAATCTGGAGTGCCTCGGTAGAAATTTCTAATGCCTTGTAATAATTTCCTTTGCGGTAATAAATCCATCCGATATTCTCTAGCACATAGCCCATGCCCCTTCTAAACGAAAGTTTGATGGCAAGCTCCTTTGCTTCTTCCGCATACTTAAGAGCCAGGTTATTATCAGATTCGCGCAACGCTGCAGAGGCATCGTTCAGCAACAAAACACGCGTGCTATCAAATGGCGCAGCCAAGGCCACACGCATTAAGCTATCACTGTTTCTACTTTGTGAAAAGGTCTGAGATGAAATCAGAAAACACACACCAACAACCCAACCAACACGCATTGACATATCTCTACAATTTTGGCAATTTATACTTCAAAAGTAAATTTAGTGTCCAGCAAAAACCAGAATGAAAGTGATAAAAACATACACGCAAAGGCTTTTCAATAGATGCGTCTAGTTGTCACAAAATTCAATATCAAAGTCGCCAATCGGCATGCCAGGAGGGGCAGGAAGCAGGTCTTCTTGCTTAAACTCTTCAGGGTTTTGTTGAAACAAAGTAATCTGTCGAATTACATAGTTATAATGCGCGCGCCATTCTTCATCATTACTAACTTTGGCAATAAGCATGGATTTTAATTGCTCCAATTTTAAAATTGTAATGGCTTTCGCTTCCGCGGAAGCCGTTTTGTTTAACGATAACTTGGCGAGGTTTGTAAACAACGCGTAGCTGATTGCCATCTGCACTGCGCCTTCAAAACCTGACTTAGCTGTTAACTTAAAAGTAGCATTCACCATTTTATCAATCACAGCTTGCAAACTCGGAAGACTGGCATTGCGCGCATGATGTTCTATCAATCTATTTGCACGAGCAGGATGCAAGATCAAACTGAACGTTTGATCAGCGGCTGTCTCTGCTAAAGTCAATGGATCGAACGTCAACTCTGTTTTTATTTTTATCAATTCGCGATGGCGTATGTAGCCCAGTGCGCGTGGAGGAATTATTTTCAAAAGACTCTCTGGCAACGCTAAGGCAGAAGGCTCTACCGTTTTGAGCAGCGCGTCCAATGCTTTTGTTTCTTGTTGCGGAGAAAGCAATTCGGTTACGAGTTGCCCATCGCCACGCAGGGCATAGCGATAATTTAATCCACCGATCATCTTCACGGCAGCTTCTGCTTGGTAGCGATGGAAAAAATACATGGGCACCAACACTTCTTCTAACATGGCCATGGGGGCACCGAGCTTTATATTTTTCTCTCCAAAGTTTTTCAACGCCACAGAGCGAATCTCCATCACGCGGTTCAGTTCATCCACAGGGTCCTTGCCATTGTCCCACAAATGGGTAAACGGGTGCGCGCCACCAATAGGCCGCGCATCTTGATCGGATAAAAAAGTCATTCCTGCTTTCAAAGAATTTTGAATGATGTCATTCAATTCTTTTTCTTCATTTGCACCCGCTGCAAAATCTTGATAGCCAAAAGCGATGGACACTTTATCGAATGCGCCAATCTTGGTATCATACGCTTCGCTCAAATCAATTTTTCCGTTGCTCAGTTTTGCAATGGGGTGAGGGTAATCCATTACTGAAGATAAATTTTCTGCGCTTGATGAATACGCATGAGCCAAACCCAAAGTATGACCAACTTCATGCGCAGCTAATTGCCTTAATCTTGCCAAAGCCATTTGCTCCATCTCTTTTGAAACTGGTTTTCCCTCTTCATACGGTGCCAACAATCCTTCTGCAATCAAAAAATCTTGTCGCACGCGAAGTGAACCAAGAACTACGTGGCCTTTAATAATTTCGCCCGTGCGTGGATCAGTGACGCCACCGCCATACGACCAGCCACGTGTAGAGCGATGCACCCAGTTGATCATATTATAACGCACGTCCATCGGGTCGGCATCTGCGGGGAGAAGTTCTACACGAAAGGCATCTTTGTAACCTGCTGCTTCAAAGGCCTGGTTCCACCAACGCGTACCGTCCATCAATGCAGAGCGGATTGGCTCGGGCGCACCCGGATCCATGTAATAAACGATTGGCTTCACTGGTTCGCTCAACGCAGCAGTGGGATCTTTTTTTTCTAAGCGATGGCGCGTGATAAATCGTTTCTCTAACGGTTCGCTGATGGGCGTGGCATAATCGTAATACGAAATGGGATAGTAGCCAGCGCGTGGATCGAACTGGCGCATTTTATATTTTGCATCGGGCAACTGCACGAACGAATGATGCTCGCGCACTGTAACGATGGACGGAGTGGGTGTTACGCTTTCGATGAATGATCCAGTTGGCTCGCCTGTAAACGTAAGTGTGACTTCAAATTCAGAATTTTGAGGAAAATTTTTTGTGCGCGGTAAGTAAAAGGCCGAGCGGGTTTTGTCCAATGAATAACTTCCTTGCTTGGTAGCTTTCAATCTGCCGATGACACCATGCGCATCTTGCAATAAAAAATCAGAGGCATCTACCAAAACTCTGTTCTGCTCCTCAACTTCCACTTTGAAGCCCCACAAAACAGATTGAGCGAATGATTCTTCCACGGCCTTGCGCTCGGCAGCACTCGTACTGATGGCGCGGTAAAATTGATTTGGCTGCGTCATTAAAACCTTTGGGCCTTTGCGCTCAAACTTCACAATGCGTTCGCCACCTAATTGGTTGCGATCTAAACCAATATCATTGGAGCCAATGCCCGCAGTAATAGACTCTACATAAATAAACTCTGTGTCCCACTTATCGATCAACAGAAAAACCTTGTCTTGCTTTTCGTCATAGTAAAAATCAAAGAAGCCGGGATGCTTCTTCATGCCACTTACCTTGCCCTCGATAGTTGTAGCCGCGGGAGTAGCAGAAGCTGGCAGTGGTTCTTGTTTTTTCTTTTGGGCAGATAGGTTGGCGGAGAAAATGACAAAGAATGAGAGAACAATGAAGCGGTTCATAGGGAATTGAATTTAGCGGTAAGCTAAAAAAATATTTTGTATCAAACAGGAGGAAGTTGATGGGAGGTGGATTCTTGGTGGATGGTGGGTGGTTGCTTCCCTGTGTATAGTTTTACGTGGAGTCCTGAGGCGGAGACTCCATTGGAAAAAAAATTAGCTCTTCGTTTTCCCTTTTATTTGTTTAGAAGTCTTTGCTGCTAGTAAATAATTTTCTGGTGTTATCACCTTTTCTCCTGTTTTCAATTCCAACGCCTTTCTTGGATTGAATGATACGCAAAAGCCCTTTTGCATTGGCACAACCCATTTGCTGCTTACCACCAGCAGTTTCTACCCAAAGGGTAGGGACAAATTGTACCCACCCTTCATTCGTCACTGGTCAAGGGAAGTACACTTCCTATTTAAGAATCTATAATGGCAAGGCGGAGATTTTAATATTATCTACTAATAGCACACAACCAACTGAGGTGGACGTTATACCTACCTCAACTGAATTCTGGATAGAATTGGATGTTGGTAAATTAATCCCTCTAGCAGATATCACCTGCTTGCCATCTTGCCACAGTTCAATGACGCCCTCAACATCATTACTAAATTTAAAGTGCACTTTAACGGTAAACCACCGCTTAGACGGAATACTAATTGGTGAAGATTGGAAGTACTCCTTCTTCGCACCAAATTTATTTTCTATCGAAAGTTTGCTGTCTCTTACTACCACTCTTGGTCCAGGGCCTTTATCGAAATAGGTGTTTTCAAAATCCGCTAAGCTGAAAGGCTCTCCACTTTCAACGTAGTAATCAGCCTGAAACCAAAGGTCGGAGCCTTTGTTGAAAAAATTGATTGTAGATTCAATAGATGCTTTCGCGGTAATCATATTTGGCGTGGGTGCTACGCTAGTAAATTTCAATACATTGTTCGCTACGTTAGTTGGGTCAGAGGCCAGTTGAATTTTATTGTCTATAAAAGTGCAGGTGCCGTCTAAAATACAGGTGCGCACGGCAACGTAGTCATTTATAGTTGGCGCGGCTGGGCTTAATAATGTGAAACTAGTCCAATACAAATCCTTATCTGCAATGGATTTTAAAAACAAATCTGAAAATTTTGAATAGCTCTCAAAATTATCGGTGTACTCATTTTTAATAGGGAGCAAGCCTCCATCAGTGATCAGGGATTTTCCCGTTGCATCAATCTTGTAACTTTTGGAAAGAAAATCGGGATCAAAATATTGAAGGACAAATTCGCATGAACCATTGTTATTGACGTAAGCAGTTCCGTCTTTAAAAATATAAAACTCCTTTCCTTCTGGGCTTATGAAGGTCTCTAATACAACTCCTTTGGAATTGCAATCATTACCTTGTTCTTCTTTCTTGCATCCGCTAAAGAGAATAACACAGAGGGTAAGAGTTACTAAAATTATTTTCATTTCTTAATCATACAATTGATTTACCCCCATTTCGGTCTGTGAGGACACGTGAGGACACAGACCGAGGGAAACGCTCGTACTTATCAGCCAGCAATCCAATTTTCAATATTAATCCCTTCCAGCCTATTGAAGTCTGAAATGTTTCGTGTGACAAGAATAAAGTCGTTTGAGATTGCTGTTGCACCAATCCGTAGATCGAAGTCATCCAAAGGAAGTCCTTTTTTTCGAAGTCTTGCTTTTTCTTTCGCATACGTATCGAGCGAATTGAAAATGCGGATGATCGAAAAATTCTTTACAAAGTCGTCAATAGTATTTCTATTCCTTTCTTTGTCTCGGCTATTCTCTGCACCGAATTTTAATTCCGCTATTGTTATTTCAGAAACCAAACAATTTTCAGTTCCTGCTTTTTCTATTTTCTGATTGAGGTCGTATTCTCCACCTAGAAAGTGGATACAGATATTTGTGTCGAGTAGATACCTTTTCAAAGTCCTTCGATCTTCCGATTAAAATTTCTGCTTTTCTTCAACTCGGTTATCATTTCCTCTGCCGATTTGTCGAAGATAAAAGCACCGTATAAATCATTAACAGACTTTTCGGTAGGTCTTTTGGAGCTTTTTAACGAGTCAGAAAGCTTAGAAATCAATTCCAGTTTATTATCGGAACTTAAATTATTCAAAAGTCCGAGGTAACTGTCTATTAGGTTAAATTTTAAGTTTGCTGCTTTCATGTCGTTTAAAAATGTTATTCAAAAGTAGTCAATTTCTTGCAAATTTTTTGAGTCAGTGGGAATGAGCTGCAGCGTTTAGGTTTGCTAAAGGCGGGTGATTAAAACTGGCTACAGACTTTGATGACGCACACTCCCGCCTGCTTGAAGCAAGCTAATGTTAGGCACAGTTTTCACTTTCGTTTTGTTAATCGGTCGGAAATCCCACGCGCCTCGCGTGGATTGAAGCGGATAGCCCGGTGCCACTGCGCCTCACGTGGCAGGCCGCACCTTCACTATAGTTTCGGTGGGCAAGCCGCCCTCCTTCGCTACCACCTTCGCTAAAGCTTCGGTGGTTGAAAAAGCTACGGAGGGCAGGCACATTTATTATTTGTGACTTAACGAAATCCTTCGCATTATTACTCTGTGCTACGTAGCAGTTGCGAAGTAGTAAACTGTAAACCGCCTACCCATGTCGGAAGCTGAAATCCGGAAAGAGCAGGAAACCATTGAGCGAGCGAAAAAAGACCCGAAGGCTTTTGGCGAAATCTATGAGTTTTATTTCGACCGGATTTATAATTACCTGCACCGCCAAACGGATGACGAGGAACTGGCTGGCGACTTGTGCTCTCAAACTTTTGTGAACGCCCTCAACCACTTGGGCAAGTATGAGTTTCGCGGGTTTCCGTTTTCGGCTTGGCTCTACAAAATTGCGGGCAACGAGGTGAACAAGCACTACCGCAAGAACAAAGGGAAAAAAGTTTTTAGCATTGAGGAATTAAAAGTAAAGGAGCTGGTTGAGCAAAGCAGTGATGAGTGGGACGAAGAACTGATCACTCAGGTGATCAACTACATGAACGAACTGCCCACGGACATGGTGCAGGTGCTGGAGCTTCGATTTTTTGAAGACAAGGACTTTAAGGAAATTGCATTTATATTGGACATGACGGAGAGTGGCGCCAAGATGCGGACGTACCGCGCGTTGGATAAATTGCGCTCTCAATTTAACATCAAAGTGAAGTACGATGGGTAAGCACGAAATACGGATGCGTAGGCAGCGACTGACCGCCCGCGGCACGGAGCGGTTCAGAAACTATGATGCCGTACTGAAACAACATGAGCAGGAGAAGAAGATGAAAAAGATTGTGCGGGTGTTCACGTTCTTTTTGTTGATTGTGGTGGTGGTGGTTTTGATTTTGCTATTGCAGAGGTGGGAGAAGGGGAGAGACAAGAAGTCAGAAGATAGAAGTCAGAAGATAGAAGTTGGTGAGAGTTGAGTGGCAAGGGGCAAGAGGCAAAAAGCAAAAGGCAAGAGGCAAGGGACAAGGGACAAGGTCTGTGCGCTGAGTAAATCACAAATCTTAAATTTTTTTCGTGACCATTTTGTTGATACGGGATTAGGAAGAAAAAACTTAAACCCAATCAATTATGGAAGCAAAGAAAAATCCATTTGAGCCTTCAAAGAAATAAATTTTTTTTGATCGGCTTATCCATCAGCATTAGCCTTGCGATTACTGCCTTTGAGTGGCGGACGGTGAAGGTGAAGCCGATTGTGCCTGATTTGAATCCGATTGAAACAGCAATTCTTTTGGCTGTTCCTATTACAACAATCGAGTCTCCCGTTGCTCCGCAGCCCATTCAAAAAATCGAGCCAAAGAAAATAGAACCTGTTAATGTTGAAGAGATTATAACAGTGATTAATGAAACGTCAGTAGATGAGGTAGTAACTCATTTTGGAACGGACATACCAACCACAACTGCTTACATCATTCCAGAGAAACCTGAAGAGTCTGAAGAAATAACTGTCTTTCCAGAAAAACAACCAGAACCAATTAACGGATTCAAATTTTTCTATGAGCAGTTGGGCAAGAATATTAAATACCCTCCTCAAGCAAAACGCACAGGCACTGAAGGAAAAGTATTCGTAGAATTTATCGTAAATAAAAATGGTGAAGCTCTGACTTAAAAATAGTCCGTGGCATTGGCTCGGGTTGTGATGAAGAAGCAATGCGCGTACTTTCTCTTACTAAATGGGAACCGGGCAAGCAGCGAGGCAAACCTGTAAGAGTGAAGATGGTGATGCCGATTAATTTTCAGTTGGCAAATTGACCAGAGAAGGAAAATTCAATTTCAAAAATTGTTATAAAAAAAGAAAGCCAGACAATAGGTCTGGCTTTCAAGTGTTTAGGCTGTAAAATCTTTACACATATTGGTTCAACATCACGGGCATCACCAACATTAAGATATCTTCTCCTTTGTCTTTCTCCGCAGGGGTGATCACACCCGCTTTGTTAGAGGCCGACATATTTAACTTGATCATATCAGAATCTGCGTTGCTCAACATCTCAATCAAAAACTTGGCGTTGAAGCCAATTTCAATATCCTCGCCTTCATGCTCGCAAGAAAGTCTCTCGTTCGCTTCGTTAGAGAAATCCAAATCTTCCGCGGAAACCATCAACTCACTTCCTGTGATTTTTAATCTCACTTGGTGCGTGGTTTTGTTGGCATAAATTGAAATACGCTTCAATGAACCCAACAAATCCGTGCGACTGATCGTCATCTTGATTGGATTAGAAGACGGGATCACATTTTCATAATCAGGGAAACGCTCATCAATCAATCGACAGATCATGCGAATGTTTCCAAACTTGAAAAACGCATTCGCCATATTGAAGTCAATGCTCACGTCTGTATTCTCAGAAGGCAATGTAGCCTTCAACAAATTCAACGCCTTGCGTGGAATGATGATCGCGTTGCCGTTGTCCGATTTAATATCTGTTCTGCGGTAGCGCACCAAGCGGTGGCCGTCAGTGGCCACAAACGTAGTGTTCTTCTCGCCCAAGTTTACATACACACCCGTCATCGCAGGGCGAAGCTCATCGCTGCTCGTAGCAAAAATAGTATTGTTCACTGCCTTTGCTAAAACCTCCGAAGAGATCAATGCCGAAAAATCATTTGACACCGAAGGCACTTTCGGAAAATCCGTGGCGTTCTCGCCAGCTAATTTATAGCGACCATTATCCGAACTGATTTCGATGCTGTACGAAGCAGGGTCAATCGAAAACGTAACAGGTTGGTCGGGCAGGTTCTTCAACGTATCCAACAAAATGCGCGCAGGCACAGCAATGTTCCCCTTCTCTTTGGACTCCACCGTGATCTCCGTGATCATAGAAGTTTGCAGATCCGAGGCCGTCACCGTCAGGTTGGTCTTATCAATTTCAAAAAGAAAATTTTCAAGGATGGGCACCACCGGGTTGGTAGTGATCACACCGTTGATATTAGATAGCTGTTTGAGCAGGTAGCTGGAATTAACAATAAACTTCATGTAAATCAGTGGTTTGTAGTTATAAAGGGTCGTAAAGTTAAAAAGAAAAACCAATCCTAAAAATGGAAGTTTTTGAGAGCCAAAATAATGCGGCCTGCCGCGCGAGGCGCAGCGGCACCGCGCTATCCGCTATACTCCTCGCCCCGCCCACATCCCAAGCAGCTGCGGGGTGCCGCTCCTATTGCTGGCCGATGCCAGCACGACACTTATCTTTTAACTCTTAGGTTTTGTAACAGAAATATCTTGCTTAAGGCCAACTATTTTGGATAGATTGACGAAAGTATTCTCAGTGGGGTGTTGTGTATATTTGAGAATTGGTGCAAGCCCACCTGACGACAAAAATTTGAGTATATTTGAGAATGGACTTGATGACTTTAATTAACGAACGGTACACAGAGTTTGTTGACCTATGTCGGTCTCACAAGGTGGACAAAATTTACGCCTTTGGGTCGTCAATTACTGACAATTTTGACCCTAAGACAAGCGACATAGATGTCGTTGTCAAAATTGACATTGAAGACCCCGCTGACAGAGGAGAAGCATTACTATCCCTCTGGGACAATCTTGAGATACTTTTTAAAAGAAAAGTAGATTTATTAACTGAAGATTCTATTCGCAACCCATATTTAAAGAGCAACATTGACCGAACAAAGAAACTAATTTATGACAGAGAAGGAGAGAAAGTTTTTGTCTGACATAACAAACTCAATCGAGTTGATTGAGAATTTTACAAGTGGGATAAAATCATTCGGAGAATATTCAAAGGATCTCAAAACCAAAGGAGCAGTTGAAAGACACCTTGGAATCATTGGAGAAGCTGTTAATAA
This sequence comes from Cyclobacteriaceae bacterium, assembly GCA_043777495.1. Classification (GTDB taxonomy): domain Bacteria; phylum Bacteroidota; class Bacteroidia; order Cytophagales; family Cyclobacteriaceae; genus ELB16-189. Next base: position 1,212 of record JAYWHU010000041.1, on the reverse strand, counting down.
ATTTTTGAAGGAGTCGGACGCTAACGACTTGAAGAACGCCTCACAGATAATAAGCTTGAGAAATAGGTTAATTCATTCATACGACAATGTTGACGACTCTATCATTTGGTCAATTGTGATTCGACATTTAAAACCGTTAAAGGAGGAGATAACTAAAAAGATTGAGTAAGATGGGTCACCACACTCGTTTTAGGAACGCGTTGCAAACGCGCTCCAGCTAGGTTCTATCGCTGGCCGATGCCAGCACGACACGTATCTTTTAACTCTTAGGTTTGCCACAGAAAAATATTGCGTAAGCCAACTATTTTGGATGGATTGACAAGAGTAGGCTCGAGGGGAGTTGTGTATATTTGAGTGTTAATGGCAATCTAAAAAGACCCTACAACCAATGGCCGCAAACAATGAAAAAAAATATGGTCGGACATTCTTCGACCTAATTGCAGAACATCCAAAGCCAACATTCTTTATCTTCTTAGCAGTTTTATTATTTGCGGTAGCCCTAATAATTTTCGGTATTCCATTTAAAGTTGGCAGCGTAGAGGTTGGAGAGAAGAAATCAATCCTACACGATACAACAGTAAAAACAAAGACTGATACACAGTACATAGAAAAGTCACCAATCTCAATAAAACCAATACCAACCACAACCCAAACAAAAAATCCTGCAAAAAAAATATCAGTTAAGATGGGCGATACAATAGTAACAGTTCAAAACCAACCAGCCAATATCAATACAGGAACAAACAATGGTATTATAGGGAACAATAATGAAGTAAGAGTGAATGTGAACGATAAAGGCAGAAATTTAGATGATCCATTTAAAGAAAAGTTATTGGAAATGATTGACCATACTTTTAAAGAAAATAACAAGTTTAATCCTTGTGTAAAAGTGTATTCAGTACAAGGCAATCCTGAATCTCTAAATTTGGCTAATCAAATTCAGTTGTTTTTGCAAGAAAAGAAACTAGATGTTTTTAATCAAGTCATACAGTATCAATATTCGCCTAGCATAAAAGGAGTAGCTATATTTTTTAATTTTACTCCACATATTGAAATTTTTAACAGTGAGCCGAAAACAAATTGCGTTTGTATAGTCGTTGGGAATAAATAACGTGTTGGTGCGCGTTTGCGAGGCTGTGTGAAAATCATTTTTTTGTTTAAAAATCAAAAAATAGCTCTACCCTTTATTACCCCAATGATATTTGGGGTTGA
>JAYWHU010000040.1:0-62896 GCA_043777495.1 Cyclobacteriaceae bacterium | reverse complement strand
CTCATACATTTCCCCCAACACTTCTTCTATCAACTTTTACTTCCATCCTCTCAGCCCAGCCTTTGTGGCACAAGCGGGACGCTTGCGCCAGTTGGGGGGATAACACCGACCAAGGGCAAAGAGAAGAAAAGGACTTCTGCGCCTATTTTTTCTACTACACCATTCTCTTCTTCACTTACACTGCCTCTGCCTTTCCTCTCTCTACTTGCCTGCTTCCGACTGAGTCCCCGAGGCGGGAGACTCTGCGGTGAAGAAGAGACTCTGCGGAGAAGAAAAGGCAATAGAACTAACTCACTTTCTTAAATTTTACGCCCGTAACGTTATTTTTTTCAAACGCAGTCTTTAATTCATCACTTACTATTATTACGCTATTGTAATTTTTCAACCTAAAGATGTTACTACCTTCGCATCTGCCTGGTTTTACAAAAAGTTTGTAAAATGTTTTGTACTGCCCAGCTTTATCTGGCCGAATATCATTGTTTAACTCCCATTTATCAAAAACAGATTTCTCTTCATCCACACAATCAATCTCATTAATAACTGTTGTCAAGAAGTATGGCTTTTTTGAAGTATATCTATTAATATTTATTGGGATAAGTTGCACCTCGTCTTTGCGTAGTAAATTAGACACCTTCTCATTCAAAATCATCAATTCAAAATCAGCAAAAGTAAAATCTAATGGAAACCCCTCTTTTTTCAAATTGACAATCAAATCTTTTTTAGGGGGTTCAACTTTACCAACGGTGATGTACTTCCAAAAGTCCCACTCGTCATCAAAATTTACTTCGCTCAAAAACCACCTTCCAGGTGGATTGTCTAAATCATCAATTAACTTAAAGTATTCCATCTAATCTAGTTGGTCTTAGTTACCAATTTATTGAGCTCTGTTCCTTTAGTTGAGACCTCTTTTTGAAGTGCTTCTAGGGTTTTTTGAAATGCTGCAGTATAATCTTTTCCCTTTTTCCCTTCTGTCGCATCTATTAAACGTTTAAAAACAGCTTCATGGTAATCATCTGGATGTGGCCCTTTATGGCCAGGCACTTTAACTTTATTAATCACATCATCCAATGAATACCCTGCCTTTTTAAATAGCGGCTCAAACTTCAGAGACCATTGCTCTCCCCGCTTAAAATTCTTATTTGTAAATATGTGATGCCACTGTGCCTTTATGGTCTCCAATGCATCATCAGAAAACTTAATCAAATCTTTTGCTATTTGGCCTTTAGCAGGAATTTTAGTAAATATGCCTGTGGCACTGTTTCCGCCCATCACATTTGCCATATCCAGTGCATCAGAACCTGTATCCTTTACACCCTGCCAACCATTTCTAGCGGGGGTAGGCGTGGATTCTTGATAGAGTTCTGTTGTACCATACTCATACGTTGCTATGACTAGCTCACTACGATCATAAGTCTCCTCCCCCTTAACTTGAGCCTCTACTTTCCTATAGAAATTCCCTATTCCATTAGCTGTCTGCATCAACGGATAGGTAACAAAGCCCGCATCTATTGCTTGAATTAAACTAGGGTTTTTAATTTTACTATAAAGTAACTCTTCGAGCCCATCCAAATCAATTGCCCAAATTGGCTTATTCCCTGCAAATTGATAGGGTGTATACCAAGGATATTCTTTCGTCAACGGATCTACACTCAAGAACTTCGCAATCCTCGGGTTATATATCCTAAAGCCGTAGTCGTAATTATTGCCAGAAGCAAACGAGTTATCTTTCTCCTTGCCGTTGAACCCATAACGGTACTGGTCATTACTGTACGTGCGGCCTTTCATTTCCAAACCAAACGGGTAGTAGTCGGTGGCACTCACTACGGTGGCATATACGCCATCGGTGGGGCTCATGTTAATGTTATCGGTAATTACAGTGAGCACATTGCCCAGATGGTTGGTGAGCTCATAGTTTTTCCTACCAAAGCGCTGTTGGCCTTCTTTGCGGCCGCCCAGGTATTGGCCTAGTCGGCTGCTGCCGTAGATGGGCTGCTCAACTTGTAAAACTCCACTACTACCGTTGATAAAGATGAAGTTATCTAGTTGAGAGGGGCCATTCATAATAACACCGATGATGTGCGAGATTACCCCTAAGTCTGCAACACCAGTGAATAACAATCGGTCGTCTTGATAGACACGTGTAATCTCTCCATCTTTTCTAATTGCAAAGTTATCACCCACTGCATAGCTATTAGTGAAAACTACTGTACCGCTACCATTTCGAATATCAAATACACTAGGTGTATCAAAATTTAAATAGTAATATATGGGAGTCGCATTTGCGCCAATCAATCCGCGTAATGATACTATTGTTTTAAGGTTTGTATTGGGTACTGTAAATTCAACCCCTACACCGAATCCATCATAAGTTGCTGGCGCTGTGATTGCTTGACCATTAAGACTATTACCAATCAAAGAACCATTCTGATAGGTGATGTTTGTCAACTGATTCCAAGTAATGGCTGTTGGAGCAGGCTTGTTAATTCTATAGACACTCATCACGTTGCCACTGGCATCGCGTACGTAGTTAGTTACTTCAGTTTGTGCAGGCTTCGTAGTAAACGAGGTGCGTATGTTTTCTATAGATGCGCCCAAGCCATCAAAGCCTACATCTACCATTAGTGCGGTGGTAGTTGGCACTTGCGAGGTATACAGCAGGTTGCCATTTTGATAATACTTGATAACACCACTGGTTCGTTCAATGCGGAACAAATCGCCTGCGGCAAAGTTGAAGAAGCCCTTGTACTGACCGTTTTCAAATGGGTAGAGCGAATACTGAGACATATAGAAACTGTAATCAATCGAGTAGGCGCTGTTATCGCTCTTGTTTATAGCGGAGAAGCCAATACCCTTCGAGCCTACAATCTCGCGTGTTGTAAACTCCAGCCAACCATCGGTGTTGGCTGGCAATACTTGTTCAGAAACAGCGCCACCACAGCACCCACTTATAGTGCTTCGCATAGAGGTTGGTGTGGTTTTAACATAGGCGGCATCTTTCCAAATGATGTTTTCGGCAGGCAGTGTGTACACTCTCTTTTCTACACGGTTGCCCGCGGCATCATAGCGGTAGCTAACCGTAATGCTATCGCCTTTGGTTTTTACTTCGCGCACTTTGCCGTAGGGCGTCCAACTAATGGTAGCACCTTCGTCTTGATCGGCTATCAAGTTGCCAATGGCATCGTAGATGTAGGGGCCTGTGTTGTCTATGTAAGCCCGGAAGGATTTGCCAACCCCTTTCTTAAAGCGCGGGTGCACATAAATATTTTCGGTGGCACGCAGGGTTACGTCTGCCCCATCGGGCAGGTAGGCATCGTCTGTCACTGTAATGTTGCGGTAGATTTTGCTGTTGCTGGTTACGGCCTGGGTGTATGTTACTTCACCAGTGATGGGCTTCACTCCACGCAGGCGGTTGGTGCCGGAGTAGTACTGGTAGTTGAAGTTGTCCATGGCGGCAGCCAAGTTGTCGTTGCGCAGTAGGGTCTTTATGTTTCCGTTGGCATCGTAGGTATAGTCTTCATCGTAGGCGGCTGGCGCTACGGTGCGCGCGGCTAAGCCTGTACTTTCATTAAAGCCGCCCAAACTTCTGCTGCGCACAATTCTATTGAGTTGATCGTAGCGGTATTGCATGGCTTGCACGCCCGTATTTCTGTTGCCGTTTACCTGGCCAATTTTGGCAAGGTCGGTGGCCATCCAAGCAATGTTTCCGTTGTAGAGGTCTAAGGCCTCACCTCCGGCTCCTCTCCAAAGGAGAGGAGAGGTGGTTTCGATGAGCGCGGAGCTAACACCACCATTCGGTTTGTAGTCGCCATTGTAGTAGCCGAGGTTGTAGGCGTACACATCTTTGGCTACCATGGCATTCAAATTAGATGGAGCGATCACACCATCTTGGCCGGGGTCGTTCGCTTGGGCATTAACACCCGTAGGTGAGTTCACTCCTTTGAGCCAACCTTGCAGGGTGTAGTAATAGTCAGAGCCTTGTACCGAGTAATGACCTAACTTGGTTCGGGCCATCGGGCCGTGGAGGTAGTATTTGTATTCTGCCTCTCTATCCCACATGAAGCCATCGGAAGAAGATGATACTTCAATAATTCGATTGTCTGCATCGTAGTTATAGCGATGTATGAATTGGTCTTGCTGCGCATATTGATACATGACAAAGTTTACTTTGCCGCTTACTAGGTCATAGACATAATCGGTGCGCTTGTTGGCGAGGCCGGGGATTTGTTGCAAGAGGGACTTCACGTTTCCGTGGATGTCGTAGCTGTAGTAAGAAGCCAACTGATTGTTGGAGTCTGAAATTTTCTTAATGATTTGTATTTCGTTGAGGTAATATACTTGACCAAGAGCTGGGGATTTCCACAAAAGAGTGACATATAAACTTGTTACTCCACTGGGTATGGAAACAGCTTGCTCAATCCATCCTTCAGCTGCAGCACCAAGAGGCAAAGATTTGTCGCTATAGGTGAGAAAAACTAGTCCTTGACTTCCATTTCCCTGCAATTCAAACTGCACTGGCCCACTACCCAAGCGATATCCTTTTGCTCTTATCAAATAACTCTCGCCAGGGATCACTGTCATTGGCCGTGCATTAAAGGCAACACCTGCTCGCTCGCAAAGCCCTGGACAAATATTCTCTACCTTTATATAACTTTCACTATTGATGCTTTCTTGAATGGCCGTTGCCCCACTTCCTGCAATGTTTATTACCCCATTTAAGCTAGATCCATCATTTTTATAAACAGATTGGTAGGAGATGTTAGGAGCTAAGGAGGCCTTATCCATTACCTCTACCCACGCTACGCGGTTGCGCAAGTTTCGCTGAACAAAGGTGGATTGATCTCCGCTACTAGAGTTGCCCTCTAACAGCCCCATAGAAATATTGGTGATGGTGCTGCCTATTGTATTGAGGAAGCAATTTGCATAGAGAGCAGTAGTAGAAGGTACGGTGGAAGTAAAGAATTCAATTCCATTTTTAAAATATACAATGGTGGATCCTCTGCGCTCAATGTGAAACAGGTCGCTTAGTAGGTAAGTTGTCAATGCCACTGACGCATTGCTGTTTTCCATACGGAACACGCTACCGCCAATAAAGCCTAAACCATAACTAACAGAAGTGTAATTGGGGCTATTAGCAACTGCAGAAAGACCCATTTCAAAATCGCTGGTTGGAGTGCCTATCTTAAATTCTAAATAACCGTCTACATTGGCAGGGATGGAATTTATGGAAGATGCATGATCTACCCAATAACCTCCACCCGTATTAGTCAAAGAGTTTCCATTCACCACCACATTTGATAAATTCGTCCACTGCAACGTCATTGGTGCAGCAAAGTCGTAGTGGGTTTTGGTAATGTCCGTTAAAGTGTATGTAGTAGGAAAAGTGCTATTGTTTAATTGAACAGTCAAAGTTGAAACAGGATCAGTAGTGGCCATCTCCCCTACTTCTGTGATGCGGCCTTGTTCGTCATACTTAGTGTATGAATAGTTGTTGTCAATCAATTGCCTTGCGTTCTGCGAAAGCTTGAGTTGGCTCTTATCGTTATACCAAAAATTTGATTCGCCCGCATCAGGTGTTGTCTGCTTCAACAATTGGTTGAGTGAATTATACTGATAGCGTGTGATAAGCCGATGACCCAGATTGACCGGATTGCTTGCAAAGTTTGCCAGCTGTGTTGCATTAAGTGGTATTACACCCTCTGGCGGCACTGTCTGCACGAGGTTGCCCGCTTGATCGTAATAGTACAATGTGTAGTGGTATTCTTTGGGTACGTAGGTGTAGGTGAGAGTCTCCTTGGCATTATCCATGCACTTGGTGCGGTATGTATTGCTGAAGTTGGTGACTTCGTTTTCGAGGAGATTGTCAATGGCAAGGTTAGTAAGCAAAGTGGCCTCCAAAGCCGCATTGGCCATGCAGTTTGTTACATATTGGCCAATATAGTCTATGGGTGCTGGGGTTTGGTAATCTGCGCAAAAGGTAAAATCAACAGCAGGTAAGTCCTCAATGATTGACACATCTTTTATGTCGATGGATTCTGGCACCTCGGGATTGACTCCTAAAACAAAAACCTCATCAATCAGTAATGTACCTCCACTATAAACTTCTGTATCAAATATAGAACTACCAATTGCAACGCCACCTGCAGGAAGTTGGGATACTTGCATAGTAAGCTTTTGCCAAGTATCATTGGTTGAGGCTAGCGAAACGAAATTTCTTTGTTGTATTACGTTAGTTCCGCCATCAACAAGTGCCAAGAACAATTCACTTGATGGATTAGTGGATATATAACTACTACTTGGTGTCTTAACCCAAACTGTAACTAAATAAGACGGATAAGTATTGCCATCAGAAACGGCATTGAACTTAGCCAGTATTTCGTTTGCCTGAGCAATACTTGCGATATTGTTTTGAGTCCTAGCCTGAATAGGTTGGGGGCAATCTATTACCGTTGGTCCACACGGACAATTAGGGCCTGGGCATGGATCAGGGCAGCCTGGACCAGGGCATGGGTCAGGTGGTGGAATATCAACTAAATGTAATGACAATCCATATCCATCACCTCGACCGACTCCTTCTTCTATAGCTCCATATGAATTACTTAGCCCCGCAAAAACATTTGAAAGTGTTGGATCATTAAGATTTCTGAAAGATCCATATTCACACCAAGTTTCTAAGTTATCACTAAATCTTTGAAAATAACTTTTAATAGAAAAAACAAAGCTTGTACTTGCCTCTGTGGCTGTAAATGATCGGGTCCAAGTATGCCAACCAGACTCTCTAAATTGAAATCTAGTATCCCACACGTTATGGGTGCCAGAGCCAATACCATCAGGATATTTTACCTCTGGATCTGAACAGCAAACGATAGAATTTATTGGGTTTATTCTTACCGCTATGTCCCCACAAGCAACCTCTCCGATCTTATTATACTCATTAGAGCGAGTAAATTGACCAATGACATAGTTATTAACATTTGCAATACCATTGGTTGGTTTGGATGTTACAGAGAATATGTAACTTTTTCCTGGCACCAATGGTTTCCTTAATGTGCCTCTTAAAGCATCAGAGTTTGGGTCACACGTTTTACCTTTAAGGGTAGCATAGTATTTAATCGCCCCGCTAGAAGTATCAATATTTATAGATGGATATCCTGAAACCGGACTCCACCCATTGCAAACTGGTGCATTTATTGGTCCAGTACCGCAACCAAGATAGTCTGGGTTTACAACGAGGTTAGTGTTATCATTAAATATCCTTCTTTCATCTACACAATTAATTGGATCATCCACTGCCACATTATTCAATCCACATCTATAACGACTCAAAATTGAATTGATGTTTTGAAGATTTGTATTAGTAATTAAGTCCTTCTTCAGTATTAATCTGAAAAAGTTTTTGGGGTCGCTATTAAAGTAAGCTCTCAAATAATTTTTTATCAACTCTGCATCTGCTGCTGAGATATTGTTTAACTCAGGGTGATTCGGATCAATCAGCGTTGGATTACAGGTACGCTTGATGTTGTAGAGAGACATCAGCAATTGTTGATCATTAACTGGGAGAGGGTCTGTTAGTATTTTGCCTTTACTCCAATTTTTAACGCTATTTTCGGTAGTTGGTATTTGATCTGTCTGTTGGAGCTCTTCCTTTGCTTTTGTACAACTGGTATAAGCGGTTATTCCTAACTTGGTCTTGCGCTTGGCTTCTAGGTAAAAAGATTTGTACAATGCCCATTGCTGTTTATCTAGCTCTGCTGCATAAGCCGTTGGCGTCATGGTATTCTTAATACCCATCAAGTACATGTACAAGATATGACGACCAACTAAATTGCTATTGGTTGCATTTCCATTATCATCAATAAAATAAGCTGCACTGGTTGGATCGACTACCACTTCAATTGCGCGTGGTGTACTTATACTTGAATTAATTGGAAGAGGCGTAATACCATCTACTTTAAAGGTAGGGGGCACTAAACCGTTCAGCCGATTCAACATAGTAGTTTTAGATGCAGTACCGCTTAAACTGGTATTATTAAAGAAAGGATCTATGTTAATTGGGCTTATTAAATTAGCGGTATTAGTTGGATTTATAAAACCACCTGTTACTGCCGCAGACCAATTGGGTATGCGGGCTAACTGCTTTTCAAAAATATCGCTGTCTTTGTTTTGTATGCATAGCTGGTATTGGCAATAGCGAGAGTCGTTATTGATCAGTTGAATTTCTGCAGGCGTAACAGGCTCATGTCCCAGTGTAACCCTCACATCTTGTGTGATCTGCCTAAGGATATTTTCGCAATCCTGTAATGCTACCTTGTTGATGGCATCATTGATTGCATCATCCGCATCTGGGCAAGAGGGGGGTGTACAAATAGTACATTGCGAAGGATCAACCGGGTAACTATCGCGCAATTGCTGCATTTTCAATTGCATACTGGTGCTTTGTTGCACCACCGTTTTCATCTCGTCAAAGGTGAGTTCAACGGCCCTCAGTGTTTTGGTTATAGTATAATCGCCAATCTTGACAAGAGGCTGTCCATTGGGTGATGATCCATCAAGAAGATTGATTTGAACAATTTGCGTAGACCTGCTGGTACAACTAGCAGTGGTAATATTTTTCTTCAAATAGCTCAACGAGTTAGGGGCCTCGTTGTCCGCAATTGTTCCTAAATTAACCAATTCACCATCAGGGTCAGTGATGGTAATGCTCAGCTCAAACGTACAAGTCTGGCAGGCGAGTTCTGCAATCTGTGAACCTAATGCAGAAAGCTCATAACGGAAACTATAGGCAGTATTGGGCGATGTATTTAACAGTTTATGAGAAGTGACACTGATAGCGTTTGCTTTTTCATTCTTATTGCTGATATCCACAGCGATTTGAGTGCCATCCAAATTTGTGAAGCTTGGAAGTGGATCCACATTGTTTGGCTTCTCTCCTGCTAAGGCGGAGGCAATCACCCGATCACTTTGATCATGATACGAAACACTCACCTGGCCATTGGCATCTACTACTAAATTTTTCTTGTAGTGACTGGCATTGCCCACGTTGGTGCCAAACAAACGGATCAATTCGACAGGTGCCGCACTTCCATAGAAGTATTTAGTTGCATGGGTTCCATCTATCCTAAATTCTTTTCCTACACCTGATTGCCTCCTCACTCTACCAGTACCATCATTCAAATATTCTGTTTGACTGTACACATAGCCTTCTGCATCTGGAATGAAGTTAGAATGTTCAGAAGCTCTGCTATTGGCTGGTGAATAGTATCGACCCGCACCATCTACATTTGATAATGTACTGTTTTCGGCCCCTTGATTATCATAATTAAATTTCTTGCGAACCGATGATGTCTTGGCGATTACCAAGGCATCAATAGGTTGGAAATTATTTAAGAACGGCTTAAACTTGAGTGTGCTGTTGTATTGCACTTCACTTGGTGCAGCCAATATCTCCGTTGATTTCCTTCCTTCAAAATCATACAAAGTCTCTCCACTCAAGGTAATTCCTTCAGTGCTAAGATTGGTTTGGCTCTGCCGGGTGCGCAGTGTTCCATCAAAATAGTGAACCACTTTTTTATTCTTTCCATCTTCTGCAAACACTGTTTGTACTTGCCAGTTCTTATCTTCCTGAGGATTACTAATGTTGAGGGAGGGACAGGGGCTATAAGACCAGGTGCCTAAAATACGGTGATCAGGATACTGCGCACTATATCCAACTGCCCTCATTCTGTACCAGATTTTGCCAGTCTGATAAAAAACTTGGTGCGTAAAAGAAATAGTAGGGAGCGTAACTCTTACTGGTTCATGTTTCGTAAAAGCATCTTGCGGACTGAGCGGAGTAATATTTTCATGAGTCGCAATAAAAACCCACTCGAGATCAAATTCTTTTGCGCCCGTACTGGGGTAAGTGCCTGACAACTGTATTTCATTGGCAACCCCAGCAACACAGTTGAGGTCGACTGTTGCTGCCGTATTGAAGCTCTCTTCAGCAACCGGATACAACAACACTTTTAACGTGATGTTTGATTCGGGTGCCTGACTCACGTTTAGTTTTTGGTCGAGCCGTAGCCTATACAAGCCATCGCATTCAATTGCCTGATTATAAAATGAAGTGGAGATAAAAGTCTGGTTCTTTGTATTCACTTGTAGCGGACCACTCCAAACGGTAATTTGTTGGCCATTCTCTAAGTGAACTAAACTCACCGTTACTTGGCTGAGCCATTCTTTTGTTGTTTTCTTGTCTTCAAGTCCGTAGTATAGTTGAAACCCAACGTAGAAAAATCCAGAACCGCAGGTAGGGAAGACCAGCTTTAAATCACCGTTATTCAATGTGTTCAGCGTATTGGGTGGGCCTTGGGTATTTGAAGGAATTTGCCCATTCCGATCTATTTTCACCTGAAGTGGAATTACGTTTGCGCGCAAAGAATCTTGTACAATCAATTCATCTATACTATAAGCTGCAGTAGCACTTGCCTCTGCTGAATAATCCGAACTTCCGTTTGCGATGATAGCTCTTATTCGATAATAGTATTTGGCATCGGCAACAAGACTTGGGTCTGAAAAAGAAACGGCATTTGCCGCGGTAGTGGCAATCAAACCAAATCCATTTCCGGTAGAAGTGGATCGCTCAATTTCAAAGCCCGTTTCATTGGTAGAATTGTCAACCCAACTTAACTTGACCGATAATGAGGAACCAGCCACCGCTTGCAATCCGCTGGGTGCAATCACTGGAAAATTAGATACTGATTGGATGGTGAATTCGGAGGAATTGATAGTCATGCCTGTAATCCAATCATTGGTCATTTCGCAACGATATTTTTTGCCTACATACGTTGCATTCATGTCATTGAATACTAAATCTTGTGAAGTCTTTCCAGCAAGTAGAGACCAGCCAGCAGCCATGTATTCGTACCATTGGTATTGAGTATGAGCTCCCCCACCTCTATTATTAATAATGTTGTATTTTCCTGAAGTAGCAATGACATCTTGAGGTGGGACATTGCCTTGATTCTCATAGACTAGATTAAAGCCAGGCTTCTTTAACATATTAACTCCATTGAAAAATTGCTCTAGATCGCCAAAGTCGAGTCGGTTATAACTTACATCTAGTGATTGAAGTGCCGGCAGATCGGCTAAGCCTACAGGCAAGTCGGTTAAATAGTTTTTACCTAAATTTAATGATCGCAACTGGGAGAAATTCACTAACCCATTTGGTACAGATTGTAAATAATTATTGTATAAGTATATGGATTTCAAACTTGTCAGACTGATGAGACCACTTGGAAAATCAGTGAATTTGTTACCATCCCCCTCATAGTATTCTAGTTGAACTAGTTGGGACAAGTCTGGATCCCCACAGGGTCCATCAAAATAAGTTCTGTTTGGATCGTAGGTATCTGGATAACATCTATAACTACTCATGCCCAAAAACTTCAAATAAGAAAAGCCCCCAAAAGTGACATCCTCCTGAAATACGTTATAGCCAATTCTTAGCTCTTCTAAATTCGGCAGTGAAGCTCTTAATCCGTAGATAAGGCTATTGCTTATGGACAGTCTTTTTAGTTGAAGTAGTTCAACCTCTGGAAAATAGCCAAAGTAGTCCCCATAAAAAGATATTTCAACAATATCATTGTCGACTACACTTATGCCTCCCCAACTACCAAATTGCGCAGATGAAGCAGTTGATGGCCAATTGCTAATACTTGGCCAGCCTTGAGCCGTCAATCGTTCATCAGAGGAGCCTTCTGCAATGGTTCTCAGTACACTCAGCTCATCCGCGTCAGGAATCAACCCTTCAGTAGGCGTAATCACAGTAATTTCTGGCGTGTAAGCAGAATTGCCATTCGCATTGACGGCCCGGATGCGATAGGTATATGTAGTGCCACTTGTCAATCCTATATCCATATAGGAAACGGCATTAACAGGAGCAGTAGTAATCAAAGAAAAGCTTGTACCTGTCCATCGTTCTATTTGAAATCCGGTTTCATTGATGGAGTTATCAACCCATGTTAGATTGATGCTAGTAAGTGAAGAAGGTGATCCTCCCAGAGAATTCGGTATTCCTGGAATTAGATCAACTGTGCCAAACACCTCCATCTCGGTAATCGAATATCCAAATGTATAATTCCTTGTAGTGCCATACAAAGAACTCCAGCGCGTAGTTATATCTCCATCAAATGCTTTGCTTTCAGCAAAAAAAACATTATTATTTTCTCTGGAGGAGGCAACGGCTAGGCGATTGAGCGCAAGATTCGGTGGCTCTACGGTCACGTTCACATAATCGGAGCCAGTAATACCAGAATTATTTGTGACAGTCAACCGAAAGATATAGCTCCCTTGCACAAGCCCAGTCAAACTAAGGGTGGCTGTATTGGCATTGAGAAGTGTTGCGAAAGGACCGCTCACCTTGTCCCAGGCATAGGAAACAATAGTGCCGCTTGAGGTTGTGCCACTGCCGATAAGTGAAAGTGCATTCGCAGGTAAATTGATCTTTTTGTCAGTCCCTGCGTTGGCAACTGGTGGTGGAGAGGCAGCGGGGGTGAAAACCCAACCCGCAGCCCTTCCCACGTTTGGGTGTTCTGCTCCAAAATAAACAAAAGTTGCTGTTCCCCCTACAAAGCGGATGCCCTTGACCTCGATGCTTTTATTGGGTTCGGTGCGGAAGGAGACCCATCTCAGCGCAGTAAAAGGAAAGGTGGAAAAATCGCTCAAGGGTATTGTCACCTTAGTGAATGTACCTGTAACGGTAGCATAATTGGGGATGTCAAGAGTGTTGGTCGCGGCTGAGTTTTGGTCTGCTAGTTCCACACGAAACACGCCCGAGGTATTGCCCCATTGGCGAATGTAGAACTCTATATGCGTGTTTCCGCCTGCGGACACATTTTCACTGTTTTCAACTGTCCATTGGGCTTCTGCTGGGTCGTACCAAATTTCATTGATCCCGTAAGAGGTCGCGCTGCCCGTGTAGCTCAATGAAGGATCGCCTGCAGATTGCGCATATGAAGTTGACGAAGCCAATAGAAGACTCCAGATGAAACCGATAACCCGCATTTGATAACGAGTTTGGTGGATCAGGCTTTCAAGATATTTCTTCAACGAATCCATATGTTACACTTATAAATATTCTAAATCAATTTATCTTACTGCTTGCTGCGCATCAATTATCTTATACTGTTGATAAGCTTGCGCTGGCTTTCTTGTACCGTTCATCACGATCATATATTTTCCCTCGTCAAACTGGTTGGCCTCAAATGTTGGCTCCTTATCAAAGACTTCAAAATCTATCACGACCAACTGATCGTTCTCATAACTGTACTCTATTTTGTGAAGCAAATTGGTCTTCACAGAAAAGAACATGTCCGTTTGCTTGATCGCGCCTTTTGCATGGATGATCTTATAATGATCTATCTCATTTGCCCTTCCAGCAAAAGATGATTCTCCATACGCAGTCAGCAAACTATCTACATTCATCTTGAAGGGGTCTTTGAATCCACTCATTGATTTTAGATTATTCTTATTACAAATAATTTGTTTTGTACTATGGTCAATCATCAACAAATACTTTTCGTTCAACAGCATATCGTTTACGCCTAACTGATAAAAATAATTCTGATCGTCTTTTTTGATCTCTGCCTTTTGACTATAAAATGGAGCCTTAGCAGATTTTTTTTCAAAAGCTTTGATGGACATTACAATATGCATACGCCCCTCCGCCCCATACTCTTTTTGCATGTTTAGCAATGCCTGCTTAAAATCCTGCGCACAAATTGCCGGTGCAATGAAAAGCATGATTGCCACCATGCTCAACTTCATCGCCTGCGCAGACCAATCAACGTATTTAAATATCGTTCGCATTTTTTCTAAATTCCCAAATCTTAATTCTTAAATCTCAAATCTTAAATTCTATCTCTCCACCTGATAACTCACATTCTCTGTTATCGTCTTAATTCCTTTCTCTGTTTCTTTCTTAGTCAGATAGAGATTGCCCTCTGCATCGTAATAAAAAAACGAAGCATAGTTCTCTTCATCCAAAATGGCTCGCAAGCGATAGTCATTCAAATCATAGACATACGCTTTCATGTTACCCTTCTCTGGCTGCAAGCGCAGGTCGTCATAATAGGCTGTGCCTGTGCTGCCAGGCTTAAATTTCAATTCGATGATTGGATTTTTGATAGGGCAAGTGAATGTGCCTTTCACTTGCTGCCATCCTTCTATGATTGTGCCAACTGGTTGGAACAACACGCTGGAAGCCACGATACCTTGTTTGTCTTTAAATGTTAGCTCAATGCCCAAGTTATCTGCCAACTTCGGTGTTAGCACATTGGGGTTATTGACTGACACCCATGCATTGAGCCAGTACGTTTTACCTGCTTCCAACTGCAGCATCTCTTGCCGGAATGTTTTATCGGCTGTTATTTTCAAACTGCTCTTTCCGCTGTGAGCGACCACATTGTCCAACACGGGGTTCACGGCTGGCAGTGCTGTCTTCTTTACTGTTACCTGCCCAAACCAAAGCCCTTCAAAGGGAGCTCTGCCCAATACAATGATTGACCATTTGGGGTTGACAGGATGAGCTTGTTTGCACAGCACATCCACATCTTGGAGATAATTAAAGAGCCTGCCAACAGAACTCAACAAGACGCTCGATAATCCAGCATTGGCAGTCACATCTACCTTTGTAACCAGATCTAATTCTTCCAAGCTCGCTTCTACTGTTGCGATGTATGAAATAGCAGCTGGTACTTTATAAACAAGCGTGGCGGGTTGCGCTATGTTGCTCAACATCCAGTTACCACTAGGCTTGCCGTTGGGATCTGTAAACTCAAAACTAGTGAAGGCCATCTCTGCATTGCGCATGTTCACGCCATTTGCCGAGGGCAAGTGACCACCGTAATCATACAAGGCTGCGGAGTAAACGCCCAACACATCTTGGTTCTCCAATTCATAACTGTAGGGACTGTACTGGGTCATAGAGTTTGCGTTGATCCAATCCGGCACAATGTTGAAGTTGGCGCTGCCCCAGTCAAATTGGTTCATGGTGAACGTGCCATCTTTGGCCAAGTTAGTAGTGGCCGAAAGTCCTCTTGGCACATCATAGGCATAGGTGGCATTGTTGCGCCACACGCCTTGCGTGCCATTCAGGTAACTACTTCTATTACCAAGCGCTGCATTGTCGTGTGAGAGCGACCAAACATCTGAGAAGGTGACTGCCGAGGAGGTAATCACTTGCTTCTTTACATTGGTGACTACTTGAATAAGTTTGTCTTCTAATTGGGCTGGTGAGGGGGTGAAGGTGATTTGTTTAGGTACAGTAACCATACCTTGACAATCATTGCATTGGTAGGTGAGTTTAAGTGATACATTATAAGTACCTGTTCCATTATAAACATGAATCGGACTCTTATCTGTAGACGTATTCCCATCGCCAAAAGTCCAAAAATAAGCTATAGGCTGACAGATAGCGCCCCCAAAATTATAAGTTGGCAGAAAATTAGTAGCACACAAATAAGTTTGGGCAATGAAATCTACATTAGCAGAGGGTAATGGGGTAATCGTTATCTTTTTTGAAATTGGGCAATTACCAATAATTTGCCGCGAAGTTACTCTCAAGGTCACGGTAAATTCTCCTGCAGAAGAATATCTATGCGATGGCGCCTGAAGTGAATTGGAAATGCCTGAAGTACCATCACCAAAATCCCATAGGTAAGTCTCGTCATCAAATCTTCCAGTATAAGCACTAGAAAAATTTACTGAGCTGCCTTGGCAAAAAATTTCCGAACTTAAACCACTATCTGTAACAGTTTTAATTCCAACTGTAGACGTGTATGCATTTACATAAGCATAAGCCCAATGACCACCTGATAGGCAATCACCCGTAGCAAAATTAAGTGTAACTGTAGTCCCAATAAAAGAAGATAAATCCACTAGAGCGAGTGACCATGGCTTATAGACAACGCTTCTTCTTTTATTAATGTCTGGCTCATTTGGATCGGTATTCCAAGGCTCTACACTTGATCTTATAAATCCAGGAATGTTACTATTCACATTATTTGCGTAAACATCTACCTTAGAACACGCAAACTCCTGGCCAACATTGTTTATTACACTCATTGAAAAATAAGTCCTGTCAAGTCCAACATGACTACCATTCGTTGGTTCGTTGATCACAACAGCATAATTAATATATAGATACTTTTCATTTGAGCCAACTAAAAATGTGTAAGACATTGACTCTTGTTCGTAAAGAAATTTATTCCCATTTCTATCCCCATCACCGCATGAACCAATGGTTCCATTCCCAATACGAGCTATTGAATTCCCTAGCTGAGGTATATTAGGATCAAAAATTTGAAATCCACCATAGGGGTCTACAAAGTTTTTATCTTGTAAAATAGCATGCCTAGGTGATTGTAATGGTAACGGGTTTCCAAGTTGAAAAGGATTTGAATCCCAAAGGCTACGCGGTGGATAAACAACATCCCCTGAAGTATCAACTCCACTTTTTGATAATCGAGAATCTCCAGCTCCACATTTTTTCAGATTGTATGTGAGCTCACCGCTCCAATTTGAAAGACCATTTTCAAATCCAAGATTTTCACCACCAATTATTGATAATGTTGGAGATTGAGTACTCAAAGTTTGGAGTCTGGCTTGAGGTTGAATTGATTGAGTGCTTAATGGGTTATAGCTTGGAGTATTTATTAAACTATCCCTCTTCTTCTTTTCAACATTAGCATTAAATATCGAGTCTGCTCTCAATCTATCCTGATAGATTTTTTGATTAAGCTTTTGCTTAGCTAAAAAATTCTTTTGCAGGGTATTAAAATCTGAAGCTTGGTTTGTCTGTGAATACCCAATACCTGCACATAAACAACAAAATAGGAGCAGCAATGCCTTAGTAAAATTATTTACCTGCAACGTTGAGAGCGTTTGTAATCTAATGATCTGAATCTTAATCATACAAATTATTTCTACTTAGGTATTTGTATTGTCTTCGAAAACGTTGCAGTCATTCCTTTCTTAGAAGGATCTTCCAGTGCAGTAATGCTCCCTGCAGACACACTCAATTGGTTACGGTAGCCAGAACGCACTATCAATGCTTGGTACTTAGTAGCGGTTAAAGCTTGCTCACTATACCACCTATTGCTTGCATTCTCTTCGCCCACGTAAACTACTCTTGCCAGCGGTGTGACCATACTGCCTGTGCCATTGTACAATAGCATTTCATCGCCCGGGTATAAAGAACCAGCAGGCAACAGGCCAGCAGGCGCTTGCTCCTTTACCGTAAACTGGTACTGGTTGGTTTGGTTAGGCACGGCCTGCACATTAGTAGCGGTAAACGTAACCCCACTGTTTTGGTAAGCTGCTCCCATGCCTTGGTACTTGGTGTAAGCGGGGATGTTGTAACTGTAAATAGGCGCATCAAAATTATTGTTCACGGTAGTGAGAATGACGCTGCCCGTGCGCTTGTCCCATTTCTCATTTTTTGTTTTTACCAATGAGCCGCCATCAAAGGCTTCCACACTCTCTAGGATGCCTGATTTAAAAATAACCTTATTGGTAACGGCCGTGCGCAATTGAGTTTCGCTTTGACCTACACTCGGCCACGGCACAAAAGCTGGAATGGTAAAGAAAAAGAAAAAGAGAACATCTACATTTATACGCACACCGCCTGTGTAGGAGTTATCCTCAAACTGGCGCATGTCCATGAAGAATTCATTCTCTTGGCCTAAGGTAAATTTAGTAGTTAATGGATTTGTTAAATCATCTGCCTTCGCAAGACTTAATAATTGATTATCATCAACATCCTTTACAAATTTATTTGCCAACGTAAATATTTTCTCTTGTTCATACACACGCTGTGCACTGGCATAGTTGTACTTCACCCAAGAGATGGGTTCAGGCTCTAGGTTGCCAAATTTATCTTGTCGGTAATTGCTCACCTTCTTTTGCTTGCCGTGCATATCGTTGGTAACAATGCTGTAACCTTGACTAGCCGTTAGTTTAGAGATGCTGACCGTGCCTATAAAAGGGATAGGCGCAGAAAGGGTATAGGGCTTGTTCACTTTTTCTGTTTCATCGGTGATCACTGGGAAATCTTTGGCTGTGTAGAACTCGTGCACTGTCTTGCCTGAGGTGCCATAACTTACGCCCGTGCCACTAGGAAAAATAGATTGGCTAACGGTTTTACCTGCCAACGATGCAGACGCCAAACTCATCACACTGACTTTACTATAGCCTACCTGTGGCCCAGGATAATACGATTCGTTGATGGGGTATTCAAAAAACAAATTATTATCAGCACGCAATGGTACACTTTGTGTATACCTTTTTGCATACCGCAGAGGGTTTTCATCTCCACCTACAAATGGTTCGTAAGAGGCTACTCCACTACTGATAGTGTTAGTTCCTTCTTGGGTGGTGTAATCATATACTTGTCCATAAATACCCTCCTCGTCATGCTCCCAATTATCTTTCATGGTAATCTGTTTCACGCGTAAGCCGCCTCCGTATTTGATTTTATCGGGAGAGTTCAACCGAATCCATGATTTACCAACTGTTATTTGACGCCCCCAACCTTCGCTACTACAGGAATTGTAAAATCCTTTGAAGAATTGATCGAGATTATTCAAAATGCTACCCATACCAGTAATTTGTTTGATGCGGTCATTGGTATCATTGGTTTGCGTGGCTTTTGGCGGTGGCGAGTCGTCATAAGGTATATTGGCCAATTCAGGTTGGTTGGTGCGCAGGTGTTGCCAAGCTCGTAATGAAAAGGGATGGCGGTTATCTTCGGCTTTTAGATGAAAAAAACCGTAAACAAAATCTCCTACGCCTCCCACTTTTTCAAGCCCTACTAGGTCATTGCGGGTTGCAATATTGAACAAATCAATATCTGCATACCCTGAAATGTATTCGTAATAACGACTTTCACTAGGCTTTCTCAGTGCCATTAACATTTTAAAGTAAACTTGCTTTCTATTTTGATCCAAATACTTTAATGCCTCGCTCTTTTGCTGACTTGGACCGGCACTTCCATTAATCGGTCGCTCTAATTTAAATCTCACTTTTAGTTTTGGATTTGGATTATCTGGATCTGGCGGCTCTGAACCTGAAAAGGGGTCTGACAAAGTTGCATCAACCAATTCCACCATTTGCATGGCAGGCTTATGTTGTACATATCCGTAATCATCGGATTCGTAATCTACCATTACTTTCCCTCCAGAGGGAAGTTGAATTTCAGTCATACTCCAAGAGGTGGCATACTTATCTATATCTGCTTTCTTTGTGGGGTCTTGAGTCACATAAGGAAAATCAGAATTGTTAGGAAGGTTGCTGTTTGTCAGAAAGTCGTTGGGCTTGTAATTGCCCCATCTATCGTAAGCGAGCATACCATAGCTTGGATTACTCAGCTCATAAGTAAAAACATAAGGGTTCAACTTACCTCGCACGCTGCCGCCATACTCAAACCAAACCCTTTTAAGAGTTAGTTTGCCTTTGCCCACACTCGTACTGTTAAAAGCATTTTTACAGAGTGAGTAGTCATACTCAAACCGAGTAACTTTGATTGGTGCAGTACTACCCCCGAAGCGTGTAAACAATCGGATTTCGTCTAGCCTGTAAACCGAATTGCCATTCGTAGTACCTGTACCGCTTGCATCTTGTAGTTTCGTAAGCACTCCCTTTCCGTCTTCGCGCTTCGATATGGTAAAAGTAGCAATATGCGATTTCGTTTCAGCAGAAGATAAGTACCATAACTCTTTTTCTCCATACGTAAATGAGCCTTTATCATCACGAGGATCCGACTTCCAACCTTCTTGTAAATGCGCTCGGGAAAAAGGATCACGCCATTTAAATCTTTCTAGGTCAGTGGTAGTCTTTTTGTAGGTGAACTTTACCCAATAGCCAAGATCGTCTGGTGTAACGCCATCATTTTCTACATCTACATAATCGGGGCCCAAAATGGAAGTCAATAAGTGTGCATGTGCATACTTGGGCGTCTCTACATGCCTAAGATACTTGTCAGTGCCATTGTAAGCGAAGTAGGGTTCATCATCCGCACAAGGCTTTCCGGGTTCATCACACAAACTGACCCGATCAATATCTGCCGTTTTTTTATTTGCTGAATAAGTCACTTCTTCTTGCTTTAAGTTGTAGGCTGGTATGCCGTAGTTATAGCGCAAACCTTCTGGGGTTAAAGCAGTAAAAGCCGCAATGTGCTGTGGAGGCAGAGCACTTCTATCGAATTTTATCTTACTACCACTTTGATTTAAGTACTCAATTTTAAAATGAGGCAGTGCCTCTTCTGTACCATTCAATATCTGCTCGTTCGTATAAGGTTGGATGGCCTGATTGCGCGGCTTTCTTTGCTGATTCTTTCCGTCAACAGATTGTATTTCAATGGCTGGCTCAATATGGTTTGGCTGTAGTTGAGTAGTGGCAACTGCATTGTTATTGTCTCCATCCAATTTTACTCGCATAGCTCTCTCACCGCCCAACGCATCCAGGGATTTTGTGTCCTCGGCTGATGGCTCTCCGTGCGCTTTGAAATACCACGGCTCAAATCGATTTCCTATCTCACTATCTAGAAAGGCTGCTTTGGATGACATACTATTATTCCATGGTCCACTTGTCGATATGGAATGATTGAGGGAAAGATTTAACCCTGCATGAACCAGTACCGCACCCAAATCAACACCCGCGGATCCGCCAGTAGATTCTGAAGAAATCTCTTGATCACGAAGCACCCCATAATCATTCCGCATCGGTCTATACATGGCCGATATACCTTGTCCGTTTACTGAGTAGATATCATAGGTTAAAGACGGAATGGCCATATTGGGAACTTCTCTTGTAACCAGCCCATCCTTCTCCCTATTCATGTCTAATAATGCATTGGAAGCATTGGCAGCTTTCTGATAGTTAAGGTACCCAAATGCAGGTGAAGATATCCATTGCTTGTCGTTCGCCAGCCATTGCTCATTATAAAATCCCGTTAAATAAGCTGATCCAAAAATGCCCCAGAAAGCGGCCCCCGCCCTAAATGTTATAGAAATATTGGTATTGCGCATGGGCATAGTTATCTGAGGCGTATAACCAGGATGGGCAAGGCTTAAACTTGCTCCTTCAGACCCCTTGAATCTTCTTTCCTTGCCTTTATCTTGTCCTGACTTTGGTTTTGCTGTCCAGCGAGCATCCACACTAGCTTGAACAGAAACATTTTGGAGTCCTTGTTTTGAATTGTAGCCAAGGCCCAACCCAAAGTTGACACCCTTACCGCCTAAGCTCAACGAAGGGCTCAGATTAACCCCTTCTTTTGAATCCACACTGAAACCAAGTCCTACTGTCTTACCCGATGAAGATGATTTACCAAAACCAAGTGAGCCATCGATGCTGTAGCCCATGCCTTTGTAGTTATTTTGATACACACTAAAGCCAAGCCCAAGGCTCAAGCCATCGGCTCCGAAAATCTCCACCCCAACCCCTGCACCAACACCAACTGTAACGTTAGGGTCTATCGACATCTTGGTTCGCACTTGATCCGTTCCATTAAATTCATCAGGCAACCCGCGCATCTGTCTATTGATAGCTCCCGGCTGCAGATTCCAGCCAAGCCCCACCCAGCTAGCCTCTTGATCCATGCTGATTCCTGATTGATATGCTAGGTTAAATGGATAGCCCCCATTTGGGCCTGGCAACTCAAAAAGTGGTATGTTGTAAGAGAAGTCGCCCGAAAAAAGATCTACCATATCAGAAGTGCCTGCTGGTTGGAATGATTGAACCTCGGGTTGGCTAGGGCCAGAAGTAAGAGCCAAAGCAACTGTGCTCGGAGCCAATTGAGCGGTGATCAAAATGAGTAGAAAAATAGCTATGGCTCTTCTCTTCTTATAAAAAAAGTTCATCATATCTTAAGGGTAGGTATGTTCTCTTTATTAATTTTTATTCGAATAGGCAATGAACCAAATTGCTCTGATTGAATGACCACTTTTACTTCGTTCTCCTCAGGTTCCTTGTTTTCGAACCCTAGTAGAAAATTTCTTCCTCCTCTTGCAACTTGATTTTTTTCAAAATGGAACAATACACAGGGAAATAATTTTCCGTCTTCTTCCAACTGTATGTCGTTTTGAAATAGGTACGAAAAATAGTAAAGCTTTTCCTGTTTTTCGCTAGTACTCTCAATATTATTATTTATTAAGTCGAGTTCAGGGTCACTCAGACTGATGGTGAGTAGATAATGTTGAATATTGTCTGATTTATTGCCAAAATCAGGTTGACCTTTGTCACCAGACTGAAGCCACAAATACTGATCAGGTTGGTATTGCAAATCAAAAATAAACCCGTTCGACTCTTTTATTGTGTGTAGCCCGTTTTCGGGCTCTTGCACCCATCTGATGTACTCCTCTTTACTTAGTTGTTTAGAGCATGAACTTATGAGGATAGCCAAACATAAAGATAGGCATAATGAATTAGTCTGATTTTGTAATCGACTCCTAATGGCAAATTTAGGATGATTTGAATAACTAGACAAAAGCGCAACTTTCTTTCAAATAAAAGTTAAAAGATATTAAAACCAAAACATAGTTATGGAATAGCAAAAAAAAGTGCCGAATCTTACTTAACCCAAATACAGGTATCGTCTCAGGGGGTCTTTTTTTGAGGGATGCGAGGCAATCAAAATAAATAAAATTTCTTGACCACTTGATGGGATGGTCGAAGCGCTGTACCCGTATCTGATATTTTCCTGCTTCCTGAGGGTAGTGGCAATTCTAAAGCCGCCAGTAGATTGAATAAATTGATGAATCCATTTTTACTCCGCAGAAGTTATTTTGAAAGTTTACTTAACCAAAAAGGCTGCAACGCTTGTTTAGTTTTTTCTTAATCAAAAAACTCATCACTTTTGTCAATCAGAAAATTTATTCCCTATTTTTTTTGGAGAAATAATGGATTCAATAATATCCAGAGGTTCTACTTTTTTCTATGTCCAAAACAAAATATCGGTTTGCATTATTAACCAATTGAGATTTATTTGCGCCCCATGTGGGGAATAAATTTCCCGTTGTTGGATTTAATATCTTCGCTATCATTTAGGAATCAATCAAAATTGACGTTAGATAACTCAAAAGATAATTTACTAAAGCGGCCTTTTTAATCGTTTGCGCTCTTTTTGTGTAAGAAGTATGTAATAAAAATCCAATACAACAACTTATCTTTGCAGGGTTACGGTTGGCACTATCTATGTATAGACGGGGGTTGACCAAACCACTAAAAGTTGGCTTTAATGAAATATACTCAAAGAATTGGGCTTGGAGCTGTTATCTCTTTCCTTGCTATTCAATCAATAGCGCAAACTGTTATTTACCAAAGCCCTAATTTTCCATTTAGGGCATTACGTACTGGCACCTTTAACAACAAAACCGTTGATGGGTTTAATAACCCGGGAAATGGCTCGCCCCTAACTTGGACGTTTGGTGACCAAACTTCTTGGGACAGCAAATTTTATAATAGCGACCTTACTAAACCTAATAATCCAGGTGACCCTACCAAACCAGCTTACACAGAAGGCCACTCTACGGTATATGGAAGTCAAGACTTTGATATGAACTATAGGCTGCTGTTCCCGGTTGGATATAATCTCCCTCAAAATGCAAATTATAAGTACCCGCTTATTCTTTTTGTGCATGGTGCTGGGGAAAGAGGGAATTGTTGGGGCGGCACTTGCTATTACAATGTTAGTACAACATCCCTTTCAGGAACAATTAATGCTGGGTCAAATGTTTTAAATAAAACGAGTACATCTGGAAGTTTTAATCCTTCTGATGTCTTTAAAACCATACAGATCCCTTTGGCTGGCCCTGGCTCAACCATTCTCAGTACCTATATCTCTGCATATAATAGCTCCACACAAGTTGTGTTAGGCGCTAGCGCCTCGACTACCGCTACCAATAAACCTTTTACGTATGGCTACGGCTATGGAATAAACGGAACATCTGCCAGCGGATCGATGGCTATTAATTCTAATATTTTAACCAGTACTACGGGAACCATATTTACTAGTAATGATGTCCATAAAACAATTCAAGTAACCGGTGCCGGTGCTGCTGGTGGTTTACTCATTACTACTATAACCGCTTTCACTTCAAGCACGCAAGTAACGTTGGCCACAAATGCTCTTTCTGCTATTTCTAATAAAAACTTTAGCTACGGATATGGGACTAGTCTGCTGTATCGCAGCAATGATAAGAATTTAGTCCATGGAGCAAATGAACATTTGAAAGCCGTTTATAATGCCAATGGTAAATTGGCAGAAGACCCCACGTTACCAGCAAATGGCTTCCCTGGCTTTGTGGCAGTTCCTCAAAGCGAAAGTGGAGACTTCTACACGCCAGATCAATTCATTAACATTGTTGATATGCTAATTGCCAATTACAATATAGACCCTGACAGAATCTATATTCACGGATTATCGAATGGTGGAGCGGCCTCGTGGAAAATAGTAGAACAAAGGCCCGAGCTTTTTGCTGCTATTCTACCCATGTCAGCAGTTATTAGTGCGGGTGATCCACTTTTTTCTACGAATATTAATAAAGTTGTTCCTATTCCCATTTGGGCATTTCAAGGAGGAACGGATGGAAATCCAACACCCAATAATACAAATCAAATCATTGCTCAACTAAAGGCAGCAGGCTCAGTGCCGCGTTATACACTGTACCCTACCATAGGCCATGGCACATGGGGCTTTGCCTATGGGGAGCCAGATTTTTTTTCGTGGATGTTGCTTCATACCAAGCGAGAAATCACCGTTTTATATGGCGACCCTACTATTTGCCCCACTAGCAACATTGGCGTAAAGCTTGCCGTGAGTGTGGGCTTTCTGGCTTATCAATGGGAGTTGGATGGAGCGATCATAGCAGGAGCAACTAGCTCTACGTACACGGCCACGCAGCCCGGCACGTATAGAGCTAGATTCAGTCGTCTCTCAGCAACGCCTAGTGAGGCTCAATGGAATCTCTGGTCTAAGCCCGTTATAGTGCAAGAGGCTACACCGGTTACCCCAACCATCACTGCGGTTGGTACATCTCATTTACCTGATATTAATGGAGGCCTGAGTGTGCGTATCAACGGACCAACTACCAAAGACCTAGTAAAGCTCTGGTCTAAAGATGGAGTGCAAACTACTACCTATCCTTATGCTTTTCCTTATATGGATACCGCCTCTTACACTGTTCGGACAGATGCTGGCAGGTTTTCACTGAAAACTTTTCCACTCACAGGCTGCCGAAGCCTAGAATCAAATTCGATATATGTAACCACCAGCACACCTGTCAATTTAACTGCTCCTGCCTCTCCGCAAGCAATCGTTATAGGCACAGGGACAGTACAATTATTTTGGACCGATAACACACCCAATGAAACAGGGTTTGAAATTTTCAGGGCGACTAATGGTGGTGAATATGATTTTTTTAAACTGGTTAGTGCTGGCACCACCTCATATACCGATGCTGGCTTAGCACCCAATACTAATTATGACTACCAAATACGAGCAGTAAATAACACCGAGGTATCAGACTATACAAGTCCTATTTCTGTTACCACTCAGGCAGACGTACAGCCACCGAGTGCGCCACAAAATTTAGTGGTAAGCGGCCTAAAATCACTTACTAAGATCACCCTCAGTTGGACAGCCTCTACAGACAATACGGCTATTCAACGGTATGAAATCTACTACGGTGCCACCACTGTCAATACACTTAGCTCTGCTACTACTTATACCGTTACAGGGCTAAGCCCCAACTCTAATTATTTGTTTACCGTTAAGGCATTTGACCTGGCTGGTAACGTTTCTCAGCCTAGCAATCAACTACTGGCCACTACCACTTTTACAGGATTAAATTATACCTATTCAGCAGTTAACGTAACCACTTTATATGCGACTGAAAATAATTGGAACATTCCCGAAGTGACAGGTATATGTAACGATTTCGACATATCATTAAGAAAGCAAGATGATTTTTTTAACTTCAAATTTGACGGATATCTTAATCTACCTGCGGGTACCTACAATTTTAGATCTTATTCGGATGATGGAAGCGCGATTTATTTGGGCGCCTCTGGAGCTACTGCGTTTCCATTTGCAGTAACCCCTTTCCCTTACAGTATTACTAATAGAATTTTTAACAATGATGGGATACACACCTGCGATCCTGGCTCTGGAACTCCTCCCGCCATTATTTTTAACGGTACAGCAAGACCCATTACCGTGCTGATGTTCGAGCAACAAGGAGGCGAATGCCTTAACCTCGAGTATAAGCTGTCATCATCAAGTACTTGGCTTCCTTTACCAGCCATTTACCTTACAAGTGGTTCGGCTCCCGTACTTACCCCACCAGCTGCACCTACTAGTCTTGTGGCCACAGCTACAGGCATGAGCACTATCGACCTCGGGTGGACTTCTGCCGTAGGCGCAACCTCTTATGAAATTTATCGATCTCTTGATGGCGTTGCATTTTCATTGATTGCTAGCGTGAGCACTAATTTATTTGCGGATAGTGGATTGCAATCTGGTACTATCTATTATTACAAATTAAAAAGTGTAAGCAACACTACTGGCACTTCAGGTTTTTCGCTCACCGCTAATGCTATTACAGCACCAGATACTCAAGCCCCTACAATCCCTTCTGGAGTTGCTATCCTTTCCAGCAACTATACCAATGTTGGGGTTTCGTGGACTGGCTCCAGTGATAATGTGGCCGTAACTGGGTATAGAATTTATGGCAACAGTATTTTACTTGGCACATCAGCTACTACTACCTATTATACAAATGCGCTACTGCCGGGTACTTTTTACACTATTACTGTAAGTGCTTATGACAGTGGTAACCCTATCAACGAGTCTGCGCAATCTTCTGGCACCTCGTTCACTACGGCCAGCCCACAAACTTTTTATTCCTTGGCATCATCTAACCTGAGTCAACTTAGCTCTTGGAATACTGCTGTTAATGGATCAGGATCAGCGCCTTCTAACTTCGGTTATGATGGCCAATATTTTAAAATACCAAGTGCTCAAACACAAACATTGACAAGCCCATTAACAATAGGAGGCACGGTATCTCGAGTAGTTGTAGATGATGGTGCTACCCTTACCATCAACCAACCACTCACTGGCGTATTAAAAGTGGGTAATGGATCAACTGTTAATTTCGGGGTTGACTACCAACCAGTATTTGAAACCATTGCACCTTCGTCAACAGTGACTTTTACTACTCCCACTTCCATTCCGCTTGCCACGTATGGAAACTTAGTTTTGAATGGAGCGGCTGGGCTAAAAACAATTGGAGCAGGAACACTTGAAGTGCTTGGTGACTTAACTTTGGGCAATGGAGTAGGATTAAAAGGAGCTTCTGATAATTTAACCACCTTAAAAGTAACTGGAGATTTGATTACAGCCGCTACCGTTGCCACCGCTCCGGCTGATAATCGTATCGCATTGCAATTTGTGGGTGCAACCGCGCACAATCTGACTGTCAGTAGCGATCAATTTTTGTATAAGTTGAGTGCCGATGCCAATGCTACCGTCACATTCAATAACAGTGGTAGCCCTAAGTCACTTAATTTAGGTTCGGCCAATGGAGGCGGACTTGATCTGGCCAATGGAAGTACGTTGGTACTTGGCAGCAACAACTTAATTTTAACCAATAGCGCAACAGTGAACCCTACTAATGCTACGGGCAAAATATCTATTTCTAATTCCTCTATTCAATTAACTACTTCGGGTGCTTCGGCCACGCCCTCTAATTTTTATTTCGCTAGTAGCCCAAACAACAAAGTGCAAAATTTTACCCTTACAGCAACAGGTGGAAGCCTTACCAGCATTGGCAGCGCGATGGAAATCTACGATGGCCTGAAAATCAATAGCGGAACTCTTAGTGCCGGTGGAAATATCACTTTAAAATCGAGTTCTACTGCTAGTGCTGCTATTCAACAAATTGTGAGTGGATCTATCACAGGAAATGTAACTGTGGAAAGATACATGGCTCCAAAAAGGGTTTATAGATATTTGTCATCGTCAGTTGCAGGAATTAAAGTGGCCGATTGGAATACTTATATACCAATTACAGGAGCATTCTATGGCGGTAATCCATCTATGTTTTATTATGGTTCTGGTTCTACTGGGTATGTCGCCTATCCTGTAGCAAATGATCAAGAACCTATTCAAACAGGAAGAGGGTATGCGATTTTTGTTCGAAATGGTGCTTCTCCTACAAACCTCATAAACATAGGTGTCCCCAATCAAGGAACAATTCAATTCACCTCTCTTACAGCAGGAGATGCTTCTGGCTACAATCTATTAGGCAATCCTTATGCATCGGATGTTGTATGGAGCAATACGGGTTGGGCATCTTCAAACATCAGTAATATGATTTCTATTCGAGAAAATAACTATGATGGAAATGGAAACTCAAGGTTTCTTTATTGGGATCGTTCACTTAACAGCGGAGCGGGTGGAGGAACATTGCCAAATGGAAAAATCCCAGCGGGTCAAGCATTTTGGGTACAAGCCACTACTGTATCCCCTACTTTGTCGGTAAGTGAGAATGCTAAAACAACGGATCCTGCATCTGGCAACATAAATTTCTTTAGATCAGAAACGAGTGTGAACACTAGCTTATTCTCTATTAAAATGAGCGAAGGTACCTACCACGATTACACATTTATAAGTCTTACTGAAGAAGGAAGTGATAGCTACGACAAGGTACGTGATGGGGCCAAGAGACCTAATTCTTTTTTCAATTTATCTACTTCCTCTTTTGACAGCGTGGCCTTGGCTATTAATGATGCGAGCAATACTTTCTGCGAGAAAACCATCTCCGTAAACTTGCAACCCGGAGAGAATCTTGCTACGGTTGCCCCTGGAACCTACACACTTCAATTTGAAAACCTAGAAAACTTTAGTCTGGCAACCATTCAATTGATAGATGCGTTCACTGGTACTACTGCAGCTATTAATAGCACTAATGCAACATATACTGTAACGGTATCAGCAGATGCTGCTTCTTATTTAAATCGATTATCCTTAAAATTGACAAGACCTAGCATCATCACAGATAATGTATTGGCCGCTACAAAGGATACCTATTGTAAATCTGAGCAAAGCGCAATTTTAACTGTGAGCAATAGCCAGATTGGAGTGAACTATGAAGCGATAGACGCTAACTCAGTGGTGCTTTCAGAAAAAGTGGTGGGCAATGGTGAAACCATTCAATTACTTATCCCTATTAAAAATATAACGAACCAAAGTACTATTAAAGTTCGCTCGTATTTTACTGGCTGCGCGGCCATCATTCTGGCCAATAGTAAGGTGATCTCTATTTCGGAATTGCCAATAGTAAGTGCACCCAATGAAGTAGCTGGTTGCCTTGGCAGTAATGTGACAATCACCGCCACTGGAAATGGCTCTACGTATCAATGGACGAGAGAAAAAGTGACAGATGTGCTCAGCGAAACAGGGCATTCTTTAGAAGTGCCAGCACTCAGCCAAAGTGCGTTTTATTCAGTGAAGTCTATTAGCGACAAAGGCTGTGCAAGTGAACCCAAATACATTCTGGTGCAAGCCGATTCTTTGGAAATACCTCAAATCACACTTTCTACCAATGGGGTCTTATTAACAGACGCATCTAAAAATGTGCAGTGGCTGCTCAATGGCAACATCTTGCCAGGAGCAACCGAGAACAGTTATAACCCTACAGAACCAGGCGTTTATTCTGTGAGGGCGGCCAATACTTTTTGTGTTCGAGAATCACCATCTGTTGATTACTCCGTAACAGGATTTGAAGATGCCAGCAAGGGTTCTTTTAACTTAGCCGTATTCCCTAACCCATCTGAAACAGGAAAGATAACGGTGATTGGCAATTCGTCTCAGGCTAATTTATTGCAACTACAAATTACTGATCTGGTTGGTAAAGAATTGATCAACCGCACCATGTCACTGGAAGAGTTTAAAAAAGGACTTGCACTAGAAATGAATTGGGTAAGCGGAATTTATATCGTGCGCGTGCTGCAAAACGAATTGAGTCTGCATCAGAAATTAGTAGTAAAATAAATAGTAAGGTTTTCTTAAAATCCATCCATAAGCCCCTCGCCTTACCAAGACGAGGGGCTTTGTTATTAATTAGATATTGAATAGTATAGCCCTTTGAAACAAGGTCTTGCGTGAAAAATAATTTCCTTAACTACATCCATAACTTCCGTGGCTTTGCCATCATCTTGATTGTTGGTGTGCATTGCAGGACTTCCATAGACTGGCCAAAAGATTCTATCATTCACGATTTGCTTTTTTATGGGCTAGATTTCGCCACCATACTTTTCGTATTCATTTCAGGATTTTTATTTCAGTACGTACATGCAGAGAAATTAAATTACACCAGGTATCTATCTAAGAAATTGCAATATGTGGTGATCCCCTATATTCTCGTCTCAATCCCTGCAATCCTTGATAAACTTTTGATAGAAACAAATGCCCACTGGATGACCGATTACTACAAAGGATTAAATACCTTTTGGCAAATCATTTATATGCTATGTACAGGAAAACATTCTGGGCCATTCTACTTTATCCCCATGATCTGCCTCATCTTTATACTGGCTCCGTTATTCTACAGAATTCAGAAGTGGAGATTTTTTAATTTTCTGATGGCAGGAGTAGTCTTATTAGGTATGTTTAGCTATAACTATGGATACTACGCGACCCTTTGGGAATCATTGGTCTACTTTGTTCCTGTCTATATTTTCGGGATATGGGCAGGTAAAAATCACTCTTGGCTCAGTGAGCTAAGTACCAATATACTTCTACTCTTAGTTGGCATTTATATTATTATCTTTTACTTAGAGATGATAAACGTGATTGATGTCTACAGGCTAAAATCCTTTAAGGAACCCGAATATTTCACGCCTATCTTTAATTGGGGAAAATTTAAAGTAATGCTACTCGCTATCATATTTTTAAATATTTTCTATCGCCTAAAGCAATATGATTTTTCTCTGCTAACAACGCTTGGAAATTACAGTTTTGGGGTATACTTCATTCATATCTATTTCATTAATGCCATTAGCTATTTACTAAACCACTTCCACCTATCTATTACCCAAAACTTATTGATTTTTGTTTGTTATCTGGCATTTGTGATGGGAGCATCAATGACTTGTGTGTTTGTAATCAAAAAGATATTCCCAAAGAGAAGCAGATTGCTAGTAGGGAGTTAAAAACTTCTATAGAACGAATGATGTGCAAGGGCCAACATAGGCTTGTCTCCGTCACTATCACCGTAAGCATAAATCCGTTCAAATTCTTTCAAATCAAGGTATTGATTTATCCTATTCACCTTCTCTAGCCCATAACAATTTACGGAAGCTAATTTACCTGTGACCACCTCATTTTTTATTTCAAGCTTGGTAGCGATCAATTCAATTTTCATTTTGTTGCACCATCCTTCAATCCAATTATAAGGTGAGGCACTCACTACAATGATTCGATGATTTTGTGATCGGTGGTACTCAATCTTTTGCAAAGCCTCAGGCTTCAGTATAGACGGAAGAACAGTTGCCATAAACTGCTCGCACTTACTTTGGAACACCGCAGATGGCATTCCGCCAAAAAAAAAGGATAAGACTCTTTCTTTTGCTCTCCAATTTTTCATCAGCTTCAATTTATAGAGCACCAGAAAAGGTGACAATAAAAACATACCAAAATAAAAATAGACATTTCCTTTTTGATACTTTATTATCTCCAAAAAAGTATCGTGCGTAGTAATCGTTCCATCGAAATCGAATAAGGCCAATTCCTTTTTCATTAAAATCTATTTTTTTTAAGGTCACATGGAATGACCCGAATTATCATTCCGTTAAGTGTTCACTTGTCATTGTCCATTTCAAAGCTTCATCTTTTTGAAAACAAACTCTGGAATGGATTTAATGACTAGCATTATCATTGCCCATATTGGTAAGACATAGATCGTATTTTTTTTCTTCTCAATGGCAGAGAAAATCCTTTTTGCAACTTGGTCAGGTTCAGCAGTGATGAGCGGTGGCAGCGTAAGGCCCTCCGTCATTTTCGTTCGCACAAAGCCTGGTTTCACCGTTAAGACATGAACACCAGAATGGAATAACCGATTTCGCATCCCTGACAAATAAGCTGTTAACCCAGCTTTGGCACTGCCATATAAATAATTGGATTGTCTTCCCCTATCCCCTGCCACTGAACTAATCCCTACAATCATTCCTGATTTTCTTTTTTCAAAATCGGTTGCTATGACGTTCAAAATAGAAACAGCACCAACATAATTTGTGTTCAAAATTCTTTCTGCTTCGCTCCAATCATAAATCGCTTTCTTGTGATCACCCAAATAACCAAAAATCAAAATAGCTATATCAGGCTTTGTGGCCAAGCCATCATAAAGATCTTGATGACTTTCAAAGTCAAGTGCATCCAATTCTAAAACATCAACGGATATGTTATGTCTAATTTTTACATCAGTGCCCAACACATGCAGTTGCTCTAGGTCTCTGCCCGCAAGCTGAAGGTTGTATCCCTTTGATCCAAAATACCTCGCCAAGGCCGTGGCCATATCAGAGGTGGCTCCTAGTAGAAGAACGGTCATAATTTTGAAATTCCTAGTCTATCAGATTGAACAGATCTCCACTTAAAAGTAGGGTTATATTTTTCAATAATACGTTTAAATTTTTCTGCATTGGGGTAGCTGTTCCAAAATACTTCTCGCTTCATCCTCGCATCTTTTGTTAAATACAATCTTCCGCCACATTCCAGCACAATTTTGTCCAGTTCATCCAAGAA
This sequence comes from Cyclobacteriaceae bacterium, assembly GCA_043777495.1. Taxonomy (GTDB): domain Bacteria; phylum Bacteroidota; class Bacteroidia; order Cytophagales; family Cyclobacteriaceae; genus ELB16-189. The sequence goes on along the minus strand of JAYWHU010000040.1, from coordinate 30,060 downwards.
TTCAAACAACCCTTCGCGAATGGGGAAATCAAGTGCCAACGTATAGCCCCTCATGGGGAATGAAATCAGTCCATCACTTTCGCCAAATAACTTAAGTACCGCTAAAAAAGAACACATTCCTTGCTTACTTATTTCGCCAAGTATTTTTTGCAAGCCCGATCTACTTGTTGCCATTGGCAAAACAAACTGATACTGCACAAATCCCTTATTGCCATACATCTTATTCCAGTTCTGTATGAAATCAAGTGGGTAAAAAAATTTATCAAAATCAACCAATGATTTTTTCTTTGTGCCAAACTGCTTGTGGTAAAACAAAAAATTGAAAATACGAACACTCCATTTGTTTAAAACCATTTTTGGGAAATTGAATGGAATACCCAACTTCAATCCTCCTTTGTTTTGATAAAGTGGCTTATCAAAACCCGTTTCCTTTGCCGTAGCATGTTCGCCAATCAAGAGCAAACTCCTGCCAATATTCTTACCACTCTGAAGACAATCTATCCAAGCTACTGAATACGTAGATTCCTTATACTCATCGAAGAGCGCAAAAACCTCATCCAAATTTTTAGCCTTGATGGAGGTCTGTTTGATGTGCGCACTATCAATTTTTTTTAACTTAAACTTTACAGTCAAGATTAATCCAGATAGTCCCATTCCACCACAGGTGGCCATAAATAAATCTTGATTCAAATCATTGCTGCAGGTGACTACCTCGCCCGATGCCAGTAACAATTCTATTTTCAATATATGATTCCTGAAAGAGCCTTCTATATGGTGATTTTTCCCATGTATGTCAGAAGCCACAGCTCCGCCAAGGGTTATAAACTTTGTGCCAGGTGTTACCGGCAAAAACCAACCTCGTGGTATTAAAAATTCCAAAAGAACATCAAAAGTAATTCCTGATTGACAAGTTATCGTTCCTTCATTGGGATCGAAATCAATAATTTTGTCATACTTCAATGTAGAAATAATAGTTGAATTCAATGAAGCATCTCCATAACATCCACCATTTCCCCTTGCTATGAAACTTTGATTTGAATTGAGAGTATCATGGACATCCTTTAAGCTACTAAAGCTAATTTTTGAAGCCTCGATGACTGGATAGTTTCCCCAATTGGATATGCGCATTCTATTTTAAAAAATCTTGTTTTACATTTATTACCTGCCAAACCCTATCCCCTGCCATGCGGATAGCATTAGCAGGTAGATTCTTTGGTTCACCTCTTAGCAGAAGATAATCTAAGTTTTTATATTCATCTGGAATCAATCCCGTTGTACCAGACCACTCTTGGTATTCGGGCAAAATATCTTTTGATGTCGTTCGCTTGATTGATCCAAATCTATAATCAATTACTTTAGTTGTAGCTATTCCATGATTCCATACAATATAGTAGTTAGCAAAGTGGATGTACACTGGCCGCCCTCTATACTTATAATCAACCATTACACCACCCAGTATTTTATTTTTTGGAATGCTATTAAAAAGCGAGGCCGAAAAGGAACTGTTTTCATTGTCAAACTTCGATAGATAATCATACCATAAAATTCCATGAAAGAATACTACTGCCACTAAGACTACGCGATGGACATTGCTCAATGGCTTTGTATACAAAATACTTCCCACAATGATTATTGCTATTAAAAGCAGCACTGAAAATCGCTGGTACAATATGCCTTGGCCTGGCAGCTCACTTGGTAAGCCGAAAAAGCAAACTAGAGACACGAAAAGGAAAATAGAAGCAGGCCTGTTCATCTCATAAAAATTCTTTAATCGTAAGTAGGAAATCTTCTCACTCAAAAGCCCCATAAAAAAGGGGAGAAGTATGGCCACTGAAAAGAAAAGGGCAATGAGCACACCAAGGTAACCATCTGCTAGGGCGAAGTTATCAAAAACTAAAATTTTACTTCTTAGGTAAAGTTCGGGGAAATAATTTTTTGTATAATAATCAAGCAAGAAAGAAAGTGTTGATTGCTCACCTTTAAAGGCACTGCTATGCCAAATAAATAAAAGGAATAGTACTGGTATAGCAAACCAAATTTGGCCTGCCCCCTCTTTTATACTTTTAGATTTTAATAATGCTATCGCTGCAATCAGGAACAGAGAGAATAAAAGGCCAAGAATATGAGTGAAGAATAGCAGCACTAAAACAAAGGACAAAAATATTTTTGACCATGGCTTGTTTATACAAAGAAGGTAAAAAACGGATAATACCAGTGGTATAGCAAGTGTAAAACCAGCAAAACCAAATGAAACGTTGTAATTGAAAATGAGTAGCAATGATAGAACGGAAAATTCCCAATTACCACCCAATCGCTTAATCAATAAAAACGTAAAGACAGGTAATGAGATTGCACACAGAGCATAGTACAGTTTATTTCCTTTTTCAATATCATTAAAAAGGCTAATGAAAATATAATGTAGACTATTGGGTTCTATGCCACCGCTCACATGATAGAAGTTATTGAATATAGAGCTATTCGAAAGTTTATAGATGGCAGCCTCTGCTAAGTGATTGGGCAAGTCTACAAAGGGGTAGAGTGTTTGATTTAGAAACAAGCCTACGTAGCAAACCGTCAACAAAATGAACACCCAACCAAAGGCCGATCCTTTCACAATTTATAAATGATTATATAAAAAGAAATTACCCAACCCAACAGCACAATTTTAATAAAATTATCGCGGTACAAAATTTTAGTTGGAGACCCTGATTTATTTTCAACCAATGTAATCTGAAGGTATCTCATTACGCCAGCAATCACAAAAACAGAAGTGATGTAAAGATATTTAGAATGAAACCGGCTGATTACCTCTGGAGATATCACATACATCAAATACGCAACGATGATAATGCCCGAAACCATAATTAAGAGCGCGTTGATGTATTCTAAGTTGTAGTGCTCCATTGATTTGCGAATAGCTTTGCCAGATGAGCTCGCAACAAAAAAATCATCACGCCTCTTGGCCAAAGCCAAGAAAAGAGCTAGCAAGAAAATAATCATCAACATCCACTGTGACACTTCTACGTCTGCCGCTAACCCACCCCCGATAGCCCTTAAAACAAAGCCAGAGGAAACAATCAAAATCTCTACAATAGGAATTCGTTTCAATCCAAGGGAGTATCCAATATTGATAAGGAAATAGCTCAGAATGATGCCCATAAAGAAATAGTTATGAGTAGCCCAAGAGAACCCCAAACCGCCCACTAGTAAAAAAGCGAATGCCACCCAGGCCGATGTAGGTGCAACTGCTCCAGCGGCCAATGGCCTTTTGCACTTTTCTGGGTGTTGCCTATCGGATTCTATATCCATCAGGTCATTGACTATGTAAATAGAGCTGGCTGCAAAACAAAAGGCAAAAAAAGATAAGATAACGGTCTTTAGCTTCGTTAAGTCGGCTGCCTCACCAGAAAAAAAAATAGGTATAAACACAAATAGATTTTTTATCCATTGGTCTACACGAAGCAGTGCAAACACGTTTCTAATACCTATCATTTCACTAAAATGAATTTAAAATAAAGTGTTAAAATACGTCCTTATATTGGTTAAAAGAATAAAAACTTACCAAATTTGATTCCAATTGAAACTTCTAAAAATTGATTTCTGCCAAACCATTTTTTGCCCTGCTGCTATTAGCTGGAATAACTTTTTCTGTAAGCAATTTTTTATTGAATGGATCATTAAATGAGCCCAGAAACTTAGGGGGTGAGCTAAAATCTCCTGCCGATTCACTCTACCTCTGGAACATCTCTAAAGAACCGCCTTTTAAATACCGAGTGCTTCATAAGGTCTTGGTTCACGGCAGTTACAAAGTTACCGTGGGGGAAAAAAATGACAATGAGATTTTTTTTGTCGCTTACAGGTGCGGTGCGTTTCTCCTTCACAGTTTAGCCATCTTGGCGTTTTACTTTCTTCTTGTTCAAATCAATCTAAAGGAAACAGCCTTTGCTGGCGCAGTACTTTTTGCGTTGATGCCTCCTCTGCTTTTGGCGTATAATGTGCCCGTGCATACGCGAGAGGATACGCTCGCTTACTTTCTACTGATTGTTGGGTTGCTTTCTATAATTAAAAATAATACTCCACTCATCTTACTCGTAGCTGTGCTGGGTGTGCTATGCAGAGAAACGCTTCTTATCCTTCCTTTTGTAAACCTATTCTTCAATAAAAATCAGAACATTTATTTACGCCTCATTATCTCTGCCATTCCTTTTGGTGTGTTCTTACTTGTGAGACTATACTTTGGCGCAGAAACTTATGATTATTGGGAGGGGCTGACTTGGAATAGAAACAATATGGCCCAAGTGATTGGTTTTGGCTACATCACATTTGGGTTTTTATGGATACCCTTTTTCTTGCGCTTTTTGGGCAAGCGAAGCAACTTTGCTTTTAATACGGTGATCTACGATTCAGCTCCTTCTGTGTTTTTCTTAGTAGCAACTACTACGTTCATAGGGGGCATTTTTAACGAAATAAGAATCTTGTACCTACTATTCCCTTGGGTAATTATAATTGGGCTACACTACTATACAGAAAATAAAATAGAGATAGTTGAACACATTACTTCCAAGAAGTTCAAAATCTATGCAGGGGTGACAGCACTAATCATGCTGGCAATTACCACTTATGCCGTTAAGCTAATAAGTAGAGAATTTACCAGCCAATACGATATACCTTATTTAACCTGGGCAATTGTTGCTAGTGTGCAAGTGTACCTGGGGATCATTTGCTTACCCTACTTTTACACAAAGTTAAAAGCAACGCTTAACAAGTGATATACGAGGAGCCACAAAAGCCTCTTTGTATTTTAAGCCAAGGATTTTCATAGGCTGGATATTTTTACTTGCTTTAAGACCTCCAAGATTTCTAAAATCTTGGAGGTGCACTGTGCAGACAACTTAAAGAAATTGAATCAAGGAGTATTGTCGCCTGCAAAAGAAGATCGGGTTAAATGATTCCAAGAATTGCCTTTGTTATCATACACTTTCACAGAAACAAATACCCGCACAAAATTCTTACCCAGCTCAGAGTATTTCGGACCTACTGCAGAATTGGCAAAAATAGATGAAAACTTACTTCTAACAAGTGTGCTGCTCTTTCCATCAGGGCCATCAAAAAAGCTGGAGTTATCCAAATCTTCACCCGAGGCAGGTTGTATGCTCGTATTTCCTTGAAGGTGATACCCCCATTGGTATTCCGTTTTGCTTTTATCCTCTGGGTTAGCACCTACATAATCATACTGAACACCCCATGCCTTTGTAGTATTATTCCAAACGGCCTTTATATTATTAGCGAATGGCTTTTCGGGGAAATTATTTGGTTTGTAAAAATCAGCGAGCGCTTGGTAGATAGCTGTATGGTCAGCCGCAGAGATAGTACCAAACTTCAACCAAATGCCAAAGAAATCATGTTGGGCAGCGTGGGATATGGTGCCATAGCCAAACAGTTTTATCATTTCATTAGTAAATGGCCTATACTCATTACAGCTATTGCTTGGTTGGGAATCATCAACGGGTATCTCTACATTATTGACAAATAATTTTGTCTTTGCCCCATCGTAGCGCATACGCACGATGGCTATTTTGTTGTAAGCAAAAATAGTGGGCTTTGCCATATTGAGACTTGTAGTTTGGCATTGGCCACCCTTAAAATCATCAATCTTAATTTCAAGTCGGTCTCCTCTATTCCTCAGTCCAAGGCCAGCAGCAAAATAGCCTTCGTAGTTTACACACTCCGTGTCTCGCAATACCAAATATAGATCGTATGGCATAGCCACTGGGGTAAATTCTTTGGTTTGCCATTTTGTATCAGTAACGTTGTGTACCAAAATATAGCCAATTGATGGGGCTCCCGCACGCTCTTCTACATGATAGGTGGGCGGTGTTTTCCACATGGGCGAGGGTACATCTTTACCCAGCCAGCTCATATTCTTATCTCCAATAATGTCTTTAATTACACGCACTGGTTTTCCATCTGAGGCAGGGATAGTCCCTGCCAAATCTTCAAACCCAACTGCTGCTACATAACCAGCATCAAAATATTTTTTAAGATCAGGGTATTGTGCAACCAATGAGACAGGTGCAGGGTCAGATTTAGAGCATTGCTCTACAACAAGCAAAAAGAAAACAGCTCCGATGATAGAAAAAACATACTTTTTCATTGTTATGGGTTTTTAATGGGCGGTTAAAGATATACCTGTCATATTAATTTTCAAACCATTTTTAACTTCCGAACGATTTTTGACCGGGAAAGTTCAATAGCACCTTAATTCATATGTGAAGGGAAATAGAATTTTTATCTCATAACTAATTGGTAGTTAGATGCTTGATCTTAATTATTCCTTATTAAGAATGACTAATAAGCAATCAAACCCTTGTCATGTTAACTCAGTTATGATGGTGTGTATCACACTTGGTTTGCGTGTATTCACTGTGACAGAGCCAGCCAAAAATCTTGCGATCCTCTCTGGCCATCCCATGCTCAAAACAAAGTACAAATGACACTAGTTACCTTGGGTAAAGAGCCTAGACTGAATCTCACGCAAGACAAACGCCTGGCCGGTGGCGCTCAAATGGCCATGATCTATAAAGGTGGTATAGTCTGAGGTGATTGATTGATAGCGCTCTTCATTCAAATTGATTAGTATATCTTTCTCTATGAATAGCTTACCCATAGCCAATTCAAATTGTCCATACTTCTCTTTACCAATTGAGTATATCGAATAAGGCACTGGACTAAAGTAAGCCACTACTTGAATGTTTTTCGCTCTTAGCTCACGTATTACTTGCGCCAACTCTTCATAAGATCGAGGGTCAATCTTGGTTTCTTCATGTTTCTTCAGCCTTACTTTTTCGTCAATCGCCTGTTTGGAATTCAAGTCTCTCATTTCAAGTTCAAAATTATTCCATCCATTTGCATCGATTAGATCAGGTGCAAATCGTTGTGGAAATAAATTGAATTTGCGCACGCAAAGCATCCCATAAGTCTTTAACAAATTGACAGAACCTAAGGCGCCTATGTATTCTTTCGGATCTATGGTGGCACTCTTCTTGCCAAACTCTTTTGTTAGGTATGGATCAAGACAAATAATGGCGACTTTAATATTTCCCTTTTCCAATAAATTTTTAACCAAATAGTGCAAATCGGAAATATTAGCCCCCATGATACTGGCATTGTAAACCTTGTAATTTTTAATTTGAGTGGGATTTAAATTTGCCGACAACGAAGGCCCCAAAATAAATCCGTTATAATTTTCAGGTACATACCTAAAAGAGAGCAAATATTTTGACGTCCGCTCATTGGTGTATACCCTTCTATCTTTGCGACCCAAGAACAAACCGAAAACATCAACGTAAATATTGATTGCTACAAAAACAATAACAATAACTGAAAGACTAATGCCAAATCGTTTTAAAAAAATTTCACTTTTCATAGGCATGAAATATTAAAAATCGAAGTAGAGAAAATTATTGGCCGTAATGGAGTTCATGAAAAGCAGTCCTAAGACAGAAAGGATTAATAGATAGATAAAGTGCCTTCTATCTGTTTTAAATTCAGTGGCAAGCTCTGGCGGATTTTTATAAAAAAGAAGGAGAATTCCGATGGCCAAAAAAGGAATAAGGGATAAGTCCGTCAATACCGAAGGGGTTCCTTGCAGTCCCCTCAAGCCCACCATGCCACTAATCAGTTGAATGGCTTCTTGCCAAGAAGAAGACCGAAAAAATACCCAAGCGATATTCACGTATTGAAAAGTAATGAACCAGGCCAACCAGTTGGGCATTTCTATTGAAGTCTTTTTCCAAAGTTTAAATACCACTTGCCCAAATCCATGCAAGAATCCCCAAAAGACAAAAGTCCATCCGGCACCATGCCACAAACCACCCAAAACAAAAGTGTACATGAGGTTGCGCAGGGTATTAAACTCACTCACTCGATTGCCGCCAAGCGGGATGTACAAATAATCGCGCAAAAAATTGCTGAGGGTGATGTGCCATCTTCGCCAAAAATCCTGAATGTTGAGGGCTCGGTAGGGTGAGTTGAAGTTAATGGCTATGTTGATATTAAAAAGAAGAGCTAACCCAATGGCCATATCCGAATACCCACTGAAATCAAAATACAATTGAAACGCATACGACAAGGAGGTTATCCAACTATCCAAAAAATTCAATGAGGCGGTACTTGCATAACCAGCGTTTGCGCACACTGCAAAGCTATCTGCAATGATCACTTTTTTGGCCAACCCCATAAAGAACACATAGAGGCCTTTGGAAAAATTAAAAGCATTGAATTTTTGATTCTCTACTTTATCAAATTGGGGCATTACATCTTTATGATGCACGATGGGGCCTGCAATTAGCTGTGGGAAAAAAGTAACAAACAAACTATAACTCACAAAATCATACTCCTTGGTTTTGCCATAAAAACTATCTACCAAATAGGCCACCTGTTGAAAGGTGAAGAAGCTGATACCCAATGGGAGAATAATCTGAGAAACATGAATTTGATTTTGAACTAAAAGATTGACGTTATTGATAAAGAAATTAAAGTATTTAAAATAGCCAAGCAGCCCAATGTTAAGGACAACCCCGCCCCAGAGAATGCCTCTTCGCGTAGAATCTTTGCTGGCCTTATTCAACGCACGGCCGGTAAAATAATTAAATAGAATGGAGGCTACTATTAAAGGTAGATAGATAGGATTCCACCAAGAATAGAAAAACAAAGAGGCGCAAAGCAACCAATACCTTGCTAATGTCAACTTACCCCACTTAATAATGACGAAATAGAGAGCAATGCAGATGGGCAGGAAGAAAAGAAGAAACTCGAACGAATTAAAGAGCATAGAACTCGAAATATACGAACAATTAAATTTTTAATTCTCTTGCCCAAGGTAAGATATGAACAAAAAAAAGCGAAAATTTGAATAATATTAGAAATCCCAATGATCCTCAAAGAATCTATGCTTAGCAAAGAATTTTCCGTCCGCCAAATCGAAAGGCTTCAACTAGGCTTGATAACCGTGTTTGTACTAATACCACTCTTTGTGCAGGTACCCTTTAAAATAAATCTCTTCTTAGCCTGGGACGGTGCCTACCGCATTTCCGTTGGGCAAATCCCCTTTAAGGATTTTTCATTGCCGATGGGTTTTGGATTTTGGATAATTCCCGCAGCGTTTTTTAAGCTTTTTGGAGCCACTCTTTATAGCCTGATCATTGCACAAGTCTTCATCAATTTTATTGGAGCCATCTCCTTCCGATCCATTCTTAAAAAGCTGGGTGTTAGCCCTGCAATGATTTTATTATCACTTTTGGTATATTCCATTTCATTTATTTTTGTCAATTTCTGGCCATGGTACAATCACACCGTTTTTGTATTTCAACTTGTTAGCGTCCACTTTTTATTGAGTCATATTTTTGAAGTCTCCAACCGCAAGAAAATCCTGTTTTTAGCCTTTACAAGTTTTTTTCTGGTTCTCGCTGTTTTCACAAAACAAGATGGTGGCGGCTTAGCAGTTATTACCGCTGCCGTTCTGATTTTTTATGATGCTATCTCCACAAAAAATATAAAGTGGATTTTATACCTAGCGGGCTTTTCGTTCCTGTTTACTTGTGCATTTGTCTTACCATTTATTCAGTATGATATTTTGTATTGGTTTAATTACGGCCAATCGCCACATAATGCCAGAACAAGCCTAGGCGATATTTTGATTGACGTATTTGAAGGTTCGCAGTGGATTAAATTTTATTTACTGGCGGTAGTGGCCGTTGTGATCCACCAGATAGCTTCTATAAAAGATTTTCTGCAATCCAAAAGAGAAGTGCTTCTGGTCTTAGTTACCATCTGCATCTTATTTCAAGCCATGTTGGTGCAGGTGACTAGTTACATACCCCATAATGTGAATATCTATTTCCACAGTTTTGCATTCGCCTTCATCGGCTACCATTTTTTTACATTTAATCTCAATAGGATATGGGTAATTGCTACACTATCTATTTTCATTATGTTTTGGTGGTCTGCAGACTATTGGAGGTATGGGCAACGGATAATTAGTCGAATCTCACCCAACTTGATGGAGGATCAAAAGAAATTGAATCGTGTTTCCAAGTATACGTGGTTTATTGAAGACTCTACGAAGCAATCAAAAAAAATAAATTGGAAGATATCCAAGTATAAATCATTCAAGCACGTGCTTCTGCCCGAAGAGACTATAGAGGGTATTGACCATCTCATGAATTTGGAAATAATCAAGAAGAAAAATCTTAGTGTCCTAAACATGTCAGAGTTAACACCGCTGGCTTACGAAATCGGGTATGAACCCCTCGTGAACCAGCCCATGTGGTTTCACAGAAACGTATCTATTTTTGACAAAGAGATTAAAGCATTTTGTACCCGAATCTCTGAAAAGAAATATGATTTGGTGCTCTTCGAGGTGATCCCTAATTTAAATCAGTTTTACCCTGATGAAGTGCGGAAATGCTTGCAAGAGAATTATCAGAAGATCAATAGTTTTCAGGCACCAAGAGACAATGCCAGTTGTTTTATTGAAGTATATGTGATCGCTACTCCTAATTAACGTCCTCTAGCCTCACCCCAATCAATTCTTCAATATCAATTTTTGATATATTAAAATCTCTTTCGGCAATTAGCTTTTGTGATTTCCTGCCATTGAAATTCTCTAGCGCACTATTGAAATCAACAATTTTGGTTTCTCCATTTTTGAATTTTTGCTCTGCCAAAGAGAATGATGCAGAGGCATCCTCAAAGGCATCCGTCTGCACTTTTAACAGTTCTTTGCTAGTTAAATAATTTTGATACCTCCTCAATACCTCAGCCCTCATGGTAATTTTCCTGCTATTCACATTCTGCAAAGCAATGGCCGTTTCTTCCTTTGCCCTTTTTACCTTAATTGGGTCAGAAAAAATATTGCCCAAATTGAGCGTAGCAGCAAAATTATATTTAGGAAAAAAATTGGGCAATGGAGTACCTGTTACTGCATCCACTTGAGGGTTCACATTGAACTCATTCAAATTGCCAGTAGCTGATACTTGGTTTAAAAAATTCCTTTTTGCCAATTTTTCCCCATACTCAGATACCTTTACTTGGTGAAGAAGTATTTGATTGTCGGGGTTATTGGCCCAAGCCAACTGAACCAGCTTTTCAGAAAATTGAATCTCTTTTGCCCCACTTGGCAGAATTATCTTATTATAGTCAACGTTTTGCCCCATTAACAGGGTGGGTAAAAACAAAGCAGCTAAAAATGACTTTTTCATATCAGTATTTTGAATTGGCAAATATAAAACTAATTGGCATACAAAAATTAACATGGTGGGTTAGGGGTGTACCACCATTCAGCCAGTTCAGTTTACTTTAACCCCTTGCGATCTAACTTGATCATATTGGGCATTAAAACAAAAATTGAAAAAACCAAAAGCCCAACAGGCTTTTGCCCCATTGCCCACTGGGCATAGTTGGCAATAATCAGTGAAAAGAAAACCGTTATGTAACCACAGTACAATATCCGTATCATTGGATCTCTAGCCTTATAGTAATTGGTTACACCGATTGAAATGACCGCAAAGTAGAGTGCCATTATAATACACAAACCAATCCAGCCAATTGTAATGGCCGTTTTTAAAAAACCGCTATCCGTTGGGAACCCCGCAAATTGATGACCAGGTGATAAAGCCTCACCTTCAGAATCAGTAGTGTTTACTCCTCCGCCAATGGGGTGACTCTGTATGTATGGCTGCGCCCTTGCCCGGTTCATTTCGCGCACATTCATCGAAGCATCTTTACTTGGCTGAAACGTGGTGCGAATCCGCGTGATGGTGCCACCATAAAATGGCCCATACAATACGGCAACAAAAGCAACAACAAGGCAGACTAGAATTATCAACGTGCGTCTATTATTGATGTGCATCAATATATACAAGAAAAAACCAGCCGGTACCATAGCGGTAGCCGTTCTTGTACCTGAAAAACTCATTGAAACAAACATCAACAGCGAACAACCAAAGAGCAATGTTCTCCTCTTCCAGGTGAAAGGCCCCAAAGCTAGCACTGCGCAAAATAGCCCACTATAAGCCATCACAATTCCAAATGTGGTAACGTCAGAAAGAAAAGAAAACTTCCGCAAAAAATCCCAATTCTGTATAAGATTAATCGCGCCAGGGGTACTGTAAATATCTAGCCATTCAAAATCGTGATAGCCAAAAATTTCTTGATAGATTCCATACAGAGCTGCCAGCACGGAAAGGAAAAGCCACGCAATGGTAAATTTTTTTATAAGATCAAGATTCGTAAATATCTTCACCAGTATAAAGTAAATAACCAAATCAAAAACAAGGCCTCGTGTAGAGGCGAACCAACCAGCCAAAGAAACTTGATTGGGATTAGCAACCTGCAATACATTATAGGCTTGATAAATAATGAATAAGTAGGTAACCGGATTATTGAAATTCTGCCAGTTGAATTTTTCTTTTTTTGATTCGTTAAATAAAATCCCAGTTAGGATCAAAATCTCCAAAATTTCTACCCCAACGCCCATAGGGAGACGTGTTGGCAAAAGAAGCCTTCCTATGAATGATAAGAAATAAGAATAAACGAGTAGAGCAAAAAAACCAAAATTAGTATCAACTACTGATTTGTAGAATATCGGTATACCCGTGAAAACGGCAAGTATTATTACCCCCATAACATAGCCTTGGTTACCTACCAAAAAAGCAATGATTGAAGATGCTACCAGCAGAGCGAAAAAAAGTAACAAAGACCGATATTGCGTCAATCCTTGCGAACTAGATTTTAGCGCAGCCATGATACGTTAAAAGAAAACCACCTTTAAAAAAATCATAAAAAAAATAAGTAATAGAAAGGCAATAACAATGTTTTTTAAAAACTTATTGTCTTCTCCAGATTTAATCTCGTTTTCCTGGTTCATTGGGCAACCGGTTTAATTAAAATATTTTTTAGGCTTTTGAATCCTGACGTATAGAAATTCACCATGTTTTTGAAAACATTCAATAGGTTTACTTTAAGCATGTACCTCAATAACATTTGCATAGCTGTGAAGCCAAAAATAGTAGTTGCTAATGTGCCATAGGCTGCACCCACTATTCCATAGTTTGAAATTAAAAAATAATTCATCGTTAAGTTAATGATGAAGAATGAACCGGTAAAATAAAAGTTAAGATGGGGGTAACCAATAGAATCCAGAGTGACGCCAAACTGATAAGCGAAAGGTAAAAAGAAGCTCAGAAAAATACTGATCTGAAGAATGGCAACTGTTTCAATATACGCAGGGCCGGCTATTACTTGAATTATCCAACCTGGAAAAAGCAGGACAAATACAATCCCCGGCACTACGATAGCTAAAATAGCGCCTACAGATTTTTCATACAACATTTTCACCCCTGGCCTGCCTTCTGTATTAATTAGCCTAGCACTATGAGGAAAAATAATGGCAGATAAAGACATGGATGGTGTATTGATAAGATTCGTTATTCTGCCTGCCACCCCATAAATAGCTACTGATGCCGTGGACAGTAGCGAGCCTAACATAAATTGATCTGCTGCGCTATACAACATAGCCCCCAGGCTAGTGCCAACCACAAACTTACCAAAGTGAGTTAGCTTCCAAATCCAAGTCCAGTCAATAGCAGGGTAGAAACGAATGGGCTTCTCTACCAACGCATAAGAAGCCAAAGAGGCAAATAGCGCACCTCCTAAATTAACTAAGACCAACAGAATCAAATCAAGTTGGAAAAACCCGAGGTAAGAAATAAGAATAGAAAAAAACAGAAATCCATTTCGGATAAAATAGGTTAAGAAAACGCTCTTGAAATCCAGCTGTGCATGCTGCAAATACTCAAATTGAAAGAAGGGGACTAAGACTATAGAAGTGATTGAATATAAATAGAACATATTCCTCAACTCGGGGGCTTTCCAAACAGATGCAAGTGTTCCTCCAAATAAGAACATACCTAAAGCCACGACTAGCGCAAATGCAACATTCAATACAAAAGCGGCTGTAAAAAGCTTTTCTTGATCTACTTCTTTTAGCTCTGCCCTGAATTTGATAAAGCCATATTTTATGAACCCTATACGCGCCACTTCCAGAATAGAAGTAACCTGTACAAATAAGCTCCATCCACCAAAGTCGCTGGGATCCAATAAACGCACTAAAAAATAAAATCCACCAAATCCAAAAATAAGTGTGGAAAGATTTTGAAGCAGACTAAACATCCCAGACTTAAACCAATAAGAGTCTTTGCTGAATTTCAAAATAGATCAGGATAAGGTGTAAGATACATTCAGTGCCTCACAAAGTTAATGCTAAACAAGTATGGTCATAAACAAAAAAAACCTTGAACCATTTCTGGTTCAAGGCTTTCAGAGGTTCCGAGCGGATTCGAACCGCTGTAGGAGCTTTTGCAGAGCTCAGCCTAGCCACTCGGCCACGGAACCTTATTCCTTATCAATATTTCAATTCCATTTTTGCAGACCTCACCCCGATAGCTATCGGGGCACTCGCCCACGGAACCTTACTCCTTATCAATATTTCAATTCCATTTTTGCAGACCTCACCCCGATAGCTATCGGGACAATCGCCCACGGAACCTTTTGATCAATAACACAAAGCTAGAAAAATAGGGGCGTATTGCAACCAATGTCGGTAAGTTAAGCCTCTTTCTTACCACCTCACCTTTTTCCTCTCCAAAAGAGAGAAATTAGTTGAGCTTAACTTAACGACATTGTCATTGCAAAGCTTAAAAAAAAGAAGGTGACCGAGGCCACCTTCTTTCAATGTCAAGCAAAATTAATTCGCCTCGCCATCGGTCTTGGCCTTGGCTGCGTTCATTTTCTCTTTCAATGCATTTAGCGCTTCGTTGTCGCCCAAGGTAGATTTCTCCACTTCTTGGTTGATCTTATCGATGCTCTTGCCTTTAGGAGCTGCCGCCTTCTTAGGGGCTGCCGCTGCCTTTGGGGCTGCCTCTTCAGTAGCTGTAGACCACATTGCCTTTAAACTTAAAACGATGCGTCTGTCATCTTTAGAAAATTCTTGCACCTTAAAGTCATATGACTCGCCTGCTTCAATTTTTCCGCTATCTTCTTTCACTAAGTTTTTAGCAGAGCAGAACCCTTCAATACCGTAAGGCAATTCCAATGATGCACCTTTATCGTTTTTGCTGATGATGGTACACTTGTGAACTGAGCCGGGAGTAAAAATAGTCTCGAACGTATCCCAAGGATTTTCTTCCATGTGCTTATGGCTAAGCGCCAATCTGCGGTTAGCAGAATCTAACTCTAACACTTGCACATCTATGCTCTCTCCTACTTTTGTGAATTCGGATGGATGTTTGATCTTCTTCGTCCAGCTTAAGTCTGATACGTGTACCAATCCATCGATACCTTCTTCCAACTCAATGAACAAACCAAAGTTGGTCAAGTTGCGCACGATGCCTTTGTGGCGTGTGCCTACTGCATACTTGCCCAATACATCTTGGCGTGTCCAAGGATCTTCTGAAAGTTGTTTGATGCCCAAGCTCATCTTGCGCTCTTCGCGATCGATAGTCAATACTACGGCATTCAACTCATCACCTACCTTGATGAAATCTTGTGGGTTGCGCAAATGTTGTGACCAGCTCATTTCACTTACGTGGATCAAGCCTTCTACACCTGGCTGCAATTCCAAGAACGCTCCGTAATCGGCCACGTTTACGATCTTACCTTTCACTTTTGAGCCGATTGCGATATCAGTACCCAACGATTCCCAAGGGTGAGGCGTCAATTGCTTCATGCCCAAAGAAATTCTTTTCTTTTCGCCATCGAAATCCAACACTACCACTTTCACCGTCTGGTCGAGTTTCAACAACTCTTCTGGATGGCTGATGCGGCCCCATGAAATGTCTGTGATATGCAATAAACCATCTACACCACCCAAGTCGATGAATACACCGAAGTTGGTCATGTTCTTGATTACGCCTTCCAACACTTGGCCTTTCTCTAGGTTTGTCAAGATCACTGCCTTTTGTTGTTCCAAATCTTTCTCGATCAACACCTTGTGCGATACCACTACGTTGTCGTTGGTGTTGTTGATCTTCACAACTTTCACCTCAATAGACTTGTTTACATAAATATCGAAATCGCGGATCGGCTTCACATCAATTTGTGAACCTGGCAAGAAAGCCTCGATGCCAAATACATCTACAATCAAACCACCTTTGGTTCTGCGCTTTACAAAACCTTCAATCACTTCATCTTTATCCAACGCACGCTGCACATAATCCCATCCTTTCACCAACTTGGCCTTTCTGCGCGAAAGTACTAATTGACCCATTGCGTTTTCTCGCTCTTCAATGAACAAATCAACTACATCGCCAATTTTCAAATTGACCATGTCTTTGAATTCGGCCAACGGCACAAGTCCGTCAGACTTAAAACCAATATTCAAAATCACATCGCGGTCGTTGATGCCCACCACGGTACCTTCTACTACTTCACTTTCGTTCACAGAAGCGATCGTGCCTCCGTAAAGCTTATCTAAATCGTTGCGCTCGTTTTTAGAATAGCCTTCACCAAATCCTTTGGTATCAAAAGCATCCCAATCGAAATTTTCTAATGATACACTCGAAGTGGCAGATCTGCGTGCGGTAACATCTTTTACCATGCGGCTGATGCCTTCTTCTTCCTCTGCCTTTTTCTCCATCTTCAGCGTAGTAAGCTCATCTTTTTCAAAAAGCTCTTCTGCGGCTGCGCCTTTAACAGCCTTCTTTACGGGAGCATCGTCTAGCACGGGCTTCGATTTTGCCTTTGGCTCTTCTGACCTCTCCTTTGGTTCTTTTGACATTTTTGCCATGAATTGATGACCCTGTTGATACATGCAGCAAGCGGGCCTAAATGCTACAAATTTGATTTAACAATGCTGCCTCAAACCAATGAAACAGCCCCACAGATAGCTGAGGGGCTGCAAAGGTAAATAAAAAATTGAATTAGGCTATTGGAAATCCTCTGGCTTGAGAGTGCCTACCGTGTACCCAACTATTACTTTTTGGAACAACAAGCGGTACTCAGCTTGCGCTTTATCCGTTTGGGCTTGAACAAGTATTCTGTTGGCATTTGTAAAATCAACAAAATTTGTGACCCCAAGGTTATATCGCTCCGTTTCCAAATTAAAAGCCATCTCTGCCGATTTCAATTGATCTAACGTTACGACAAAAGCCTTCTTAGCACCCTCATAATTATGATAGGCCCTAACAACATCATTGCGAATTTGATATTCAAGATTTTTCCTAGTCAATTGACTATTCTCATACAACGTTTTCTGCTGTACAAAAGCCGTTCTGTTTTGCAAGCCACTAAAAAGTGGAATAGATAGCTGAACGCCATACTGCTTGTAAACATTGTCTGCTCTGAACTGATCATTGAATGATCTTTGCTTTTCGTTTGCGATTACTAGTGGGCTTGTGCGAGTCTCCAATCCAAATCCCGAAGGCTGCGTTGGATCGGTCACTACAAAAGTCCTTGATGAATTTATTTTAATCGAATCAGGCTCATTCCGCTGAAAGTTGTACGCAGAACCATAATTAAAAAAAGCAAAGAGAGAGGGCATCATTAAACCTTTAGAAGCCCTCATTGCAAAGCGTTGTGCATCTTCCGATTTTACTGCGCGCAAATAATCTCCTCTGTACAGTTTTGCTTGCTCTGCCAGTTCTTCAGGATTGAGTTTTTCGCTTCCTAAAGTATTAACATCCCAACTTGGTCTTTCCACATCATACTCTTCAAATGCGTCTATTAGTAAAGTCTGAGACAACAGTGCCTTATCATTATTGAGTGCAATCTCTGCCTGCACATAGCGTAACTCCGCGCCTTTGGCCAATGCATCTTGATTATACTCATCAACAACCGATTTCGCACCAACCGCAACTTGCTCTTTTGTTTGATCAAGCTGCTTACTTAAAGCCTCAAAATTTTCCTTTGCTACTCTCATCAATTCTACATCCAACATCACTTGTAGGTATTGAGTAGATACGGTATTGATTACATCTTGAGAGGTTCGGTTAACAAAATTTGCTTGCGCATCCAACTGATTGGAAGCTTGTTTTATAGAATTAATCCTATTAAAGCCACTAAATAAATTCAAACTAGCACTTAATGATCCTGATAAATTATCGCGAACACCATTTACAACAGCGCCTGTGTTTGAGTTAAATGAGTTACCATTAAACTGAGATGCGTTGAAATTAGCAGAAATGTTCGGAGCCATTGAGGCAATACTTGATACTTTTTGAGTTTGATTCAGTTGTAAGTTGTTACGTTGTTGACTTAACAGAACAGAATTTTTCAAGGCAAGTTTTATTGCTTCCTGGAAAGTCAAAATCTTTTTCGCGTCTTGCGAAAAAGCACACGCCACGCCTATAAAGTAAAATACAGCCAAAAATATTCGCTTCATATACTAATTAATTTTTAACCAATTCATCTGATTCAATAGCACCATCTACTACCGTAACAATCCGTTTGCCGCGCTTGGCGTTTTCTTCGGAGTGGGTCACTTGTATGATGGTGATGCCTTCTTCATTTAATTTTTGAAAGATATCCATGATCTGCTTGCCTTGGTCAGAATGCAGATTACCAGTGGGCTCATCAGCCAATAATAATTTTGGCTCTCCCACTATCGCGCGAGCAATGCCCACCAATTGTTGTTGGCCACCTGAAAGTTGCTCGGGGAACAAATCTTTTTTTGCAACCATGTTAAAGCGATCGAGCATTTCAGCCACCATACTTTTGCGTTGGCCACCGCTCACGCCTTTGTACAATAATGGCGTTTCAATATTTTCATACACGGTGAGCTCATCAATCAAATGATACGCTTGAAAGATAAACCCGATGTAGTTTTTGTGCATCTCGCTCTTTTGCTTCTCCCTCATCTTGTGCACGGGTTCATCAAAGAAATAATATTCTCCAGCCGATGGTTCATCCAACATGCCTATGATGTTCATCAACGAAGATTTGCCTGCACCGCTTGGTCCCATGATGGTGAGAAACTCTCCTTGCTTTACTTCAAGCTCTACACCCTTCAATATAAAAGTCCGCTGGAAGCGAGAGTCAATGTACTTGTCAATATTTTTTAGTTGGATCATAATTTTTTAGGACTTAGGCATTGGGGGTTAGGACTTGGGATTTTTAGGCATTGGGCATTAGGACTTAGGCTTGAGGTAAAAACGGCTTGTGATTGGTAAGAGGTATTTGGTTAAGTTACAGGTTACAGGTTTTAAGTCTCGGATTCCTAATTCTAAAATCTTAAATCCTAAATCGCTTTAAGGCTAATAATATGCCAATACGAATTTATCTGCTTAGACGGCTTAAAAAGGGATTTGGTTGCAAATCAATCGTTCGCTTGTGAAAAAAGGTGTCCGAATGCGGGCGAATATTAGGACTTTGGGGGTTAGGGCTTAGGGCTTAGGGAAGTTCTGATAAACCTTTTTGGTGAGTGTGTTCCTCTAAGCCCTAAGTCCTAACCCCCAAGTCCTAACATCTAAAATACAATTGGAAATAGAATGACATCCACCCTCCTATTCATCACCATGCCTTTAAAATTATCATTGGAGTAAACGGCATTTTCAAAAGCCCAATCTTTGGTGTGAATGAATTTTTCGGGAATGTCCTTTTGAGTCAAGATGTTAAACACTGCTTGGCTCCGCATTTTTGAAAGCCACTCGTTATATCGCTTCCCTCCTATCGGATCGGTGTGACTGATCAATTGAATTTCATATTTATCCAAAAGATTAGGAATGGAATCCAACCAACGCGAAAGATCGGCTGCTTGATACTCATCGATGTCGTAGCTGCCTCCATCAAAGTAAATGCTCTTTCGTATCTCATCACTCTTGGTTTGTGCCAATGAAGACAGTGTAATAGCCGATGACAGGAGTGCGATGAGAACCTTCATGTTTTACAAAGCTAAGAGTAAGTAGCCAAGATAGTAAAGCCAACTCTGCGCTGCGTTATAATTTGTCAAACTTTATAAAACCAAAAACTTCAAGGCAAGTCTATTTATGCCAGATGTCCCGATGGCTGTAAAGTTAATATCGAAACCAAGTTACCTTCGCTTCACCTTTTCTGGCAAGAGAGACTATAATTAAATTTCCGTAGTCAGCATCATCAAAAGTTTTGAACTCATCTTTGTGGCCTGTTAAGTAATTAACAATAGCAGGAGTGGTATTTGAATGCCCTGATAGCACAATCGTTTCGCCATTAAATTTTGTGAGCATATCATCAATCTCTTCCATTTTGCTTCCCTCATAATTTAGAATGGAAAGTGAATGTGCCTGAGCCAATGGCGCTACAGTATTTTGTGTGCGTTTAAAATGGGTGGAGTAGATAGCACCAATCTTAGTACTTGCAAGTAATTTCACCAATGACTCTGCTCGTTTTTTACCCGCTTCGTTCAAATCTGGGTCTTTCGTTCCATCAGTTGCTTTTTCTGCATGGCGAAGAAGAATGAATGTAGTTATTGAATTTTGTGCGTATGATACGTATGACAACGTAACTAGCAGTAGGATAAAAGATGCTTTCATGTGAATCATTTTCTGATATTATGCAAAACAATTTATTGTTCAATGTATTTGTCGCTTACCTTCTTTGGAATTTTGCATCCTTCTTTTTGCCGCGTGTCTGCTAGGTGAAAAATTTTCCACTTGCCATCCGTGCCTTTAAACAAGTTGAAAGCATCTACCCCACAGTGACTGAACTTACCTCCGCGATAAAATGCATAGTTCGCCCACGCTTGCGCAAAGTTACCATCAATGTCAATTTTCAAATCCCAGATGGGTTCGTTCCAAGATTCGGCATGGGGTGTGCCCACGGCTTTTAAAAATCCATCAATGCTAGATTCGTGCCGAATGATAGGGGCACCATTTTTATCGGTTGCTATGGTGGCCATTGTAACCACCTCTGCGAAGGCACTATGTAGCAGGGCACTATCGCCTTGGCTCATGGCCATAAACAGGCGATCGATGGGTGCTTGCACGGCTAGCTTGTCTTCTTTGCTTTGTGACAATGCTAGAAACGAAATGAAAAGTATTGAAAAAACAATTAGGGACTTCTTCATAATAGATTGGTTACTGGACTTACGCAAAACAACGAAACAAATGTCAGACTGAGTTTATCGAAGTCAATTCGGAGCTTGAATTGTCAGTTTTCGACAAGCTCAAACTGACAATTCTATTTGCTTTGCGTAAGTTCAAAGGCCAATTTAGCGAATATTAAGTCTTTAGGCGATATAGGGAAACATAACGTGAATAACACTTTCGCAGCTCAACATATCCACCTCACCCCGAAAACATTCACAATAACTATTAATATTATGGCATAGAACATGAAATAGTGAGCCAAAGCGAAAAATTAAATCGGAGAGTCACCCTCTCCTCTGGAGAGGGCCGGGGTGAGGTAACTGTGACGAAAGTTTGTTATGCACCCCACAATTCTACTTTTAACCAATAATGTCTTAATTTTGAACCTTGTAAGTTAAACCCACTTATGAAAAACATACTACTTACCTGTCTTTTAGCTCTCTCACAATTAGCCTATTCAAACCCAACGGATAGCCTTGAAAACGCACTTAAAACCGCCAAAGGCGACTTGAAAGTAAAAACACTCAACGAGCTTTTTCGCGCTCACATGAACTCCAATCCAGTAAAGGCCATAGGTTACACGCGCGAGGCTCTCACGCTTGCCACCGAAATCAACGATCAAAAAGGAATGGCGGCTTCCTATAATAACTTAGGCGTGGCTTACAAAAGTCAAGGTGCATTGGATAAATCATTGGAGTATTATCTCATTTCGTTGCGCATCTATGACAAGCTTAAAAACAAGGATGGAGTAGCTACAACAAAGAGCAACATCGGCACGATCTACTCTATGAAGAAAGATTATGGCCAAGCCATGAAATATTTTGAAGAAGCGAATCAACAATTTACAGAGCTGGGTGATCAACCAAAAATCATTGGCTCGATGAACAACCTAGGCAACCTGCACAGTGATTTGCAATTATATGAGCAAGCTCTCAAATATTTTTCGCAAGCATCTCAGTTGAGCGAAAAGGCGGGGAAGATTTATTCTGACCCTTTGAACAACATTGGCAATCTTTATTTTAAGCAAGGCAACTATCAGAGAGCCGTTGACTATTATGAACGCGCATTAAAATTAGCGAGAAAGGAAAACAATCAACTGACCATGCTCAATATCTTGACCAACATGGGTGAAGTATATGCACGTGCTGGCCAAGGCGCGAAAGCTCAATTGTATTTGGACAGCGCAACTCTTTTGAGCAAACAATTACAAGCGTTTGTGTATGAGCCTACTATTTTAAAAAGCAAGGCGTACAATTATTCTAAACAAGGCAAGATGAAGGAAGCGTATGAAACGATGGTGAGCTACGACCAAGTAAAAGAAAAAATATACGGAGAAGAAAGCAGTCGCAAAATTGCCCAAATGGAAATAGCCCTTGACCTGCAAGAAAAAGAAAAAGAAGTAGAGGCGTTGAAAGTTCAAGACCGGTTGCAGAGCTTACAACTACGCAACACGCGAATGATCATCACCATTGCTGTGCTGGGCATTATCGTGGCCTTATCAATGGTCAATCTATTCTACTTCAAAAAGAAAAATCTCACCAAGTAATGCTGCGGTCAGAAGCGCGAACCCTACTGGAGTCGATGACAAAAGGGGCGAGCCTACTGCGTCATGCCAGAACCATTGAACTGGTAATGGAAGCTTACGCAGAAAAATGGGGCGAAGACAAAGAGGCATGGGCCATAGCAGGAATGCTGCACGATGCCGATTATGAAGCGTATCCCGATCAACATCCACAGTTGATAGTGGATAAACTAAACACGCTAGGAGAAGAATCCATTGCTCACGCCATCTCTGCACATTATACCAAGTGGAACGTACCCTATAATACACTTTTAGACAAAGCCTTACTAGCCTGCGATGAACTGACAGGTTTTATTGTGGCCTGTTGTCAAGTGCGGCCCGATGGCATTACTTCTCTCGAAACAAAATCGGTAGTCAAAAAATTGAAAGACAAGGGCTTTGCTGCCAAGGTGGAGCGTGATGAAGTTTATAAAGGTGCCGAGCTTTTGGGTGTGGATATGAACGAGCATATTTCATTTATCATAGAAGTGCTGAGGAGGAATAGGGAGGAGTTGGGGATTTGAGGTGAGAGGACTTAGGCATTAGGCATTAGGACTTGGGGCTTAAGGAAAACCTGAAAGAATAATTTGACTTAATCTCGTTTCCTAATTTCAGTTTAACCACTATCTTTGAATCCTAAATCACTTGCTATGTTCAATCAAAATGTAGGCGATGGCGCCAACCTATTCGTAATCATCTTAGCCGTTATTATTGGCTTTGCAGCAGCTATGGGCTATGTAGATTACTTGAAAGAAAAGAAGTCTGCGAAGAAAGACTAATCTAAAGCAATTCTGTGTTTTCATCATTAAGGCATATTTTTTCTTGGTGATTTTGCCAAATTAATATTCCTATTCTTTTCTAATCACTGCGACATTGGGCTCACCTCTGAACTCTAATCTATGATTTCCTCCACCGTGTGAAATGAGGGTTTCAAGGTGTAAAAGCACCTGTTCATCTAAAATATTACGCTACCGTTAACAAATTGTTGTCATTCGGTAAAATTTTACAAATGACACAAGAAACCACACGCCTATCCTGCAAAGTAAAGAAATGGGTGAATACCCTTGCTCTTATCCTCGTTCTAATCTATCACAACGGCTTCGCTCAAACGAAAGATTATAAATTTCAGTCGTTGTACATTTTCAGTTTTGCCAAGAGTATCGAGTGGCCTCCTATACAAGGAGCCGAATTTGTTGTTGCCGTCTTCGATAACCAAAAAGTGTTTTCTGAAATGAAAACCAACTTGGCCAACCGAAGCGTGGGGGCAAAGCCTATAGCTGTTAAGCACTTTAAAACCGTAGATGAAATTGCGCCCAGCCAAGTTTTATTCATCCCAATCAGTAATAAAAACAACATCAAGCAGATTATCCAAAAAGTGGGGCAAAATCCTTGCTTAATCATTACCGAAAAAGAAGGATGGATCAAAGAAGGTAGCATCATCAACTTTGTGATCACTGATGAGGGCAAAATGAAATATGAATTGAATGATCATGCGGCCTCTCAGCGCAATCTGAAAATACCTTCTGGCATTAAAACTTTGGCAATAGCCATTAACTAAAATTTAAAATATTGAACCATGATGCGTTTTAAAATAAAAACATTATCCATTCTTTTTGTGCTCATTGCAACTATGACTCCTTGCCTAGCGCAGGACAATGCTGATAAAAAATCAGATACCCTAAGTATTGATGAGCTGGTGAATATGCAGTTTGATGAAGATCAACTCAGGAAAAATCTAGACAACACTAAAGTAGAGGCGGCATCTAAAAGTAAGGAAAACATTGGCACTGCCCCTGGCCTGATGACAGTGATTGGCAAGCAAGAGATCAGTGCCTTCGGTGGAAATTCGTTGACCGATGTTTTAAACCGTGTGATTGGTATGTATGTGGCTGGCTCCTATTACTTTCCCAATAATCTGCCAACAGTGAGAGGAGATCTACAAACCCATACGGCCAGTCATGTATTAATTTTGATTGATGGCCGCCCACTACGCGAGAGTATGTATGGAGGACTTGATTTTCCTGTGTTATCCAGCTATCCACTGGATGCGATCGAACGCTTGGAAATCATCCGTGGGCCAGGGTCGGTTCTTTATGGTACGAATGCTTTCACTGGTGTGATCAACATTGTAACTAAGCAAGAGCAAAAAGATTTCTCGCAAGTCACTTTAAAAACGGGGAGCTTTGGAACCACCGGTGTTTCATTTATAAACGCTGTTTCAAAAAAGGATTTTCATTTCTCTACCACTATCAATTACTTCAATCAAAAAGGATGGGACTTCAATGCCATCGACCAGAAAGGCGTGAACAAAACACAACAGTATGGACAAGATAACTTAGGCATCGGTATCTCTGCGATGTATAAAAACTTGAGCATCCGTTCTTTCTTAGGAAAATCTGATCGCGATGTAATGGGGGATGTGCCCACTTGGAATCCAGACGGCACTTTCAATACGGTGAATGCCTACAGAAATTTTGTTGATATTGGGTATAAAATGAATCACTCTGCTAAACAATACTCAACCATTAACCTTACGCTCAATTCGTTCAGTCAAAAATCGAACCGCGACCTGCGTCCCGCTCATTTTTATTCTAGCGATGGGTTATTAGAGTTTACACACTTTGTTAAGCCGAATCCAAAGCTTAATATTATCATTGGTGCACTCGGCACTTTAATCACCGGCCAAGCCAATGGTACTAATGCTACCACTAGTACTCCATACTTTATTGTGCCCTCCTATTCAGATGTGCGGTTGGCCAGTTATGTGCAGGCTGACTATAGACTTTCCGCAGCAATAAAGTTGATTGCAGGGGGGCAAGTGAATAAAGTACCAGGGCAATCTGTAGATTTTGTTCCACGCATTGGTACTATCATCAATATTACCCCTGAGCTAGGATTTAAAGGATTGTATGGCGCAGCCTACAAAACGGGGGCGGCCAGCGAGTTGTATTCTAATGTACCGAATACACTATACGGAAACGCGAACCTCCTGCCTGAAAAAGTAACCACCACCGATCTTCAAATCTTTTATCAAAAATCTACTTACCAATTTACGGTAGCAGCATTTCAAAGTGATCAAACAAATACCGTTATACGCAAACCATTTAGCCAACTGCCTGATGTAACACAGCAAGGAACCAATGCCGGTGCCAATTATTATCTAAACCTAGGCACGCTGCAAATGAAAGGGCTAGAGGTGGAGGCAAAGATTTTTCCTGTGCAGGATTTAATGATAACCGCTACATACGCCTATCAAGAAAGCAAGAATAATAAGGGCCAAACAAATACCACTACTGTATCCAACAACATGCTTAAAATAGGGATTTCCTATGTGTTGGTTAAAGGCCTGACAGTAGGTGTATTCAATTCCTATTTTTCGAAACCAGGCGATGTGATAAATACTCAAACGGATCTGACAGTAGCACAACAACGCGTTTTGGTAAATCCTGTGCCTGGAGATTTTAATCTGATGACCCTAAATCTAAATACAGATTTCAAAAAGTTGTTTAATCTTACCAACACACCTGCTATCATATTGAATGTGTATGCCGATAATCTACTCGATCAACAATTCTATTATCCAGAGTTTTCGCGCAGGGTGATCAACTCACTACCCGCATACAGTGGAAGGGCTTTTTATGTAAGCTTGGGGGTTAAGTTCTAGTCTAAAATTTATAAAGGGTGTCAGATAATTTGAAAGTATCTGACACCCTTTAATAGTAAAAAAACATTTTCAGCTAATTCTCTATTCAAACCGCAGCGATTCAATCGGGTCAAGCCTAGATGCTTTACTAGCGGGATACCAACCGGAAAACAGCCCGACCAGAACACAAATACCCATTCCCACCATCATCCACAACCAAGGAACGACAAACGTATCTATACCGATAGCACGCGAAATTAAATTGCCAATTAAGATACCTAATATCACCCCCCCTATTCCACCCAACACACACACTACAATTGCTTCAATCACAAACTGTTGACGAATGCGCAAAGGAGTTGCGCCCAACGCTTTCCGTACACCCACTTCTCTTGTGCGCTCTGTTACTGAAACCAACATGATGTTCATCAGTGCTATCGAGGCGCCCAACAAAGTAATAAACCCAACACCAAAACCCCCTATTCGAAGACCGCTCGTGATTGACTCCATCTCTTGGGCAATCGTTTCGCTTTTCTCTAAGTCAAAAGAACTTTCTCTTCCCACCTCATCGTGCCTAATCTTGCGCATCAAACTGGTTGCTTCGCCCATTGCATAATCCATTTGCTTAGGGTCTTGAATGCCAACTGTCAATCGATAGCCCAAGCCTTGGCCAGCAGCCATTTGGTTGGCAACTATAATCGGTATCAGCACCATGTTATCAAAATTATTTTCCGATAGCTCTCCCTTCTCTTTCATTACCGCTATCACTTTAAACTGAGTGCCCTTAAAAGAAATCTCGGTGTTAACCGGATTCTTATTTTCTCCATATAGCGTTTTCGCCAGTTTGCTACCAAGTATGGCCACTTTGGATCCATACTGAATTTCGAAGCGAGAAAAATTTCTGCCCTCATGAATGTTCAATCCTTTGATGGCCAAATAATCTTCATTCACGCCTGTAACATTCACATTGGGGTTCGTCTTTTCTGAGCCATGTTTTATCTCAGCAAGAATGGTAAGCCTGGCAGAAAGACTAATGATAGCAGGGAATGGGTACTCGTTGATAAACTTTTGCGCTTCAGAAAGCAACATGGGGGCATAGCTCTTTTCTTTAATGCCGTCTTGATTGGAACCTCTATTGAATTTTGATCGAATGTCAAACGTATTTGCGCCAAGCGATGACAAACTTTCAGAAACAGAATACTCAATGCCATCAATAGCCGTGAGAATGCCCACCAATGAGGTAATGCCAATGGCAACAATCAATGCGGTGAGTACCGAGCGGAGCATATTGGCCTTTACCGACCGAAGACCTTCCTTAACGTTTTCGACTAAATTCATTGAGTTATTTATTTAATATTTTTGGCGGCCTTTCGCGCCACCACACTTGCCATTACCTCTCAACCGGGCTATCCGCTACAAGTCCGGCCGCGCACCAATCTACGCTCTTCGGGCCTGGAGTTTATCCCGCACTTCGCGGGGCTTCTATCCCTGGCCCAGCTCATCTCCAGATCAAACTTTCGCCCCAAATTTATATCTTTAAGTTATACTATCTTTAAGACTTTATTCCTAAAAATTTGTTACAGAGTAAAACAGACTGATTTAACGATGAGAACTTTCATTTTGTTATTCTTTCTTATTGTCGCCAAATCATCTTTGGCCAACTATCTTTTCATTCCTATGGATGAAAAGCAGGGCAATCACCTAAAAGCCTATGGAATAGCCTATTGGGTACTGAAAATGGATACCGAGGTAGACTGGCTTTTGAACTACCGTGGTGGAAGCTTTATGTGCAAGTACCACCCTAAAATCCAAAACGAGTTAGTGGTACGGGGCGTTAGTTACGATATCATCTCAGATGCGCAAGCCAATTCAATCATTACAGAGATTGCAAGCCCAGCAGTAAATTATGACATTATGAAGTTGGAGAAGTATCCGCGCGTTGCTGTGTACTCACCAAAATCAAAACAACCGTGGGATGATGCCGTAACACTTGTACTCACCTATGCCGAAATTCCCTACACCGTCATTTTCGATGATGAAGTATTGGATGGAGAAATGATCAAATACGATTGGCTGCACTTGCATCATGAAGATTTTACTGGTCAGTATGGAAAATTTTATAGCAACTACGCCAACATGCCTTGGTACATCGACCAAGTGAAAGAAGCAGAAGGCACAGCACGCAAATATGGATTTCATAAAGTGTCTCAATTAAAATTAGCCGTGGCTAAGCGGATCAAAGAATTCGTGGGTGGCGGAGGATTTTTGTTTGCCATGTGCTCGGCCACCGATTCGTATGATATTGCCTTAGCCGCGGAGGGCATTGACATCTGCGAGAGAATGTACGATGGCGATGGAGCCGACCCGCAAGCACAAGAAAAACTAAATTTTGAAAATACGTTTGCCTTTACTGATTTCCATATTTCTCGCGATCCGTACCAATACGAATTCTCTGACATTGACAACAATGCCCCCGAGCGTGGACTGCGACAGGACAATGACTATTTCAATTTATTTCAGTTCTCTGCCAAGTGGGATCCTATCCCAAGTATGCTCACGCAAAATCATAGCAAAGTGGTGAAGGGTTTTTATGGGCAAACGACAGGCTTCAAAAAACAGTTGATCAAACCCGATGTGACCATCATGGGCGAGAACAAAGAAATCAAAGAAGCAAAATATTTACATGGCATATTGGGCAAAGGCTTTTGGACTTTCTATGGAGGGCATGACCCAGAGGATTATCAACATACTGTTGGTGAAGAGCCTACAGACCTGCATTTGCATCCAAACTCCCCAGGATATAGGTTAATCTTAAATAATATTTTGTTTCCAGCTGCGAAGAAGAAGAAACAGAAGACTTGATAAAAATATTTGTATATTTATGGAAACACTTAAATTTTAATTGCATGAAAAGAATTATACTTCTGAATTTTGTTCTAGTTCTATCAATTGTCGCTTATTCTCAAGTTACATATACTTCTTGGAATATCGATGGAATTTCCCCAGGTGGAGAGATTGTTTTTAATAAAGGTGTTGCGAAACAAATTTCCATTGTAATCAATGCTCAGAAGCCTAACAATTTAGTGGTTGGCTCAGGGAGTATTAAATTAGTAACGAGAGAGATTGGGGGTACGCAGGTCATCAGCCAAGAAGTAGTAACCGTGCCTGAAAGCTCTTGGAGCCCTGGAACAGGTACTAATCCTGTTTACTTTAACTCCTCTAATTCAATAACCTATGCGCTAGATTTTACTGCGACAGCAAAATTAGTATTTGTTACAAGTAACGGAACAGAATATGTAAGTTCAAATTCTATCAATTTTAAAGTAAATACTCCGCCTCCTGTAGCTAATGCTGGCGCGGATAAATTAATTTATTGTCCGGGCTCGACCACACTTCAAGGAAGCGCAAGTGGTGGTACACCTCCATATTCCTATTCTTGGAGTCCGACAACCGGGCTTAATTTTTTTACAACTGCAAATCCACTAGCTTTCCCAACTACTACAACTAGATATACTTTAACAGTAACTGATTCAAAGGGACAGAAAGGGACTGATGATGTAATTGTAAATGTAGTACCTGACGATGCCCCCTCTATTGGGGGTAATACGTCAGTATATAGACCTTGTCCCAAACAAAGTGCAAGATACTATTTCAGCCTTCAATCTGTTCCGAGTAACGCAACAAATTTTGCTTGGCAAACTGATTTCGGTTACATCAGCAAGCTCTTTTACACCGGA
>JAYWHU010000039.1:0-62920 GCA_043777495.1 Cyclobacteriaceae bacterium | reverse complement strand
ACAAACCAACAGGAAATAGCGAAGTCCAAAAATCCTATTGTATCCCCTATTAATGCTGTATTTTATCAACGAAAATAAGCCAAACTCCAGACCACGGGTTAAAACCCGTGGCTACTAACAGTGAACCCCGCTGGGGTTCGTCAAAAAATACAAAACTGTCGCACACCCTTGCACCTTCTACTAGGTAAAAGGTTTAAAGCTTACGACTAAAGAACTCATGCCAACCCAAACACTACCCGCCATTTCCCTCCGCCAAAAAGAAATTGTTAAAGATTATTTAGCACAACTGGATAAAGCACATTGCCGATTTGAAAAGCGGAGTAGCCGAAAGCACTTTCGAATAAAAGATTTGGCCGATCTACTACACATCCATCCTCGCAAACATTGTAGCACCTGGCCCTGTAGAAACGGATTTCAATAATGCCGCCATTCGCAGCAATCCGCAAATGAAATATTTTTTTGGAAGTCAGACAGCGCTAGGGCGAGTTGGTCAAGCTGATGATATTGGTTCGATGGTTGCATTTCTGTGTACAGATGATGCCAAGTGGATCAACGGGCAACGGATTGAGGCAAGTGGGGGGATTAATTTGTAGAATAAAAAATTCTCTAAGATTTTCGAGTGTGTCTGCTGTAAATAAAAATGTTCCTTGCATACACCAAAATACCCAGTGACTGAGCTACCAGCAGAACGGGCTCTTGCACATAAATGGAGTAAGCAACCACCATTACTGAAGCCACGGCACTGATGATCCAAAAACCCAACGGCAACACAGATTCGTTGGCCTTTTCTGAAAAATACCATTGATACAAATAGCGGCAGTTTAGCAATAGTTGTCCCGCTACTCCTAGGATAAGAATTAATGAAAATCCGTTCTCCATTTTAAAAGATGCTGATTGTTGATAGGCAAGAAATAAAATAGTGGGTGGGATGAGTAAGATGAAGGGCCGTAAAAAGATAGGTATTACCGCCCATACCTTTTTCAATTGCAAGTTGCGCACGTAGATGTAAAACGAAATTGATTGGCCTATTAAAATAACTACATCGTGGCGAATCAATCCATAAACAAGAAACAGTGAAGAACCTGTGAGACTAAAGACCCAAAATAATATTGGCGAAACTACTTTCTTCTCACGCTCCGACAAATACCACTGCACCACGGATCGCGCACCGAAGAGTCCTTGCGCAAAAAAACCTAAGGCGTAGAGGAGGTATTGGTTCATTATAATGAATTGCTTAAGGATTCAAGCTACAAGCTGAAGTGATTAAATAGATTTGTTTAAGACCATAAGCAGCCTGTAGCATGTAGCTTGAGACCTTTACTCTTCTTCCGTATTTTTCAAAACTCCCAATAGTGCGTATGTTCCCTTTAACACAATCTTCTTGGCTTCGGTAGATGCGGGTAAATCAACTGCTATAAAACCGCTTTCTGATTCTCCTGTTTTTACTTCCACCATTTCATATTTGCGGGTTCCCACTTCACGTTCTACAAAAACAAATTGCTTGTTGTCAAAATTCACGATAGCTTCAGTAGGTAAGGTAGCAACTTGATGTGAATCTGTTTCAATGAGTGCTTTGAAATATAAACCTGGTATCAAGGCAATGTCTTCTTCCTCCAAATGACAATGTACGCGCACAGTTCGTTCAGGGGAAATTTCCTTGCCTATTAAAAATATTTTTGCCAATCGCTCTTTATTTTCATTAGATAAATAAACGCGAACAAGCTGACCGATTTTAAGTTGTGTAATATCTTTTTCAAAAACCTGAGCCTCCGCATGCAAATGTTCGGTGTCCACAATTTTGAACATCACTTCGGTAGGGTTCACGTGCATGCCAATGTTCACATTCACTTGCGTAACAAAACCAGCAATGGGTGAAGGAATTGAAATCGTGTTTTTAATTTCTCCTGACTCAATTTCTTGTGGATTGATATTGATGAGTTTCAGTTTCGCCCTTAATCCTTGCGCTTTTGCTTTTACACCAAAGTAATTTGACTTTGCTTGTTGCAATGCTTTGGCAGCGTTCACGTTTTCTTTTGCTAGTTCTTCCTGTCGTTGATATTCTAATTCTAAAAATTCCAATTGGTTTTTCGTTGTCAAGTAATCTTCTTGCAGTTGTATGTAGTCAGGGTGTTCCATTACTACTACCGTTTGGCCTTTTTTTACTTTCATACCTTGTAATAACTCAGTATTTTTTACAAATCCACCGAGCGGTGCAGAAATGGTTACTAAGTTTTGCGGAGGCACATCCAGCATCCCATTCGCTTTTATCGATCCACTAATGCTCCTCATCTGTGGGCTACCCAATTCAATACCCAACGATTTGAATTGCTCTTCGCTCAAAGTAACTTCGTTTGAGTTTATACTTTCAGCTTTGGTCATAGAACCATCTTTGTTTTTTTCTGATTTGCTTGCGCAAGCAAATAAGATGAAGCAAATAAAAAGAACGTAAGCACTTTGTGTCTTTGGGTCCGTGCCTGCCGGACAGGCCGGTTTATAGCAATTATGGATAAGATTGTCTTTCATTTTCATTCAATTAAAATTTTCCTAGCAGGAATTCAAGTTTAATAATAGACTGGTTGTATTGAGTGAGCGATTGCAAATAATTGTTTTTTATTGACAAGGCTGTTTTCAATGACTGCAAATATTCCAAGTAGCCGATCTCTCCGCTCTTGTATGCTTTGCGCGACTGTGTGATAATCAAATCGGCATTTTTCAGGGCGCTGCTCTCATAGTAATTCAAACTGGCTAAATTTTTATCCAATTCACGCAATGCTTGTGCGTAATCACCTTTTAGCATTGTTTCAAAATGCTCGGTACTTTTTTGTGATGCTTGCTCTTGAAAGGATGCTGCTTTTGCCCGCGCTAAGTGAGGAGCAATCCAAACAGGAATGGCAAGCCCTAATTGAAAACCTTGAAAGGCTTTGCTACTTGGGAAAAATTGATCTTGTCCATCAATGTTTTGCACCCCTGTGAGACTTTGAACAAAATAACCAACCATTAAGTCGGGCATTACGCGACTGCGTTCTACTCGTTTTGTTTGTTGGCTGATCACTACTTGCTGTTTTAAAAAATCAAGTTGCGGATTGCTTTTCAATGATGCAGTATCCGCGGAAGATGGCAACGGGCGTTTTTGTAATTGCTCCGAATTGAAAACGGGCAAATCACTTTTGAGTAGCGCTTGAAGATGTGTGGCTGAAATTTGGATGTCCGCCTCATTGAGTTGCAATTGATTCTTCACTTCCAAGGATTGGGTTTCGGCTGTTGTCTTTTCCAATAAATTGCTTTCACCTGTTTTAAATCGGAGTGAAGAAGCGCGAGCAAAATCATTGTACAAACTATCTTGAGATAAGAGCAATGTTTTCAGTGCCTCTTGATAAAGCATTTGTTCGTGAGCAGACTTCACTTGAAAGGCTAATTCATTTTGCAACGCAATCAGATTTTTTTGCCCTCCCACCACTTGCTCTCGCCCCAGACGCACTTGGTTTCTCAATGTAGTTGGGAATGGAATAGACTGTGTTAATGTCACGTTATTATCTTGTAAAATGGAGTTGTACTGGCCGTGCATCCACGTGGCAGAAAGTTTTCCAATATCTGTCCCTGTTTTTTTTAATTGTTTGTAATAATCAATTTGGTATTCTGCTGATTTGATGAGTTGATTATTTTTTAATGCGGTCTGCACGGCTTGGTCTTGCGTGAGTTTTTGAGCGTTTGTTGTGAAGGCAAAGAGAAGGCAGAAAAGAAAAGTAGGCAATAGGCAATGGGCAGTAGGCAGTGACTGCGAGTTGATGAAACGGGAGCGGTTTACAGTCAACAATTTCTGAAAGCTATCGGGAGCAATTGAGAAAATGTGAATTTTGTGCTTTGTGTTAAATGTCTCGTAGTCTTTGTTCTGACGTATTTCAGCAGCACAAGCGGCAGAGCCGCCAAATATTTGTAGGAACAAATATATTTGGTGGATGTAGGTGTGTAGCACCGTAGTATTTATTGTGCGAATGAAATGGAAATGTTTCGGTGCGCTGCACCTTGTGCTGCCTCTGTTAGCCTCACTACAAATATTTTGCGGCTCTGCCGCAAGAATCTCATCGAAAGAGAATATGGAAGAGCAATTGATAATTAACAAAGCTCTAAACTTTGATCGAGCTTCGGCCAGGGATGGTAGCGAAAAGCCTCCCGAGGCTATGCTCGGGATAAACTCCGTGTGTTGGCTTTGCGCGCGGTCGGACTTGTAGCGGACAGCCCGATGGCGCCTCGCCAGGCCGCCAAGTATTTTGAATTTTAAAATCTCAGTCTTGAATTTCATATCTCAATCAATTTGAATCTCTTTTTCGAAATAAGTATATAGCACGGGAAGAACGACTAGTGTTAACAATGTGGCGGTGATCAATCCTCCAATGACAACTGTGGCCAATGGCCGCTGCACCTCTGCACCTGAGCCTTGCGACAATGCCATTGGCAAAAAGCCAAGTGATGCAACCAAGGCGGTCATCAGCACAGGGCGGAGTCGAGTTTCTGTTCCCTTCAAAACAATATCGTGTATGGATAAGCTTCCTTCTTTTTTTAGTCGGTTGAATTCGGCAATCAAAACTATTCCGTTAAGTACGGCCACACCAAACAACGCAATGAAGCCAACGCCTGCCGAAATACTGAATGGCATACCGCGGAGCCACAATGCGATGATACCACCAATGGCGGAAAGTGGAATGGCCGTAAAAATCAACAGCCCTTGTTTGAAAGAATGAAATGTAAAATAGAGCAGTAGGAAGATTAGAGCCAGCGCGACAGGTACGGCTACCATCAATCGTTGTTTGGCTTCTTCCAAATTCTTGAAAGAGCCTCCATACTTGATGAAGTAGCCTGGCTCTAATTTTAATTGTGAATTTATTTTTTCGTTCATCTCTTTTACTATCGTCTGCACATCGCGGCCACGAATATTAAAACCGACAGCAATCCTGCGCTTGGCATCGTCACGCTGAATTTGGTTGACACCCGAGTTCAATTCAATCGTAGCCAGTTGCTCAAGCGGAACTTGTTTTCCCGTGGAGGTGGTCACATAAAGCCCCTTGATGTCTTCTATGCCTTGTCGTTTTTTTTCATCTAGTCGAATGACCAAATCAAAACGCTTTTCTTTTTCATACACCCAGCCCGCAGCATCTCCCGCAAAGCCACTGCGCAGCACGCGATTCACCTCATCTATGCTCAAACCAAACTGCGCCAATTTGTTGCGATCAAACTTTACCACATATTGTGATAAGCCTTCAATAGGTTCTACGTAAATGTCTTGCGCGCCTTGGATATGCAAAGCAATTTTTCCAATCTGCTCTGCATAAGAAGCAAGCATTGCTAAATCTTCGCCATAAATTTTTATTACCACATCTTGGCGTGCGCCCGTCATCAATTCGTTGAAGCGCATTTGAATGGGTTGTTGAAAGCCGTACAACACGCCTGGCATTTCCTCTTCTAATTTTTTTGACATCTTACCGGCCAGCTCATCGCGTGAAGAAGCGCTTGTCCATTCGTCTTTGTCTTTCAATACGATGATTAAATCAGCAGCTTCAATAGGCATCGGGTCAGTCGGAATTTCCGAAGTGCCTATTTTGCCGATCACTTCTTTTACTTCAGGAAAATTGTTGAGCAAGATGCGCGAACTTTTTTGCGTGGTTTCCACCATTTGCGAAAGTGAACTGCCCGTTAGCAATCTCGTTTCCACAGCAAAATCTCCCTCATCCAATGTGGGGATAAACTCTCCGCCTAAGCGGAAGAAAATAAGCACACCAACAATAAATAGCAGGATGGATGACATGATAACAATCATTTTCTTCCTTAGAGAAAAATGAATGAGCGGCAAGTAGGCTCTATGGAAAGAGCGCATGAGTTTATTGGAAATATTTTCTTTTGGATGCGGATCTTTGTTCAGCAGCAAAGAAGAAATCATAGGCACGTACGTGATAGACAAAATAAGTGCCCCCACAATGGCAAAGGCCACAGTCTGTGCCATAGGTCTAAACATTTTTCCTTCAATGCCAACTAAAGTGAGAATGGGGATGTACACGATCAAAATGATGATTTCTCCAAAGGCTGCTGAGTTTCTGATTTTTGAAGCGGACTCGTATACTTCTGCATCCATTTCAGATTGTGTCAATCGTTTTACAGATTGGCGTAAGCCTAAATGATGCATGGTTGCTTCCACAATAATCACGGCTCCATCTACAATCAAACCAAAATCAATGGCTCCCAAGCTCATGAGGTTGCCCGATACGCCAAACAAGTGCATGAGAGACACCGCAAACAACATGGCTAACGGAATGACCGAAGCTACTATTAAGCTTGCACGTAGATTGCCAAGGAACAGCACCAACACAAAAATCACAATAAGTGCCCCCTCTGCTAAGTTTTTAGTTACTGTGCTGATGGCATTGTTGACCAACTTGGTGCGATCTAAATACGGTTCGATCTCTACACCCTCTGGCAATGTTTTTTTGATTTGCTCTATGCGCTCTTTTACTTTGCTTATAACAAAGGAAGAGTTAGCCCCCTTCAACATTAAAACAAGTGCACCTACTACTTCACCTTGATCATTGAAAGTCATAGCCCCATAGCGCGTGGCATAACCGTAGCGCACGGTGGCAACATTTCGTATTAATACAGGGAGCCCATTGGCCGCATTCTTAATTACAATTTTTTCAATGTCTTCGAGGCTTTCTACTAATCCTTCGCTGCGTATGAAGTAGGCATACGGCTTTTTATCGATGTAGGCACCGCCTGTGTTCTGATTATTTTTTTCAAGTGCAGAAAAAATTTCGCTTACGCTAATATTCATACTTCGCAGTTTGTCAGGATCGAAAGCGATTTCATATTGCTTGACATGGCCACCAAAACTGCTCACGTCTGCAACGCCTTCGGTGCCGAGCAATTGCCTGCGCACAATCCAGTCTTGAATAGTGCGCAGCTCCATGGCATCGTATTTTTCTTCAAAACCTTTTTTAGGTCGAAGGATGTATTGGTAGATTTCACTCAAGCCAGTTGAGAGTGGAGCCAGCTCGGGATTGCCCGAACCAAGAGGAATAGAATTTTTTGCCAACGATAACCGCTCGTTCACTTGCTGCCGCGCCCAATACACATCGGTTTGATCGGTAAAAACGATGGTTACTACAGAAAGCCCGAAGCGCGAAAAAGATCGCATCTCCACAATGCCAGGAATGGTAGCCATGGCTTGCTCCACCGGAAATGTAACGAGCCGTTCAATCTCTGGTGCGGCCAACGAAGGTGATACCGTAAGCACCTGCACTTGGTTGTTGGTGATGTCTGGTACAGCATCAATGGGCAACTGCGTAAGTGAATAGCCACCCCAAAGAACTAGTGCTAATGTGAGCAAACCAATAATTATTTTATTCCTTATGGAAAAGGAAATGATGCTATTGAGCATACGCGTTTACAGTGTTGATTATTTTAAATTAATAGAAAATCATCTTTTAGAAAGTTTTGAACTCTCCAAAAGATCTTAAGACTGATAGACATCAGTATAAAAACTTAAGCGTGTCGGGGAGGTTGAAAAATTGCTTCGAGGTGAGAGGAGAATGAACCCTCTGTATATTGAAATGAATGACTTACAGTAGCGAGAGGGATTGTTTCGAAAACAATTATTTTTTGAATGGGCAATGCAAAGGCTGGTACAGCAAAAGAATGACCGGGTACTTTAAAGGGAAGTTGATTGTCCTGATCATCGTGTGCTACATCTGTTTTGTAGTGCATTGCCAAAAACTCTACAAACGACATATCGTTCACTTGTAATTTATGCTCGGCATAATGCTCGAACAGCAAAGGCAAGCGCAATACCTCATGCACTTCGGTGAATGAAGTGAGGTACAAAGCGAGGAGTGATATGGAGAGTAAACGTTTCAAATCGAATACAAATATAGGGAAAGTAAGAGGAAGATTATATTAGGGTGCATTTCAAAAGGTCACAGCCATTGCCCGAGGGTACTAGACCCGAGGGGTTTTTGAGAAACCCCTCGGGTCTTTAGCACCTTCAGGTTCTTTAGGGTATGGTATTTACTTTTAATCCACCAAAAACCTCTTCATAAACTCGACAGTTGCATAAAACTGAAAATCCTGATTATTTTTTTTACGAAAACCGTGGCCTTCATCTTTCGCCATCAAAAACCAAACTGTGCCACCGTTTTGTTTGATCTTGTCTTTCATCTGAATCGATTCGGTGAATGGCACGCGTGGGTCATTACCACCTTGCACAATGAATAACGGTTTCTTGATCTTATCAATGTGGTTGAGCGGAGCAATCGCTTCAAAATAAGCGGCCATCTTAGGATCGCGCTCATCACCATACTCTACGCGCCTTAAGTCTCTGCGATACGCTTCTGTGTTTTTCATAAACGTGTTGAAGTTAGAGATACCGACCACATCCAACGAGCAACGGATTTTATCGCTGAACAAATACGCAACGGCCAATGTCATGTAGCCTCCGTAACTTCCGCCCGTGATCATGATTCTGTTTGCATCCAATTCATTTTGTTGGGCAACCCAATCGATTAGCGTGCCAATATCTTTTACTGATTCTTCTCGCTTCATTCCATTATCTAAATCGACAAAAGTTTTACCATAGCCTGTAGAGCCGCGCACGTTGGGAAAAATGATGGAGACGCCCATTTCGTTAATAAAATAATTTAATCGTCCTAAAAATGTAGGTCGAGATTGCCCCTCTGGCCCACCGTGGATGTTGATCATCACTGGTCGCTTGCCTGAAAATTTGTTCGAGGCTTTATAGAGATAACCCGAAATCATTTTCCCGTCAAACGATTTCCAAGAGATGAGCTGTGGTGCTGGCAGACCAGAAACATCCATGCCCCCTAGTTCGCTTTCCGTCCAGCGAGTAAGTTGTTTGCTCTCGGTGTTGTATTCATACACATCAGCAGAAGCATCATAACTTAAAAATGTCAAGCCCACTGATTTAGAATCTTGGTACCAATCAATTCCACCGATCACACCCGTTGGTAAGCTGGGCATTGCCGCAAATTGCATCGTGCTGGTTTGCATCACAAACAATTTTGATAAGCCGTTTTCATTGGTAACAAATGCCATTTGTTTTCCATCATCAGACAGTGTTGCCGATTCTACATCCCATGGAATGGAGGTAGAAATGAATGTGGTTTTTTTAGTAGCCAAATCATAATAAGCCAAGCGATTGAATTCACTGTCTTTGTTGGTAATAATGTAAATGCCCTTTCCATCTTTTGAAAAAGAAACACCATCGTAGTTAGTACGCTCGTCTTTTTCTGGCAGCAATCGCATTTTTATTCCTGTTACAACATCTGTCAAATACAAGCGCGATTCGTTAATGGAAATGGATTCGCTTACTAATAATTTAGAATCATCCATAGACCAATCCACTACGCCCCAACCTCCACCTTTGTTTTCTAAAATCATTTTATCTGTTGATTTATCAAGCGGGTTCATAGTGTGCATATCGCGGTCTTTGCCATTTCTCGAAGTGGTACCGTACGCCATGCGATCTCCCTTGTGGCTCCACCGCATGCCTCCATTTTGCGAGCGAAGCCCATCGCTCAACAAAGTGATTTTCTTGGTGGCCACATCAAAGCGATAGATTTGTGAAAACTCATTGCCGCCAATGTCTTTGGTAAATAAAAAATATTCGCCCTTAGTTGGTTCAAACGAAGCACCACCAATTGGTTCATCAAAAAAAGTAATTTGCTTGCGGTCGCCCCCAGGCATTTTTACATAATGAAGTTGACTGCTGTTCGCAAAGCGCGTGGAGATCATCATCTCTTTGCGCAGCGGATGCCATGCGGCAAAAGAAGCCGATCTCGACTCGGTATAATTTTTAACATCGCTTACATAAGCGAGTGATAAAGAAGGTATGCCATCCGTAACCAAGTTATCGGCAACGGGTATGGTGCTTGGCTGTGCCAATGCCGAAACTGACAAAGCAACGAAAAAGAGAACGAGGTGGAAGGTTTTCATACGGTAGGCTATGTTGTTAAAGTATAAGTTATTGATGTTCTGATAAATTATTGTACTGCCAAAGGACATTTATTATTTTCCATTCTCCATTTGTTTTTACAATGTGCATGTAATCAATCCAATCATCAGCAATTAATTTCACAGAGGCCGTTCGAGCCGAGATGTCGAGTAGCTTCACTTCTTTCTTTGGGTTCTTAGGAAACTTGTCCCCTTTCTTATTATAGGTTTCAGCAAGGATCACCATGTTCTCTGTGAAATATTCAGATATGTAATCCTTTTGTGTGGCCTTACTTCTAAAAACCGATCGCTTTACCAATCGGGGATGTAGTGCTCCTTCCATCAGCTTAGGATTGGGTGTATGCTGTGCTTCAATGTATGCTAAGGCTACTCTTCTTATGTCTACTGAGTCTTGCGCTGTTTGGGCTTGCACTGTTAGTGAGGTGACTACTGCTAAGGTAATGAATAGTAATTTTGTCATGGAAAATGGAATGTGTTTTTAAAGGGAAGAGTATTTCTACTCACTGCCCCTAATTTATCTAATAGCAGCCAACAACAAAACCCAACTTCCACCAATGGTAAAAGCTACCTGCCACTGGTACGGATGTGTTTTCAAATCTTAATTTCTTTTTACCATCTTTAAATCACCTTAAACCTATTCCTATGATAAAGGGAGAGTCATTTTATAAAATTCTTTTGGCGGCCAGTCGGGCTATCCGCTACAAGTCCGTCCACGCACAAACCAAACGCACTTCGGGCTTTTCGCTTCTATCCCTGGCCGAAGTGTGT
This sequence comes from Cyclobacteriaceae bacterium, assembly GCA_043777495.1. Taxonomy (GTDB): domain Bacteria; phylum Bacteroidota; class Bacteroidia; order Cytophagales; family Cyclobacteriaceae; genus ELB16-189. The sequence continues at coordinate 52,141 of JAYWHU010000039.1, read as the reverse complement.
GCGTATCTAATGCTACACCTGCAACTCCTAGGTCTGTTTCCCCACAGGCCGAAATATGTCAAACTGTTTACGAGTCTATTCTTCGTTACATTTCTCTCTTATTCATTATTTGCCCAGCGTGTTCCTTCCTTCGAAGAAGTGATCTCTCTGCGGAGTGTGGCCGGTGTCACCCTCTCTGCCGATGGCAACCAGGTAGCTTTTACAATACAAACTACCGATTGGAACGACAACCGTTTTGATGTGGAGATTTGGTTGAGTAAAAATGGAAGCAAGCCATTTCAAATTACCAACACTGCAAAAAGCAGCAGCACCAATCCCGCTTTTTCACCAGATGGCAACTGGATTGCTTTTCTAGCTGACCGCGGAAATAAAAATCAAATTTACATTCTGCGCACAGAAGGTGGCGAGGCGCGTGCAGTTACCAAAGAAGAAGAAGGGGTGTCGTCATTTGATTGGCATCCATCTGGCAACTCGATTATTTTCTTGAAGCCTGAGAAAGAAGATAAAACAAAAAAGGAGCGTGACAAACGCTATGGTGGATTTGAAATAGACGACAAAGATTACACGTTCTCACATTTATGGCAAGTTGATTTCAAACCAGAAATGATAGACCCCACTGAACGACCCTGCTACGAAACCATCGACTCACTAAAAGTAAAAGCTGGTTGTATTGAGTTGCCCAAAGCGCAGCGCATCACCGAAGGGAAATTTACTGTTGTTGGATTTGGTATTTCTCCCGATGGAACCAAAGTGGCATTCAGTCATCAGCCAGATCCATTCATTACCACCTTTTCAAATGTTTCAGTGGTAGATTTAGCTACTAAGAAAATCACTCTCGTTGTCAATAACCCAAGCTCTGATTCTTTTGAAGATTGGTCGCCCGACTCGAAAGAAATTTTGTACACCACCAAGAGCGATAGCGTTTCTAATTTTTATGCCAACTCAAAATTGTTTGCCATCCATATCGATACAAAAACATCCCGACAATTAGCTCAAACATTGGATGAAGACTTAGGTGGATTTATATGGGAAGCCTCAGGAATTTATAGTTCCGTTTGGAACAAAACAAAACGTCCGCTATATCGCATCGAACCAGTAACAGGAGCGCACACCGTTCTTAAAAGCGCACCTGAACAGATTTTTGGAATTTCTTTTTCAAAAGACGGACAGCAATTCGCTTGCACAGGGCGCAATGGCGATCAACTCACGGAAGTATTCACAGGAAATATCAATAGTAATGAGTTGAAAAAAATCACAGACGTGACTGCGCAAATTTCTAATTGGAAAACCGCACAAAGCGAAGTGATCAGTTGGAAGAGTAAAGATGGTGCCACCATTGAAGGTGTACTGCACAAACCAAAAAATTATGATCCCACAAAAAAATATCCGTTACTGGTAATGATTCACGGTGGCCCAACAGGTATTGACACGCCTACGCCTGTTCCTGGTTATGTCTATCCGATTTTGCAATGGCTGGACAAAGGTTGTTTGGTACTTCGACCCAATTATCGAGGCTCTACTGGTTATGGCGAAGCATTCCGCTCGCTCAATGTAAAAAACTTGGGCGTGGGCGATATGTGGGATGTGATGAGTGGCATCGACTACTTGGACAAGCAGGGCATGATCGATAAAACAAAAATGGGCAGCATGGGCTGGAGCCAAGGTGGATATATTTCTGCATTCCTCACCACCAACACCAATGTGTTCAAAGCCATCTCTGTTGGCGCGGGCATCAGCAATTGGGTAACGTACTATGTCAGCACAGACATCCATCCATTCACGCGGCAATATTTAAAATCCACACCGTGGAGCGATGAATTGATCTACAAAAAAACTTCTCCGATGACCAACATCAACAACGCAAAGACACCCACACTCATCCAACACGGAGAACTAGACAAGCGTGTGCCCATCTCCAACGCTTATGAATTGCTTCAAGGTCTGCGCGATAAAAAAGTACCAAGCGAGTTGATCGTTTACAAAGGTTTTGGCCACAGCATCTCCAAGCCCAAAGAGCGTCTGGCCGCTACCTGGCACAATTGGCAATGGTTTAATAAATATGTGTGGGGCGAGAAGGTGGAGTTGCCGGTGGGGGAAGGGAAAAAATAGAAATTAGTCGTCAGACACCTCAAAGGTGTCATGACGCCTTGATAACCATTCTGCCATAGCAGTAATGTTATTAGTTATAGGGCATCTCTAAAAACTCAAGTAGCACTGTCAGACTGAACTTGTGGAAGTCGGTTACATAGCCGAAGACCAATGAAAGGGTTTCGACAGGCTTAACCTGACAGTGTTTTTAGAGATGCCCTATAAATAAATGTGATCGTTTGGACTACAAATAGGTCAAAAGATTTGCCACGAATTCACGAATAAACACGAATTTTTTTCTTGCATTATTCGTGTGGATACACGGCAAAATGCAGATTCTACAAATTGTCATGCATCCATTCGTGTTTATTCGTGAATTCGTGGCAAAAAAAGAACCTAAGCTTAATTAGAAGGAATATACTTAGGCGCCCTACGATGTTTCGTGCTTTGCTCATACGCAAAAGCTATTTCCAACAAGAGCGGCTCTGTCCACGCAGTACTGAAAAAAGAGACACCAACAGGAAGTTCATCTACAAAACCCATCGGCACTGTAATGGATGGATAACCTGAAATAGCGGCTAGCGATGAACTGCCCCCTATGAAATGATCGCCATTCACTAAATCTGTTTTCCATGCGGGTGAGCCAGTAGGTGCCATTAAAGCATCCAATGAATTTTCTTTCAATAATTTATCAATGCCATTCTCACGGGTGGCTTTCAACATGGTTGTTAATGCATCTTTGTATTCTTTGGATTGCAGGTCACCTTTTGCATCGGTCTGCTCTAACAAGAGTTGATCAAAGTAGCGAAGCTCAATAGAATCTTTTTTGTTGAAGGCAATCAACTCCTTTAAGGTTTTAACAGGAGCTTTATTGCCTAAACTCAAAAAGTACTTTTCCAACCCATCTTTAAACTCATACAACAAAACTTGAAAGGAAGAACCATTCGCACCGCGATCTAAACTAAAATCTAGCTCGACTATTTCCGCGCCTTGCTTTTTCAAATCGGCTATCGCCTGCTTCATCAACGTATCTACTTTGGCGTGATAACCCATGCTCTTTTTTAAAAGGCCGATTCTCTTCCCACGCAATCCATCTGCTTTTAAAAAAGGCGTGTAATCATTTTTAAATTTTCCTTCAGACGCTGCCGTCTTGCTATCTGTCGAATCAATTCCAACCATCACACCAAGGCTGATCGCAACATCCTCCACGGTGCGCGCCATCGGGCCAGGAGTGTCTTGTGTGAACGAAATCGGAATAATTCCACTGCGGCTTAGCAAACCCACCGTTGGTTTCAAGCCAACAAGCCCATTGTTATTAGATGGACAAACAATGGAGCCATTCGTTTCTGTGCCAATGGCAAATGCTGCGAGGCTCGCTGCAATAGACGCACCCGAACCAGAACTAGAACCACATGGATTGCGATCAAGCACATAAGGATTTTTTGTTTGACCCCCTACTCCACTCCACCCACTCGATGACATATCGCCACGAAAATTTGCCCACTCGCTCAGGTTTGCTTTTGCGATGATGATTGCTCCCGCTTCTCTTAATCGTTTTGCGATGTAACTATCGTGAGGCGGATACGAATTTCGCAATACGGTAGCGCCTGCCGTAGTCGGCATATCATCAGTATTAATATTGTCCTTTAAAATAATTGGGATGCCATGCAATGGCCCACGTATTTTTCCATTCTTTCTTTCTGCATCAAGTTCCTTCGCTTGTTCAATGGCTTTGGGATTTACAAAAATGATGGAGTTGATGGCAGGGCCTTTTCTATCGATGGTTTCTATGCGCGCCAAGTAATCACGCACCACTTGCTCACTGGTAAAAGTTCCTTTTTGAAAACCTTCTCGCAGTTGACGAACGGTAATCTCTTCGAGGTAGGCATTGTCATTTTTTACTTCTGCGGTTTTCGGTTGGCAAGAAAAAAGAAATGCAAAGAGCAGTAAGCTGAGAATTTTAAAAGTATTTTTATTCATAGGATAGGTATAGAATTGAAAATTACAATTTAATTATCCTAGGTGCAATTGAAATTATTAGCTACATGCTTCTCCGATGGAATCCTTGGGATAAGCAGCGTGAAGCTTGAAGCATGAGGCCTACCTGTCCTCTAGTCTATTGTTTGTCATCTTTTGCCGTATTCTGCTCCAGAGGAGCTTCCTGTTTGTAGAAAAACATTTACAGACGGAACGGCTCCAGAGGAGCCACCTAAATTCAAATTGTAAAAAGTGTCTTTTGTGTTAATGAAAAATATTATAACCGATTTTATAGGAGGCTCCTACGGAGCCTAAAAGGCTAGTTGAGCAAGCTTTCTATAGACTGGAAGCTCCTCTGGAGCATAGATAATATGTGCCCATCTGGGAAGTGAGCGATCAATAGTAGAATCTCTTTTTATCACACCGAAATCTTCCTTTTCCTCGCCACCACATTCCAACTACCGATCACATTATTGTTTTCAACAACCGCTAATGTTTCATGCAACGCCACGGTTGGGCAAACATGAAACGGAACGCCATACAACACATCTCCTACTTTGTATGCATTGCCTTTCTCTGCTTTTAAAATAAGATGCTCTTCGCTATGCCCCACAGGTTGCAACTCAGGCGCGTTGAGAAAATAAATTCGTTGGTTAAGCGGATTTTCTGAAGCCACCGCCTTATGCCCCAAGTCGATGCAAATCGTTTCCGCATCGGGTTTAGAGATAATACGTGTGACCAAAATGGCTGCGAAAACAAAATGCTGCTCTGTAAATAATTTATAGTAGCCATAGTCCCAAAATATAAATGTACCGGGACTGCATTCTACATTTTTTCTTTTGGCGTGGATAGAAATAGTAGTGTTGCCACTGGTAACAATGGTTGCTAAAATACCTGTTTGATCTACAATCGCTTTGTGCAATTTCTCGACTCGCGCATAGCCTTCATCTGCTCCCGCAGTGCGGGTTGCGAGATCGGCATCGCGATTATGGCCATCATAGGCGTGCAAGCCAATTGGCATAATGCTAGAAAGCGATTGACAATACAAAAACAGTGGAAGCGCTTGTTCTGGCACAATGCCCGTTCTGTTCATGCCCACATTCAAATCCAAAAAGACATTGACGGTTACACCTTGCTCTTTTGCAGCGGCTGCTAGTTCAGCAGCGGTGACTTCGTTGTCTACCAAACAAGCGAACTTTGTAGCAGGAAATTTTTTGATGAGTTGAATCAATCTAAACCTGCGCGGCCCCACGGGTTGATACGCCAGCAATACATCGGGTGCGCCAATCATGGCAAGCATCTCTGCTTCGGCAATGGTAGCTGCTTTGAATTTTTTAATGCCAGCATCCATCATCAATTGACAAACCTCTGAGCATTTGTTGGTTTTTACGTGCGGGCGAAGGCGCGTCACATCTTGAATAAATTCTTTGAGTATTCTGATGTTTTCTTTTACTCGATCTGGAAATACCATTAAGAAAGGTGAGTCCAGTTCGTCAACGTTGTCTATCTCAAACCAGTTTTTCATTGTCGTTTAGCTAGATGTATAAAGGTAGTGGATGGATGGGGGGTTTTTATTTTAGCAAAATGATCAACGATCAGTAATAAGAAAATGCTCTCGGAGAGAAGCAAATGCGAACATTAAAGTTTGTTGAGGAGGATTCAGGATTAGCCTACCACAAAAGGTCTCACATTATGTTGCTCAACATAAGATGCAATCTGATCCATATCATCTACATCAACGAATTCAATAAGATTCGACTGACGAATATGTTGCCAGTTGCTATGTTGTTCTGCAAATGCTTTTTTATCAGGCTCTTTGCCAATGATGTAGTATTGACCTTTCTTATCATCCATATCAAAGGCTTTGATCAAGCTGATTAGTTTTGATATGCTATTACTGATTGATGCGGTGGTGCTTTCAAAATCTACGCCATGGCCCGCAACTGGTAGATTATTTTGGCCAATGAAATTGACCTTTACACTTGGCACTAACAAATTGGGAACTTCCTTTACTGTAATGGTTTGATTAAGATTAACTCTCTCTTTAATCTTTGGGTAAAGATTTAATTTAAGTCGCTCTTTTAAAGTAACGGACTCTTTCAAAACATCTTGAGTTATATCTACCTCATATTGAAAGATAAACTTTTCAAACAACTTCCGAAAGCTTTCATCGGTAACGTCTAATTCAATAAGGGTTGGTTTAGAAAACGTCAAAAGATTGCTATTGTAGTTTGAGAGATAACTAACAAATTCTGTTTTGCTGAATTTGACTCTCATTCTTTCATCTTCACTTGTAAGCTTCTCCGTGAGACCGAAAATATACGACTTCAACAAATTGAAGGAATTCTCGGGCAATAATTTTTTGATGAATTCCAGTTTCCGAGCAGAAAATTTGAACAGTAGATTTCGATCATCCACCAAAAGCAATCCAATAGTTAACTGCTCCTGGCTAGAAGGTCTGATCGGTACTGTTAGTATGGAATAAAATGAGTTCATGGCGTTCACGATAATAAAAATCTAGTTGCATAGTCCTTAAAAGTATTCTTGCATTCGTCAATCCAACTTTGTTGGAATAACGTGGCTCTCAGCAAGGTTATTTTATCAGCTTTGGCAATACCCCACTGATCAGGCATGCTATTTACAGTGTTTTCAAGGCTTTCTTCGCAATCTGCAACCCAAAGGTAATAATTGGAAGCAATCTCTTCAACTAACGCGGGCAATCCTTTAAAGTTCCTCAAAATAAGCGAAGTGAGTTCTGTGTTGAGAAGTGTCTCCTCTTCCGTCAACAACACCATTCCTCTATCCACGGTCATACTGTTTCCATTAAAACATCTTTCATGATCGATCGGCATAAATACATAGTCTGGATCAGTTTGTAGTAGTAGATTATAATTGTTATGGCTTCTATCTTCATTGCCCATCCACAAATCAAACAAAGAAATGGCGAGCAAATCTTCTTTATTCACAATTTTCTTAATCAGCTTCTTATCATCTTCAATAGCAACAATGGATGGGTCTATTTCCTTTGCATGTTCAATGTACTTTGAGCCAAATGTAGGGATTTGAAAAAACCGTGGCTGCACTGTATTGCTTATAAATTCATCGGTTACATGATTCGGCTGTATCGTCACAATACTAAAATCAGGAACTCTAAGTTTCCAAATTTTCAAAAATACCGCTGCCAAGTATTCATTGAATAGCCCTGTGGCAAGATTACTTCTGCTGTATTTACAAACGTATTCATTCACATCGCTGCATAACACCTTAACAGGATTACTTCCGCTAGTTTGAAATACTTTAGTTATGGGTGATATACTTTGCAGCATAAATGAGTAATGTGCTTTATTCTCCTCGCTAAAGTTGGTCGCCTGACCAACTTTTAAATAAATTATTCACGCCATAAAAAAGTGGCAAGGTCATTTTTTGCTTTTCTCCACTTTGCAGGTCGAGCGATCTGCAAAAACAGATTTAGACCAACTTCAACAAAGGGAAACTCATTTTTCGATTTTTTCATTTTCTTGATCTAAGTACTCAAGAAAATATTGAATTGTCATTCCATCATTTTTCGGAAGAATACTTGAATCAATGGCTTTCAGTTTTCGATGAAAGTTCTCTTTGATCTCTTGAGGTAAAAGTAATGAGATATATTTAGGGTCAACACCAAAAGGCGCGCTAGTAGTTGAGTCTCTATTGACAAAAATATTTAGTAATATAAAAATTCCATTTTCGTTTTCTAATATATGATTGATTACTCCAACATAAGTTTCGGGCAAATATTGGGCTCGGCTCGTTAGAAAAATCAAAGCATAAAAATTCTTCGTCTTGGAAAAATAAAAAAATGATCCTGAAAAGTCCCCTATATTTTTCTTAATACTCTCTTCTAATAAGCTTTTCTTGGCTTTCAAAAAGGGTATGAAGTGTAGAATATCTTTATCAATCACTTCATCTGTGTTCTTTAACAGAAACCATTTCAGTACAAATCTCGCTGGGTTAAAATTCATATCTGATAAGCTAATCTCCTTTAATAAAAATTGAAAACCGTCATTTTTATCTTCAAACCTAGAAATAATTATTTTCAAAACATTCCATAAGTTTCTCCAAGATGAAAGAAACTCCTTTTCATACCCAATCCATACTCCAAGTAATGAAGAGATCAAACCTTTACTATCAATATTACTACCATTATATGATGAAGGCAAGGCCAACCTCATCAATAAAAATTGCATCTTCTCACTTTCAATTACATTTTTAAGAAAAAGAATCCTGTCATTTGAATCTTTTAAATTTAAAAACATCTGAAGATCCTCTTCTTTCATATCTCTTTTGGAGATACTTAAAGTAAAATATCTATCGAAAAATTCCATGTCTATAATTCTATAAGGTTCATCCTCTCTTAAATACTTTTTTTCAAATAAATATCTGTACAGTTCCCCTGTTGCTCCCTCAGAAACTTTATTTAACTCATCACTAAACCTCGAATTTTTCCCAAACTGTCGAACCTCTTTCAGATAATTCCTGATAGTCTCATATGAGCTATAATCAAATATTCGAATTGCTTCAATTATCAAAAAGTCAAGTACGCTAACATTTTTATGAAAAGAGGGCAATCTAAATTGTATTGCATTGAAGTAACGATTGATATCTCTGATATTTTTGAAGTGATTTTTTAACCCTCTAAAATTCCATACATGATATAGTTTTGCTGATTGAAAATCAATACTATATTTCATGACTATTCGATCAAGAGTCTGGTAAAAAATGTGTTCGATATCCTCTGGTAACATCGAGGGAAGGCTGTAATCAACCTGAATAATTTTTTCAAGGTATTTTTCTCCATCGATCTTAAATTCATTTGTGATAGAATTCTTTACGATCGCTTTGTCAAAGCATATCAAAAAAATGGTGTTAGAAAAATTTGCATTTAGCCTTATAAGTTGGAATATTTCCAATATCTCGGAAGGAGATAACCTATCAACGTCATCAATTAAGACTAACGTTCTTATTTTCTCTTTAATTAAAATTTTATTGACTTCCTTTTTTAAGTCGAGGATCGAAACTTTATAGAATGTTTGCGACAATCTATTAACCGATTTCCCAATACCTCCCATTTCTTCTGCCCAGCTTAAGCCATTCGAAATTTTTTCAATTGTATTTCTAAGCTTTTGCTTTTTGTGACCAATGGCAATAGAGAATTCATTTAGGAAGGTCGAGTGCAATTCGTGCTTACCCGAAAACATCCAAGGATTAAACTCAAAAAGTTTAAAATTCGATTCTTTTTTATTAGTATACTCTTCCTTTATGAAACCCAAAAGGGTTGACTTGCCACTACCCCAAGTTCCATTAATTCCTATTACAAGGCTTTCGTCATTGTTTTTCAAATAATTAAAAATATTTGAAGCTATCTCTTCAGCAAATTGTCTTCTGTTAAGACTGTCTTTAGTTGTAGTTTGATCTGATTTGATATCCATCTCTTGTAATCTAGTTTAGTAAATATAATATGTATCAGGATAGTATTTTGCATATTACTTTTTGTGGAGGCTCAAGACAAATAGCGGCACCCCGCAGCAGCGTTGGCATTGTGTGGTGGCGCGAGGAGTATAGAGGATAGCCCCGACCCTCGCAAAGGGAAGTTTCGCACGGCTTTGCGAGTCTACGGGGTGCTAGAGCATCTTAATGACCATTCATGTTTCAATATCCATTTTATAAAAATTCCATTACCTTTGTATCCGAGTCTGCCCTGCATGAATGTCGACTTCAGGTCGTTTCGCTTCGCAAGAAGAGATTAGTGCAATGGTGGACTTATTTTTTTATCTGCTGTTAACGGGTTCTTTGGCCCATAGTAGTTTTTCCAATCTTTGTAGTTTTCAACATCATAAAGATCTCGTACTACAGAGATTTGCTGCATCATGAAATCGTAATATCGTGTTTCTCCCCTTTCAAATACGCGTTGAATAGCCCAACAAAAATAATCAGCTACATTTAGCAATGGCTCTTGTGTAGGGTAGAGCACATTAAACACCACATTGGCTTTTATATCATGCCGCGTAAAAGCAGTCTTCTCTGCTACCGACTTTTACTTCTACCGCGTTCGGCCACATTCAGAATAAGTTTATCTTCTTTTTCTAGTTTATCCTTTAACAAATGAGACAAAAGATCAGCATAAAAATATTCTTCTTTCCCTTTATGAGCAGTCTCGTATTTTTCAATGCTCTTACGCCCCACTACCGCTTCAAAAGAGCAATTAATCGACTTCAGCAGATCAAAAAATAACTTTCGAACTTCAGGAAGATCATCTGTTGCATGAAAGTAATACCCTGCTCCCGATTTCTTTTTCTGAACCGACTTTACTTGATAATAAGGATCGGATTCTACCGTCTTTTGCAGATCAATAATTTTATTTCGTATTTCATCAAGAGGTTCTCTGAACTTTACCATTCCAATAATAAAGCATGAGGAAACACCTTCCTTTCCAATTATTATCTTTTTGCCTTTACCATAGAATGCAGTATCTCCTGCTTCATCCAGAAACCTATGATTTGTTTTAACCTTAGTGTTTTTCTTCTCCATCAGGCCGCCAATACCTCATTTAATTCATCCAATTTATACACCTTAACCCTAAATGTACGTCAGATTTCGCTCCGAAAAAACGGAAAAAAACTAGCTGTACTAAAAACTTTCTCGCGGCTGGGCGAGGGGCACGCCCACATAAAACCACTTGCACCTCTGCCCACTAATCAATAGCTTTCTGTCATTCTTAAAATTTTCTATATGAAAACTATTTTCCGCTTCCTCATTTTTGTCGGGTCGCTCTCCATTGCGTTTGCGCAAACCAAGTCGCCCATTGTCGCTTCTGATCTGATGAAGATCGCCACGGCCAATCAACTGCAACTTTCACCCGATGGCAACAAGGCCGTGATGGTGGTAACGCGCAAGGCGGTGAAGAACGACAACGAGTATTACTACACACGTCATTTGTATCTGCTTGATGTAGTTGGCAGCACCGAGCCCACGCAGTTAACTTTTGGAGAAAAAAACGATGGCCAGCCGCAGTGGAGCCCCGATGGAAAACACATCGCCTTTGTGCGCACGGATAATGAGAAATCACAAATCTGGTTGTTGCCGCTAACAGGTGGCGAGGCGCACGTGATCACCAAAGCAGAACACGGTGCCAACAACCCGCGGTGGAGCCCCGATGGAAAAAAGATTCTCTTCACATCCAGCCTGCCGCATTATGCCGTAGAGGGAAAAGTAACGTGGGGCTTCGAGCGGCCTGCGCGTGTGCTTGGCGATGAACCGAATTTTAAAAATATGAAGGCGGAGGATAAAAAGAAAGTGACCGTAACACCTGATGGAAATCTGCAAGAAATCCGCGCGTGGTTGGCAAAAAATGCGAGCGAGAGTAATCCGCGTGTGCTATATCGGCAAGACTTACAAGGCGAATTGAATTTAGTGCCCGATGAAAATTATTCTCACTTGTTTGTAAAAACCATTAGCAATGAAGACAAGCCTGTGCAACTCACCAATGGCTTTCAAGATTTTACCAATGCTGAGTGGAGCCCCGATGGGAAGAGAATTATTTGCGAATCGAAAGTGTACGACATCCACCCTGACCGCGAGCGCGATGCGGATATTTGGACGATTGATCTAGACACCAAGCAAGCGAAGTCGCTGATCAAATGGCAAGGCTACAGTTTGAGCAATCCTCAATATTCTCCTGACGGCTCAACGATCTTATTCTCAGTCAGTACGACTGATGGGAGAGCTTATGCACAGTCAATTTTAGCAACTGCTTCGGCCAATGGAGAGAAGCCTACGCTGTTAACTTCTTCACTTGATCGTGATGCAGGGCAGGCCACGTGGGCAGACGATAGCAAAACGGTTTACTTCACCGCGCAAGTAGATGGTGATATTCCTTTGTACAGTATCCCCGCTAAGGGAGGGGCCATCGCAAAAATAATTGGCAACGATAGTGGCGTAAATGATTTTGATGTGCAGGGTGATCGTGTAGTGTATGCACTCACGGAAACGAAAAATCCGTGGGAGGTTTATTCTTATAGCATTGCAACAAAAGCAAATAAACAGATCTCCAAACTCAATGAAGGTTGGTTGAAGGAGCGACAAATTATTTCGCCCAAAGAATATTGGCTCACTCGGCCAGATGGAACAAAGGTGCAATACTGGGTGATGGAACCTGTGAATAAAAAAGAAGGCACGAAATATCCAACCATCCTCAACATTCATGGTGGGCCATCGGCCATGTGGGGGCCAGGTGTTTTTTCTATGTGGCATGAATATCAATTGGAAAATAGTTGGGGCTATGGTGTAGTTTACTCCAACCCGCGGGGCAGTGGTGGTTATGGCGACAAGTTCAAGCGAGCGAATTTTAAAGATTGGGGCACCAGCCCAGCAGGAGATATTTTGGCTTCGTTAGATGAAGCGATGAAAACACATGCCTGGATCGATAAGGATAATTTATTTGTAGAAGGTGGAAGTTATGCAGGCTACATGGTGGCGTGGATTGTTTCGCATGACAATCGTTTCAAAGCAGCGAATGCACAACGTGGTGTGTATGACCTCACCACCTTCATGGGCGAAGGCAATGCGTGGCGGTTGATACCCGATCATTTCGGTGGCTATCCGTGGGAGAAAGAAACCAAAGCATTGCTCGATGCGAATTCTCCTTACTCGTTCGTAGATAAAATCAACACACCACTCCTCATTATTCATGGCGATGTGGATTTGCGCACGGGTGTGATTCAATCAGAGATGCTCTACAAGAGTTTGAAGATATTAAACAAGCCTGTGGAATACATCCGTTACCCGAAAGAAGGACATGAGCTCACACGGAGTGGAAATCCTGGAAGGATGATGGATCACATGCTCAGGGTGATTGAGTTTTTTGAAAGGTACGCGAAGCATCCGTAAATTTTATTTAACCACAGAGAACACAGGGGGCACAGGGAAATACACAGAGAGAAACCCTCTGTGGTTTTCTGCTATAATGCTTCTTATTAATACTTAGCTGCCCCCGTTGGTGTGCTCTTCTTAATGAACTCACGGATATGTTCATTCGATGAAGCCAAATCCTCTGCACGTAAGTACATCATGTGCCCACTGCGATAGCCTTCAAAGCGCAAACGATCTTTCATTTTACCGCTTGGGTCAAGCTGCCACATGGAATATTTTGCATCGAAGTAAGTGGTAGCACCATCATAGTAACCTGATTGGATCATTACGTGCATGTATGGGTTTTCTGCCATTGCTTGGCGTAAATTTTCTCCCGTGTTATCATTAGAATTATCCCAAGGGCGCACAGGGCCAAACATATTGTATTGCAAATCGGTCTTGTATTTCAGTACATCGCGCAAATAGTAATTGATAGCGGGTGTAAATGCGTGCAGCCAGGAGGTCAACTCAGAATTATAATCAGGTTGGTTGCCTGCCTGTTGTTTATCTATTCCCAAGTAGCGCGAATCTAACCTACCAATGGTCAATCCTTTTTCGCGCAAAAGATCTTTCCAAAAATATTGCGTAGGCACCATCAAGTTATGCTGCAAAATAGTTTTTTCTGAAAGCCCAGAGTAGCGAGCCACTTTGGTTGCGATCTGCTTTTTCTTTTGCTCTTCTAAAAATCCGCCTTTAGCTAGTGCTGGAATAAATTCATCGATGGTAAAAGCCTCAGACTCAGTCAATGCATCGTTCAAATCTTTTTGTTGCAGATCGGCAGGTAATACTTTCTGAAACCAAGCGGCTGCAGTGTAATAAGGCAACGACAATGCATCGTTCACCGCGCCATCTCTTTTAATGCCCAGGTCAGTTGGTGAAACTAAAATCACCCCATTCAAATACATCCAGTGTGCATTTTGCAATTCGAGTGCAAGACCAGAGACGCGTGTGGTGCCGTAACTTTCTCCAATCAAATATTTAGCAGAAGTCCACCGGCCTTGGCGCGAAACAAAATTGTCTACCCAATCAGCCAAGTATTTAATATCGGCATTCACACCAAAAAAAGTTGACTTCTCTGCTTTTGTATCGAGAATACGCGAGAACCCTGTGTTCACAGGGTCGATGTAAACAATGTCTGCCACATCCAAAATAGAATGAGCGTTGTCATGAATTCCATAAGGCTGCACCGGATATCCTTCTGAATCAATATTGAGTGCCTTGGGCCCAGTGTAAGCTACGTGCATCCACACCGAGGCGGAACCAGGGCCGCCATTAAAAGAGATTACCAATGGGCGTCTGCTTTTATCAGTCACATCGGTGCGCTCATAATAAATATAGAACAAAGCTGCACTTGGTTTGCCATCAGCATTCCACACGGGTTGTGTGCCTGCGGTAACTTTATAAGGAACTACTTTTCCTTTGATGGTTACCTGCGCGGTTGATGTTACTGCAGACTCTGCTGGAAGAATGCGCTCTTGGGCGAATGAAGAAGTAAAAATCAACAAACCAAGCAGTGAGAGCGGAAGTATATGTTTCATAAATTTTCTATTAATATTTTTCTATTATATTAAACGTTTCCCTTTCTTAAAATCAAAAGTAGAGACTACTAAATGAAATTGTAAAATAGTAAACTCTTTTGGCTTTCTCGAATAGAGAGTTTTGAATGAACATTTATTGATTTGAACGGTATCTTTTTAGAAAGTTTATCTGGTAGCTTAGCATAGAAAAAATAATCGGTAAATTACTATATTTGTAACGGCTAACGTTACAGCTCATGATCGACACCTTTCGCAGTAAAGAATTGAAAAGATTTTATGAAAAGGGAAATCGGTCAGGTTTAAACCAAGCTCACATTCCAAGAATCAGAAGAATACTTCCCAGTTGAATGCTGCTGTCGATCTTCAAGACTTGGAAGAGCCATCATTCGGTCTTCATCCACTTCATGGAAAGCTAAAGTCTTTTGGGCAAAAGAAGTGAACGGCAACTGGAGAATTATTTTCAGAATTGAAAACGGCCATGTGTACGATGTTGATTATTTAGACCATCATTAATTTATGATGAACAACCCTTGCCATCCAGGAGAAATATTGCGAGAAGAATATCTCGAACCATTGAAAATCTCCATTACAGATTTCGCAAAACAAATTGGAGTCTCGAGAAAGGTATTGTCAGACGTGGTAAACGAAAAAGCAGGGGTCAGCCCTGTGATGTCACTGCGGTTATCGAAGGCACTCAATAAATCGCCTCAGTTTTGGTTGACCATGCAAATGAACTATGATCTTTTTCAAGTGGAAAAGAAATCGCGAAAAGCAATCAAGGCAGTGCGTAGTGTGCGCTGGAGAGCAGAAAGCCAAAAAGTAGATGCTTGATAATTATTCTTCTTTCTTTTCAACTCTCCTTGTCCCCCCATACAACTCATATTCCATCAACCTACAATCTAACTGCGCGGTATAAAATTCCAATCGCTTACTCGTCTTCAATCCGATTTTCTTTGCCAAGTCAGGATTGCCTGTAAAAATATAACCCGTGTAGCCTTGGCATTTCTTTTTCATAAAATCGCCAATGCGTGAGTAGGTTTCTTCTAATTCTTTTACATCGCCCAGTCGCTCACCATATTCTGGATTGAAATATATGACGCCTGGGGGTTCGGGGATTTTTGTCAATTCAAAATCACACACATCAAAGTCAATCAGTTTTTCTACCCCTGCTATACCTGCATTCACTTTTGAAATGTCTATGGCATCTTGACTAATATCAGTGGCAATTATTTTAAGATCGGGTACGTCTATTATTTGTTGCTGCAGTTTTTGAAATTCATTTTCATAAATACCAGCGTCATATCCAATCACATGCATGAAAGAATAGTTCTTTCTGAACAAACCAGGTCTTCTATTCGTGGCCATCAACACCGCTTCAATTGCTACCGTGCCAGAGCCACACATCGGGTTAACGAAAGCTGATTTTTTGTCCCACTTGGTGGTGAATACTGTTGCCGCTGCCAATGCCTCCAACATCGGTGCTTGGCCAGGTATTTTTCGATAGCCGTGCTTGGCCAATGTTTGCCCAGACGTATCGAAGAAAATTTCAGCCTCTCTGTCATTCCAGTATAAATGAATCACCGCTTTGTCGTAAGACGATCCCGTGTCAGATCGCTTGCCCAATTCTCTCCGCATCCGATCCACGATGGCATCTTTCACCTTTACATTTACAAACATATCATTGTTTACTGTAAAGTGTTTGGCATTGCTGGTAACAGAAAAATATCCATCAATAGATAGTAGTGACTCCCATGGGTAGTCTATCAATTTTTTATAAACCTCTTCGGGACTATTGGCCGTAAATTCTTTTAAGGAGTACAAAACTTGACTGGCGCAGCGAAGGTTAAGATTGAGCCGTATGCAGTCATTTACAGTTCCTCTCAATTCAATTCCAGTTATAAACTTATGGTCAATCTCATAGCCAAGGGCCTCCACTTCTTGTTGTAAAAAAGGGGAAAGGCGTTTGTGGCACGTGATAATGATTTTACTGGTGGTAGAGAAGATGCTCATGGGCGCAAGATAGCTGACAAATTACCAATGAATGAGCTTTGAGGGAATGAATTCACAGATAATAATTTCTTCGCCTGTCTCTACGAATACAACCGTATATTTTCTTCAAAGAAATGCACTTATATCCTAAAAGTGATCTTTGATTATCTCGGCAAATGGAATATGATTTTCGATCGTCTGCCATAGAGTCAAAAAAATCATAGATAGAATCCACATACTTATCCGCTGTAGAGATCAAGCCTTTCGATTCTATAAACCAAGAAACTTGAGCAATTGAATCTGCTACAGATTGCTTTACCGTTATTTTTCTTTTGCCCATTTACGGATTAGCTGCTTACTATATGATCTCGCTTCGTCAATGGTAAAAATTGACTCGCCTTTTGATTTAAGTGAGGCTCTTTTTTGTAACGCATGATAATTTTCTTCGGGCAAAAGAACGTATCTTTTATTTTCAATCTTTAGTTCTGTCATACAAATGAATCATTATTGTATAAAATTAACCAATTGTGCTGAATTAAACGCAACGATTTTCAATTTTCAATCGAAGTTACTTCATGCCTCCCTTGCACCAACATTTCTTTCGGTATGTTAGACAGAATCTCCTTCTTCAGCGCTTCTATCAAATGCGACTTTACAAAATAGTGATAGGTAACAATGCTTACTTCGCGTACTGGTGCGGGTGATTTGAAAAACCGTATGTTTTTCATTTGTGTTTTGGAAAGATCGCGCAGGGCAAGTTCGGGCAAGATGGTGATGCCACCGTTAATGTCTACCATTTTTTTCAATGTTTCAATGCTGCCTGCTTCATAGTCCAAATTTTGCAAAAGAGTTTCCTTTCGCTTTAGCTCGCATAAATTCACCACTTGTGAACGCAGGCAATGGCCTTCTTCCAACAACCACAAATGGTTCACATCAATATCATCGGCCAAGAGATATTTCTTCTTCATCAGCTTTTCATTTTGTGAAGCGTAGACTACGAATTGCTCGTAGAAGAGTGGCAACTCTTTAATGGAAGGAATTTTCAGAGGCGTAGCCAAGATGCCCGCATCCAATACTTGCGTACTTAGCTTATCGATGATCTGATCTGTGGTTAGCTCGCTAATCTTTAATTTTAGTCCAGGATATTTTTTCAAAAATCCCGTAAGGAACAGAGGCAAAAGATAAGGAGCTAACGTAGGGATGATCCCGATCCGCAATTCACCATTTAATGTACCCTTTTGCTCCGCGACTATTTTTTTTAAGTTGCCCACTTCGCCCAAGATCATTCGCGCTTGCTCCACCACTGCCTTGCCGATGTCGGTGGTCTTTACTGGCTGCTTGCTGCGGTCAAATATTTTTACACCCAACTCATCTTCCAATTTTTGGATCATCATGCTCAGCGTTGGTTGCGTGACATGACATTTGGCAGCTGCCGAAGAGAAATGCTTTAAGGCATCTACTGCCACAATGTATTCGAGTTGTTGTAAATTCATATAGATCAAATAGATGACAATATAGAAAATATCATCTGGGTTTATGATCCTTGGCAACTGGACTACGCACAACTCTGTTTTTTATAGGTATTAGTACAAATTATTTTGTAAATTTGAGTTAGAGAATCATGCAAAAGACAAGGCCACATATTATCAATCCAGCTTTACTTTGGGAGTACGATTTGGATACTTTTAATTACGAAAAATCATATAAAATTGTAATTGAGCGTGTTTTACAGCTAGGTAATTTGGATGAATGGCGTAACATGGTCAAGTTCTATACTCCGGAGCAAATTTTAGAGACAATAGAATGGAGTGCCCAGTTGGATAAAAGAGACAAAGACTTTTCTAGGTTTTTTTTAACATCTGAGTTTTTACATGCTGCATAAGTCGCCCTTTATTATTTCGCCTCAAACGTTTACGTTAATCCAAGAGCTTCAACGCCTACCTGAACTAAAAGAGTTTTATTTAGTTGGAGAAACCTCTTTGGCGTTGCAATTGGGTCACCGAAATTCCATAGACATCGACTTATTTACACAGAATGATTTTAAGGTAGATGATGTTTTAAATCTTTTGAATCCCACGTATGAAGTAAAGGAAATCTATCGCAGGGAAAATACAATCATTTCATTAGTCAACAACATCAAAACAGATTTCATAAGACATTCTTACCCATTTATTCTTCCACCCATTTCTGAGGAAGGAATAACTTTTTTAAGCAAGGAAGATATTGCTGCCATGAAGTTTCATGCCATTATCCAAAGCGGTAAACGACTGAAAGATTTTATTGATGTTTACTGTTTGCTGCAATATTTTAGTATGCAGCAAATGATTGGGTTCTTCACTCAAAAATACAGTTACAGCAATCCCATGATCGCGATGAAAGCCATTAACTTCTTTGATGAAATTGATGAAAATATTGATCCGCCCAAGCTTGTGAAGCCCATTACTTTATCGCAAATCAAAAAGCGTATTCAGGAAGCATCCCAAAAGCCTTCTAAGATATTTTAATCTTATTACAGCTGGAGATTTTTATGTTTTAATCTTATTATAAGATGCCCCAATCCCTCTTATCAGTGAAGAACTAAACCCTCGATGCTCCATTTCATTCAACCCTACTATCGTGCAACCTTTGGGCGTAGTTACTTTATCGATCTCTTCTTCGGGGTGTCGGTTGCCCTTGAGCAAAAGTTCGGCAGCACCTTTTACGGTTTGTGCGGCAATAAGGCTGGCGGTTTTTGCATCGAAGCCTATTTCAATACCACCTTGTGTGGCCGCGCGGATGAAGCGAAGGGCGTAAGCGATTCCGCAAGCTCCTAACACAGTGGCTGCATCCATCAGTTTTTCATCAATGGGAATTGTGATGCCCAATTGATCAAATAATTCTTTTACATAATTTGTTTGTTCCAAGGATGCACTTTGCGAACACAAACACGTCACCGATTCTTGAATGGCGATGGCCGTATTTGGCATCGCGCGAAAAATAGGAATGTCTTTGTCAAAAATGCTTGCCAGATCTTTGAGAAAAACACCTGTTACCACGCTGATCACAATATGTTTTTTGGGATCGAATGATTTTTTCAAATCAGCCAGCACTTCCTTTACATTAAAAGGCTTCAGGGCTACAATAATTACCTCGCTATTTCTGATAGCCGTTTCGTTGTCATCCGTGATGTTTACTCCTTTGGTTTTTAGGTCTTGCAGCCTTACGAGAGTTCGTCTGGTAACGGTGATATCACTCGCTTTCGCGAATGCGCTCTTGATCAGCCCTTCGGCAATAGCGGTACCTAAATTACCTCCGCCTATGATGGCGATTCTTTTCTTGTTGTCCTTCTTGCTCATTTGTTTGAAGTGTTTTGAATGTAAAAATCTACTTATTTAGTAGATTAATATTACTTTTGCAAGTTGCAAAAAAGATTTGAATATGGATTGGCTTTATAAACCGTGGCCTTGGTACGTGGCTGGCCCGTTGATCGGGCTCACTGTTCCGTTGCTGCTCTTATTGGACAACAAGAAGTTAGGCATTTCCTCGTCACTCAGACAAATTTGTGCGGCTGTTGTCCCTGCTAATCTTCCCTTTCTCAATTATGATTGGAAAAAAGATCAATGGAATTTATTTTTTGTTGTGGGTGTGTTCGTTGGAGGATTTGTGGGAGGATTTGTTTTCGCAAACCCAGTGCCCGTTGCTATTTCTGAAAGCACTATAACGTATTTGCAAAATTTTGGAATTGAACCAGCCATCGGGCTGATGCCCGCTGAACTATTCAACATATATTCAATTTTTTCTGTGAAAGGATTTCTATTGATGGTCTTGGGAGGTTTTTTAGTTGGGTTCGGCACACGCTATGCGCGTGGCTGCACTTCTGGTCACGGCATTTTAGGTCTTTCTGCTTTGCAGTGGCCATCGCTGCTCGCAACTGCTTCTTTTTTTGGAGGCGGAATTTTATTTAGTCGGTTTGTCCTTCCTTATATTTTAGCACTGTGAAGAATATTCGATTCTTATTAATTGGTGTTTTCTTCGGAGTGATATTGACCAAGGGCGAAGCCATTTCGTGGTACCGCATTCAAGAGATGTTTCGCTTTGAAAGTTTTCACATGTTTGGGATTTTCATGACAGCCATTCCGACTGGTGCAATCTCACTTTTGCTCATTCGAAAAATGAAATGGAAAACTTTTGGTGGAAACGAAATAGAATGGCCAGAGAAAAAGTATCATCATGGTGTGATCATCGGCAGTCTTTTGTTCGGTTTCGGCTGGGCACTAACGGGTGCATGCCCCGGCCCGATCTACGCACAAATAGGAACAGGGTTTTTGGTTACGGTGGTCACGTTGCTTGCTGCACTTTTAGGTACTTGGTGCTATGCATATTTTAAAGAGTATTTGCCTGATTGATTTCGATACAGAGGATTTTTGGGTGCATCCCAAATTGTCGCGACAGAAATTTAGGGAGCTCCTACGGAGCTATCACTGTAGCTATAAACAGTATGCCCCGCTGGGGAGTGAGTCCCACAGAGACTATCTGTTTATAGAATATCACCTTTCCATTCCAGTGGCTCCAGCGGAGCTACCTTTTGCAAGTAGCATAAATGCGACAATTTGGGATGCGCCCGGATTTTTGCGGAGGGATTTAGTGAGCAAGAACATCTATCTTTGTTTTCAAGTAGAAAAAATTGAACCCCCTTATCAATAAACAAACCCACTTCATAGATCTCGGCCTGATTGATTACCAGCAGGCATGGGATTATCAAACCGATTTGTTCAATAAAATACTGGAAGTAAAAAAGCAAAACCGCGAGCTAGATACCAATTACCAATTACCCACAACCAATTACCTTCTGTTCTGCGAACACCCGCACGTCTATACCCTTGGTAAAAGCGGTGACGAAAAAAATTTGGTGATAAAGAAAGAAGACCTACACACTATTAACGCAAGCTACTATCCAATTAACCGAGGAGGCGACATTACTTATCATGGCCCAGGGCAATTGGTGGTTTACCCCGTGATTGATATGGAAAATTTTTTTACAGACATCCATCAATACATGAGGTTGTTAGAAGAAGCGGTCATCCAAACATTGACTGAATTTAAAATTTCTTCTGGGCGCATCAAAGGATTGACAGGGGTTTGGATTGAACATGAAAACGAAAAACGAGCAAGAAAAATTTGCGCATTGGGCGTAAAGACAAGTAGGTGGGTGACCATGCACGGCCTTGCACTTAATGTTAATACGGATTTGACTTATTTCAATCACATTGTCCCCTGCGGTATTAATGATAAAGCGGTGACATCGATGGAAAAAGAATTGAGCAAACCCGCTGATATGGCAATGGTTAAGTCATTGCTGAAAGAAAGGATTGTTTCTTTATTTGATATGACACGCTTAAATTAGTGAGGTGAAAAAAATTGCTCTGCTCTTTTTTATTCTTCTGTCAGTCTCTACTGTCCGCTCACAACTAGATGGCAAAAGACAAAAGGGTGTTTGTTGGGTAGGCGGGCGAGAGGTGGTAACAGAAAAAAAAATTGCTGCTCTAGTTAAATGCAATGTCACTTGGATTTCACAGACTCCGTTTGCTTTTCAGCGCAATGCAAATGCTTCGCCTCTGTTTATCAATTTTTCTTCTGATCGTGTTTGGTGGGGCGAATCGGACGAAGGGATTTCAAAAACTACCGAGTTGGCGAGAAAAGCGAAAATCAAAACATTGCTCAAGCCACACATCTGGGTGGGCAATAGCTGGCCGGGTGAAATTGAAATGAAAAGTGATACTGCTTGGCAGCGATGGTTTCGCATTTATGAAAAATTCATTGTGCACTATGCAGAACTGGCAGAGAAAAATAAAATCGAAATCTTTTGCATCGGCACCGAACTTCACAAAACCATTGGCAAAGAAAAAGAGTGGCGAGGCATCATTGCTAAAATCAGATCAGTCTATAAAGGCAAGCTTACCTATGCTGCCAATTTTCATGAAGAGTATGAGCAAGTAAAGTTTTGGGATGCGCTAGATTATATTGGAGTGCAAGCTTATTTTTCGCTCACGCAAAACGAAAGTCACTCAATAGAAGAATTAAAAAGGGGATGGGATTCTCCCTTGGCATCTATTGAACGGGTTCATAAAAAATTTAGTAGGCCAGTAATCTTTACAGAGATCGGTTACCGCAGTGATAGAAAAGCTGGAATTGAACCGTGGCTGTGGCCCAAAGAAAACAGTGGTGCAGAAATATCCAACGAAGCACAGGCAAATTGTTACCAAGCGTTCTTTCAATCAGTATGGAAAAAAAGTTGGCTGGAGGGCGCGTATTTTTGGAAGTGGTATCCGCATGGCCCGCACCGCATGGCTGCTTTGGATTTTACACCACAAGGCAAACCTGCAGAAAAAATTGTAACAGATAATTTTAGAAAAAACGATAAGTAAGAATGATCAAGGACATTAAAATTTCAGATGTGAAAAATGTGACACTGGCCGTGGCGCGAGAAAAAAATATCTTGAACCAAGATGAATGGAAAGTATACTTGATCAACAACAATCCCTTCGCAATAGAAAATACTCTGGTGGCAAGCAGTGGCTATGGCGAGAAGGACGGAACTTCTCAGCGCACATCTACCCTACGACATTTTTTGCAAACAGTATCTGCTAACGGTTTTACTTTAATCGAGCCATTGGACACTAACGTGCTGCATTTGAACAATGAATATTGGGTGAGCTACTACTTAGGCTCTCAAATTTATGATAAGCGATTTGTGTTTGTGCCTGATTCAATATGCGAAGCTAATTTAACGTATATCAAAGAGTTGGAAATGGAGGGTGTTTTGCATTCATGAATTTGGGAGGCAATGTAAACTGGTTTTTTTTACTTAAATGCAGGTATTTGGTTTTTTATAAGTATTATTTATATTTGTATTTTATAAATATATCATGGCAACATTCACAAGCACACTATCAGATCACTTACTACATCAATTGGCTGAAAAAGCCAAGTCTCTGTCTGTGCCCAAAAATAAATTGATTGAAAATGCACTTCGTCTTTATCTGGAACATTTAGAAAAAGCAGAGTATGTCAAATCTTATAAACTTGCAGCAGAAGATAAAGACACCATGCTTATTGCAGAGGAAGGCATGGAAGAATACTTGCGCCAATTGGAGAAATGAAGCAAGGTGAAATTTGGTATGCTGATTTGAATCCGACCAAAGGAACTGAGCAAGCAGGGTTGAGGCCAGTGGTGGTTGTCAGTGGCAATCTATTAAATCAACATCTCGCTGTTGTTATTGTAGTACCACTAACTACGAAGATCAAAAATTATAAAGGCAATCCTATTTTATCTCCCACTAAAATCAATGGTTTAAAAACAGAATCGGAGATGCTAATTTTTCACATACGATCTGTTTCTAAAGATCGGTTGGTAAAGAAAATGGGGAGTGTAGAAAAAGAGGAATTGAATCGTGCGGTGAAAACGCTCAATGACATTTTGAAATACTGAAGAATTTTAAAAGAATTGTCAAGAATTTCTCCCTGACACTTCATTCATAAAATCAAAACCGCACTCTCAGCGTTCCAAAAATATTTCTTCCTGGCGCATTGATGCCCGAAGCGAAAGTTCGGTACTGGATATCCATCAGGTTATCAATACCTGCCTGTATTAAGAATGTTTTGTTGATTTCATAAGACCCGCGCAAGTTGAGGATGTACCAGCCCGGCATTCCATCTGCCGGTGCATATTGAAGATTGTCTTCGCCACTCGAACTATAATCCGACAAATTTTTCTTAGAACTGAAGTTGACGAAAGCCTCAGCGCGTATTTTTTTCTTTGCAAACAAAATCCCTGCACGGCCAAAAGCAGGAGCAATGTGATCCAATGGTGTTTCTGTATTGCCCGGATTTAACACACGGCCATACGTGAAATTGTATGAACCCGAAAAAGAAAGAGCTTCGGTAAAATCAAATCGACCGCTCAGTGTATAACCATATAAGTATGCCTCTGCTGCGTTTTGACTTGTCAATACATTGGCATCAAATCCATTGTATTTAATCACACCCTGACCATTGTAAGTAGAAGGCTTCACTACAATTGCGTCAATGAATTTTGTATAAAAGCCAAGTGCTTCCAATCGTGCCTTTGCTCCAAAGAAGCGGGTCACACTCACATCCACATTAATGGTTTTCTCTGGCCCCAGGTTTGAATTCGGGATCACCAATGTTCCAACAGTAGTTGCATTTCCTGCTTTGGTATCAAATACTTTGGTAAGATCATCAAAATTAGGAACCCTGAAACCTGTGCTGCCCATCAATGAAAACTTCCATGAACTTGGAGTATAAACCAATCCCAAATTTCCACTGGCGTAAGGATTTTCTTGACTGATTGCTTTAAATGGAAATGCAAAAAACTGCTGACTGTTGAAACTTGAAAAGAGCGTGCTGTACCCAATCCTAACACCATCGTTGAGATAAAGATTTTGTTTCAACTCTTTCGTGTGAGTGATGTATAGTGCGTAGAGCCCCATTACATTATCACCATCAGGATAGCGTGTACTTACAGACGCAAAAGATAGGTTAGTAATATTGGTGCGAGTGGCTGATGAATTCAACACATTGTATTGTCCATCAAAACCGAATCTGATCTTGTGGCCTTTGATGTCTTTGTTAAAATCAATGTTCAATCCATACACGCTGATTTTTTCTACTCGACTATCCCTATTATTGCTGTTAAAATTTCGTGTGATCCTGCTCTCCTCTATATCTTGATAACTAGCAGTGGCTGTTATACCATCTGCGCACTTTCCTAAATCCGTGGCTTTTAGAGAGTAGCTTCCTAAGAAACGTTTCTCAGGCCCGTAATTCCATTCAGCAGTATTTAGCCCCACTCCATTTGCACCGGGATCCGTGAGCCTATCGTATCGCGGAACAGCAGTAGTATTGGAATACTGAAAGTTAATCGTATGACTTACGCGCTCACTTCCTTTGTAAAGAAATTTTTGGAGTAAGTCCCATTGGCGATAGCCGCTGAATTTTTGAACAAGCGGATCAGGATTGTCTAGCAACAAATCGCTGGCATTATCTGGTGCGCGTTGAACGTATTTTGTACGCAATCCAAAAGGCTGATCGAGGTTCGGGTTTTTTTCTTTGCCCATTCTTAAATCGCCAAAGTCACTAATAGTAAAAGAAGTAAATGAACCGATATGAGCATCTGCTAGATTCAAATCAAAATGAAAAGTCTTTTCATCATTCACCGATCCAAGCCGAACAAAACCTTCTCCTGATTTTTTGAACAACTCTCCATTGGTAGCAAGTGCAGGGCTGCGTGTATAAAAATGGATCACACCGCCTAGTGCATCGCTTCCATAAACGGTGGAAGAAGGTCCAAACAAAATTTCTGCATGATCTAAATTATTATTGTCCACGCGAAGTGCGTTTTGCAAATGTCCTGCTCTATATATGCCATTGTTCATTCGCACACCATCTACTACTAACAATACACGACTTGCCTCAAAGCCACGCATCATAGGGCTTCCTCCACCCTGCTGACTTCGTTGCATGGCCACCATGCCTGTGTTTTGTAAAAGATCAGCCGTGGTTTGCGCGTTGAAGGATTTGATTACCGAAGGTCGGATCATCATCACTTGCTGTGCTATTTCTCTGCGCTGTTCGGGTATTTTGTTGGCAGAAATAATTACTTCGTTGAGAAAAGAAGTTTTGATCGTGTCTCGTTCTTCTGCTTCCGCATATTGCGCATGAGTAGATAGGAACGATATAAATAGTAAAACTGTAAAAACAAACCGCATATATTTTTTGGTTAAAGGGCATCTCTAAAAACTCTGTCAGGTTGAGCCTGTCGAAACCTGAGCCTGTCGAAACCTGAGCCTGTAGAAACCTACTTGTTGGCTTTCGTGCTCTATAAATCGACTTCGACAAGCTCAATCTGACAGTACTAGTAGAGTTTTTAGAAATGCGTTAAATGAATAATAGACTTTACTCTGGCTGCTAACATCAACCAAAGCAAGAAAAAAGAAAAAGAAAAAATGACATTACCCTTGCGGTGGAGGCGAGCCTATTGAAGTACGAAAAGAAAGGTATAGATTAGAATATTGATAGAAATGCTTTTGATAGCTCTTTTGATAAAAGCAAAAGTTGTTTTGTGTAGGAATAAAAACCAATGAGAGAAATTGAAGCAATTGAGACGGCACTGGTTTCTTATCGTTACTAGAGCGTTTAACGATCTCGTTTAAAAAACTAACGAGATTATCTTCATGTTCGTCATGTAAAGCATAAACAATATATTCATTGCCTTTCTCTTCCATCTTGGCGATGTCATACATCTTTCCGTTTAGTTCTATCTCATTCTCTTCAACGTCTACTTTTTGGAAATCTCTTTTTGAAAGAATGATTTTTTCAAGCTGCTCTTTGGGCAAAGCCTTCAATTTAGCTTTCATCTCTTGGCGGATAGCCACCAACCGAACTCCGAAATAGGTATATACGCCAGCAAAGTGCAGCAGGAAGAGTGAAACAAATGCTATGGCGAACAGTTTTTTCATTAACGGAAAAGCAATGTAATTAAAATTAGGAAAAAAGCATTTGGTTTAGTGATGGATGGTACTAGTAAGTTAATTTCACGCAAAGGAGAATTCCATCGGATGCATTTCAAATTGCCCTGATGAGCCTCTGTGAGTTTCTCTGTGAACTCTGTGTTCCCTGTGGTTTTTGAATTTTTAATCACGGAGGTGACAAAGAGCCACAGAGAATGCCACGACAATTTGAAAATTTGAAATGCTCATTCCAACGGCCTAGTTGCGTCTTCGCTTGAAATAATTTAACTTTCACTTTACCCTTAGTTGCATGATTGAATTATTCCTCACTGAAAAATTAAAATCACTTCTTCCTAAATACCAAGATTTTTTGAAGAAGGAAGTATATCCTATCGAGTTGGGCATTATCAACAAACCCTTCCGTCAATCATTGCCCATGTTAAAATCCTTACGGGAAAAAGCCAAAGAACTAAAATTATGGGCACCTCATTTATCAATAGATGAAGCTGGTGTAGGGTTGAATTTAGTGGAGTTTGCGCAAGTGAGCGAGATACTCGGCACTTCCCCACTCGGGCATTACATTTTTAATTGTAACGCACCCGATATTGGAAACATGGAATTGATGCACCAATTCGCTTCCGCGGAATTGAAGAGAAATTATTTGCATCCATTGATGAATGGGGAAATTCGTTCGTGCTTTGCGATGACTGAGCCAGAGTTTGCTGGATCTAACCCCGTGAACATGGCGACTACTGCTAAACGCGAAGGCGACCACTACACCATTAATGGCCACAAGTGGTTCACTACAGCAGCCGATGGTTCAGCTTTCACGATTGTGATGGCTGTAACTGATGCGGAAAATAAAAATCCATACCTCAGAGCAAGTATGGTTTTGGTGCCTATTGATACGTTGGGTTTAGAAATGGTGCGAAACATCACCATCATGGGCGATGCTGGTGAAGATTATTTCAGCCACAGTGAATTGCGATTTACCAATTGTAAAGTGCCCACTGCTAATTTGATTGGAGAAGAGGGCAAAGGTTTTGCGTTGGCTCAAGTTCGACTTAGTCCTGGTCGCATTCATCATTGTATGCGATGGATCGGTATCTGCGAACGTGCCTTTGATTTGATGTGCACCCGTGCCGCTACTCGACAGTTAAGTGAAAACAACTATTTAGGTCAACAGCAAATCATTCAATCATGGATTGCCGAATGCCGAGCAAACATTAGTGCTGCACGGCTGATGGTGCTGCACACCGCTTACAAAATGGAAAAGGAAGGCGCGAAAGCCGCCAAAGAAGAAATCTCCACTATTAAATTTTTCGTAGCCGATGTGCTGATGAAAACACTCGACAAAGCCATACAAGTGCATGGTGCACTCGGTATTACCGATGACACGCTACTTTCTTTTTGGTATCGGCATGAGCGCGGTGCAAGAATTTATGATGGACCCGATGAAGTGCATAAGGTTTCATTGGCAAAAGCGATTTTGAAGGGGTATGGGATGGAGTAGGCGTCAAGACACCTCGGAGGTGTCAGACGCCTTTCAAAATTTTAAAAGAGAGGGAACTGAACTTCTTCGCTCGTTTTGCTTGGTGGCGGCCTCCGTCTTGGTGTGTGTACCTCTTCAATAATCTCTTTTCGCTCCTCCACTTGTGCTACTACTGTTTCAATATCAGCAATGGCTTCTTGTATTTCATTCAATGCATCGGGTATGTTGTTTTCATATTTGTGAATTCGTGCTTCAATCAATTGAGAGCGCCATACTTCCAATAAATCCCAAGCTGCGTCATTACGTTTTTCCTCGGCAATCACCGATTGAATATTCACCAACTCCAGCTGCTCGGCTAATTTTTTGTGCGTCCACGTAGCCATCAGCTCAATGTTTGCTTCGGCATTTTCTTTGTCATGTTGGATGCGCTCTGCTTTACTCATCGCTACCTCCTTCCACAATTTTTATTTCCTCAGGCGTGAGTTGATAAAGCTCGTACACTAGTTGATCTATTTTTTCTTCGCTGTGCGCAATACGGGTTTTGATTTGCTCGATGTTGGCAGGAAGTTTTTCGGATTGCAAAGTTAGATTAAGCTCAAGGAGAAGATTTACATGCTTATCTAAAGTTGACTGATAACGCTCATCAATTTCTGGAATTGGAAATTGTTCTATATCACGAATCATTATTTGCGGGAAAGTATCATCTTCATTTATTTGAAATTTCTTTCTGAAATACCAACCTATCATTGATGAATTTAATACGGCTAATAGACTTTGATACGATATGTATTTGCTCTTTAGCTTTAATACAAATAGCAGTGTATTGCAATAAGAAGTACTTGGAATGTAACTTGCAATTAATCTCTTTCCTGTTATTTTTCTAATCAATATCTTTTCTCCTTCAAAATTTTCAGAATCACGAGGAGCCGCAAGCCAAGGGCCATATTTTATCCAGTTATCCTTTTGCCAGTGGAAAACATATCTTCCGATATGTTTTCCGTCAAAAAATGCTGACCATTCTTTGGAGACTTTGCTTTCTGAAGTATAGGGTTTCGAGTCCCGTATTTTGATGGTTTGAGGTGGATTGCCTTTTCCTAATTCGTAAGTCTTTATCCCAGAATACAAACTGGCGATATCGCCAACTAGTTTTTTATTGTTCTCTATTTTTTGCAAGAGTTTATGATCTGCCGAATCGCTCTGTACATTAAAAAATCCTTGATCTGACCATTCTGAGGCACTGACTTTAAATGTTCTGTTTGGATTCTTTATGGATGTAATTATAGTTTTCTTGAGAAACACGCTTACATCAATGAGGCTTGGATGAAATAACTTGACCCAATCCTTTTTTTCAGTTAAAAGAATTATAGTATCAACAGTAGCTCCAGAGAACACCGTTGAAGGTAGATTAATTAACTCTTTTAGTTCTGAGTTTTGAAGTAGGTACTCACGAAGTGACTTTGTAAAGCCAAGGTTTAAAATGGTGTCTGGAATAATATACCCCAACAAGCCTTCATTCCTTAGAAGCCTTAATCCTTGCTCAACAAATAAAAGATAGCTTTCGCCTCTCCAAACGGAAGTTTTATACTTTGTTTTGAAATAGTTCAATTCATTATCTAAAAATAATGCACCGTATGGTGGGTTTCCAATTACGGCATCGAATCCACCTACAACACCATAAATCTCTTCGGGTTCTTCTACTTTTGAATAATTATCGAAAATCTGTTTTGCTTTCTCTTCTGCTAGCTCGGTTTGCTTTTTTACTAAATCAAATTGCCTTTTAAAATCTCTTGTCGCATCTTCTTTCCGTGGCTTAAACACCTGCGGAAAACCTTTCTTCCAGCTAAAAGGTTTTATTTTTCGCTCGTAGCCAAGATCAATTTGGCTATCGTAAAAATCAGTATCAATTAAACTGTTGCCGTCTTTGATGTTGTTGTCCAAATCAGGCAACACTCGCTCATGAAACATGGCGAGCTGTTGTTGGATACTTGCTTCTGTTTCGCCCTCCATACATTTTAGCAGCAAACTCAACTTGGTTACCTCTACGGCATTGGCATCAATATCAACTCCAAAAATATTGTTGATGAGGATGCGCTTCTTTTCATGCGTAGTTAATGTGCCTTGCGGTGTAAGCGGATTATCTTTGCCCTTTTTACTTGCAAATCCGTTTTTGTGATACCAGTCAATGTGACTACTCAACAGAAGATCAAACGCGCCCAATAGAAAGGAACCGCTTCCGCAGGCTGGGTCTACAATTTTTACGGCACTGATCTCTTTAGGTGTTTTGCCTTTAATCAATTCGCCTACCGTATTCTTTACAATATACTCTACAATATACTGCGGTGTGTAATATACGCCACCCGCTTTGCGCACTTCAGGTTTCTCTTCAATTTTTACGCTGCCAGCAGGAGTGATGCGAATGACTTTGCCGAGGAACTGCTCGTACGCATTTCCCAGTATCTCCACAGGCATCACCGAAAACTCAAAGTTGCACTGTGGGTAATACAGTTCATCGATGATGTTTTTCATCACCTTGTTATCTACCTTGAGCGAGGGCGTGAGCGTATCCTTTTCAAAATCAAACAAACCTGAGTTGTACTTGTCATCGGCTAATTTGAATAACGCAAAAAGATTTTTGTACGAATCGCCTTTGGCTACGGCCTTTTGCAATTGGCCATAAGGTTCCACTGCCCGATCTTCACAAAAGCGCAAAAAAATCAGTCGGTCGATGGTGAGTTGTACTGCAAAATTAAGTTGCTCATCATCTAACTTGCGATTGCTCGTGGCCATGCTCTTCGCAAGATATTGCCGCCATTCGTCCAAGCTTTGAACAAAGCGTTTATCGAGGGTGTCTTTGCCTTTTTTATTGGCATCGTTCTGCACAAATTTATCGAAGCGGCCTTTCGTTACGGCCTCGTGTGAGAAGGTGTCGTAAATGAAATCAAACTCGGTGACATAATCTTCAAAGTGAATATGCTTGAGCCTTGCCACGCTTGCGCTATCATCCACATTGGGCACACGTGAGCAATCGTAGATAATAAAATCTTCAAAGTTGGTAAGGATGGAGACACCTGCCTGTGCGCTGCTGCCATATCTTCGTAACTGATAAGCCGATTCGCGGTTTAATTTTAAGGCGGGCTTAACAGAAGGTTTCTTTGCCTCTACATAGAATAATCTGCTCTTGCCACTGCCTTGCAGACGAAAGCCATAATCAGGAGCTTTGGCCTTTCCTTTAACAAATACTTTGTCCTCGTAGATAACTTCACGGTACGATTCGGAATCGCCTCTTTCATTATCAATGTCCCACCCTAGCACTTTAAAAAAGGGATTGATGAAATCCTGTCGCGTTTTGGCTTCGTTGTAGTCAGGCGCATGATACTGCTCACGATGTTCGCGAAAACGATCGACTAACTTTGATATGCTTTCCTTTGCCTGCTCTTTGGTCATGGTATGAATGTTTCAAAGATATAAAATGCATTTCCTTTCGTTGATGGAAAAAAATATTTATTTTTAAGAAACTCTATCTTTTTCCAAAAGCTTTATCCACTCTACCACTTAATAGATCAAAATGAAAACCGTTGTCATCATTGGAGGTGGACTTTCTGGGCTTATAGCCGCTCATTGTTTGATTCGAAAAAATATTTCGGTAACGGTTTTAGAAAAAAAGGAATATCCCTTTCATCGTGTATGTGGTGAATACATTTCCAATGAAACAATTCCTTTTTTAAAATCATTAGAAATTTTTCCACAGCAATTTAATCCGCCTGCCATCAGTCAGCTACAGTTGACATCTGTCAATGGGCGCGAGGCTATTTTAAATCTCGACCTTGGCGGGTTTGGCATTAGCCGATATACATTCGATCATTTTCTATACGAGAAAGCAAAAGAACTTGGTGTGCAGTTTTACTTAAATACAGAAGCGGATTCTGTTGCTTACGAGAATGATCAATTTGAAATAAAATCTTTAAAAGAAAAATTTAAAGCAGATGTAGTCATTGGTTCGTTTGGCAAGCGATCTAAAATGGATGTATTGTTAGCGCGTAACTTTATTCAAAAACGTTCGCCTTATGTGGGAGTAAAATATCATATACGAACGCAGCATCCCGACAATCGTATTGCGTTACATAATTTTAAGGACGGTTACTGCGGCATCAGCAATATTGAAGAAGGTAAAAGCACACTTTGCTATCTTACCCATCGCAACAATGTAAAGCGATTTGGCAATATCAAAACAATGGAGGAAGAAGTGTTGTATAAAAACCCTTTCTTAAAATCTATTTTTACTAACTCCGAATTTTTGTACGACAAACCAGAAGTAATCAATGAGATTTCATTTGAGACCAAATCTCCTATTGAAGATCATATTTTAATGAGTGGCGATGCTGCAGGAATGATAACTCCCTTGTGTGGCAATGGTATGGCCATGGCCATTCACGCGGCTAAAATAGTAAGTGAACAGGTGGTTGAGTTTTGCCATAATAAAATATCGCGCGCTCAACTAGAAGGAGAATATACTAAGAGATGGAATTCTCTTTTCGCCAATCGTCTTTGGGCGGGTAGGCAAATTCAAAATTTATTTGGCAGCGAGTGGACTTCAAATCTGGCTGTAAACTTGGCTCGCTATTCAAAACCTGTCGCTACTTTTTTGGTAAAGAAAACGCATGGTGTGCCTTTTTAGGTTGCACACTTTTTTCCAACTCACTTCTGCTGCTATTGCAAGTTATTTTCTTCGCTCCAGAGGAGCTTCCTGTTTATAGAAAATCGATTAATCATCTTTTTAGGCTTCGTAGAAGCCCCCTATTTAATATATTCAGGTGGCTCCTCTGGAGCCGCACTCAACTTACAAATAATCTTCTACATGCAGGAAGCTCCTTCGGAGCAAAATCCAATAAAACATTTGCCAAACGGTAGTCCTTCGAAAAAAAAGGATGAGTCGAGGTTAAATGAAATTGCGTGTCTACAAAATCTTTGGAAGATTCTGTTTTGCGAATAAGAAATAAAAAGAGGAATTAATTTATCTTTGTATAAACAAAAAAACCATGAAAAAATATTTCCTCCTTTTAGTATTGATCGCTTGTGCAGAAAGTAAAAACGAAACTGTTCTTTCTCCAAAAGAGTTTGATACGAGATACAAAGCAACTGTCAATGCCATCTTACTGGATGTGCGCAGGGCAGAAGAAGTGGCCAATGGCAAAATAGCCTCGGCAAAAAATATTGTGTGGGATGATGCCTTCGTCAATAAACTAGATACACTCGCACACCAACCATTATTTGTTTATTGTGGTAGCGGCATACGCAGTGCCAAGGCTGCAAAAATTTTGAAAGAGAAAGGATATGAGGAGGTGTATGAGCTGGAGGGAGGAATGAAGGCGTGGAAGGAGAAGGGGATGAAAGTGGAGTGAGGTTTTTGTTCGACAATGATAGCGCGCATCACAAGTTGGAGAGGCTAAACCTTAGTAGAAATAATTGTAAGCAGTGAATACTAACCTTATTACCTTATTAAGTCAACCGAATAAAGTAATAAAGTTGCTGGGATATCTATAGCAGTTTTTTCTGCTAAGTTTTAAAGCAGATTGTGCGAAAGCAGAGGAATGGGCGTTTAGATTTTTTGCTCGCCCAACTTGTCATAGAAAATTCGCAACTAACTTTTCCCAAACAACTTCCCCACCCTCTCCAAATCCACATTCCCTCCCGAAAGAATAATCCCCACTCGTTTTCCTAAAAATTTCTGCTTGGTTTTTAATACTGCTGCAAAAGGAACGGCACAAGAAGTCTCCACAATTATTTTCAAGCGCTCCCAAATCAAGCGCATGGCAGCAACTATTTCTTCATCAGTTACGGTGATGACTTCTTTTACGTTTTCGAGAATGATGGGAAAAGTTTTGTCGCCTAGTGAAGTGAGCAACCCATCGGCAATGGTGTTGGATTGGGCTTGTTCTATTTTTCCACTTTGCAAGGAACGATAGGCATCGTCTGAACCAGTAGGCTCGCCAGCGATCACAATTGTTTTAGGTGAAAAATATTTTGCGGCTAATGCAGTGCCGCTAAGCAAGCCGCCTCCTCCTACTGGCGCTAAAATAAAATCCAGCGGACTTACCGCTTCAATCATTTCTTTGGCAGCCGTTGCTTGTCCCGCTATTACTTCATAATTATTGAACGGATGAATTTCTGTCGCGCCTGTTTTTTTGATCACTTCTGCCAACATTGATTCGCGAGCAGCAAGTGTTGGTTCACATTCAAAAATTTCTCCACCATAACCGAGCACTCCTCTCTTTTTTATTTCTGGCGCGGTGCGTGGCATCACAATGTATGATTTCACTCCTAAAATTTTTGCTGCACGTGCCAGTGCTTGTGCATGATTACCTGATGAATGTGTGGCCAGTCCCTTCTTTTGTTGCTCTTCAGTAAGCGAGAGTGCTGCGTTCATAGCCCCTCTTGCTTTGAAGGCCCCTACTTTTTGAAAATTTTCGCATTTGAAAAATAATCGGCAGCCCGCTATGTCATCTAAACTCTCGCTTGTGAGCACAGGTGTGTGATGAATATACGGCTTGATGCGCTCGTGTGCTTGTTGGATGGTTTCTTGTGTGATCATGGGGAATAAATTGACAATTGGCAAATTAGCAATTGACAAAGTTGATTAAAAGGAATTGCCAGCTTTTACTTAATTAGCTTTATCATGCCTTTGATTGGAAAAGGCTCTAAGTCATTGTCAATTTTAAGAATTCTCAACTGTCAATTGGCTCTACTCAATCACCTCCTCCACGGCATCCATCTTCTTATCAGTATAACCACCTGATGTGGCGTGAACAATTTTTCCTTGCGGATCTAGCACGAAGAAATACGGAATGTCACGCCTTTCAAAATCTAGCGCTTCTTTGTACTTCTTTAGTTCGCCTCTGTAAAAGAGAATGTAGGGCATCAATTGTGGGTCAATGTTTTTCAGTGCTTTTCTTTTTGCTGTTTTCTCCGCAGCCGCTTTTATGCCTGTGAACATCGGCACAAAGTAAACGTTCACATCGTAGCCCAAGCCAGCCATCATGCCATCAAGCTTGCGCACGAATTTATCGAACACAGGTTGTAGCCAAGAGTTGAGTTCATCTTCGGATTTTTTAGAGTACGCCAACCCAAGCAACGTGTATTTCCCTTTGGTATCGAGCGGGAGCGTTACTTTTTTGTCGTCCACTGTTTCGGTGACCATGTCGGGAAATTGTTTTCCGACAACCTGCGCGAACCCACATTGCAATGAAGCCAACAAGACAATTGGGAGAAGGAGTTTTTTCATTTTGTAAATCTAACAAAGAAAAATTGAAAACGCTTAGAGCGCAGATAACCGCTGAGTTGTTTTAGATGAATACAATAAACTACAGGGAACACAGAGGCGCACAGAGAAAATAGAAATCGGTTCTACGACAGGCTTAGGGTGAGTAAGATTTTAATCGCTAAATTTATGCGCAGGCTTTAACGTTAGTAGAAAAATTGTTTTATCAAATCACGCTCAACCTTATTACCTTATTTTTGCGCGATTAGAATGAGGTAATAAGGTTAGGGTTTACAATTACAAATAATTTCTACTAAGGTTAAAGCCTTTCACAAATTATTACCCGTCAAATAGGCTTTCACTACCTACCCACTCTATCCGTCATAGAGTCAAACTTTATGCAACGACTCTCGTACCTCGTTAGCAATCATAATTGAGTTGGTTGGAGTATGATCCAGTCAATGCCATCATCCATACGTTCCCGCTTGCCGCTTAAGGCATTCATAAAATCCATCATGTCGAGGCTATGTACGAGGCTATCGTGTGCATTCAACGGCACTATCGAATTTGATTCAATGACATTTTTCTTTTCAATAGTATCATATACAATGATGTCCAGCATATCGGTTTTAGCTCTTGTTGTTCTTATCATTACTTAGGTTGTTTATAAATCGAAGATTTTTAAGAGATATGACCAACAACTCCCATTCTGCGGAAATCTTTACTGCTTTTTTTTAGCTTTGAATAAAGCGTCTTTGAAAAATCCTGCTTCGCCAGAGCCAAGTCATAATCAGTTTGCACACCTAACCAAAAGGAGGCACTGATACCAAAGATGGCCTCTAACTTTAATGCAAGCACAGCCGATATATGCCTTTTACCTTGAAGTAGCTCCGTTAGGTTGCCGGGCTTAATGTTCAAGGCTTCTGCCAACTCTATCTTCTTGATTTCCCTTGCGCCAATCTCCATACGAAGCACTTCTCCCGGATGCAGCAAAACATCGGTCTTCAATTCCTTGCCGTCTTTTCCCAAAACCATTCCTGTTTCCATATTATTGATAGTGATTGGTTAAATCTTCAACTGTTAAAACTTCTTTGACTAAAATATTGTCCTGCTCAACACTCAGTATAAGTCTGTAGTGATAGTCCACGCGCACAGAATAAAATCCTTTATAACTCCCTTTCAAGGCTTCAAAATTTAACCCACGAAAGAGTTTTATCTGTTTAATATCTTCAACTCTTTTCAAAATCAAGATTGTCTTTTTGAATTTAGAAACTACTTGTTCCTGATACTTTGGTTTACCTTTCACGGGAAATCCTTGGTACAGTTTTTCCAAATAATCATTGTTAAATCGAACAATCATCAAGTAAATTTATCAAATTTTGATAAATTAAAAATAAGTATTTTCAGTACAGATTAAACTGCTAAATTTGGGGTTCGCTATTTTAAAGAAATGAAAATCTCCTACAATTGGCTCAAGCAATATATTGACATCCCCGAATCGGCTGAAGAAATTGGCCAAACACTCACTGGCACTGGCTTGGAAGTAGAAAGCGTAGAGCCTTTTGAAACTGTCAAGGGTGGATTGAAAGGTTTAGTGATTGGTGAAGTGCTCACTTGCGCTAAACATCCCAATGCAGATAAACTATCCATCACTACCGTTGATGTAGGCGGAGAGAAACCCTTGCAAATAGTTTGTGGCGCACCCAATGTAGCCGCAGGGCAAAAAGTAGTGGTGGCTACAGTTGGCACAACAGTCAATCCAACGAAAGGCGAACCATTTTTGATCAAGAGCGCAAAAATAAGAGGGGAGCAATCGGAAGGAATGATATGTGCCGAAGATGAAATTGGTTTAGGCGAAAGCCACGCAGGCATTATGGTGCTGGATACTAAAATTGCGAACGGAACTTTGGCCACAGAATTTTTTAATGTGCAATCCGATTACGTTTTAGAAATTGGATTGACACCTAACCGTGCTGATGCTGCTTCGCACATAGGCGTAGCACGAGACATCAAAGCCGCGAAGAAACAGGAATTGAAATGGCCATCCGTAGAAAATTTTAAAGTTGATAATACTTCCCTCGCGATTCCAATATTGGTAGAGGAAACTGAAATGTGCCCTCGCTTCTCTGGGGTTTCTATTGCCAATGTAAAAGTACAGGAGTCGCCAGAGTGGTTGAAAAACCGATTGAAGTCGATTGGCCTTACACCTATCAATAATGTGGTGGACATCACCAATTTTATTTGTCATGAATTAGGTCAACCATTGCACGCTTATGACATCACAGAGATAGAAGGAAAAAAAATAATCGTAAAAACATTATCGTCAGGCAGCAAATTCAAAACATTGGATGGCAAAGAGCGAACGTTGTCTGCTACCGATTTAATGGTTTGCGATGGCGAAGGCAAGGGAATGTGCATTGCAGGAATTTTTGGAGGAGCTAATTCGGGCGTCACCGAAAAAACAACGGATGTATTTTTAGAAGGTGCGTATTGGCTACCAAGTTCTATCCGTAAAACAGGAATGTTTCATGGATTGAAGACGGATGCATCTTTCCGCTTTGAGCGTGGCACTGACCCGAATGGAACGGTGTATGCCGTGAAACGTGCAGCGATGTTGATCAAGGAAATCGCGGGCGGGCAGATAGCTTCTGAGATCGTGGATATTTATCCTGCTAAAATAGAAAACCGAATCATTGAAGTAAAAGACAAAAACGTAAACCGATTGATCGGCAAATCGCTTCCGCGCGAAACCATGTTCTCTATTTTAGAAAATCTCGGTATCAAAGTATCGGATAAAAAAGAGGATCGTTTTACTGTTTCAGTTCCACCTTATCGTGTGGATGTAACGCAAGAAGCGGATGTGGTGGAAGAGATATTGCGCATCTACGGATTCAACAATATCGAATTGACAGAAATTGCTGGAACAGATTACCTTGCTGAATTCCCTGACAAGGACATCAACAAATACAAAAAATCAGTAGGCGAAATGTTGGCTAGCAATGGCTTTTTTGAAATCCTCACCAACTCATTGACCAATGCAGCCTATCAACAAAAACATAAATTGGTTTTTGCAGGAGAGCCTGTTGAAATGCTCAACAAACTCAGCGAAGAGCAAGGGATATTAAGGCAGACGATGCTCTTTACAGGATTGGAAGTTTGCTCGTACAATATCAATCGCAGACAAAAGGATTTGAAGTTGTATGAATTCGGGAAAATCTATTGGAAACAAGAGGTCATTGAGACAAAAGATAAATACCAAGAAGAAGAAAGACTCGCTTTGTATGTGAGCGGCAGCATTGAAACAGAAAATTGGCAGAACAAATCGCGCCAAGCTGGCTATTATGATTTGGCACAGCAGGTTTCGCACATTCTACAAAAGTCATCCATCGAAAATATAAAGCAAGAACCGTTAAGCGACCCATTGTTTGATTATGGGATGAAAATTTTGAAGGGCACGAAAGAAATTGGCAAGATTGGTAAGGTAAAAACCGCTTTGCTCAAAGATTTCGGCATTAAGCAAGAAATATTTTATGCCGACCTTAGCACGGCCTTGCTTTTCAAGAATGCAAACCCTAAGTTCGTTGTCACAGAAGTACCCAAGTTCCCAGAAGTAAGGCGAGACTTGTCTTTAGTATTGGATAAGAAAGTTACTTTTGCGGAAATGAAGGAATTAGTACTATCGACCGAGAAGCGGTTGATCAAAGACATTATCGCATTTGATGTGTATGAAGGCGACAAAATCCCGCAAGGAAAAAAAGCGTATGCATTGGGTTTTACATTGTTGGACGAGACCAAAACATTGACAGACGAAGAGATTGATAAGACGATAGGTAAGTTAATGGGAGCATTTGAAGGGAAGATGGGGGCGGTGATTAGGAAGTAGGTAGTTGGCAAAAGGCAATAAGCAAAAGGCAAGAGGCAAGAGTAGGCAGTGAAAAGTAGGCAAATTCTGACTTCTGAATTCCAACTTCTGACTTCTTTTATTAATAGCAAAAAATCTAAAATCCTAAATCTTAGATAGCAGCATGGACCAGGAAGCATTAAAGACCAACCTGAACGGTTTGGAAAGAAAAATTTTGGTGTTGCTCAATGAGCACAAAACCGTGAAAGATGAGGTGCGGGGGCTGAAATTGGAGAATCACGAGCTAAAAACCGACCTGCGCAAGCGTGACGACCAGTTGCATAATTTTAAAAATCAGATTAAAATCACTAAAATTGTCGACCATATAAACCCAGAAGACGGAAGTGCTTCGGAGTTGAAAAGGAAAGTAGATGAGTATATCCGAGAAATCGATAAGTGCATAGCTCACTTGAGCAGATAACCCGGTTAAGTTGATGGACGAGCTTTCAGTAAAAATAAAAATCGCAGACCGCGAATACCCCATGAAGGTAAAGCGCAAGGAAGAGGAAAAAGTGCGCGCTGCTGGCAAGCTCATCAACGAGAAAATAAAGCATTACCGCGAACAGTTTGGCTTGGATGACAAGCAAGACCTGCTCGCCATGGTGGCCTTCGATTGCCTAGTAGATAAAATGGCAGAAGAAGAAACCCTTCAGGTAATAGATGAAACCGTAGTGGAAAAGGTGAATCACCTCAACCAATTGGTTTCGCAAGCTCTCTAACTCTCTCTCTTTTTTCAATCCCATTCTTACTTCGCTGGTGGTTATTGGTTAACTGTTATCAGTTAATGGTTCTTGGTTATTAGTTATCGGTTACCAGCTGCTAACAATTAACCTGTAACGATTAACTACTAAGCGCACCTAAATTTTTTAAACTATGGAAATGGGAATAGTAATTATTACAGCGATTGCCTCGGTGGCAACCGTTTTATTGAGCTTGCTCATTGGCAGTCTTTTGTACAAGCGTAAGATAAAGAAGAACGAGCAAGCGGCTGGCGAAAAAGCCAAGTTGATAGTGAAGGAAGCCGAGATGCAGGCGGAGAACATCAAGAAAGACAGAATACTGGAGGCCAAGGAAAAACTCATGAAGATGAAACAGGAGTTTGAGGAAGAGGCCAACCGCAAGAAAAACCAGATCATCGGCAACGAACAGAAGATCAAACAGCGCGAAGCACAAATCTCCAAAGAGCTTGAGTCATTGAAAAAGAAAGAAGAGGATGTAGATGCCGAGCGACAAAGCTTGGCTCGCCAACACGAGTTAGTGAAAGCAAGAAAAGAAGAGTTGGATAAATTCAACGCTCAGAAAGTGGCCGTGCTGGAGGGCATCTCAAAATTATCGGCAGAGCAAGCCCGCGATCAATTGGTGGAATCCATGAAGGAAGAGGCGCAAAGCAAGGCAAGCTCCTACATCAAAGACATTATGGAGCAGGCGAAACTTACCGCTACCAAAGATGCAAAAAAAATAGTTATAGAAACCATTCAACGCACCGCTACTGAACATGCCGTGGAAAATTGTGTGTCCATCTTCAACATAGAGAGTGACGACATCAAAGGAAAAATAATTGGGCGCGAGGGAAGGAACATCCGCGCACTGGAAGCAGCTACGGGGGTTGAGTTTATTGTGGATGATACGCCTGAGGCAATTATCATTTCCGGCTTTGATCCTGTAAGAAGAGAAATCGCGCGACTTTCATTGCATCGCTTGGTACAAGATGGTCGCATCCACCCAGCACGTATTGAAGAAATTGTAGCGAAGACAACAAAAAATATTGAAGACGAAGTAGTAGAAATTGGTGAGCGCACGGTGATTGATCTAGGCATACATGGCCTTGCACCAGAGTTGATAAAAATGGTGGGGCGCATGAGGTATCGTTCGTCTTACGGACAAAACCTTTTGCAGCACTCACGCGAAGTAGCCAACCTCTGCGCCATCATGGCTGCTGAGTTAGGTTTGAATGTGAAGCAAGCAAAACGCGCAGGCCTCCTTCACGACATTGGCAAGGTGTGGCCAGAAGAATTGGAAAAGCCACACGCCATCGTGGGTATGGAGCTCGCCATAAAATATAAGGAGCATCCTATCATCTGCAATGCCATTGGTGCCCACCATGATGAGATAGAAATGACGAGCATCATCTCACCCATTGTGCAATCATGCGATGCCATCTCAGGCGCACGCCCAGGTGCAAGGCGTGAGGTGATGGAGCAATACATCAAGCGGTTAAAAGATTTAGAAAACGTGGGTTTGAGTTTTGAAGGTGTAGAGAAATGTTACGCCATTCAAGCCGGTCGTGAGTTGCGCGTAATGGTGGATGCTGAGAAAGCAACGGATGAACGTGCGGCTCAATTGAGCTTTGATATTTCACAGAAGATTGAGAAAGACATGCAATACCCAGGGCAGATAAAGGTGACGGTGATACGGGAGATGAGGAGTGTGGCGTATGCGAAGTAAACTTTGATTGCAATCTTTTTCAAGAAGTGAGGTATGAAAATCAATATCTTACCTTCCTATAAAGAAATTTTTTATGAAGAGCCAATAGCTCTCAACGAGCTATTGGTAGATATCCCCTCAATATTACTAATCTCGTTGCTATCTGGGATTAGTGCCAGACTGTCAATGAAAGATGACCTCGACACCCAGATTGAAATCTATCATTTATTCATTGCAAGAATTCCAGAAAAAGAAAAGAAAGAAATCTTCAATGGAATATTTCCTTTTATTAAACTCAATAAAGGTAACCTCAAACTATTTTCAATTTGGATTTGCACGGAGTTTATAGAAAGGGAACTTTTGAGTTTTAGAGAAACTGACATAAGTGAGTTAACTCCAACACATGAGTTGCGTATCTTTAAGGCTTATATTCTAATAGGCGATCAATTAGTAAATAAAGCAACCTCTCTAAATCCACAAACCAATTTTGGTTTAGCTACTCTTATCTGGCCAAAGCTAGTCAAGCAATTTGAGTTTAATATTAGGGTCGATCCAATGTATCAATCAGTAAAGTCATTATTGCTCTTTAATCAATTGGAGAAATCCAATGAAATACGACCGTATGTGACTAAATGGATAGGTTCGTTCAATAGGCCATCTCATTGGAATTACATATTAGATCTTATGAACCTTTGTTCAATTCGTTTTATAAAAGAAAATAACAATGCAAACATAAAATTCAATCCTTTTGTAATTGAATCTTCACTCGAATTTGAATCAATTTTTGAAGATTTGGTTATCGATGTATCTCAATTTTCCGCATTGAAAACTTTGTCTAATGATTACATCAGGATTCGTGAAAAACCTTTACTTAGATCCTTTGGAAAATACATTGTATTGAATTGGGATTTTTTGTTCAACAAATTGTATAGCAGTCTTTTGTTTTCCTTTTACAAAAATTCTGGCATTTCCGAGAAATACAAAAAATTCGTTGATTTCAAATCTTATGTGGGAACCAACTTTTCAGAGAAAATTCTTCTAAGAAGGATATTCATTTCTTGCTTCAAAAGGGATCACATTGTGCTAAGTTTTGATGACGATCAAACAGGTATTCCTGATTGTTATTATAGAAATGGAAACAAGCTGTTCATTTTTGAGTTTAAAGACGCTCTCATATCTTCAGCAGTGATTCAAAATCAAAGTTTTGAGGAGATTAAAAATGATATTGATATTAGGTTTGTAAAGAATGCATCTAACAAGCCAAAAGGAGTACTACAACTTGTTGAGCATTTGAAAAAAATTGATAGTGGTCAATTCCATTTCGACAATTTATCCATAAACACGAGAATAAAAAGGAGAAATATCCGTATCTATCCAATAATTGTTTATACTCATCCCATTCATTCAATGTCTGGGATAAATGATTATTTAAATGGAAGATTTAAAGAAAGTTTAGATAAAGTTGATTTTAATCAAATAGATAGTAAAAATATAAAGCCGCTGACTTTAATTGATCTTGAGTATTTTTTCCGGACATTAATTGTATTTCATGAAAAAGGAATAAAGCTTGAGAATAAGATAGATAGTTATCATTCTATCTGCAAAACAAAAATGATGAAGATTAAGAAGAACGCTAACATTGAAAGGTATGTAGATTTGTTACCAAGTTTTGTTGAAATTAATCTACCTAAAGTCCATCATGTTGCGAAAAGGGGTGATTTCATCGAGAAGACTTTTGAATTATTAGGTGTTACTGAGGATTTACCAAAGTAATTTCATCCTAGCCATGAAAGATCATGAAAATAACAAATGAAATTTTCAAAACGCGTCTTAAAGAATTGATCAATGCCATCGAGATTGGAGAAAAAAGTGGATTTGTAAAGAATTTTGATACTAAAAAAAACCTAAAGAGAATTCATTTAAAATTCCTTTCGAAAGCTAAGAATGCAAAATGAGGTGCCTCCTCCTCCCCAACCACCAAGCCTCCTCATCAGATAAATCTCATTAAGCGGCTTTGACTCACCCCCGACCTCGCTTCACTCGGCCACCCCCTCTCTACTTCGTATAGAGGGGGACGATCGGTGTGTGAGTGATTGATCTTCTACGAACATCTTTTCTCCGCCTTCCAATTGCCTTCCACAATATTTCCACGCACAAGCCCTCGAGGTCCAGTC
Organism: Cyclobacteriaceae bacterium; assembly: GCA_043777495.1. Taxonomy (GTDB): domain Bacteria; phylum Bacteroidota; class Bacteroidia; order Cytophagales; family Cyclobacteriaceae; genus ELB16-189. The sequence continues at coordinate 7,849 of JAYWHU010000039.1, read as the reverse complement.
ACCCCCTCTATACGAAGTAGAGAGGGGGCAGGGGGGTGAGTCGATGGTAAAACGCCAACCGCAATCGATTCCGTAAATTATTCCATCAAAATTGTCCTAAACAAGTTCGTTAAGCCCTTACTTCACAGAAACATACCAACCTCTGTGCATCCTTCGCGTATTGCCGTCAAACTTATTTTCTTTATCAACGGCTTTGTGCACGCCAATCTCGCTGCGCGTTTTCCCCGCGTGCAAGAGTTGTTTAATATCGATAACGGTACATTGGGTTTCGTACTTCTTTCTTCTTCGGTAGGCGCGTTGTTGGCCATGCCCTTTACAGGGTGGCTCATCATCCGCAATGGGAGCCGAAGGATCACCATCTTCTCTGTTTTCTTGTATTGCATTTTTATTCCACTCGTGCCGCTCATGCCCGGCTTGATCGGGCTCATCATTATTTTTTTTATCATGGGTTTAACGGCTGGCATGTTAGATGTCTCCATGAACTCGCAAGCCGTTATGGTAGAGCGGCAACATGAAAAACCCATCATGACATCCTTCCACGCGCTCTTCAGCATCGGCATGGTGGCCGGAGCGTTTTGTGGTTCTCTGTTCGTACAGTTGCAAACTACGTTGTTCGTCCACCTAGCAGTCATTGTCGGTATGAGCGTACTTGGTGCCGCGTGGGCCCGTTATCATTTGATCCACGACAAACCTCAAAAAAAAGAAGTTGATGGCCCTGCGTTTCGCTTGCCCAATGCCGCCATGGTGAGCATCGGTGTCATCGCGTTCTGTTGCATGTTGGGCGAAGGTGCCATGGCCGACTGGAGCACCAACTACATGGAGAACATTGCTCATGCAGATAAAGCCATTGCGCCACTGGGGCTTTCTGCATTTGCTTTGGCCATGACCATCGGAAGATTTTTTGGAGACAGCGCGCGGTTAAAACTAGGCGACAGAAAATTAATGATACTCTGCGGAGTGATTTCCATTTTAGGTATTTCTCTCACGCTCGCGTGGAACAATCCCTACTCCGTCATTACTGGTTTGTTCATCGTGGGCATCGGGCTTTCTTCGGTCGTGCCCATCGCTTACAGCATTGCTGGAAATTCAAAAGACCTTCCGCCCGGTGTGGGCCTCGCCATGGTAACTACTGTTGGCTACTCCGGATTTTTATTTGGCCCACCATTGATCGGGCTCATCGCCAACTGGCAATCACTGCGCATCGCGTTGCTACTGGTTGCTTTTCTTTTTGTGGTGATGACGCTACTGAGCGCGAGGTACAAATCAACTTAAAAATTGGCGGCATGGCGAGGCGCCACCGGGCTGTCCACTGCAAGTCCGTCCACGCGCAAGTTCCATCACACTTCGGGCTTTTCGTTTCCATCCCTTGCCGATGCCAGCACGTAGCTCATCACTAAATCAAAGATATTGTTTCACTATTTCATTCTTTTTGTAAGAATCCATTACTTTAATAGTACTAATAGGTAAAACAAGTAACGTGACTGAAAAGGAACAGCAACAAATTTTTGAAGAGTGGCTTAGCATGCACAAAGGCCTGATCTTTAAAATAGTTCGTGCCTATGCATTTACGGCTATGGATCGAGATGATCTTTTTCAAGAAATTACTATTCAAGTATGGCGTTCAATTCCATCATTTAAGCATGAGTCAGCTGTTACCACATGGTTATACCGCATTTCACTCAATACCTCTATTAAGTGGACAAGAAAAGAACAAAAATACAATCAACCAGAAACGCTTGATAATGCACACCATCTCTTACAAGAGAATACCATACAAATGGATGAACAACTTGTCTGGCTTTACGAAGAAATCTACAAGCTCGATGAAATTGATCGATCCATTTTTCTATTGCTTCTCGATGGGTTCAGCTATAAAGAGATGGCAAATATATTAGGTATCACAGAATCAAATATAGGCGTGAAAATCAACCGCATTAAAAAACAACTTATCACCAAATCAAAAAGATATGACTACTGAATTTGATGAGATGAAAAAAATTTGGGATTCACAAAACAATGAGCCTCTTTATGCCATCAATGAAAAAGCATTGCACGATCGCATTCTTTCAAAGAAACGACAGGCGCATCACATAACCAACATCAGCGAGCTACTATCGATTATTGTGAATATAGTCGCAGGATGCTTCATCCTTGCAATGAATTTCCCCAAACAAAGTGGAAGTCTATTTATGTACATCTTATCCGCATGGATGTTTGTCTGTGCTATGTATCTATTAGTTGGCCGAATCAGAAGAATAAAGGGAAACGATCAATTTGATCGTTCCTTGCGCGGTGACCTCCATCATGCTATTTCAATGGCAAGCTATCAGGTGCGCCTTTCGCAACTCATGCGTTGGAATATTCTGCCCATTGGAACACTAAGCCTATTGGCAGTTTTGGAAGGCGGAAAATCAGTTTGGATTGCCGTGGGAATATTGATCTTTTTTGCTATCGCCTACTATGTGGGAGGATGGGAGCACAGTATCTACAAAAACAAAAAACGTGAATTGGAAATTTTACAAAAAAAATTAGCGAACGAAACAATTTAAATCAATTTCAAAATGAAAACACTCACATCTACAACCTTTTTAGTTCTACTATCATACATGTTATACGGCCAAGATCTTACTGGGCAATGGAACGGAACTCTCAACGTTCAAGGAAATGAATTTAGGATTGTCTTTCATATTGTAAAGACTGACAATCAATACACAGTTACTATGGATAGCCAGATCAGAACACGAGCGGGATTTCAGTATCAGTCGTTAATTTTGATTCTCCCAACGTGAAACTTGAAATTACAGGTATTGGAATGATGTATGAAGGAAATTTGTCTGAAAACAAGATCACTGGAAAATGGATGCAAGCAGGTCAATTTTTTCCATTAGTTTTAATAAAAACAATCAAGTGATTCTTCTTCAATGCATAATGTCTTTGTGCGAAGTGTAAAACTCCGTTATCTTTGAAAATGGAAATCAAACAAATCGAACACGGTTCCAAAGGCGGATTTGTAATCGAAAAAGATAACGAACGCCTAGCCGAAATGACTTACTCCAAAGCTGGAGACAAACTCATCATCATCGACCATACAGAAGTCTCTGACAAACTGCGCGGCACTGGTGTCGGCAAGCAATTGGTGATGAAGGCTGTGGAGTACGCACGAAACAATCATATCAAAATTTTACCGCTTTGCCCATTTGCCAGATCAGTGTTTGATAAAACTCCTGAGGTTGCGGACGTGTGGGGCAAGTAGTATCGTATCAACTCTATGCTTGATGTATTTCTGTAACCATAGCGGCAGAGCCGCAAAATATTTGTAGAAAGGAATAAGTTGTATATAATGAAAGGTGCAGCGCACCGAAATATTTATATTGATGGAAGGAAGATGTTTCGGGGTGCTGCACCTCGTTATGCTTAATGATTGAACGGCTCTGCCGCTACCAATTGAAACAGATTATAAATTGATTCCCTAAAATGGCATCCATCAAAAAATCTCCAGTACCCAAACCTTATTACCTTGTTTTGATCATTGTAATCGTGTTAATAAAGTAATAAGGTTAGATTTTGTATTGCCCTTAACCTCCACTAAAGTTTAGTTCTGTCTGTTACAGAGTGTACTCAAACATCTTACCTCTTGTTAGAAAACATCCAACTCAAAAACGTTGGCTCGGCAAAGGCATTGTCCCAACTGTTGTGGTTAACGCCTGGGTATTCTGTGTATTTCACTTTCGCTCCTATTGCTTTCAATCGATCAACCATCACACGAGAATTATCCACGCCCACCACGGCATCATCTGCACCATGAAAAACCCAAAAAAGAGTTTTTTTCACTTTTGCATTGTAGTGAACGGCATCGCCACCACCACAGATGGGCATAGCCGCAGCAAATAATTTAGGATAGCGATATACCGCTTCAAACGTGCCCATGCCACCCATGGAAAGACCCGTGACGTAAACTCTTGAGCGATCCACTCTTTCATCTTTCATTACTTGTTTAACAAGCGCAATAGAAGAAGCTAGAGAAGTAGGCTCTGGCTCTTTATAGTCAAAACCAAAACTATGAGGTGATTTTGTGCGATCTACTTTTACAGAACCCCAAAAGCCTTCCTCAGGGCACTGTGGGAAAATAACAATAGCTGGAAATTTAGTGCGAGCATCTTCCATTATAAATAACTTCGCTCCATGTGTTAATTGCTTTTCATTGTCATTGCCGCGTTCGCCCGCACCGTGTAGAAAAAGAACGAGAGGATATTTTTTAGTTCGATCATAATGATCGGAATACAGTATTCGATAAAGCAATACTTGGCCTTTATAGGCAAATTCCTTTTTCTGATACAAACTCAAATCTTGTGCAGATACAAAAAAAGATGACATCATCAATAACGAGGCAATGATGGATTTCATAGTATTCTCTTTGTTGGTTTATTGCTCTAATATAGTCATTTATATAACAGTTATGTCACCCTCCCTTGGTTGGTTGCAACTCAAAATGTAGCGGTCGCAATTAATTCGCTTGGGCTTTACCTCACCCCCTTGGTCGCGAACCAGTCTTCCTCCCAACGAACCTTTTTATGCAGAGATAGAAGAATTCTTAGCACCGTGTGTGCAAGTAAAGGGGCTAAAATTTATTTAGGTAGAGAAACGCAAGGTTAGTGATCGTGTTAACCTATATCTATTGCGCATAGCGGTGATAGCGTCTAGCGCATTATCAGTTTGTACTGCCAACGATTAATTTAGTTGTATTAGACGATCTGTTTGATTGTATCCGAACTAAGTAGATGCCTTCTGAGACAAGTTGATTTTTGTAATCATACCCATTCCAATCAATCTCATGGTGACCAGCTTGCTGAAACTCATCGTTCAATACTTTTATCTTTTGCCCCAGAGAATTGTAGACCGTAATAGTAGTAACTCCAGAATTTGGTAACTGATACACGATGGTTGAAGAATTGATCATGGGATTGGGGTACACCTGAAGCTTAAACGCAACAGCAGTAATCTCTACCCCTGTAACAATATCTTTACCTGAAATTTGAACATCGTCAAATGAAAATTCAATGCCCGTGAGTGGTTGGTGTTCTGCCACTATTTCAAATCGGTCAATGGATGCCCAATCAAATTTACCTTCGGGATTAAAAAAAGTGTTGTCCCATGCCCCCTTTTCTTCTAGTGTTTTTAAAGGGATTTGAATGTGGTGCCACGCACCATCCCATGCGGCAAATGTATTGTCGATCGTTTTTCCCATCCGCCAAGGGCGATCATTCGCACCCGTCTTTGTATCAATAAAACGAACATCGAATTTGGCAGATGGCGAATTGCCTCGTGCCCAGAATTTCAACGTGTCTTGCTCCTTTAACAATGAAAGGTCAACATCTTGTATAAAATCAAAACCAATGGCCGAATATTGTTCTACGCCAGTCCAATAAATAGTATATTTTCCATTGTATGGTTTTGAAGTAGCATAATAATCTAATTCACCTGCCACCTGATAACTCGTTTGTAAGATTCCTTCACCAACGTAGTCATCATACATCATAAAGCCAGAAGTCTTAGGTTTCTTTACATATATAGTTTGAGGCGGAACATTAAATTCTAAGGCCTGAAGCAAAGGCACATTAAGATCATTGTCAAACAATTCATTAGAACCTTTCTTAAATAAGCCAAATCCTCCTTGATAATCCCACGCTGTCCAAGGAATTGCTTTTTCATTCAAATAGCTGTGCACAGCCTTATACCAAGCTGCTCGATCAGTATTATTACTATTGTTGATCAGTACACCAAGCTCACCGCAAAACACTGGCACGTTGCGTTGATTTTTGAAATCCACTACTAGGTTGATCCATTCTTTTATTTTATTAACTGTACCTATGTTTTTATAATCATTCATCGCCCCTTCTACCCAACTTCCCTTAAGCGATGAAGGAACAGCGGGGAAGGTGGAGGCATTATATGGAAACGGAACACCCGCCAATGGGACCATAGAAGGCTCGACCCAACTTGCACCTTGGTGGGTAAAAATAAAAGGATCGTAAAAATGAAATGTATAGATGAGCTTAGTGTCTGCATAGGTAGGAAGGTTCTTTAAATTATTATAGCTATTATAATCTGCAGGGCCTACCACAATAAAATGTTTTGTGTCTTCTGTGCGAATGGCCTCAATGGCCGATTGCTGAATAGGTGACCACACCGCGTCTGTGATACCGTGTGGTTCGTTTAGTATCTCGTAATAAATGTAGTTTGATCGATCTTTAAAATGATGCGCCATTTGCTTCCACACTTTTACAAGTATCGAGCCGATGGCAGGGTCAGTAGGCGCAATGGGGTCAAATGTATGGTTATCGAGAATAAGATGAAGTTGCAATTCTTCTGCCCAATCAACTGCCTTATCTAGGAAATTTAAAAAAAGAGGATCTAGGATATAAGCAGGGCTGCCATTTGCCATATCGTGCAAACTGATCGGGAGGCGTATGACATCGCACCCTAAACTCTTAATGTTCTGAAAATCTTTTTTGGTGTATTTTGTAAATTGTATCTGCCGTGCACTGGGTGTTTGAAACCATCCTGTAAGGTTAACTCCGCGATGAAACGGAACTTGTGCAAGAGAAGTCATTGAAAGAATAAAAAAGAGGAATAGCAGTAGCCCATTTCTCTTCAACAAGGTTTCTTTCATACACATTTATTTAAATATAAACTTAGGTATACTTCACCCACATTAAAGAATCTCGTTCCTTATATCAAGAGTAGAACCATTTGGGCCACCCAACATTATTATTCGACTAAAGTTAATTTAAAGTTAGCGATTCTATTTCAAAAATTTGTTATACTCCTTTCTCATTTCAACTCCTTAGAAGTAGCGTTCATCGTGTTTAATGAGTGTTTGGAAGATGTTTGAGTTGGCTATACGTAAACAAAATTAATTTTGCGCAACTTTTAAAACCTCTAACCTCCTTCGATGACAAAATGTTTTTTAATGTCGATTTGTGCATTTGCAATAATGGCACAAAGTCACGCGCAACAAACAGCAAGAACTACAACCAACGGAACGGGATACTTAGAATATCTACCTCCTGATTATGCCACCAATACCACTAAAAAATATCCCGTACTCATTTTTCTCCATGGCTTAGGTGAAAGAGGAAACGGCTCTGTTGCAGACCTACAAAAGATAAAATCCAATGGGCCGCCCAAACTTATTCAAGCAGGCAATACAATGTGCTTTATGGTAAATGGTGTGCAAGAATGTTTTATTGTAATATCGCCACAGTTAGGCAGTGGGTATGGGGGTTGGTGGGCAAATGTTCTTCAACCAATTTTTGATTATGTTCTTAATGGCCCTCAAAATTATAGAATTGATAAATCGCGGGTTTATTTGACAGGGCTTAGTTTAGGTGGGCAGGGAGTTTATATTGGACTAGGCGAAACAACCGATATTTTTGCCGCTGGTGTGGTTATTGCTGGATTCAACAATGGCAATGGCTGCACAATCTCCTCGAGAAAAATTCCGGTTTGGGGTTTTCATGGTGAAAGTGATGGGACGATACCCTATGCCAATGGCTTAGCTGAATTTAATCTAATTGGCGCTTGCACATCACCTGCGCCAACTGCACAACTCAAGTGGACGAACTATCCAGGTGTTGGGCACAATTCGTGGGATAAGGCCTACACCACAGATCATTCCGTTCAATCGCCATTGAATGTGTATGAATGGCTACTTTCAAAAAAGAAAAGCATTGGAAATAGTACTCCTCTGGCAAATGCAGGGGCAGACCAAGTCATTACTCTTCCAACCAACTCGCTTAGCATCAGCGGTTCGGGCTCAGATACAGATGGCACGATTTCTTCTTACGCG
>JAYWHU010000038.1:0-18088 GCA_043777495.1 Cyclobacteriaceae bacterium | reverse complement strand
CAAATTAGGTGGAGTACTTTGTTGCGAAAACTTGAAACATCGCCACTGGCTACCCGAAGATATTATTTTTGCGCAAGCTGTTTCAGATATTATCACATTGGTATATCGTGCTATGCAACGTAGAGAGTACGAGGCGAAGATCAGAGAGCATAAGAAGGAGATTTCACGCACCAACTTTGATTTGGAAGAGCGCATCAAAGCCCGTACGTCTGAATTGGAAATTCAAAACAATCAATTGGCAGAGTATGCATTTATCAATTCACATTTGTTGCGTGGACCTCTTTGTAGGCTTTTGGGATTGATTAATTTGATTGACCACACCGAAATTCAAGATAAAGAGAAGGATTTGATCAATCACTTGAAGTTATCTGGCGAAGAATTGGATGAGGTGGTGAAGAAGATAAACTCAGCTATTGAAAAGGGCGGACACTTCGATCGCAAAGAATTTGGTAACTTTGGCCGAAATTAGCATGAAGAGGATTTCTTTATTAATACTGTTGATGTCTGTAAGCATGGCTGGGTTTGGTCAGTACCAAGCCTTGATTGATAGTTTAAAAACAAAACTAAAAGACACACCAACCAATAAGCAATTTGTTTTGCTTAATTCCATTGGTTGGGAATATCGCTTTGCTTACCCCGATAGCACGATCTACTATGCAAAAAAAGCATACGATTTAGGCAGGATCATCGAATTAAAGAAAGACTTAGCCAAGTCACTCAACTTTATTGGGGTTGCTTACAATTACAAGGGAGATCGTCTCAAGTCGTATGAATATTATCAAGAAGCGCTCACCGTAGCAGAGAGCCAACGAGACTCTAATCAACTTGCCTACACCAACAATAACATCGGGCGACTTTTATTTGAGCAAGGCGTGTTGCCCAAGTCGTTTAACTACTTTGTAAATGCACTAAAAATTTTCAAGGCCACCAAAGATTCATCAGGTATTGCTTATGCCAACCAAAGCCTTGCTAATTTGTACCGGCTACAGCGCGATTATCAAAAAGCAGAAGAGACTCATCTAAAAGCTCTTTTTATTCGATTGAAATTGAAAAACTCCCGAGACATAATGTCTGCTTATACGCAGATGGGGAATCTCTTTCAAGAGGCTAATAAACTCACTCGCTCCAATCACTATTTTTTAATGGCAGATTCAATCGGTAGTATTCTTCATGATGATATCAACTTAGCAGAGATAAAAATCCTGTTGGCAGAAAATTATTTGAAACAAGGGCAAGTAGATGTGGCTGGGAAAATTGGTGGCGAAGGATATAAAATTATCAAGCAACATGAAAACAAACGAATGTTACCTCGCGCTTTTCTGTTGATAGGCAAAGTACATTTGGCGAATAAGGATTATTTGCGTGCTAGGTTTGAATTCAGTGAGGCATTGCAAGTAGCTAAGGTGACCAAGTCTTCGGCTTTTCAGATGGATTCTTATTATCAATTGGCGCAAGTAGCCAACTTGATGGGCAAGAAGCAAGATGAAATAGGGCACATGAACCAGTACTTGGTATTGAAAGACTCCGTGGAAGATCTTGATCTGGCTAGACAAGTAGAGCGTCTTCAGTTTGAATTGCAAATCGAAAGCAAAGACAAAGAAAATGAGCTCTTAAAGTTGAAGCAGGCGAGCACAGAGGCAATTGTGGAGCGACAAAGACTGATAAATATATTAGGGGGAGTTGTGATTGTTTTTCTTTCCGTTTTGGCAATCATCTCTTGGCAGGTAAACAAGCGAAGAAGGTTGATCAACGAAAAATTGGCTTTGCAAAATCAGCAGATCAACAAGAAGCAACAAGAGATAGACTTACAAAACGAAACCTTGTCGAAGCGTAACCAATTGTTATCTGACCTCAACCACGAGAAGGATACGTTGATGAGTATTGTAGCGCACGATTTAAAATCTCCCCTTAACAGAATTGTTGGCCTGGCCACACTTATTGAATTAGAAGGTAAACTTACTGACCAGCAAAATGACTATTTACAGATGATGAAGGATGTTACCAAATCAGGTGCTAACTTGATCACCGACTTGTTGGATGTTCACGCCATTGAAGAGAATACGCAGGCACCTTCTAGTGTAAATTTTGATTTAGCCACCTTGCTGAAGGATCGCGTTGATTATTTTCAGGCCATAGCCGTTACAAAAGGAATAAAGCTAGAATCCAATTTGCCGCACGCAGCGCCATTCATTTCAGATAGTACGTATATCAATCGTATAGTTGAAAACCTGTTGTCGAACGCCATTAAATTTTCCAAATCAGGAACGGCTGTGGTTGTTTCCGGCAAATGTGAAAATGACAAAGCTTATATTTCCATCAAAGATCAAGGCCCTGGATTTACGCAGGCGGATCGCGCTTCCTTATTTAAAAAGTTCAGAAGACTTAGCGCACGCCCTACTGCCGAAGAAAGTTCCAACGGGCTAGGTTTGGCTATTGTAAAAACGTTGGTGGATCGCCTAGGAGGCACCATTGAATTGGTGAGCGAGAATGGTAAAGGCAGTGAGTTTACTGTTATTCTCCCTTTGCGAAATAAAAATTCGGAGGCATCGAGCCCAACTAAGTTGGCGATGTATAGCCCATCAATCAATAGTTGACAAATCATCAATTGACAAAGCTTTGAATTTTGTCAATTGATGATTTACACTTTTAGAAAAGCCTGATCTAAATCTGCTATTAAGTCTTCCACATCCTCCACGCCCACACTTAATCGGATAAGCGTATCACTCAATCCGTTTTTGATTCTTTCTTCTTTGGGTATGCTGGCATGAGTCATAGAGGCTGGGTGGTTGATCAATGATTCCACACCACCTAATGATTCGGCCAATGAAAACAACTCAACACTCTCCATGAATTTGGTGGCTTGTTCTAAGCGATCGTTTTTTAGTGTGAACGAAAGCATCCCACCAAAGTCCTTCATTTGTTTTTTCGCTATGGCGTGATTGGGGTGATCTGTAAAGCCCGGCCAATACACCTTTCCTACTTTTGGATGGTTGCGTAAAAATTCAGCAATCCTCTTTCCGTTGAAGCAATGCCGCTCCATGCGTAAGTGCAATGTTTTTATGCCGCGTAGTACTAAGAAGGAATCTTGTGGGCCAGGCACTGCGCCACATGAGTTGGCAATGAAAGCTAAATCTTTGAAAAGTTGTTCATCATTTACCACCAACGCACCCATGATCACATCGCTGTGGCCGCCTAAATATTTGGTTACTGAGTGCATAACAATATCAGCACCAAGATCAAGAGGGTTTTGTAAGTAGGGTGAAGCAAACGTATTATCCACTGCTACTTGGATTTTATTTTTCTGGGCAATAGAAACGCAAGCTTCTATATCAATGATGCGCATCAGCGGATTGGAGGGAGTTTCCAACCAAAGAAGTTTCGTGTTTTTGTTTACAAGAGGTTCAATATTTTTGGTGTCAGTCAAATCAACGAAATGAAACTTGATGCCTGCGCGTTCATATACTTTGGTGAAAAGCCTGTACGATCCACCATACAAATCATTGCTAGTGATTACTTCGTCACCAGAATTTAACAAGCGAAGCACTGCATCCGTTGCGCCCATGCCCGAAGAAAAGCAAAGCCCGAACTTTCCATTCTCTAGTGCTGCAATATTTTTTTGCAATTGATTGCGAGTAGGATTAGCTCCTCGAGCATACGCATAGCCCTTGTGTTTGCCAGGCGACTCCTGCACATAGGTGGAGGTTTGATAAATAGGAGTCATGATGGCTCCTGTGGTAGGATCAGGTTCAACGCCTGCGTGGATTGCTTTCGTTCCGAATTTCATTCTTTAGAATTTATGATTTTTGATTTGATATTTTTGAGGTTCTATGACACTTAGTGTGGATAAAAATTTTAATTGTCGATCCTGTGGGTAGGCTTTAACCTTCGTAGAGAAAATGATTATTTGAATACTAAACAACCTTATTACCTTATTTTCGCACGATTAGAATAAGGTAAGAAGGTAATAAGGTTAGAGTTTACAGTTATAAATAATTTCTACTAAGGTTAAAGCCTTACGCAAATAGTGCCTACCGAATAAGGCTTTGACTTTATACTCACCCTATTCAATAGAGCCATTATTATATACTCCTCCCCACATCAAACTTCTCCAAGTAATCAGCTACTCTCCGCACAAAACTTCCACCCAATGCACCATCTACTACACGGTGATCGTACGAGTGAGACAAAAACATTTTATGACGAATGGCAATGGCATCTCCATAAGGCGTTTCTACAACGGCAGGTTTTTTCTGTACTGCACCCAATGCAAGGATAGCTACTTGAGGCTGCATGATAATGGGTGTGCCCATCACATTGCCAAAAGAACCCACATTGGAAACAGTGAACGTTCCACCTGCTAATTCATCTGGTTTTAATTTATTTTCTCGCGCACGTTTGGCTAAATCGTTTACTGCTTTGGCTAGGCCATTGAGGTTGTATTGATCTGCATTTTTAATAACAGGCACAATCAAATTTCCTGAAGGCAACGCAACGGCCAGCCCCACATTCACATCGCGTTTTTTAATAATGCGATCTCCATCCACTTGCACGTTGATCATCGGGTAATCTTTGATGGCAGCAATCACGGCTTCAATAAAAATGGGAGTAAAGGTGAGCGCATCGCCCGAACTTTTCTGAAATTCATTTTTCCACTTGTTTCGCCAAAATACAATATTGGTCACATCGGCTTCTACAAAAGAAGTAACGTGTGGCGAGATGCGCTTGCTATCCACCATGCGTTCGGCAATCATCTTGCGCATTCTGTCCATCTGAATAATTTCATCGCCTGCGCTAATTGAAGCTGGTACGAGTGGAGCAGACGAGATGCGTTGTGTTGAAGAAACAGTTTGTCCCAACTTTCGCTGTTGCACGTAGCCCAAAATATCTTTCTTGGTCACACGGCCTTCTGCACCTGTGCCAGTTAGTGCCTCCAATTCCGCGACAGCGATCCGTTCTTCTTTGGCAATATTTTTTACAAGGGGCGAGTAGAAACGTGAAGCATTTTTAAAATCTGTAACAACATGACTTGCACCATTGCCATTAGAGCTTGACGCAAGCAACGGTTTTACTTCTACTTTTTTATCTTCCGTTGGCTTGGTAACAGTTGGTGCAGTTGAGTTAGACGCAACTTCATCGGTGGTAATAATGCCAATGGCCTTACCCACTTTCACCACTTCGCCTTCTTTGGCAAAAATTTCTTTAAGTATGCCAGCATGAGTAGATGGCACTTCTGTGTCTACCTTGTCGGTAGCTACTTCCAGCACACTTTCGTCCTGCTCTATTTTATCACCCGGTTTCTTCAGCCATTTCAAAATGGTGGCTTCGGTAATGCTTTCGCCCATTTTGGGCATGATGAGTTCTACTTGTGCCATGGTTCAAACGATTGTGTTGAGGCAGCAAGTTAGCATTTTTGACGTGCATTGGAACAATGCGTTTTTCCTTTGGCCTTCGATAAACGTAGCCTAATTTCATTGGCTCAAAGCTACGTGGGTTAGAAGAAAATTGGGATTTAATTCTACGCAATAAAAAAAGCCTTTCCGTTAAGGAAGGCTTCTTCAGCCTTTAAAACCTAATCAATCAATACTTAGAAACGGTTTGTTGAAATACTTGTGTTAGTTCTAGTGTTGTAAGAATCCTATTGTAAATAGTGAGGTCGTCCATTTTGCCAATGTATTTATATCCAGAGTCATAAATTCCTGCGCTGCCGAGTGCAAAGTAATCTTCGGTGGGGGTGTCTGCGGTAATACTAGAAGAATAAACTTCTAGGTTGTCTTTGTAGACTTTGAAGACACTTCCATCGTAAGTCATGGATATCAGAAACCATTTAGTTTCAATTCCATCGCCCGGAATGTATCGTTGTCCTACGGAATTTACAAGTGAGTAATCACCCGAAGGATTTTGACCATTTACTTCAATCACGAAATCTCCGCTCGAATAGTTTCCAAATCGGAAGACTATACCTGAGGCTCCTTGGTGGGAGGCCATGAACCCCGTCCAAACATTGTTAAACGTGCCAGGATCCATCCAAACACAAATGGTCCAAGGCCTATTAGGGATTACCCGTTGAGTTTGTGAAACTTGAGTCCCATTAAAATTTAGAGCTTGACCAGACTTACCGTATCTATCAGCAGTGAGTGTAGGTTGATTGATATCAGATATAGGTAAATTCAAAGAAGAATTATTTGAAGAAATGCCATTTCCAGTAAACGGGAAAAATGCAATCAATCCAGTGCGTGGAATGTCTTTCAAAACTTCAAAATCATTGGTACTAGTAGCGGTAAGTGTATTTGAGGTAATGGCAATCTTACCAGTAGTAGCATTAACTGGTACTGTGATGCTTAGTTGAGTGGCAGTGGCCGCAGTGACAGTAGCTGCTACACCACTAATGGTTACTGTATTGCTTGTTGGTTTAGTGTTGAAATTAGTCCCTGTTACAGTTATGGTTGCACTAGGCACAGCATATAGTGGAGCAAATGAAGTAATGGTAGGTGACTGGTTCACCACAAAGTCAGTAGAAGAATTGGCGGACAGGCCATTCAATGAAACGGTGATTTTCCCGCTGGTGGCACCTTGCGGAACAGTCGCTGTTAGTTGAGTTGTTGTTGCAGAGGCTGTAATGGATGCGGTGCCATTGAATTTTATTTGGTTATCGCTGGCGGTAGTACTAAAGTTGGAACCGACTATTGTCACTAACGTTCCAGGTGCTCCGCCACCCGGGGCAATGCCAGATGTTGGCGAGAACGAAGCAATTGTAGGAGCTGGGGCAGGCTCGGCATCTTTTTTACAAGAGATGAGAAGTGTCGCTGAAAGAAAAAGAGCAATGGCGCCAATCAATGCAATTAATAGCACTTTAATTCTAAGAATAGTTGATTCATTTTTGTTCATTGTGTTTAGAGTTTATAGTTGTGTGAAATGGAAATTAGTTTGTCAAAAGCATTTTCTTAGTATCTACTATTCTACCGTTTACAATCAAACTATAGTTGTAAAGCCCGGGCGATAATTTTGATGCGGAAATGGATAGTTCGTTTTTGCCGTGTTTTAAATTTTCAAAAACAGCTATTTGTTTGCCCGTTAAATCGAATATGTATAAAGCGGATGAGGTTGTTCCATCTGGCAGCGTGTAGCCGATCAATGTTTCTTGGTTGAATGGATTGGGATGATTTTGCTCGAGCAAAGCCCCTGATTGAGTTGCATTGATATCAAGATTTTTTTCGTCTGAACTAGTTGAGTTCAATTGACTCTTGAGTTGGTTGATTTCTGCTTTCAGTTCTTTGATGGCTTCAACCAGTACGGGTATCATGCCAGAGTAATTTACCGCCAAATAGCCATCGCTGTTTTCTTTCACTAACTCTGGAAATGTTTTCTGCAAATCCTGTGCGATAAAACCAAGCTGATTTCCGTCAGAAAAAACCCTTCCATTCACAGCTTCACCTTTTTTGAATTGATAGGATACCCCATTTACATTGTTCAACTTCTCAAGGGCACCAGTTATTAGTTTTTCGTTTTGTTTGAAACGTTTGTCAGAACTTAACCATAGCCCCGTAGCAAACGCATCACCGTTTACGCTTAGGGCGTACGTTCCAAGCGAGGTTGTGCCTATGCCTAACTGTTTAGTAGAAAAATTGCCATACAATAGAGGGGTAGATGTGCCTGTATTATTAACAATGAACAAGCTTGACCCAGCAGTAAACGCGCCTGCTTCGTTACCAATAAATACATTGTCACTTCCTGTGTTACTGCTACCAGCAGATTGTCCAATAAACACATTTTTGCTTCCTGTTGTATTGTTGATTCCCGCCTGTGACCCAGCAAAGACATTGTAATTGCCAGTTATTGATGATTGGCCTGATGCCATGCC
The DNA here is from genome assembly GCA_043777495.1 of Cyclobacteriaceae bacterium. GTDB lineage: Bacteria > Bacteroidota > Bacteroidia > Cytophagales > Cyclobacteriaceae > ELB16-189. The sequence continues at coordinate 10,230 of JAYWHU010000038.1, read as the reverse complement.
TAAAAAAGTGTTGTATGCTCCGATGGTATTTGCGCCCGCAGTAGCACCCACAAATGTGTTGCCTGATTCCTTATTATTAGCCCATCCAGCAAGATTGCCAATAAAAGTATTATTTGTTCCGACTGTATTGTTTCGGCCAGCTCTATTTCCAATGAAGGTATTGATTGATCCTGAACTATTTGAAAACCCAGACTCAATACCAATAAATGTATTTTCTGATCCTAAGGTATTTGTATAACCAGAATTGTAGCCAACTAAGGTATTACTTGATCCGGTAGTATTTGAAAATCCCGCGCCTGAACCAAAAAAAGAATTGAGGCCACCAGTTGAGTTTTTATTTCCAGATTCATTGCCGAAAAATGAATTGTATGAACCTGTCGTATTATTGTACCCAGAATAGGCACCGACAAATGAATTTTTTGTGCCATTAGAATTAAAAAACCCAGACCAGGCACCAGCAAACGAATTACCAGACCCTGTTGTATTTGAGTACCCTGAGGCGTACCCCAAAAAGGAGTTTTCGGAAGCGGTCGAAGTTAGATAGCCCGAATATGCCCCCATAAAAGAATTGTAATTTCCAGTGGTTACACTTTTGCCAGAATTATGACCTACAAAAGTTCCACAACAAGCCGTTACTACATCACCAGCAAAGTAGCCAATAGATGTATTTGCTGAACCAGCATTGCCCGCGCCAGTTCCTAGGTTAGTGTTTTGAGCTTGCACAAATGTGCAAGCGAGAGTCAAGATTGAGAAGAGTAGAGTTTTCATAAGTATGGGGTTAGTTTTAAGTGATACATATTTTAAAGGCTTAGGTAAACCAGAAAAGCAATTCCTTTGAATACAAAAGGAGAAATGAGGGATAGGTGTCGGGAAGTGACAATGCCTGGTTTACCATAAAAATTCTGTTTGAATTTCTTAGGCAAACCTATTTCTTACCTCTCTACAAAAAAGGTAATCTGGTATTTAAAGCAGGTAATTTCGGCTAAAAATCACGTTACAAGGCGTATGTTATGCCAAGTTTTGCCGTTTTCCGATAACCTCAGCTTTGCATTTGTAGATAACTGTAACTGTTAGGCTAGAAACAAAATGCCCCGCCAATTTTGTTGACAGGGCATTTTGAAGATGACGCGTGGCTATCTATTGCTAGAATGCTTTACCTCTGCTATGGAAGTACAGGCTGCTGGTATAATTTTGTTACTTCCGCGTCCGTCAGCGCTCGATTATAAACGGCTACATCATCAATGAATCCCTTATACTCATTAAAGCCGCTGCACGAGTAACCATTGATTTTAAAATAACCTGTAATAGTGGCCAGCACAGGTTGACCATTATCAAACGTACGAACAAAGACACCATTCTGATAGTACCTGACCGTATTTCCACTAATAGTAATCGTAAACAATTGCCAGGAGTTTAAAGTAACAGACATTGCATTTCCATAATAGTTCTGAGCACTGTTATTGGACATCATTCCTATGATATGGTTTCCATTGTTGAGATACGTTTGAACTAGCGAATAACCATCACATCGTGTTCCTGATTTATTGGTAACGCGGATATCTTTACTTATTGGAGCTCCGGTACTTCCAGCCTGAGTATAAAGCCAAGCCGAAAGCGTTATTTGTCCTGTTATTTGAAGCTCGGCAGGGTTGCCCATTGTAATACTGCCACCGTTAGCAAATGAGTAGGCATTATTAGATCTGCCATTACGATCTGAAATAAGTAGAGCTGCCCCTGATACCGTTCCGTTAGAAGGCACTGAAGTTATGTCATTAGCATTTCCATCGAATGGGTAGAAAGCCACAAGTCCATTAAGCGGAATGTCTATCACTTGAAAATCAGAGGAAGATGTACCCAATAATCCGCTTACTGCTACTGATATCTTACCAGAGGTAGCTCCTGGTGGAACAACCACAGTAAGCTTAGCGGGAGTGGCCGAAGTCACCTGTGCTTGCACGCCATCAAATTTGACAATATTATAAGCTGGTGTCGGGTCAAAATCACCACCAATAATAGTAACTGTTGTGCCACTAAAACCCATTGTGGGACTAAAAGAAGTTATCCCGGGAGGAATCCCGATTACATCTCCTCCTCCTCCGGGGAAGGGATTAACATCACCAAAATTGGCAGTATCAGATTCTAATTGCAGCCGCTCCTCCTGGCAACCAACGGCTGCGATAATCAGGACTACGATAGCGGTCCCCTTTAAAAAGGATTGTTTTTTCATAATAGGTTTGTTTAGTTTTCGCAAACCTATTTCTTACCGTATTGCAAAAAAGGTAATCTTGTATTTAAAGCAGGTAATTTTGGCTAAAATTGCGTTGCTGGCGCGAGCTAAACAAAGGAGTCTACTCCTTTTGCTGCGTATTCCCTCGGGGTTACACCAAATTGTTTCTTAAAGGATTTTGAAAAATAGGACTGATCTTCAAAGCCCACGGCAAACCCTATCTGGGTAACGGAGTCTGCATTATTGCGAAGTAGATTGGCCGCTCGTTTCAATCGTATATTTCTTATAAAGTCGCTAGGCGCAAACCCCGTTATGGATTTTAATTTATTGTGCAGGCTGGCGCGGCTCATGCCTATTTCCCTTGCCATTTTCTCAACACCAAAAAGTGAATCGGATAGGTTAGTTTCCACTAACGTAATTGCTTTCTTAAGAAGCTTTTCATCGCTAGATTCTACTTCACCCTCAGCAAAATTAAGTGCGCTGGCCCTGTACTTATCGGTCAACTCTATATTTTTTGAAGTCAGAAGATCTACCTGCAAGCTTAAAAGTTGACTGTTTTTCTTATACCTGGACTTTTGCCATAAATAAAGAACCAATGAAAAAATAGCTAGTACTACAATCCCAACAATAAGTATTGATCTCCACAGTGTGCTAATCTTCTTGTCTTTTTGAAGTAATTCTATCGTATGCTCTTTCTTTTTGGTTTCATATTTGGTTTGGGCTTCGGCAATCTGCTGTGATTTTTCCGTGTTGAAAATGCTGTCGCTCAGTTGTCTGTGCAACCTTTCATTTTGAAGAGCCTCACGAAAATTCCCTTGCGCCTCATAAAGCAAGATTTTACTCTTGTACACACCTAAGGCTATTTTATTGATGTTCATTTGCCGAGCTATAACAAGAGCAGTGTCCAAATGTGCCAAGGCATTATGAAACTTTTTCTGAGCGATATAAACAGACCCAATTCCTTCATTGCCTATGGCTATATTCTGTAAATAATCCGGGTGTTTGCTTAATTTACTATTGCGAATGCATTGTTGAAAGTCTGACAAAGCAGGATTGGTGTTTCCTAACCCCATGTTTGCCTTGCCCCGTAGGAAATAACACGTGCCAAGTTCATACAGGTCATCTTGAAGAACTATCGCTTTGTCCAGCAAAGCGAGACCCTCCTCATACTTTTGTGCCTTTGTCTTTAGAAATCCTAAATTCTGATAAAAATAGGCATCTAAAAAACTTTTGTTTGCCTTTGCCAACTCCTGCATCATATTCAGGCACTCGTCCATTTTTTTTAAATCTTTCCAGCCCTGATGTAAGAAAGCCAAAAGCTCATAGGTATTGTACATACCTCTTACATCATTGACATTTTCATAATTGAGCAAGGCAATACGTGCTTGATCAAACGCCTGCGTGTAATCCGCTCTATTGAAGTAATAGTGAGCAAACAAGTAAGCTCCATAAGCAACATGCTTTTCATTTTTCAAATCTGTGGCAAGTGCAATCGCATGTTCTATATAGCGTTTGCTCTCCATGGGATTTGAGAAGAGTTGAAGGTCAGCCAGGGCAATTAAAAGATTGAACTGGATAGTGTCTTTTTGCGAATGGTTTTCCAGTGCCTGATAAAGACTGTCCAATTTTTTGTCTTGTGCGGATGAGGCAATCGAAAGACAAAACAGGGCAAGGCAGAGCAGGTTTTTCATAAAAGGATTAGATGCTCAAAGTTATGCTTTGTGGGAAGTTTAAAAAAAGTAACTTTTATACTTGCTGTTTTATTTTCAGTAGGCCTGCAGCATATCGGGTAGGCAAACTCAACCGAATCTCGCCATTCTTAATATTGACCTCTGTCCATTGATAGTTGCATTGGCTTTGATTTGAGCATAGTTTTCTATTTTGCTTATTTATTAGCTGATGTTACGCATGATTTAAAAAATTGGCCACGGATGAACAGATTACTCAGATTTTTTCGCGCATTATCCGTGTTCATCTGTGAATCCGCAGCAAAGAAAGGAAATGGGTGCGCAAGTCCAGTTATTAATCTGAACTGAAAAAGAACTACCAATCTTTTGATTCTTGTTTTCTAAAATATTCGATTTCGGCCACTGTCTTTGATATTGGAAATATTTTGTCTGAAAACGAATCAAAGGTGCAATCGAACCACTGTGGATTTGAATAGATATAACTATCCCATCCATACTGAAGAAGTGATTTATTGATGCAAAATTTCAAATCAACAGACTTAGATCGAAAAATTCCTGAAGAGGAAGGTGTTATGTAACCAAAATTTAGTGCCTTGTTATTGTAATAACCCAGTAAGGCAATTCCGTATCGATAGAAGCTTAAAGAATCTGCGGTTTTCTTTAATGTGAACTTTAATTCTCCACTAAAAATGGATTGATCTTCATATACAAAATTAAAAAGAGATGTTACTTCAATAGGAGGTACTGAATCATAGCTATTTATTAGTTCATACTTCTTCAACTTAATTGTTCCTTTGAATCGTTTGCTGCTTAGGCCAAAAATGAAACTCTTTCCCCAAACTTGTATTTGGCCATCTTTGTCTAAGCGAAGCTCAAAAAATTTCAGCTTAGCTCTTCTATAAATGCCAAAGTCACGAAACTTTCCATTTTGCATTTTCCTCATGTCACTTTCTCCGTAACATCCTACATAGTTTTGATTCGGATACTGTCTAAGGATTTTAATTAATTCCTGTGTGCGTACATTGGATAAATCTTCTTGTGCATAAGCATTGTGCCAAAAGAGCAAACTAAAAATGAAAGTTGAGATACAAATTGTACTTTGCATTGTTCGATTTTTCACTTTTTCGGCAAACTCACACTAATCAAATTCAATACCGCCACACTCGCCATTCTATTAATAGCTCTATCCACTAATATTTGAAGTTTTTTTGCGCCATGCTGGTTGAGCCTTAATCGGTAGCATTGTCCATTTTTCCAAACGCTGAATAAATATCGAAGTCTCCGCTTTTCATTTCAGCGGAAGCACCAAACGTTTTCACAAGGTTTCGGTTCATAATTTCTAGCACCATCAAAAGTTGATCGGGCCTGTCCACGTGGCCGCGATAAACATTTTCCTTGCGTTTGTCAAACCGTTCAATAAAGTGTGCCCACTCAAATGTGTTATCAACCTTTTTCTTAGCGAGGAATTTATAATACCCATGATTAGGCATAGCCTGGCTAACGAACATCATGGCTATTTCCTCTCCTTTTTCAATGTTCATAATCGCACCGTTGCTCATAAGCGTAAATTGTAGAGTTATCAATCTTAATCAGTGACCAAAGTGATTGTTGATCGCCAAATCTTTAAGAAAAGAATAAAATGATAAAAAAATTGTCAAATCTAAATCTAAATTCATCTATCAAATTTATCATTGATGAATTTTAGGCAAACTCAACCGAATCAAATTCAACACCGCCACACTCGCCATCCTAATATTGATCGCTCTATCCGCAGAGATTTGAAGTTTCTTCGTTACGGTTTGATGTTTATCTGAATAAGCGATCCACACCATGCCCACAGGTTTTTCAGGTGTGGCACCACCTGGCCCAGCAATGCCACTGGTGGCTACGCCAATGTCTGTATTGAACTTGGCGCGCACAATGTTGGCCATTTCTATAATGGTTGGCTCGCTCACCGCTCCATATTTTTCCAATACTTCTGGCTTCACACCTAATTGACGCATTTTTATTTCGTAGGCGTAAGGCACCATGCTGCCCAAAAAATAATCGGAGCAACCAGGCACGCTGGTGATGAGGTGTGAGAGGTATCCACCTGTGCAACTTTCGGCCATCGATAGTGTGAGTCTTCTTTCCCGCAACATTTTTCCAATGGCTACTTCAATCGTTTCATCGCCATAGCCATAAATATATTCACCTGCCAAAGGTTTCAACTTCGCGACCAGTTCTTCCATTTCACTTTCTAATTGATTAGTGGAATCTCCAAAACCAGTAAGGCGCAGTTTTACATCACCTAAACTCGGTAAGTAGGCAAGCTTGATATGCTCAGGCAATGATTTTTCCCAGCTAGAAATCTTATCAGCCAAAAATGATTCGCCAATGCCAATGGTGCGAATGACTTTGTGATAAATAATTGGTGTATCAAATTTTTCTTTTAGTTTTGGGATCACTCGCTCCGTCATCATCCGTTTCATTTCATGCGGCACTCCTGGCATTGACATAAATACTTTGCCACTTTTCTCAAACCACATTCCGGGTGCAGTGCCGATGGGGTTGGTGATTTTAGTGCAACAGATTGGTAACAGAGCTTGTTGCTTATTGGTATCTGTCATTTCGCGCCCGCGACTTTTAAAAAAGGCTGTTACTTCTGCCAATGCTTCTTCATGCAGTTTCATTTCACAATTGAAATATTTTGCGAGCAGTGGTTTGGTCAAATCATCACTCGTAGGCCCAAGTCCGCCTGTTATCAAAACGATGTCTGCTCTTTTTTCCGCTTCCGCGAAGGCGGTAAGTATTTCATCTTCTTGATCGCCCACGCTGGTTTTGCGAATCACCTTGATCCCCACTTTATCCAACTCCACACTCATCCATTGCGAGTTGGTATCTACGATTTGTCCGTATAAAATTTCATCACCAATGGTGAGAAGTTCCGCCAATATTTTTTTCATGAGTTATCTAATTTCCGGCTCTATAACGTTTTCGAGTGTGTAAATTTTAATTGCCGATCTTATGCTTAGGCTTCAACCTTAGTAGAAGAATCGCTTTATGAAATCCTACCCAACCTTATTACCTTATTATTCCGCCAATTGTGGAGTAAAATAAGGTAATAAGGTTAGAGTTCACGGTTACAAATAATTTCTACTAAGGTTAAAGCCTTGCGCAAATTAGTGCCTGCCTAATAGAGCTTTCACTAACTACCCATTCTATCCGTCATAGAGCCCAATTCCAATCTCTAACCTCACTAATAATGCCCAATCCCTAATGCCTAATCCCTAAAACAACGCAGCTCCAACAAAGAAGATATTAGCAAGGGTGTATGTTGCTAGTACAGTACGCATACCTATTTTATTTATGCGAAGGCATTTTTCTTTTTCCCCATTATCATACAGCCTCAAGCAAATGGCCGACACGAGCAGTATAGAAAAAATGGACAAGAAGGTGAGTGTGTGGAGTGTATCCACCAGCGTAAAGGCAGATGACTCGGGGAGTATGGAGTCGATAATATATTTATTACCGACCGCGGCAAACAACCCGCCCACTGGCAAGCCAAACCGGGCATCATGCTCCCACGGCTCTGGCGCAAAGCTGATCATGGCGATGAGGAAGGCGATGTACATGCCCAAAAATATTTTCATGAAGAGCCCGAGCGCATCGCGTTCCAAATTCATTTCCACTAAAAAAGTGGAAAATGTTTGAGGGTTTCGGTCTGGGCGTGAGTCACCAAAGCCCGTTTCGTAGAGGTTAGTTCCTGTTGAAACCTTGAAGTCGCGGATCGTCCAACCGTCAATGGCCTCGGTGTGACTGAAGCGACTGCCTTTTATATCTGGCTTGAACACTAAACTGCCAATATCATATTGCGTATTTTCAATGGACATGCTCAAGTGCTGCTGATCGAAAGGAAAGTCTTCCACATTCCATTTTTCTTTCATGATCGCTTTCATTTTCATAATGGAATAGAGATGTCCATTTAGGCTATCTGCGAGAGGGGGCGATTGCTCAAAGCTTTTAGCCGAGGGCATGTCCAATTGTTTGGCAAAATCGAATTGAGGATTCTTGTATAAAAACCAAAGCCAAAAGCGTGCAGTATATTCCTTGTCGTGGAAATTAATATCATGAACGCTTAATACATAGGCACCCACTTGCACCGTATCGGGCTGGGCAATAGAAGTGCCAATTGAAAGAAAGAAAAATAGAACTGACCAAAAGGAGTTCAATTTCATAGGCTATGTAATTTCCGCCCACAAGATAGCCACAAGATGGCGAATGAAACAATCTCTCTTTACAAGCGGAAAATCCATTTTCTTAAGCTAATTTTCCAGTTGAAAACCAAACTAAAATTCTATGCACAGCCTTTTGCTCGCCACCCACTCCGTCATTCGCTATTTCCTATTGATTTTATTGTTGATCCTCATCGTTCGCTCACTCATGGGCTGGCTGAACAAATCGGCTTACTCAAAGATGGACGATAAGGTAAGCTTAGGCGTTTTTATACTCACGCACACGCAACTTTTGTTAGGGATTATTTTATTCTTCGTTAGCCCCATCGTGATTTTCAGCGGGGCATCTATGAAAGATTCTGTAGCACGCTATTGGTTGGTAGAGCATAACACGGGCATGATCATCGCCATTGTGTTGATCAGTATCGCGCGCATTTCACTAAAGAAAATGACTGATCCCGTGGCCAAGCACAAACGCCTGTTCATTTTTAATTCTATTGCGCTAGTTATTATTTTGGTGATGATCATGCAGAGCCACAGAGGGTTTTTTGGGATTACTTATTGAAAATTTAAGATGTGAGATTTAAGATGTGAGATTTGAGAACACGTAGTCAGACGAACCTTCTGATTTCTAACTTCTAACTTCTGAATCCTATATTCTAACTTCTGAGTTCTGACTTCTAACTTCTGACTTCTAAATTCTTTGTAAAATGAAATACAATATTTTAATTCTACTGTGTCTAGTAAGTTCTATTTTATATTCGCAAGAAATAAGCCCACGTTATGAGTTGGTAAAAATGAGCGACAACGTGAACTCTCGTCACAACGAGGTATCGCCCGTTATTTCGCCCGATGGCAAAAGCCTTTACTACTTTGTGGCCAATCACCCTGAGAATACTTATGGCAAAGATGGAAGCCAAGATATTTGGGTATCTGCGTTAGATGATAAAGGTGAATGGTCAAAAGCAAAACACTTAGGTTCGCCATTCAATTCAAACAGATATAATCAAGTTTATAATTTTATGCCCGATGGTTCTCTCTTCATTCGCGGAGGGCGAGGAAAAAATTCAAAGGGATTTTCAATTGTGAGTCTTTCAGGCAGTTGGAATGAGCTGAAGGTAACAGATTTTGATGCCATGGACAAAGGCCAGTTCAATGGGGCCACCATTTCTGCCGATGGAAAACAAATCATCATGTATTTTGCTGAGAAGGAAAAAGATAAGTTCAGTGATTTATATTTATCTTCTCAACAACCTGACGGACGTTTCTCCAAGCCAGTAAAATTAAAAATCAGTTCGGTGGCCGATGACTACGCGCCCTTCCTCGCGCCCGATCAAAAGACCTTATACTTTGCCAGCAACCGTTTTACAAAAGACCGTGTGGGCCAGAGCGATATTTACAAAACCACTCGTCTGGATGACTCTTGGTCCAATTGGTCGGAGCCCGCAAACCTTGGTCGTGCCGTGAACACCGCTTCTGAAGATGCTTACTTCTCTATTGATGTACATGGAAACATTTTCACAGCACGAGCTGGAGCTACAGTTGACGGAGGCAATTTTGATTTGCTCATCTTAAGACCACGCAACATAAAAATTCTGTTGACGGGCATGGTGTATAGTCAAAAAACGCAACAACCGTTGGCTTCTGCCATTGAAGTAAAAATGAAAGATCAAAAACCTGTGAACTTAAAAGCAGGTTCGACAGGAAAATTTGAAACGCGCATCTCCGAAGTGCCAGGCTACACCATCAGCGCAGCCACCGCAGGGTATTTGCCTTACACACAAGATTTCAAAGTGCCAAAATTATTGCGCGATACTACTTTGCACCATGATATTTATTTGACTCCATTGGCAAAGCAATTGACACTCGCTGGCGATGTGCTGGACAAGAAAACCAACAATCGCATACTCAACTCAAAAGTGGATATTGTTTTGAAGAGCGATAGAGCAGTGGATTATAAATTGAACAGCCCTGATGGAAAATTTCAACAAGACATTCCTGGGCTTGGTTGGTATTTGCTTTCCGCTTCTGCGGAAGGATACTTGAACGCTACTGACAGTGTGCAAGTCGATAACCCCGATGTCACTCCTGTGATCAAAAA
>JAYWHU010000037.1:0-159400 GCA_043777495.1 Cyclobacteriaceae bacterium | reverse complement strand
GTTCATCTGGCGAGGAGCCTTACACATTGGCAATGGTACTCCAAGACTTTGCTCACTTGAACAGTGGTTTTGACTATCGCATTTTTGCCAGCGATATTTCTACCGATGTATTGCAGAAAGCCGCACTGGCCGTGTACCCATTGGCACGAACAACCGATATACCTATGGCAGCAAAGAAAAAATACTTATTGAAAAGCAAAGACACATTAAAGCCCACGGTGCGCATTGTGCCTGAGTTGCGAAAGAAGATACACTTTGGCAGAATCAATTTTATGGATGCCTCATTACCCGTAGACGAACTATTTGACGTAATCTTCTGCCGCAATGCATTGATTTACTTCGATCGCAAAACACAACAAGAGGTAGTGCGCAAACTATTGGGCAAGCTGAGAAAGGGCGGCCATTTATTTATCGGTCACTCCGAATCTTTATATCAACTTGATTTACCCATTGTGCAAGTAAAGCCTACGATTTATGTGAAGCAGTAAGTTGGTAAATGGTAATCGAAAAAATAATGGTAAACGTTAATTGCAACTTCTGACTTCTACTTCTAAATCTTAAATTATTAACCCCACTCATGGTACCTGAAGAAAAACTTACCGATCAATTTCTATTGGAAGAATTGAAAAAAAGATTGGATGAAAAAAACAAACTCTTGAAAACACAGTCGGACATGGTGTTGGAGTTGGAAGAATTGAATGACCGCCTGCGAGATGTGGAGCGAGTGAAATCAGGATTTCTCTCCAACATCCGCAACGAAATAAACAATCCACTGACCTCCATACTTGGTTTGTCTGGGCAACTGATACATGGCCAAGCAATGGATGCGGAGAAAATAAAACGTATCGCCAGTTTAATCAACAAAGAAGCATTCAGTCTGGATTTTCAACTGCGCAATATTTTTTCGGCTGCAGAAATTGAGGCGGGTGAAATGGAACCACAATCTGCTTCGGTGAATATTGATGACCTGATCCAAAACCAAATACATTACTTTCAATTGAAATCCCTACAGCATAATATAAGCGTAGAATATCAGGGAGTGAATGGAAAACATTTCAAAACGGATGGTGCCATGTTACAGTCTGTGGTTATGAATATTTTGTCTAATGCCATTGAATTTAGTGAAGAAGGAAAGCAGGTTAATATTTATTGTGATGTTCTTGGTAGCGATCTTGTAATCAAGGTGCAGAATGACGGCATGGGAATAGATCTGAAAGACCGCAAACATATTTTTGAGCGGTTCAAACAATTAGATGCAGGCACTACCAAGACTCATCAAGGTCACGGTCTGGGCTTGTCCATCATCAAAGAATTTACAGATGCTTTGCGCGGCAAAATTGAAATTGACTCAGAAGTAAATAAGCAGACAACCGTTACGATCATTCTTCCAGAATTTGAAATGAGCTTGATGGCAGAAGGATTTTCGTCTGATGGTCAAGAAATGCTTTTCACCGATGAAGAGGTTTTATGATCCAGGTAGTTAATAAGGAACTTGAAACGAGTACGCATTACTTATTCCAGTCTGCCTTATTTGTTTCTAAAGACTCGGTGGAGATTCAAACATTGCTGGGTTCATGTATTGCAGTGTGTTTATTTGACCCTGTTTTGAAAAGCGGAGGCATGAACCACTACATGCTGCCGATGTGGAATGGAGAAGGGTTAGAGTCACCAAAATACGGCAACATTGCCATTGATATGCTATTGGAAAAATTGATGCGACTGGGATCTTATAAAAATAATTTGGTTGCCAAAGTATTTGGGGGAGCCAGTCAATTTGATAGCGATCATTCCATATTGAATATTGGCGAACGAAACATTCAGGTGGCGGAAACGATGCTACAAAGACATCAGATTAGAATAGTAGCGACCAGCACGGGAGGCACTCAAGGAAGGAAGATTGCTTTCAATTCTGAAACAGGGCAGGTGATGATGAAATATATTGTAAAGCAAAAATGATGACAAATTATAGAATGATTTGTGAATTTAGATTTGCGATTTGTGATTTTTTGGCCTACGCCTCACCACAACGCAAGGAGTAAATCTTGAATCTTAAATCAAATCATGAAACGCATTAAAGTATTGATTGTAGATGACTCTGCGGTAATCAGGCAAACATTATCAGCTATTCTTTCAGCGGATGTTGAAATAGAAGTAGTAGGAGTGGCCGCAGACCCTTACGTGGCGGCAGCCAAAATAGCAGAAGCAATTCCAGATGTGATTACACTGGACATTGAAATGCCGCGCATGGACGGGCTCACATTTTTGCGAAAGGTGATGTCGCAGCACCCTATTCCTATCGTTATCATTTCAAGCCTTACGGCAAGAGGAAGTGAATCGGCCATACTCGCTATGGAGTATGGTGCGGTGGCAGTCCTTAAAAAACCAAGCTTATCTTCTGACTTAGAAGGTATTGCTGCACGCACCATTATTGATATAGTAAAAGGAGCTGCCAGCGCGCGAATAAAAAGAAGAGGGATAACCACCGCTGCACATGCAATGGTATCTAAAAATCCACCTAATGAAAGCATGGCACAAACCACCAGCAAGGTGATTGCCGTTGGCGCTTCTACCGGAGGCACCGAAGCAATTCTTGATTTTTTAAAAGCTACTCCCATTGACACCAACGGCATTGTGATTGTGCAACACATGCCCGAAGTATTCACACGGTCTTTTGCCGAAAGATTAAATTCTATTTGTGACATCAGTGTAAAAGAAGCTGCGCATGGCGATACCGTGATTCGAGGCCGCGCATTACTAGCACCTGGCAACAAACACATGGAGCTGAAACGCAGTGGTGCGCGCTACTACGTGGAGTTAAACGAAGCACCAGTCGTCAATCGCCACCGCCCATCTGTAGATGTATTGTTCAAGAGTGTGGCCAAGTATGCAGGAAAAAATTCCATCGGCATCATCCTGACAGGCATGGGTGGCGATGGCGCGGTGGGGATGTTGGAAATGCACGAAGCAGGCGCCCACACCATTGCACAAGATGAAAACTCCTGCGTGGTTTTTGGTATGCCCAAAGAAGCGATTAAGTTGGGAGCGGCACAAAAGATTTTGCCATTAGAGCAAATTGCTTCTTATGTAAGCAGGATAAAATAGGATGAAGGGTGAATTAAAATACTCGACCTAATTGATGTGCAGCAAAACATTTTTTTTTATTGAATGATCCTTTTGAAATGCCCTCTATCAGTGTGCATATTCTTGCCTAGTAAGAACATCGAAAACCTTACTAAAGTATATTCCCACTTACTCAACCGCATCTCCCATCTGCTGGTTTTAGTTATAATCTCTTAGCACTTCCATAGAATTTAGCATCCGAACCAACTTATTAATTGGACTTGTGCAAGGGCAAGGCGTCAAAACACCCCGCCTACCGGCAGGCAGATTTGAGACGTCAGGCACCTAAAAATCAAAGATTCTGCGCAACACCTGTCAGTAAGTAAGTGTTTTAAAAAGTTGCTACGAAACCTATACCCTATGTCATTATTTTTTTTTCCAAAGTTAAAAAGCAATAAAGTAACTACTCAATTGAAAGGTTTTGTAATCAAATTTATTTTCCTCCTGATTGCATTGTACTTCCTATCAGGAATTCTCTATGGCCAAACCCCTGGGTTGATTTTCAAACCTGCTGCTTCACCTGGCAACACTGTCCTCAACCCCAATGGTGATGGCTACACTTCTTCTTCCGCTACAGGTTTTATTTCGAATGATAAAACCGAAAGCGAAATTCCGTATGTACCAATGGCATTTCCGATGCTCGAACCTACGGGCGACTTGGGTCCAGGGCCTGATTGTAGTTTCACGGATTTTGTCGATTCGGGTGTAGAAGATCCTGCGCTCAGTTATTTCGATGGAACAAACTTATTGTTCCGCATCCGTCTTGGCAAAGCACTCCCCAATTCAAAAGGCTACAGTATTTTAATTGATACCGATCAGAAATTCGGATTGTCGGGTGTCAATGCTGATTTAAATGCAACCACAACGAATCCAGGATTTGAGATTGAAATTAATCTGCAAACAAATTTTGGTGTATTTGTTTACAATGTGGATGGGGTATGTGCCGGTGCGCCCTCCTCTTCATTTGCAGGTGAAACGAATTATCAAAAGTCCATTGCCCTCAGCACCAATTGTGGTGATCCCGATTACTTCTATGATTTCTATGTTCCGTTTAGTGCGCTCACAGCGCTTGGAATAAATTCATCTACGCCATTGCGTATGGCCATCATTACACAAATGAATCCGCAGCCTGCTGTATGCAACAATGCGCTTTCTGATTTTGGTGGCGTGGATGATGCCCTTTACGGAAATAATCCAGGAAGCATTTGGACGGCCATTGTTGATAATTTTCCGCCTACTTCTGTGGTGGGTCTCAATACTCCGTTAGGAGATCGCTCATTGTGTCCCGTCATCACAGGCCCCATTCCTGCTAATGCTACATCAGTAAGTGGAACATCAACGGAAGCAACAGGCACTTCCATCAACGTATTTAAAAATGCAGCACTCATCGGAACCACCTCTGTCAGTGCAGGCACATGGACACTTTCTAGTATTGCACCTGCATTAATTGGTGGGGATATTATTACAGCCACTGCCACTGCACCAAGTGAATCTGAATCGATTGCCAATTGCAATCCAGTAACCGTTGCGGTAACGTGCTCAGCCCTTCCTCCCAATGCAACGATGGATGCCAAAGGAGTTTGTGGTACTGGTGCTGTTGTCGGTGCGCTCATTCGAGTCTATAGAAATGGGGTTATTGTTTCGCCCAATAGTACGGGGTCTGCCGGTGCATCCGGCAATGCGGTAACGGTTCAGCCCGGTGGCACGTGGCGATGGAAATGTAATACCAACACCAACTGCAACGGGGGGGCGAATTGTATAACCGATGGATACTACACATTTACACAGCAGGTTTCCGGGCAATGCGAATCGGTGCAAGGACTTGGAACGTGCTTTGGTGCGGCAATCACAACGATTGCACCTGCCATTACCACTTCTCCAATTTTAACAACGACAACATCGGTTTTGGGGTCATCTGCCAGTGGTGCCACTATTTATTTATACGCAGATGGAATACAGATTGGAACAGCTACTGCTATCGCTACCAATTGGACTATTTCATCTCTCTCTCTTTCATCCGGACAAGTCATAACAGCGAAAGCTATTTTATCCAATCAGTGTCTTTCGGTTGCATCACCATCGGTAACGGTTACGCGTAATACAGTGGCACCTGTTGTTGCAGGAACGTATTGCACCGCCACAACAATAACTTCAGTTTCGGGAACTTCCACAGAAGCCGCGGGGACAGTCATTCAAGTATTTAAAAATGGGGTGGCGCATGGATCTACCACTACCGTACTGGCCAATGGAACCTGGACCGCCAGCACAGGAATTAGTTTTGCAGCAAGCGATGCGATATCTGCAAAAGCTACGGTATCGGGTGGAATACAAAGTGCTTTTTCAAATAGCATTTCGGTGGAGGGCAAAACTACCACGGCCGTTTCTATAACTACCTCACCCATCCTAGAAGGGGCCACTTCCGTAGCGGGTACGGGTACAAACGGAAACGTGATAAGGTTGTATGCAGATGGATTTCAAATAGGAGGGACAGCAACAGTTGCTGGAGGTACGTGGATGATCAGCGGATTGGGGGCTTTTGATTTATATGCAGGAGGTGTTATCACAGCTACTGCTACTTCAGCAGGAAATTGCGAAAGCAATCCTTCTGCCAGTGTAGTGGTTCAATGTATTGCGCCTCTTGCATCGCTAATAGTAAACCCAGACAATGCGGTGGTTTGTTCTGGCAGCATAATTATAAATGCACAAGTGGTAGCTTCACAATCGCTTGTGGTGTATCAACTCTATAATGGAGCTTCTGCCAGTGGCTCTTCTGTATTGGGCACAGGCGGAATAATTTCCCTTAATTCTGGCACGCTTACGGCCAACACCACGCTTACTGTAAAGGCCATCAAGATCGGAGGAATAACATGTGAGTCAACACTCGCTGAAAATATACCTGTCACTGTTAATGCGAACCCGACCACAAGTTTGACAGTTGCTGCCGCAGCATCACCTATTTGCCAGAACACATCCACTACCATTGATGTTCAAAATTCACAATCAGGATTTACCTATCAACTAAGGAACAATGTTGGAAATGTTATTATTGGTTCATCTGTAGCCGGAACAGGCGGAACAATTGCTTTGCCTACTGGGAATCTATCAGCCAACACTATATTTAATGTGTTGGTAACAGGTGTTGCGCCATCGCTGTGTAGCGCGGTACTGACTACTCTTCCAACGGTAACCATCACTACCCCTCTATCGGCCACTATCAGTTATAGTGGTGCGCCATTTTGTAGCAGCTTGGCAATACCGCAAAGTGTAACGTTGACTGGTACAACAGGTGGAACGTTTAGTTCTACAGCAGGATTAACAATCAACACTTCAACTGGTGCGATCACACCCTCTACCTCTATGGCATCCTTGTACACAGTAACCTATAGCATTGCCGCTTCAGGTGGATGTCCGATTTTTAATACAACAACAGACATTACTATCTCCATTGCTGCTTGCGGAAATGTTGCACCCGTTGCTAGCAATGACATTGGATCGACCAACGAAGACACGTCCGTTACCATTCTTGATGTTACTGGCAATGACACTGATGCGGATGGAACCGTTGTGGCCAGCACGGTTGATCTTGACCCAATCACAGCAGGAATCCAAACAACATTCAGTAATGCAGGTGGTGCGTGGAGTGTGAACGCTTCGGGCGATGTTACCTATACACCGACTTCGAATTTCAATGGCTTAGCCTCAATCACTTATACAGTCAACGACAATACAGGAGCAACTTCCAACACTGCAACTATAACACTAACGGTAAGTGCTGTCAACGATGAACCCAGCTTTGTAAAGGGGCCAAACCAAATAGTCAATGAAGATGCAGGTGCTCAAACCGTAACAGCATGGGCCACTGCTATCAACAAAGGAGCCGCAGATGAAAGTGGTCAAACCCTCACCTTCACATTGACCAATACTAACAACGCATTATTTCTGGTGCAGCCGTCCATTGATCCGATTTCGGGGAATCTGATTTATACCCCTGATGCCAACGCATTTGGAACTGCCACCATATCCATTGTGCTAACGGATGATGGTGGAACAGCAAATGGCGGAGATGATACATTTACCACACAAACTTTTACGGTCACCGTAAACTCAGTTAATGATGAACCCAGTTTTGTTAAGGGAGCTAATCTGACTATTGATGAAAATGCGGGAGTTCAAACCGTATCGGCATGGGCCACCTCCATCAATAAAGGAAGCTTTAATGAAACCGCACAAACCTTAACGTTTTTTCTAACCAATGATAACAACGCATTATTTACTGTTCAGCCGTCCATTGATCCTGTCACTGGCAATCTGACCTATACGCCTGCCCTAAATGCATCTGGTATTGCCACCATATCCATAATACTTTCTGACAATGGTGGAACCGCCAATGGGGGAGACGATACATTCTCAATACAAACATTTACTATTCGTGTTGATGACGAAGCGATTTACACAACTGCTCCAGCACAAAACATAAATTCCTATTCCAATGGAAATACATTAGCTACCGTTGCAGATACAGATGGAGCAATCACGAATGCTGTCGTTTCTTCGGGGACACTTCCTGCAGGTACAAGCATCAATGCAACCACAGGCGCGATCACGGTAACGGATAAAACTTTGTTGGTCGCCAACACCTACACATTTGATGTGACCACCACCGATGCAACAGGTGGCACGACTACACAAACCGTAAGCCTCACTTTCACAGCCGACATCGAGGCTATTTACACAACTGCTCCAGCACAAAACATAAATTCCTATTCCAATGGAAATACCTTGGCGACTGTCACGGATGCAGATGGTGCGATCACCAGCGCAGTTGTTTCTTCAGGCACGCTTCCTGCCGGTACGAGCATCAATGCAACCACGGGTGAGATCACGGTAACGGACAAAACTTTGTTGGTCGCCAACACCTACACATTTGATGTGACCACCACCGATGCCACGGGCGGCACCACCACACAAACGGTGAGCCTCACTTTCACAGCCGACATCGAAGCGGTTTACACAACTGCTCCAGCACAAAACATAAATTCCTATTCCAATGGAAATACATTAGCGACCGTTGCTGATGTTGACGGGCCGATCACAAGTGCGATAATTTCTTCAGGCACGCTTCCTGCCGGTACGAGCATCAATGCAAGCACGGGTGAGATCACGGTAACGGATAAAACTTTATTGGTCGCCAACACCTACACATTTGATGTGACCACCACCGATGCAACTGGTGGCACCACCACACAAACCGTTATTCTTTCATTTACTAATTCAAATAGTGCGCCCGTTGCTGTCAACGATGCGCCTACAACAAATGAAGACACACCTATAACATTCAGTGCAACATCCAACGACACCGATGCAGACGGGACCATCAATGTGGCCAGTGTTGATCTTAATCCCGCCACAGCGGGAATACAAAATACTTTTGCGAACGCACAGGGTAATTGGTCGGTTGACGCACTTGGCAACGTGACCTTCACACCCGTATTGAACTTCAACGGAGTAGCCTCTATCACTTACACGGTGAACGATAATACTGGAGCAGTTTCCAATGCTGGAATGATTGCAGTAACTGTGAGTTCAGTGAACGATGCACCCGTTGCTGTCAACGACAGTGGGAGTACAGGCATCAATACGGCAACTACAATTAATGTTGTTACCAACGATACGGATGCGGATGGAACAATAAATATTGCATCTGTTGATATGGATCCTACTACGGTAGGGATTCAAACCTCCCTCTCAACTGTGCAAGGAACTTGGAGCGTGGACAATACAGGAATAGTTACATTCATGCCTGCACTCAACTTTACGGGCTTGGCCTCCATTAGCTATACCGTAAATGATAGTGGTGGCGCAGCTTCTACTATTGCCACCATCACCATCAATGTGGCAGGGAACATCACTCCTGTGGCAGTAAATGATTCGCCCATTACCAATGAAGATACGCCTGTAACATTTAGCCTTACAGCCAATGACACCGATGCGGATGGAACGATTGATGTGACGACCGTTGATCTTGATCCTTCTACAACGGGAGTGCAATCTACTTTTACTAATGCACAAGGGATTTGGAGTGTGGATGCCCTAGGCAACGTAACATTTACTCCTGCATTAAACTACAACGGCACCGCTTCCATCACTTATACCGTGAAAGATAACAGTGGGGCAATTTCCAATGCTGCGACCATCACCGTAACGGTGAATGCAGTAAACGATGCGCCCGTGTTGACAAACATTTTTTTAACCATTATTGAAAATAATCCTGTTAGTGGAAGCATGTTGTTGTCATCGGATGTCGACCCAGATGGTACTGTGCTGACAGTGAATACTATTCCTGTGAACGGACCAAGTAATGGAACGATCGTAATTCAAGCAGATGGCACTTATACTTATACACCTAACCTGAACTTCATTGGTATGGATGTTATCACGGTGCAGGTTTGTGATGGCGGATTGCCTTTGCCAAAGCTCTGTGCTACTAAAACGATAACCATTTTCGTCAATCCCATTGGGCTAAAACCCGAACTTGGTTTTTCACCAAATGGAGATGGCAACAATGAAGCATGGATCATCCGCGATATTGAGCGCTACCCGAACAATGTGGTGAAGGTATTCAACCGTTGGGGCAACCTTGTGTATGAAACCGCTAGTTACAACAATAATGACAACGCATGGGCAGGTCAATCGAATGGCCAATTTACGATTGGAGAATTGAAAGTAACTGACGGAACCTATTTTTATGTGATTGATCTAGGCGATGGCAGTAAAGCGATAGGTGGTTATTTGATTATTAAAAGATAAAACTGGTTGAGGAATTTATACGCAAGTATCATGAATATGAAAAAGTTAAAACATATAAGTTTTCTGGTTGCCTTGATGAGTGCGACCAACATCGTCAATGCCCAACAGCAAGTCATGTTCACACAATATATGTTCAATGGATTGGCACTGAACCCAGCTTATGCAGGAAGCCATGAAACAGTGAGCATGAGTGCGCTGGCACGCAAACAATGGACGGGGCTAGAAGGTGCACCAAGCACGCAGACATTCAGTATTCATTCGCCCATTCGCAAGCAACGTATGTCGCTCGGATTTTTATTTCTGCACGACAACATTGGCGTTACCGATCAAACCGGTACCTATGCTTCCTACGCGTATCGCATCCCGATCAGCAAGAGAGGGAAGCTTGCCTTGGGCTTGCAAGGAGGCATCACCTATTACAATGCGCGTTTCAGCCGTGTGTCCACCACGGACCCCACTTTTGCAAATGGCGATGTGCGAATAATGCTACCGAGTATTGGTTTTGGAATGTATTATAATACGGATCGTTTTTATGTAGGCGTATCCGTGCCGCAGTTAAACCAATCTTCCTTTGACAAAACCGTTCCTGATTCAGACTCGCGGCTAGTGCGGCACTACTTTGCTTCGGCAGGTTATGTTTTTGATTTGAACCATGCACTCAAACTCAAACCAAATGTATTGGTAAAGGTAGTAGAGGGTGCACCTGTAGAAATGGACCTCAATGCCAACTTATTGATAAAAGAAGTAGTGTGGGCGGGTCTATCGTGGAGATCATTTGATTCGTTCGATGCTATTCTTCAGTTACAGGTTACAGACCAATTGCAGATCGGTTATGCATTTGATTTTGCCACTACCACCGACTTGAGTAGAGTAAACGGAGGCTCACACGAACTCATGCTCAATTACCGCTTTAGTTTTACTCATACTCGCATCATCACACCTCGTTATTTTTAATATGCAAAAAAGAATTTCTATTTTCTTATTGTTAGTGGCAGCAGCATCTATTGCTTTGGCCCAACAAAATGTCGTGACTCATCTTGCTAATTCAGAGAAGAAAGGCGACAAGATGTTTCATTATTTTTCTTATGCGGCAGCCGTGGATGATTATTTGCTGGCACTTAAAAATGATCCTGAAAAAGATCACCTTAAATTAAAAATTGCCGAGTGCTACCGAATGCTCAACCATCCTGCGGAAGCGGAAAAGTGGTATGCTCAAGCGATGCCCAACACAGAGGTGATCAAACCAGAGCATAAACTGCACTATGCACAAGCACTCAGCAGCAACGAAAAATACGAGGAAGCAAAAAAATGGTATGCACAATATCAAAAAGAAGTTTCTACGGATTCTCGTTCGGCACGAAAGATAGAGGCCATTGATAATCTAAGTGATCTCTTCAAAGATTCGCTCTCGTATGTAGTTGCCCCACTCGCTATTAATTCATCGGCCTCTGATTTTAGTCCGGCATTTTATACTGATGGGATTGTGTTTGTGTCGGCACGAAATCAAAACCATACTGTCAAGAATGTTTTCTCATGGAATAAATCTCACTTTCTTGATTTGTATCTTAGCAAAGGAGCTGAAAGCAATACCTATTCAACTCCTGAACTTTTTCATAAAAATGTAAACACTAGCCTGCACGAAGGACCAACGGTGTTCTTTGAAGGTGGAAAGAAAATGATTTTTACCCGCAATAATTTATTGAATGGAAAGAAAGGTGAAAGTAAAAAAGGAATTGTAAAACTTAAATTGTACTACAGCGAACGAGCGGGCAATGATTGGAGCAAACCGATCTCATTACCGCTCAACAACAACGAATACTCCGTAGGTCACCCAGCTATTTCTGCAGATGGAAAAATACTTTATTTTATCTCTGATATGCCAGGAGGCTACGGTGGCACCGATCTATACAAGAGCGAGTGGCAAAATGAGAATTGGGGCAAGCCTATCAACATGGGCTCTGAAATAAATACAGAAGGCAATGAGATGTTCCCTTTTCTACATCAAAGCAATGTGCTCTATTTTGCCTCGAACGGGCATGGCGGCCTGGGTGGACTCGATATTTTCAGTGTCAATGTGGACAAGCTAAAAGTAATCAACTTGGGCGCGCCCATTAACTCCAACTCAGATGACTTCGGGTTAATAATGGATGGAGATGAGCGATCTGGATATTTTAGCTCTAACCGAAAAGGCAATGCTGGAGATGATGACCTCTATCATTTTAAAGTGAAAAGAGAAATGATGGAAATCAGGATTGTTGATAAGGAGACGGGTAAGGAAATACAGGGGGCCGCAGTCAGTCTATTCCAATTAGAAACGGCCACGCGCCAGCTTCTCACGAATGAAAATGGATCGGTCTCTTTTGCCTTGAGCCCGCACAAAAATTACATGGTGGGCGTTCAAAAAGATTCCTACTTGCCCGCGGCTGAATTGATGGATGGAATCGACATTCAAAAAAATGATTCGTTGATAATGAAAATACAACTTGAAAAGCGCAAGGCAGTAACCCCGATAGTTTCGCTCAATGACACCGTTGAAAACAATGTTAACTTTTCTCGTTTTGGAAAAATAAGCAGTATTGAAAAGACTCATGCAAAGCCTATTGATCAGCATGCCCCTGTGGTAGAGAAAAAGGCCCCACTTACCGTTAGGATTTATCAACTCATTAATTTATCAGGTATGGTGCAAGAGATAGTCTCCATTAACAAAAGAACTTATTTAATTGACAATGACGAACGCGCTTTGTTAAACCTAGAGGGGCAAATTGTTACTCATTGGGAAATTGAATTGCCATTAAAAGTAAGCAAGCGAAAGGAGGCCATCCGCGAATATCTTACTGGGCTTGGCTTCCTCGTAGAGTTTATAGAAGTACACAACATCTATTATGACTACAACAAGTCGCTTATCCGCGATGATGCGAGCAAGGATCTTAATTTGATTGCGCAGTTGCTACGCGAAAATGAAGACTTGAAAATTTTGCTGGGATCTCATACCGATAGCCGGGGAACGGATGTATACAATGAAACATTAGCTATCAAGCGTGCTTTGGCAGCTCGATTTTATTTAACAAATAAAGGAATTCCTATTGATAGAATTGTGCAGGCTGCATTTGGCGAAAAGCAACTAGTAAATAAATGTGCGGAGACAAAGGACTGTGGTGAAAATGCGCATCAATTGAATCGGAGAACGGAGTTTAAGGCGATGTTCAAAAAAAAATAATAAAATAGTAAGGCAAAGATATTTCTAAAAACTATAATGGTATGTCAGGGTGTACGACAGATTGAGCTAGCGAAGTCGGTCTTGCCATTGGCGCAAAAGTATTTTTGCAAGAAAAATTCCACGTGAATGTAAGTTAGATGTATGTTCTTCGCTAAAAAAATAACAACACACATTTTATATTGAATACATTTTATCATGGATAGGATTTAAGCGAATATCTATTTACATTTTGGGAGCATCTGTTAGTTAAAAATTAATAATTTTTATGTTGGATAGATGGTAACAACTTAAAACAATTACGCAGTGTGATTGTTGATTCTTAAAGTCACCACGTGGAAGCTTATCAAAAATCAATTCAGAGTAAATCACCCAAAACATCTACTTGGCTTACGGATGTTTTGGATTCCATTACCGAACCTGTATTGCTTGTAGATGAAGACGGCTTCATTGAAGGAATGAATGCTGCTTTCGTAGAAAAATGGCATGAGGTGGCTGTAGAGTTGAAGAGGAAAAGCTTGGCATCTTTTTCATTTCCCATTGCCTTTGCCTGTGAGGCACTCTCTACAAAAGGCACCTTCACTGAATCTTTTTTATTGGAACATGAAGGAGAAGAGATTCATTTTATTGTTGAGTTTGTGAAAGCCAAAAGAGGAGCGATTATCAAGTTTCTCGAAGTAGGCCAGGACCACCGATGGTCTCTTATTAGAAAACATGCAACTAGAAACAACAGGGATATTTTAGAGAGCTATAATAGGATACAGAACCTTGTAGACAGTCTCCCCAACACATGCTTGTATCGGTTTGTGGTGAAACCGAATGGAGATTTTTATTTTCCGTATATCAGCACCAGTATTGTCAAGATTTTAGGAGTGACCGCAGAGCAAGTCCTGCAAGACTCTAATTTTCTTTTTAATGCAGTGCACCCTGAGGATGCTCATCGGTTACAGGAAATGAGAAAATACCAGGTGCTGAGTTTGACTGCCAGAGACTTTCAGTACAGGTACCAAGCAACCGATGGCAGCTTTAAATGGATGAACATTCGTGCGAACCCTCATAAGACGGAAGACGGCACGATTGTATGGAACGGATTTATTCTTGATATCGACAAGCAAAAGAAACTAGAGCTCGCCTCTCAACAAAAGGATGCTAAAATTCAGAACTTGGTTGATAATCTACCAGATGGTATTATTTACCAAGTTGTATTCAAAGAGGGCAACTACTATATCCCTTATGTGGGGTTGAGTGTTTTTGATATGCTTGGGTTCACCGCAGCAGAAGTAATAGCTAATCCTTATTTGGTAGTCGATCGATTCCATCCTGAAGATGTAGATGCTATAAGAGCAAAACAATGGCAGTGTAAAAATAACTTGGAACCCTATGATATAGAATATAGGCAAGGAACGAAGTGGGGAGAATACAAGTGGGTTCACACAAGAGGCCGCCCCAGAAAAATGGAGGATGGAAACATCATTTGGGATTGTACTTCTCTGGATATTCACCATCGCAAAATGGCCGAAGCAGAAATACAGAACAGCGAAAAAAGATTTCGTGGCATATTGGAAAACATGGTGGCTGGGGTAATCCAGACAGACTGTGAAGGGAAAATCAATTTCTGCAATATGGGCACTAGAGAAATTTTGGGGCTAGAGATTGATAAGATTGACAATAACTACTTTAGTCTTAAAGAACAATTGATCCCTTATGATTTGGATGGCAATGTGATGGATGAGCAAGACCTACCAGTGGCAGTTACGCTGCGCAATAAAGTAGCAGTTAAGAATTTCAGGCACGGAATAAAAAAGGAGAAGGGCAAAATCCAATGGCTCTCAGTCAATTCAGCGCCCGTGTTAAATGCCACCAGCGTTCTTCAAGGTGCGGTGGTAAGTTTTGTTGACGTTACAGAGCGTGTTACTCAAGAAACGGAAATTCAAAAATTGGCGCTGATCGCTCAGCATACTGATAACAATATCATCATCACCGACACTAAAGGTAAAATTGAGTGGGTAAACAAAGCATTCGTTGTTACTTCAGGTTACTCAATTGACGAAGTGAGAGGAAAATCACCTGGCTCGTTTTTAATGGGGCCAGAATCTGATCCAATAGCTCGTACCAAGATGATGACCTCGCTAAATAAAGGCGAGCCCGTGCGCACAGAACTACTCAACTACAACAAATCAGGAAAGAAGTACTGGGTGGATATGAATATTTGGCCAGTCTTTGACTCGAATGGCCGGGTGACTCATTATGTTTCGTTGGATGTAAATGTAACGCAGCTCAAACTTTCAGAGGAAAAATTCGCCACCGCTTTTAATCTCAGCCCCGATCTGATGTTTATTGTTCGCGAGCGTGATTCGATGATCATTGATGTGAACACGAATATTGAAAAAATGATGGGCCTTCCCTGTGAACACTTCTTGAATAAAACAGTACCGAGCACCATCAATTGGCGCGATGGTGAAGCAGGTAAAAAGTTTTTAGCAGAATATGAGCTAAATGGAAATGCAACGGCAGAAACAACCATTCCTGATAAAGATGGAAACAATCTGTATGTTGTAGTGCGGTCAACCCGTATCACTTTAGATAGTGAACTGCATCGGCTAACCATAGTGCGTGATATTACCTCCAGAAAAAAGGCCGAACTGGAACTTGCCAAAAGCGAGAAACTATTCCGAAACTTAGTGAACGAATTGAGCGTGGGTGTAATCATGTGGGGCGCAGATTCTAAAATCATTACAAGTAACAAGGCCGCCTTAGAGCTTTTGGGCATATCAGAATCTGATCTTTCGGACGAGCCTATTTCAGAAATTGAAAGGAGCGCAGTCCTTGAAGATGGCACTCCCATTGCACCGCACGATTTGCCCATGTCTTTGGCTCTTAAAACAAAAAAAGCAAGCAAAGATTCTGTAATAGGTTTGTTTACAATTAAATCACAGCGTTTTATATGGCTGTTGGTAAATGCGGTTCCATTTTTAAAAGAAGATGGAGAAGTGGATTATGTCATTTGCTCCTACACAGATATTACGCACCAGAAAGAATCGGAAGCCAAGCTGGCAATGACCACCCGATTGTATCAGTCTTTGGTGAATACCCAATCTAGTTTTCTGGTTCGCAAAAATTTAGAGGGCTATTACACGTTTGTCAACTCAGCCTTCTGCAAACATTTTGGAATTGATGAAGATGAGGTGTTGGGCAAGCATTGTTATGATTTCCTCATAGCAGAAGATCAGATAGAATGTTATAAGGCAACCGAAAAAGTAATAAAGGATCCCAGCAAAGTGTCCCGTGTGCAGTTGCGCGTTGCTCATCGGAGGAATGGTGCAATTTATTGGACGGATTGGGAGTTCATGGCACTGACCGATTCTCATGGAAACATTACTGAAATACAATGCGTGGGGCTAGATGTTACCGAAATAAAAAGAGCAGCAGAAAAATTGCAATTGAGTGAGGCCAATCTTTCTTCTATTATCAACAACACCTCCATGCTCGTTTGGTCAGTAGACCGAGATTATAGATTGATGACAATCAATACTACCTGCCAACAAACCTTAGATGAGGTCCACCAATATAGATTTTTGCCCGGTCAGCGAATGGTTCCGCTATTGAATAAGGAAACTGACTCGATAGAAACCATAGATCTATGGATGGCGCGATACGATAGGGCTTTTTTGGGAGAGGCATTTAAAGTGGGAGAATGGATAGGTGATCGATATTATGAGTTTTCGCTCAATTCAATTATTGAAGATAAAAATGTAATTGGCGTTTCTGTTTTTGGAGATGATATTACAGAGCGTATCCAACAAGAGCAACTCCTGATACAACTGAATAAAAAAATGGGAGAGATGAAATTGCTTTCGTTGCAAACAGCCATGAACCCACATTTTATTTTCAACGCACTCAATTCTATTCAATACTTTATTTCTAAAAATGATCGGTTGAACGCGATCAATTATTTGGCCAAATTCTCTAAGTTGATAAGGGGTATATTATCAGGTTCCACACAAGCGAAGATAAGACTGGTAGATGAAATAGAAGTGTTGACCCACTATATACAAATTGAACAAGTTAGATTTGAGGGAAAATTTAATTTTCAGTTTGATGTTGATGAAGAATTGAACCTTCATGTGATTGAGATACCACCTTTTTTAATTCAACCCTATGTTGAGAATGCTATTTTGCATGGCCTGTGCCATAAAAATTCACTCGGTCTCTTAGTCATTCGCATCAGGCCCGACCAGAAGAGAATCCTCATTGAAATAGAAGATGACGGAGTAGGGCGTGAAGCTGCGGCTCTTCTTCGCACGTTAAACTTCACATGGCATAAATCCCTCGGTGTTAAACTTACAGAAGAGAGATTGAACTTGATCAATGGCAAAGACAAAGTTTCTTTTGAGACCATTGACTTAAGAGATAGTGAAAACAAACCGAGTGGTACCAGAGTACGGATATGGATATAATTGAAATGTTGCCTAATAGTTGGATTTAAAAGAAAAAGCCATGATACTATCTTCCATTATTGTAGATGATGAATTAAAAAGTAGAGAGAACCTTAAATTACTCATCGAGGATTTTTGCACCGATATTCAAGTGACAGCTTTATGCCCAACGGTGAACGATGCCATTGAAGCCATTAAAACCAAGTCTATCGATTTGATTTTTCTGGATGTGCAAATGCAGGGCGAATCTGGGTTTGATCTTTTTGAACGAATCAAAGAAAGAAATTTTGATGTGGTGTTCACCACTGCTTATGCAGAATATGCCATGAAAGCCTTTAAGTTTTCAGCATTGGATTTCTTATTAAAGCCTATCGATGTAGATGACCTTCGCCAAGCGATTGATAGGGTCAAGCTGAAACACAAAAGTGCGGGCACTGACCTGACCCGTAGATTGGAGGAATTCATGTCTAATATGAAAGCTTCAGATTCTGAAAATTTTAAATTGGCATTGCCCACTGCCACCGGACTTGTCTTTGTGAAAGTGAGTGATATACTCTATTGCGAGGCCTCTAGCAATTACACCATCATTTATATGGCCGACAAGAAAAAATACTTGGTAACACGCACCTTAAAAGAATACGAAGATTTATTGCACGACCATAATTTTTTCCGAATCCATAACTCCTTTCTTGTAAACATGGGAGCTATCAAACAATATGTGCGAGGAGAAGGTGGTTCGGTCATTCTTGTAGACAATACATCCTTGGATGTTTCCAAGCGAAAAAAGGAGGCATTTTTAAGCCAACTGAACAAATAGCACCCATCCCCTCAATCCTTACTGCCATTTGCTAATTGGCATTCGCGATCTATTCAAGTGTAGCCTAATTTGAACTCAAATCCTCCCCGAAGATATTTTTAGGGAGCTGAAATTTACTTTATGCGAATTGAAAAGGACATCACCACCATCTTACTTTCAGAGGCTGATATTCTCCCTGAATTGATGGCTGTTTTTCCAGAGTCTATTATTATTAATACTGAGTTTCGGATCGTGGCTGCGGGTAGATGGATGGAAGAAATCCTTGGCTATACTTCTGCTGAGTTGACCAATCGTACACTAGATATTTTGCAATTAGGCCTAGAGATTACGATACGTGAAAAGTTAGTGGCGGGCTATTTCGAGGAGGGTGATTTTACCCTGTTATCAAAAAGCAAAAAAGAAGTGATGACAGATATATCCGGATTCTATCTCGGTATTTTTGCTGATGTAAATAACTATATTATTCTTCGCTTGATAAATCCTCGGTACGAGAAAAGCAATGAGGTTCACCATAAAATAAGCGATGACTTTGATCAATTTGTTTACAATGCGGCACATAGCTTGCGCGGGCCATTGGCCACCATCAAAGGGCTCATCAACCTGGCCCGAATTTCTGATCGACAAAAAGAGTTGGAATATGTGCTGGATCAGCTCGGTATTTTCTCTGAAAAGTTAGATGATAAACTCCATAAGCTTATACTCTTTGCCGAATCGGACACCCTCTATCAAGAACCACCGCATGCAGTTAATAAATTCACCCTTGAGCAACGATTGAGAAAAATGATTCAAGAAACAAGCATGAATAATCCGATTGAGTTTGAATTTAACTATCAAGAAAATGGTCAATGTTTCCCCAATGAAACGCGGTTAAATTCATTGTTATTCAGTTTTATCCTCTTTGTTTTATCACTGGAACGAATGAAAGATGCCCAATTGAAAGTGCAATTGCTATTGAGTGAATACGTTACAAACGTAGTTATTGGCGTAACGGGATTTCGATTTGAAGAAGAACACACTTCCATTTTGACAAATAATGACTATGGCTACGCAAGTCTTTTAAAGCACCCCGAATTGATAAAATGCTACATCGCCCAAAGAAATATTTCAAAGATGGATGGAAGCATAGACCTAAAATTCTTGTCTGCTATTGACCAAGTCGTTTTGATTTCGGTGCCGACCGAACAAAGTGATCGATAACCTTATGAAATGAAATGGAATTGAATTGCAAAGAGGAGGGAAGTGATCAGTTCTAAGTCCCCAAAAAAAATAATTTTTGATGGATACTCACTCCTACATTGAAAGCTATAAAGTAAACACCAGAATTGATTGAGCGGGGTAAGGAGAGGAGCGTGAAACCCTTCAAAAGGTAATGATAACGAACAGACGATGCGCTCGCAGCAGATTAGGTTCAGCGTGGGGCAACTGGGGCAACACAAACCTCTTTCACGATCAGAGAAGTTCTCTTATAATATTTCCATCGGTTTTGGGTTTTTTTAGCCTATAGATCTTTCAATAGTCGACATCGCATAAGGATGAATGTTTAATTAACATAATATAAATTATATAACTCTTTCCTTGCTAAGTTGCTGACCCGCAGTTATATAATCATATTATGTTAACCAGCGAAACGCTGGGGGTTTTGTGCTTCGTATCGGAGTTTGGGGAATTCACACATGCCACCGCGCAGTTATATAATTTGACGTTATGCTAAATAGCCGCTCAAGGCCGCGCTCATCCGGGCCATGCACACCTCGTCCTTGAGTGTCTATTTAAACGATAAAGTTTGAGCAAGAAAGTTTTTTGCCAACGCGCATGAATGCAACCAGCCGCTCCAAGCATAAGTAATGCAGGCCGCACATTCCTGGCGCCAGCCAAAGCCAGCATTACACATGCTTGATCCATCGCTCTAAGATCAATTCAATTGAGTTGTGATAAAGCTCACTGTATTAGTTCATTAGGCTCGCCATAGCTCACCAGAACTTCAAAGGTGTTCGCACCTAATTTTTCTTTTGTCCTTTTTGCCTTGATGCAAAAAGAACGAAAAAAATCAAGAGCCAAATATGCTTCCACGCACATGCCATCGCACCACCCCGCCTTTGGGCCGGGCCACCGCGCCTTGAATGATAGTTTATCACGGCATGTTGAATATTATTATTTCTCTTCTATCTGGATCAAAGCTATCATCCTCACAAGACTCGTCAGCAGTCCAGTTGCCGAAAAAATCCTCCGTCATTCCTTCAGTCATTGTGTGATAAATATTATGTGGTCGCTGTACCCTTCTTAGAATATATGAAATCCTTTGGTTGTCCTCAACGTCCGTTAATTGATATTGATGACCTTCGTATCTGAAGCAATTTTGGAGGATATCTCTCTTTAGGTTATAGTTTCCGCCAGTACAATTTTTATCGAAAGATTTTTCGAAACACTCACTTGTCAATTGAGCTATTTCGCAAAGTAGTTCGCATTTCTCCTCAATGTTTCCCATTGTGATATCCTTAAACGGAGCCTCATTTCGAAAGCCATCTCCAGGAAATTTGTAGGAATGCAGTTCTCTGAAATCCTTTGCAGACTCCAATAATACTTTAAATTCACTTCCTAGCTCTTTGTTAAGCTCCGTGAGAATTTGAGTAGTGCCATTAATTATTTTTGTATGAGCCGTTTTAATCAATTCACCATCCTTCCAAACCTGATTTGGGTGAGCGAAAAGTAATGCCCTGCAACAATTTAATATTGAATAATAGAGTAAGTATGGCTCAGTTATAAGTATGTTCTTTGATCGTGAGTAAAATGCAGTATTTAGGAGAAGCGTTGAAGAATATATCATCTTTGTAGCAAGATACATTCGTGCGGTCCACTCGGAATGAAGATTGTCAGTCCAGCTTTTGGTAGCTATTGAGAACTTTCTTTGTAGAGACGATTTGTACTTAGCTATTTCAACCTCTTCGAAGTCAATGGGGATTCGCCTATACTGGTAATCATCTCCAAGTAGTTTGCGGATAATTCCTTGGTTCATTTTTTTTAAATTTATTGTCTAGCCAATACTTAAACATAACACAAAGTTACGGGCTTGCGGAATAGAAAGCTGCAAGGGTTCGCGGAGTTTATCCCGCTTTTCAGCGGGGCCTGCTCATAAAAAAATCTCCACACCTGCCAAGCCGAAGGCATGGCTCCCCTCCTGCCAACCCACATGCCTTGGGTAGTATTTTTTTACGGCAGCCCTTGCACCTTTCTATCCGGTCCCGTGGGATTGCGCTATGTTTAAATATATCATTCGTGTCCACATTGTGGGTGCCTGTCCCGCGCCTCGCGGGAGTGGCTATCGCTCGGTTTTCGGTTTGGCGTTCGGCCATTCCTGTTTGCTTTCTGTCCCTCTGGCATCAAAGAGGTTTTCCTCAGGTTCTTGTGGCTTGAGGTCGCAGTTTCAGAGCTCCCTTTTTAGGGGGCTTTTTTACTGAAACGGCTGACGAAAATGCTTCTTTTTCTTTATAA
Source organism: Cyclobacteriaceae bacterium (assembly GCA_043777495.1). Lineage (GTDB taxonomy): Bacteria > Bacteroidota > Bacteroidia > Cytophagales > Cyclobacteriaceae > ELB16-189. The sequence continues at coordinate 137,517 of JAYWHU010000037.1, read as the reverse complement.
ACGTAATCCTCTGTATTTATAATTAAACGAATCTGGATATATTGCGTATTGCAAATGGACAAGAACCAGCAATCGATGACAATTCGTAAGGTAATATACTCAGTAGAGTACAACCATATTTTGACATTTTCTTCTGAGTATAGGAAGGTTATTGCCCCTTATTTTAAATACCCAAACCTTAGTTATGGTTTTGACGACCTTGATACTTTTAACGAGTCCATACGATTGATTTTCACCAAGGAACATTACGCTGTTCATTGCAGAAAAGACGCCATAATTTTTGTTTACGAAGGTCCTATTGAAAGTTTAATCAACAGCAGCAGTCCTCCAATGGATTTTCTATTTGATGTGATAAATTCCATTAGCCAGATACCGGGATTTGGAAACTTCACACACCACCAGTTGCAATTATTTGCTGTATCTGAATCTGAGAATGTTTGTGAAGTATCAAATTCAGTTGAAAAGAGTAATTTTATAAAGAAAGTTCCTTTCGAAAAGGTTGACGATTTTGCAATTGTCTTTGAGACTAAGGATGACGACAAAGCAGCCAAATTTGAAATCGGAAACTTCAAGCCTCAGGATGTTGATCGATTTAAGTTGTCTGAGTTCAAGTCACCATTTAATGAAGATCTACGGGATAAGACCGGATATCTTTATAATTTAACAATTAAAGAAAGATCAGATAAGGCATCCTTCAGTAGATATAAGACTTTCCTAGACACAACTAAAAAGAAGTTATATGAATTTGATTGAGAAATTTGATTCAATAATTGAAGCACCTGTTTCCAAAAAGCATTCAGAAACTATCGATTCCGATGTCTTCTCTGCAGTGACGGATTCAATTTCTGATTTCAAGTTTAATTTCATTGAAGCAGAGAATATTGTCGAACCCCCAGAAGCAAACAAGATTGCTGATTTTTTAACTTTAAATCGAGAAGTCAGCATACAGAACGTATTTATTGACAATAGATGGATTCCTACTAATTCTTACTCAGCTAGAGTTGTGGATAGTCGTAATGAAACAGTCACTTTGGAATTAGTAGTGGACAAAGAGAATCTTCAAACTGAGGAGAGAATATTTCAACTAGATTTTTTCGAAAATGGTAATACTATTGAGCTTGGCCAATATTTTAAAGTGAAATGTTTTAAGAGACCAAATTGTGAAATGATTCAAGTTATCGATGGTAATGGAATTGTTAATGAAGCTGATTTTCCAACTGTTGATTTCAGTAAAATTATTTCAACCTCCCTTTTTAATAATTTAAATAGATAATTTTTTTGAAGTTAGAGTTCCTAAATGTTAACCAAGGAGATAGCATTCTGATTACTTGGCCCGAGCACCCCAATAAATGCGGAATTATTGATTGTTCTCTTGAGAATGGTAATCCTGTCTTAAATTCTGTAAAAACATTAGGTATATCAGAGATTGAATTTATTATCCTGTCACATCCCCATATAGATCATTTTTCTGGAATAAATGAGTTGCTCAAGTATTGTAAACTTAGCGGAATTCAAATAAATAATCTTGGGCTTACGTTTGACACACTGGTATCAATTTCATATTTGAAATTTTATTCGTACCCAAATCAACTATTATTAAAGGAATTTTTTGAAGAAGTTCTTGACCAGTCTAGAAAGCCCAAGACATCATACTTGAAAAATATTTTTTCAATTTCAAAGGACACTGCGCCAATTCAGGTTAACAACTTAACAATTACATTCAGAAGCCCTTTACTCGCTGAAACGATGAAAATAAGCAGGTCACTTTCCAAGCTAGTCAATGGTGATATTGTTTCTCCACCAAATCTAAATGTGTACAGTACTGTTATAGAACTCAAGTACAACGAAAAGTTCATTTTATTAACATCGGATGCTATCTTGAGCTATTTCAAAAAATTGAATAATTTTTATAACTTAAATCCATCTATCAAATTTGAATTAGTTCAAATTCCTCACCATGGATCAAATAAAAATTATCTACCAAAGTTTTGGCAAGAACTAAATGTAATTTCTGATTGTCCAGCAGTTTTTTCCATAGGAGATGAACCGAAAGATGAATTACCTGATTATGATGTGGTCAGTAATGTTGACTCTTTAAACTTTAAGATTCATTCTACCAATTACGTTTATGGGTTGAAAGACTATTTTGGCGGAAAGCCCGTGAAAAAATCTCCAACTCCGGTAATTCTTTCAAGTGTTAGTAAGTTGGTCAAAACAACATACCATGGCTTATCTCCTAACTTATCGGGTACTCAAGCATTTTTATTTTAGCGCCTACAGCAACCACATTGCGCAGGCCGCACTTCCCTCCCACCTCCAGTAACATTTCATCTATCTTTTAAACATCCAGTAAATACAGATTGATTTTTCGCAATCCGGGCATTTAATTGTATTCCACTTAACATAACGCAATGCCATTATATAACTTATCTTTCTTATTCTGCCCAATCTGAGCCGTATGAGGCATTTTAACTTTCCTCGTTCATTATTGGGTTAAACCTTACACTGGCTAAGAATAGAGATTAGATAATAGAACATAACCAGTAAGCACATCAGCAAGTTATGGCAGAATGCTAAAGTGATCAACTAAGAATATTTTCTCTTTAACAAGACCCAAAAGTAAAACGGTGCCATGAGCTTCGCATAGATGATGCGGATGCAACTTGGAGAATTGTATATCGTACCGATCCAGACGCGATTATTGTTTTGGAAGTTTTTGAGAAGAAAACACAACAAACGCCCAAACAAGTGATTGACAATTGCCAGCAACGAATTAGAAAGTATGATGATAGCTACTGACAAAAAGATATAGAAATGAATAGTGCCAAGAAAAAACGTCTTGAAGCAAATGGATGGAAGGTTGGTAGTACAGCAGAATTCCTGAACCTTTCTTCTGAAGAAGCTGCCTAGTTCCTGTTTTTCCTTATCGTTCACCACCAAGAGTTTTTCCGCTCCCAGCAGCATAAGGTGATTTGCAAACCCCTTCTGACAGGCGTCTGCGGAAGTCCTCTCCTCCTATCATTGAATTGTTCGTTGGCCAGTTCGGTTCGCTCGACTTCCACACGAGGGTAATTAATTTAGAAGCCTTCCATCTTTTGTACAGCATCATCGTCCTTACAACTGGACTTTGTTCAAGACACACAATATGTTGAAAATTGATAAAAATTCGCCTAATTAAGGCTGCTTTTCAAATGCAGAAGTTAGCTATTAATGAAAAAATATCTACAACCAGACAAAATCGAAAATTACTCAGGCTTTCGTGCTGGGTTGGGTAAAATTGAGATTCTTAAAAAGCACCAGTACTATGTTACTGATCAGTCCGTATCGGGCGATGCACCAAAAAAATTCATTAAGCTTTATCAATATGGAAATGGAGTAAAGCGCAATTCTAAAAAGTGGCCTGCTTTTATTGCGAAGACAGGGCACAAGTGGTATCCGATCGAATCTATAACCGAGTATCTTCTAAACCGATTGGGTGAAACATTGGGCATTCGGATGGCAGAATCAAAACTGGTTTATGGTGGTTCTCAAATTCGATTTTTGAGCAAATACTTTTTAGCTCCTGATCAGTCTTTGGTGCATGGTGCTCAGATTTATGCCGGGTATTTTGGTGACGATCAGGAATTTGTAGAGGAGATAGAGAAAAACAAACTCGCCAAAGAACTGCTAACACTACAAATCACTCAAAAGGCGATCTTAAAGTTTTTTCCCATTCATGCCGATCAGATTTTGGAAGACCTGATTAAAATGTTGCTTTTTGACGCCTGGGTTGGCAATAATGACAGGCACTTTTATAATTGGGGTGTGATCACGGACATAAAGGGAAAGCAAACTCCCTATTTTTCTCCTGTCTATGATACCGCCCGTGGTTTATTCTGGAACTATCAAGAGCAAAAAATTGTATCTTTGAGCAAGAATTCTAAAGAACTTGAAGCTCAGATTAAGAAGTACATTACTGGTTCATGCCCTAAGATAGGATGGGACATCGAAGTCGATATAAATCATATTCGGCTTGTAGAGCAAATTGCCAAGTATAATTTTGGAATTAAGAGAGAAAGCATTCATGACTTATTTTCTGATAGCAATCTTAAAAGATGCGAAAAACTTATTCATGATGAGTTTCAAGGTCTATTGAGTCAAGAAAGAATTTATGTGATGAAGCGTTGTCTTGAACGTAGAATTGAGGAAATTAGAAAAGTTATTTAAGTAAAGGAGGAAAGTATGTTATCCGTGTTGAAAGGTTTATTTAAAGAGCCATTAGGAATGGCAATGACAAAGACTCAGGCTCAAAGTCATGAGAGGTTTGGTCTTGGGTATAAAGAATTGGAAATAGGCACACTGACTTTTAAAGATGGTGAGTGGATGTTTAAATATTCGGATGAGTTTAAAAGTCAGAATGAAATTCAGGCCATGATTGATTTTCCAGATACAAACAAAACGTATCGGTCGGATGAGTTATGGCCATTCTTCTTAAGCCGTATTCCAGGGTTAAGTCAGCCAGCCATTAAAGAATTATTGCGGAAGGAAAAGATCAATAAAGATGATGAGGCCGCGCTATTGAAACGCTTTGGCAAGACAAGTATAACAAGCCCGTTTACTCTTGTACCTGAGATGGCTTAAGATTTTAAGTAAACCATAATAAATTTAAAAGAGATGTCGGAAGGCATCTCTTTTTTTTATGGGCAATGCCTACGGCCCGGACTATCCGCTTTTAACTCCCCTCTCTTTTGGAGAGTAGTCTCGGGGGTGAGGTGATTTTCGCTTCTATCCCTAATGCAAGTCCAGCGCAGCAGCCACACACATTGTGCAGACCGCGCTTCCCTCCCACTTCCCAAGTCTGCCCAAATGTTTCATCCCGTTTTTGCGGGAGAGTGTTGCTGCCCCAGTCCGTCTATTATACTCTATACCAGTAAGGAAAAGTAGAAGAATTGCTACAATCCAAAAGATAAATAGGTGGAAAAAAGCATATCATAGATAATCCCTATCTTATCATCAAAACAATCAATTTGATTTATTGATATCTCTGTCGTAGTCTTGAAAAATAGTTTATAAAAACCGAACTACAATCCTTATATTAATCTTTAAAAAATGGAAAAACACACAGATTCTACCACTACATTGGCAGATGTTAACACGAGCGAGAGCAACAAATGCCCATTTCATGGAGGAGCTCTAAAGCAAACGGCTGGTGGTGGCACTCGCAACCGCGATTGGTGGCCCAATCAACTGAAGTTGAGCATCCTTCGCCAACACTCTACCCTATCCAATCCGATGGGAGATGAATTTAATTATGCTAAAGAGTTTAAGTCGCTCGACTTAAAAACAGTGAAGAATGAAATCTTCACTTTGATGACCACCTCACAAAGCTGGTGGCCAGCCGACTATGGTCACTATGGGCCATTCTTCATCCGCATGGCGTGGCACAGTGCAGGTACATATCGTATCTCGGACGGTCGCGGTGGTGGTGGCTCAGGCACACAACGTTTTGCGCCACTCAACAGTTGGCCAGACAATGCAAACCTCGATAAGGCTCGTTTGTTGCTTTGGCCTATCAAACAAAAATATGGCAAGAAAATTTCATGGGCAGACTTAATGATCCTCGCGGGCAATTGCGCACTTGAATCAATGGGCTTCAAGACCTTTGGTTTCGCTGGCGGACGTGAGGATGTGTGGGAGCCGCAGGAAGATATCTATTGGGGTTCTGAAGGTAAGTGGTTGGAAGATATGCGATACACGGGCGATCGTGAATTGGAGAATCCACTGGGTGCCGTTCAGATGGGTTTGATATATGTAAACCCGGAAGGGCCAAACGGAAAACCGGATCCGCTTGCCTCGGCTCGTGACATCCGCGAAACCTTTGGCCGCATGGCAATGAATGACGAAGAAACAGTTGCACTGATAGCTGGTGGCCACACTTTTGGCAAGACCCATGGTGCGGCCGATCCAAGCAAGTACATAGGCATGGAGCCTGCAGGTGCCAGCATTGAAGAGCAAAGCCTCGGTTGGAAAAATACATTCGGTAATGGCCACGGAGCGAATACGATTACGAGTGGACTTGAGGGAGCGTGGACTACCACACCAACCAAATGGAGCAACAACTACTTCGAAAACTTATTTGGTTTTGAATGGGAGTTGACAAAAAGCCCTGCGGGCGCGCAACAGTGGAAGCCAAAAGGCAACGCAGGTGCTGGTACAGTGCCAGATGCGCACGACCCATCAAAGAAACATGCGCCATTCATGCTCACTACAGACATCGCCTTAAGGGTAGACCCTATCTACGAAAAAATTTCAAGACGCTTTTTCGAAAACCCTGCTGAGTTCGCAGATGCATTTGCGCGCGCATGGTTCAAGTTGACACATCGTGATATGGGTCCTATTGCACGCTACCTTGGCCCCGAAGTGCCGAAAGAAGAATTGATCTGGCAAGACCCTATTCCAGCCGTTACACATCAACTCATTGACGACAAGGATATCGCTACATTGAAAGTTAAAATACTCGCTTGTGGCCTTTCTGTGTCTGAATTAGTATCAACTGCTTGGGCATCCGCATCTACCTTTCGTGGCTCGGATAAACGCGGTGGCGCAAATGGTGCACGTATTCGATTAGCTCCACAGAAAAATTGGGAAGTGAACAATCCTACTCAGCTAGCGAAAGTATTGAAGTCGCTGGAGGGAATTCAAAAAGATTTTAATGTGGGCGGTAAGATGGTTTCTCTTGCCGACTTGATTGTGCTAGGTGGATGTGCGGGTATCGAACAGGCTGCGAAGGATGCAGGCCATACAGTGTCTGTTCCTTTTACACCAGGAAGAGCGGATGCATCTCAAGAGCAAACTGATGTAGAATCATTTGAAGTACTGGAGCCGGCCGCAGATGGTTTCCGAAATTACTTGAAACCCAAACACACCGCATCGGCAGAAGAAATGCTGATTGACAAAGCGCAACTGATGACGCTGACCTCACCGGAATTGACCGCTCTCATTGGCGGTATGCGCGTATTGAATACGAACTTCAATAATGCTAAGCATGGAGTATTTACCAAGCGTTCAGGAGCTCTCACTAATGACTTTTTCGTCAACCTTCTTGATTTGGGTACAACATGGAAATCAACCTCAGATTCTCAAAACGTTTTTGAAGGTCGTGACCGCAAGACAGGCGAAGTGAAATGGACTGGCACTCGAGTCGATCTTATTTTCGGTTCTAACTCAGAGCTTCGCGCCATTGCGGAAGTGTACGGATGTGAGGATTCTCAAGAAAAATTTGTGAAGGATTTTGTTACCGCGTGGAGCAAAGTAATGAATCTCGACCGTTTTGATTTGGCTTGATTTGGTTTCTCAATGAGATTTGACAACTCACGTGCCCAACTTATAATCGGGTTATAATTTAAGGGTGGTTCGGCAACGAGCCACCTTTTTTTATTCTCAATACCTCACATTAAAAGCATTCTCAGGCTAAAAGACAGCATGCGTTTACATTTACAGATGAAACGCATCAACTGATTACTTCAGCTAGTTCAAGACCGGTTGCTTTCTTAAGATTAAGTGGCAGCCGAACTATAAACTTTGTATAGCTACCTTGCTCAGAATCCATTGTAATTTTACCACGAAGTGCTTGCACTGATTTCTGCACAATGTATAAGCCTAATCCATTACCCAAAGATTTTTCATTGCCTTTGAAAAACATATCAAAAAGCTTAGGGCGAATAGCACTGTCCACTCCTACCCCGTTATCATAAACACTAAATTCAACTTGATCAGCCTTCACATTAGCTTTAAACTCAACAAGGGCTCTTTGATGATCACCCATTTTGCTATAGAATAATGCGTTTTCGATGAGGTTACTTAAAATGATCTCAATCAAATCGGGGTAGGTATAAAAAACGATATTCTCTGGGCAACTAACTTTGAATTGTATCTGATTATTCTCTATCTCCAATTTAAAACGATACTTCACGCGCTCAATAGCATTTAGCAAGCTAAAGGAGGAATAATCGGTAGGGCGATTGATCTCGCTGATCATCTTCAGCTTCCTTAGTAGATGATCCATTCCTTTAGTAGTGAATTTTACTTTTTCAACTAATTCTTCTTGTGTTAGATGAAGTGCAATATTGCAGAGGCCAATGATGGAACTCAATGGAGAACGTAAGTCATGCGAAGCACGGTATAAAAAAGTATCTAACTCCTGGTTGGCATCTATCAGTAACTTGGTGCGATGTTGCACGATTCCCTCTAGGTTCTCATTGACTCTTTTCACCTCTTCATTGGCTTGGATGAGCGCCACTTTTTGTTTGCGGAGTTTTCCACGGATAGAGATCAACAATACGATTAGCATACCAAAAAGGATCACCAAGCCTGATATGGCAATGAGTCTTTGGCGAAATGTCTGCTGCTCCTCTACTCGCTTTGCTTCTGTGGCAGAAAGTTTGTCTTCCAAATTTCGAATATCAAAGTATTTTTCCTTTAGGCCATTGATAATGCTCTTGTAATCGTTTTGGTTTTTGTAAAACCTACTTTCATTTTGAATCAAAAGGTTTTCTAGCATTGTTAAGTCAGAAAGTAGTTTCTTCCGCTCATTGGCATCAAGGTTTACAATCCCCTTTTCTAATTTGCTGGTAACAATCTTGATCTTGGAATCAAAGCCTGAGCGATCCGTTTGCAATGTTCTATTTTCAATGGCTGCTTGATTTAATAAATTTCGAATATCATCTTTTACAAAAGAAGAATCTGAAATGCTGCTGATAAAGCCGCTTCCTTTTAGACGAACCGTATCCTGCATCTTCGCCACCAACTGATTAAATTTGGCATCGATTTTTACACGTATGTTTGGGTTAAGTTCCTGAATGGCAATATTCTTAAAAACAGCGTAGAATACTGTTATGGATTGAATGGAATCTAGTTTTTCTAAATCGAAATCTTTGAAGGTATCTGATGTTTGTTTGACTGCGACAATCGGTTCTACTTTCCTTTCTTCCTTTTTTTCTTCTTTCGGCTTTGGCAATTCGGCAATAAGCAAATTATCTTGTGAGCTAAATCTTACAATCAGGTAATCTTTAATTTCAAATTGATTGGCCGAAGTAATCTTCTCATCAATGGCTAATGGCACTTCAAATTTTCCGTCTATGTCTGTTATCACCGCCACTACTTTTTTACCCCTAAAAGAAATCTGTGCTTGAGCAATAGGTTTACCGTTTGTTAGCTTCAGGGTCAATCGCGCCAGTTGATAGTTTTTTTTGCGTATAACAATTTCCAACACTCCCTTGGTAAAATTCCAAGAAGCAGGTTCTAGTTGTTCATCTTTGATCTTGATTGTCTGGATGGGCAGCTCACTACTGTTCAATTCTATGAACGTAACTCCCCTACTGCCAATTGAGATAAACGCCTTACCATTAATGGATAGCTCCACGTTCTTGATCGGCTGGAGCTTTTGATCAAAAGCCTTTACTTGTATAGATTGCTTCTCTTGGCCATGAGCAGGTATGGCAATAAAAACCAAAATCGTAAACACAACTGCTAAGCACGTGTTCGGAATCTGATACCATTTTTTAGCTTTCTCCGAAGGCATCTTACTTGGTAAAAAGGTCTTTGATAATGACAATTTCATACGAGCTCAGTTCCTTCTTGTATTTTAATATTTCTAAGCTCGCTTTATGCTCATCTCCCCCCTCTCCTACTATTCGAATAAAGTACTTGCTAAAATAAGGAATGACGATGGAAAAATTTCCTTTGGCATCGCTTACACTTTCATGGACACTTACATTTCTTAAATTGTCCATGAGCGAAATTTTTCCATGCGGCATTATTTTCACTTCAGTGTCCTCACTCCATGTGTGTTCCTTGTACTTGATCACCCCCGAAATAGTCAGGGGATAAGTCTGTAAGTCCATATCAAATTCATAAAGATCATCATCATAGCCTCCGTGCTTTCGATTAGATGATAGATAGCCGTGGGTACCGATCGTATCTAGCACCAAACTAAAATCATCTTTACTAGAGTTGATGGGATATCCTACATTTTGTGGCTCATCAAAACCATCGGGCTTGATTACCGATTTAAAAACATCCAATTCACCAAGGCCCGCTAGGCCATTGGAAGAAAAATACAACGTGTGGTTCTTATGAAGATAGGGATAGGCTTCGTCCTTGACTGTGTTAATCTCTTCGCCAAGATTTTTCGGTGTCGACCAAAGACCATTTTTCAATTCAGATTTGTAGATATCCTTTCCACCGTATCCTCCTGTCATATCAGACGAGAAGAAAATAGTTTTCCCCGCTTGGTCGATTGTTACATCATAAATGGAATATTGATCACTATTATAAGTAAATGAAGAAGTCACCTGCCACTTTGCATTTTTCACTCCTGCGAAATAAAGCCCGAGAGTTCTCTTACCTTCATCGTTTTTAGCACTCGATGAAGAAATAAAAACTGCTTTCTTTTCTTTATCATAAAATGCAATTGGTCCGGTATTGAATTTTGAATCTAACGCTTTACCAAAAGCAAAGGCCTTGTCAAATTGAAATGGCGTGCTAGAGGTGGCTATTGAATCTTGCTTTGTTTCTGAATAATATAATTCATAAAAGGCTCTACTCACGGATGCACTAACGTTCCTCACAATTTTTAGTGCCTCTCGGTTAGACATAAACACTACCCCATTTTTATAAGGTACAGCGCATAATTCACCATTGGAGGTATTGAGCATCACAGGGCGTAAGGCATAATGGGCAGAATCCTCATAGAGATATTGTTTGTTATCTAACCTCCATATTTTTTTTATGACCACCTCATTGCTGGGCTCTTTGCGAAGATATTTTTTATAATACTCGGTCGCTTTTTTATAATTCAATGTAGCTGCACTTGCTTCGGCATAATTTAGTAAATCAGCAATAGGCAAATCACCATCCTTTGAGTAACTATCATAAGCCTCCATTGCCTTTTTATATTCTTTCATCGAATACTGACATTGTGCTATTCTCAAATAAATATTTTTGTTAGATTTTCTTTTGTCGATGGAGCTACTGTAAAGTTTCAATGAACTTTGAAAATCTCGCTCTTCATAATATTTATCGGCCAGTTTTTGATCACTTTGAAACAAGGCAAATACAGTTGACTGAGAACTTACCTGCAATGAAATACATAGCAAGTAGGTAACGCAAATCAATACTATATTTTTTTTAGTGCATTTCATTTTCCGTTTACCTAGGAGAGGAAACATTCTTTCTTACATACTTAAAAACATAGTTGACCATCAACTCGTGCGATCCGCTATTTAATCTAGTCGTGTTAGCAATGGGATGATCATACGAATATCCAAATTGTAGTTGCGGTGTTACTTGGGCTTTGATCAAAAAATCTAAAGACTCATTTCCTCGATAGGAAAACCCTGCAGTAAGTATTCTGCGATAAATGAAATTCAAATTCACGTCATAGGACAAAGGCAAAATAGGCACGTACTTTACCAATGTGCTAGGTTCCACCTCCCAGCTATTACTCAATGAAATCCTGTATTTAGCGAACAGAAAATAATTGGTGCTACCCACTTGAATATTTACATCTTTATCAAGGGCAACTTGCTTAGGCACAAACTGTGGAGAAGAGATGCCGATATGAAAGCGAGGGCTTCTGAAATAAATACCAAAACCAAAATCAAAATACGTTTCATTAATTGAGTTGGCTAAGTTGGGATCATTCGAGCTTCCTTGTAATGATGAATAGTTGGCTTTATTATTATTAAAACCACCTTGCAGTCCCATTGATAAATAGGAATCTCTTCCTGTTTGTATGTGGTAAGCGAAACTAGCGAGTGCGTTTAGATTTTGATAAACGCCAATCTTATCGTTGATGACTGAAAGCCCCAAACCAATATGTTTTTTCCTAACCAATGTGTGCGCTGATAATGTTTGCGTAGTGGGTGCATTATCTACCCCTACCCATTGGTGCCTATCAATAAAGGTAAGACTTAGCGCTTCATCTGCGCCAGCATAAGCAGGATTGATCACGAGGGAGTTAAACATGTACTGAGTAAACTGCGGCTTTTGTTGAGAAATACTTTTACTTGCACTGAACCCAAGAAGAATCAGTGTTAGCAAAGTAATTTTTAAAATAAGTTGTAAAGGATTACTCATGCTATTTTACTACTTCAACTGAGCCCTTTTTCTCTACACGTTTACCTTGAAATGAAACGGCCACAGAATAAAAATACGTTCCTGTAGGCACAACAGCTCCTGATGAATTGGTACCGTTCCAAACCACTTTGATATTGTCATACCGAGAAGCTTCATAGATTTTATTACCCCACCTATCTACAACCAGCACCTCGTTATCACTAAAGTTTTCAATACCATCTATCTGCCAATCTTTGTTATAAACATCACCATTTGGCGTGACTACTTTCCCTACATCAAAGGCAATTTCTTTATAAGAAAGGATAACATTAAACTCACAAAGCGCACGGATGCCAGCACTATTGGGCAGTGATTCGTAGGTAACTTTTGTGGTGCCGATTGTGAATTCACTACCCGGATTGTGAGATGCAACCAATGCTACATTGCCACACTGATCGGATGCAGTTGGCTCATCCCATGCAACAATTGCCTTTCCTGTTTCATCGGTTTTTACTTTTATATCTTGAGGACAACCAGAAATTACTGGAACACTTTCATTCTTTACCGTCACTCTAAATTTACAAGTTGATTTATTGCCCGCATTATCACTGACCAAGTAGATCACTTCGGTTGTTCCTGATTCAAAAGTATCCCCAGGTTTAAAATTGGAAGTAGGTGTTACAAGTCCGCTACAATTATCAGTTGCCGTTGGCTCCGTCCAATTTACTATGGCTTTGCATGATGTATTAGATGAAACAATAATATCTGAATGGCAGCCTGTAAAGATCGGAGATGTATTGTCATTGACAGTTACATTAAAAAAAACTTCCGAGGCATTACTCAAATTATCTTTAATTGTATAAGTCACCTTTGATGTACCAATAGCGAAAATATCTCCAGGATTATAATTACTATTTAAAGATATTGGTGAACTACAATTATCAACCGCTGTAGGAGTGGTCCAATTTACAATAGCTTGGCATGACGTATTTGCATTAGTAGTAATGTCAGAAGGTGATGTTGTTATAGCAGGCCCAGTTTTGTCATTTACAATGATGGTAAATTCGCATTGGGTGGTATTACCAGCTTTATCTTTTGCGATGTAAGTAACTGTGGTGGCACCAATAGAAAATTCGTCTCCAGGCTTAACCACAGGAAGGGTCACACCATCAAGACAGTTGTCAGTAACTGTAGGAACAGTCCAGCTTACTTTTGTTTTGCATGAAATTGGATCAGCATCCTTTTCAATAGTTGAAGGAGTGCAGCCAGTAAAAATGGGGGCCGTATTATCTTTGATTACCACATCAAAGGAGGATGTAGAGCTATTTTGAGAACTATCTTTAGCCGTATAGATCACTTTAAAAGTGCCCAACTCAAATCTATCGCCCGAATGGAAGTTACTCGTTACTTTGAATTTACAATTGTCAGTAACCAATGGCTCAGTCCAATTCACAACCACATCGCAAGCAGAGGTAAGTAATTGTTCAACACTAGACATAGCGGAAATAATGGGATCACTTTTATCTTCTACTGTTATTTTAAAACTGTAAGGGAAGGTATTGCCAGATGCATCTTTGGCTATATACGTTACCATTGTAGTGCCAATGGGAAATTTCTCGCTAGGAAAGTGGTCTTGAGTGACCGTTAATCCTATTGGGCAGTTATCGTCTGCCGTTGGCTCGATCCAAGAAACTATTGCACCGCAGTCTGTGGCCTGCACAGTGATATCAGAGGGGTCAATATTAAAGGTAGGATTTGCGATATCACTAACAGTAATATTGAATGAACGCTCCGCACGATTGCTTGAGCCATCCGTAGCAGCGTACGTCACCGTTGTAATCCCAATGGGAAATCTATCTCCAGAACTTTGGGCAGGAGGAGTAATAAACACCCCACCGCAATCACTAGCTACTGGTGCCGCCCATGTTACAACTGCATTGCAAGAAGTAGTAGCAAAGGCTATTATGTTAGCAGGAAAACTATCGAAGACAGGTGGTGCCTTATCCAAGCGCCTTACTTCAAAAATGCAATCTCTACTAAGGCCATTATTATCAATGGCAGTATATACAATTTGCTTACGGCCTATGGGGAAAAGATCACCCGGTTTGTAATTATTTTGCTCTGTGAAGCTTACAATCTGACAGTTGTCTGAAGCAATTGGTGGTATCCAGCTCACTGCACCGAAACAAGTTTGATCGAAGACTTGCTGTTCTACATTGGCTGGGCAGTTAGTAATTGTAGGGCGAATATTCTGCGCTACGAAAGCATTACAGCAAACTGATCCACCATTCCTACTTTCAGCAGCTACTACGGTAAAGCTTCCGTAAGTATCACCTACTAGAACGTTATCACTGCATCTTGTATTGATGATGACATCAACCAACCCGTTTACTTTTATGGTAACCTTATCACTGACAAATCTGTCATTTTGCTTTGAACCAATTAAAACAACTAGTCCTAGTGGCGTTACAGTGCTAGAAAATAAATTTACCCCGCCCACATCAAAGGCATCGCCATCGATCTGTTGAGCTACTGGCTGATTAAATTTCAGTTCGATTCTTGTTAGTCCACCACCAATGCAGGGGGCACAGACAGCGGGACAATTGCATGATTGGCCAAAAGCTAAGAATGCATTGGCTGAGAATAGAAGGCAAAAGATAACACCCTTCATACTCGTAACTACTCGAATGAATAATTTCAATTCCGAATCCATTAAAAAATCAGAAAGAATGTGCTAAAAATAACGCAACAACATCTTAAAGAGAATAAAACTACTCAAATAATTCCAATTAGGAAATAGCCAAGCCTTAGGGTACACAAAGGATTAGTAACAGACTACGGGAAGAGTCCTGGAATGACGCCTTTAGATGTTATTCTGAGCAGCTAAGTTTAGCCCAAATATGATTTTAACAGCCTGCTCCTACCATTCTGGCGGAGCTTTACGGTTGCTTTCTCTTTTATTTGACGAACTCGCTCTGGTGTGAGGCTAAAAGTTTGACCAATCTCTTCAAGCGTGAGTGCTTGTTGACCGTTTAGGCCGAAATAAAGTTCAATCACGTTTGATTCACGTTCTGACAAAGTAGAGAGTGCGCGTTTTACTTCCTTTTGGAGCGAACCATTCATCAGCCCTTGATCTGGTGTTTCTTCTCCATCGTTGGTGAGCACATCCAACAAGCTGTTGTCTTCTCCTGTAACAAACGGAGCGTTCATAGAAACTTGACGGCCCGAAATGCGCTGGTTTATTTCTATCTCTTCAATGTTGATGTCCAATTTAGAGGACAACTCTTCGTGTGTTGGCTCTCGTTGAAATTTTTGTTCTAATTCCGAAAACGCTCTGGAGATTTTATTGAGCGAAGCAACTCTATTTAACGGAAGCCTTACAATGCGCGATTGCTCTGCCAATGCTTGCATGATCGACTGGCGAATCCACCATACGGCATACGAGATGAATTTGAATCCACGCGTTTCATCGAAGCGACCTGCCGCTTTTATCAGACCAACATTTCCTTCATTAATCAAATCGCCTAATGACATACCATTATTTTGGTATTGCTTGGCTACCGAAACCACAAAACGAAGATTCGCTTTTGCTAATTTCTCCAACGCCATTTGGTCGCCTGCATGAATGCGCCTTGCGAGGTCTACTTCTTGTTCTGCTGTAAGTAAATCTACTTTAGCTATCTCGGTCAAGTACTTATCAAGCGATTGATTCTCACGATTGGTAATCTGCTTGACTATCTTTAATTGTCTCATTGTTTCTATTAATCATTCCTAGCTTATTGGGTGTTTATTCCCTTCTTGTTACTAGGATTTTTACAAATATTAATTGGGATGTTGGATGCTAAAGGTCGGAAACTCACCAATCATGTTTCTTCTAAACTATTAGAAGATCAACGCTTCGAAAGCAAGGTCTAAGCTTAAGCGATACCCATTCTACGTAAATAAAGCAGATGAGATATAAATGCCTTTGACATAGAAGTGTATTCATTATACGTGATGTTAAACTCACGACAGGTTTCTTTCACTAGCTTACTAATTTGTGGATAATGGATATGGCTGACCCGCGGAAACAAATGATGTTCTACTTGAAAATTCAAACCACCCAATAGCCAGAATAGAAAACGACTGCTTGTAGCAAAATTGGAAGTGGTACTGATTTGGTGAACGGCCCACTCCTTCTCTATCTCTTTTTGTTGAGGGAATTCCGTGATCTCCACCACGTGTGCCAATTGAAACACGATGCTGATGAACAGCCCTGTCACAAAAGTTACAATGAAGAACCCCGCAATGCCTTTTAACCAACCAAGCATAAAGATTGGAAGTGCTAAATAAATGACTACATAAGAAATCTTTGTCAACCAAAAGATAAATTGCTCACGACCAGAAAGTGATTTTGCCTCCATGTGCGGTGCCACTTTGCGTGTAAAATATTTTACAAAATCATCATAGAACACCCAAGCCACATACGATATGCCATACAGCACTACCCAATAAATATGTTGGTAGCGATGCAATTTATGCAAAGGTTGATTGGGGTGCAGGCGCATGAAGGGCTCCACGTTAATATCGGCATCCACTCCTTCAATGTTTGTAAAAGTGTGATGATTGATGTTATGTTTTATCTTCCAATAATACGTATTTCCACCCAACGCATTTAAGAAGTAAGCGGCAACGCTATTTAACCAACCGTGTTTAGAGAAACTGCTATGGCCACCTTCATGCATGATATTAAAACCAAGCACTGCCAAATTGAATCCGAGCAGTATGGCACCGAAGATTGAAACTACTAAAGGCATGGGAAGGAACAACAAGGACACATAAAGCGTGATTGCAGACAATACTTGAATGCTACTCTTGATGTACAGTTTACGATTGCCTGATTGTTCGATTTTGTTATCGGAGAAATAGCGATCTACCTTCGCTTTCAAGGCAATGAAAAATGAATTTTGGGTTCTATCGAAAGTCGCTTTTTGCATACGTGTTTTTTTATAATAACAGATAAGATGTTCTAATAGTTTAGTCTTTGAGCTTAATGCCCAAATCTAACGAGCAATAGTGCTTTTAATTTCTTTTTTCGCATCATTTAACAACTAATGCTCTTTAATTGGATCGTAAAACACAACGCTTTGAAGGATTTTCAGTAAAAATGATCAGAGTAAAAAGAAACGAGGTGTTCCCTGTTACAAAATCAGAATGATTTCAACTAAAAACGATGTAAGATACAGTAAATCACGGCTATAACCTAATAATGATTCCTAGGGATTCACCGTGAACCACTACCCTTTCAACATTTGCTATATTGTGTTTGCATAACATCTTTGTAGGTGAGCATCATTATGAAATACTGCCTTTTCTTTTTTATTGCAGCCATTCTATTTTCCTGCCAATCAAAAAAGGAAAAGGCAACAGAAGTAGCGCAGGTTAATAGAAGAGTAAAGTCTGTGTTGGAATCCATTTATGATCCAGTTGGAAACGATGATACGTTTGAGTGCACACCTAAAGTTTCTGAGCACTCGTTTATATCCCGCCTTATTTTTAACAATAATGGGTTGCTCTACAGTGAAAGTAAATTTGATTCAAAAGGGAATTTAGTGTTGAGAGTCATTTTCAAATATGATAACAAGGGCAATGCTAAACAACTAGATTTTTACAAAGCCGATGGTTCCGTATCAATTAAGATAACAAGTACGTTTGACTCTTCTAATAAGTTAATCGAACGAATGGAAACAAATGCCGAGCACCAAGTAATCGGCAAACGAGTAGCAAAGCCTGATAGCAATGGGAACAGAATCGTTACGACATTCAAGTTATCGAAGGGAAAATTTGTCAAAATACTGGAATGTGCTTTTGATAAGATGAACTTTAATGTATTGAATAACTATTTTACCAATGAGGCTTTGGAAAGGAAAGACATTTACTCGTATGACCTCAATGGAAATAGAATGCAGGCTAGCCACACATTCATCTCAGCAGGCTCTATCCAACAGATAGAAAGCACCATTGAAACCGATTTCATTGATAGTGAGAGTTATCAAAATGAAGAAGCTTTAAAAAAAAGCGATATGCATGACTATGATGCCAATGGGAACAGAATTGAAACTATTCAATACTTTCCATTAACGAATAGGCGGATCACCACGCAATACAAACACGACAAAAACAGAATTGAGATTGCTACTTTGACAACTAGCTTAATGGTTTCAGTAAAAAAGATAGTAAAGTACGATGGAAAAGGCAATGTATCTGAATCATTCAAATATGGAATTGGCGGGCGACTCGAAGAACATCAACGACATCTGTATGAATACGATCAAGCAGGTAATTGGATAAAACATAAAACGATCATCAATAATAAATCAGAATCAGTAACCATCAGGCAAATTGAATATTTCTAACGATGCATAAAAATTATTTTAAGCCTAAGTAGATTGTTTCACTTAAAATCCATTCACGATTAGAAAACGCAATGAAATTATATTTTAGGGTTGTCAACTCCACTGCGTAATAAGAACCACAAAATTTACAACTCACTACTTTACAAGCAACAGAGCTCTTCTTTCGCTGTTTGCTAATTTTAAAATCTTCAGGCCTAAAATATTTTTGATTACTTTTAATTTTTAATGTCTTGCGCAGAGATGGGCTTACCTGATTTAACTTTCCAAACAATCCCGCCACATACACATTGATCGGTTCTCGATAAATTTTTTGAGGTGTCCCCTGTTGAATTACTTTTCCATCCTTCATTATCAATATCTGATCTGCCCACGGCAATGTATCATCTGGATCGTGCGATACCAAAATGCAAGTGATCTTTAATCTTTCTCCAATGCTTTGAATAACAGATTTCAAAAGACCTTTTAAAATCATATCTAAGTTTGAGAATGGCTCATCCAGCAAGAGAAGTTTAGGTTTAGTAAGTAGTAATCGGCAAAGAGCGATGCGTTGCCTCTCCCCTCCTGATAGTTCGTTTGTTTTTCTTTTTAGCAGGTGATTGATCTGGCAGACTTTAAATAATTTTTGCGCATCGCTGGTTGCGAGATCGTTGGCGTACGCTAAAACTTGCTCTACCCGAAGGAATTTTGGCAACTCAAAATATTGGGGCAAGTAGGCAATGGAGGGATGGCCAGCCACTAATTTTTCTTCGGGACCTTGGACTTTTGTATTTTCAAATAGTACTTCTCCGCTATCGGGTTGCTCTAGTCCTGCAATAATTTTTAACAACGTACTTTTGCCAGAGCCTGTCTCACCAGCGATAGCAATTTTTTGAAAAGACTGTTGAGAAAATTTGATGCCTTTTACAACAAACCGATTTTCACGTTTTTTACAGATGTCTATTACACTTAACATATCCATTGTTTTGGTATGAGCCGAAAATTGGCAATCGCATTGAACACACGAGATTCAGCAAGGAGTAAAAATCCCGCTAAAATTCAATAACAAAAGCATTTCTATGACTACTTGGTTACTCTTCTATTTTTTCTTCTTGCTTTTGCTTTGATTTTTTGCTTATGCGAAGCCCTCTTTATTTTTTTGGCTGCTGGACGAGCGAATTTTTTAGCTCCGATGGCCAGTGTATTCTCCAACTCCTCAATAGTAGGCAAGCCACTCTTTAAATTTTTGGGAAGGGCTTTCGCAAATTCATAATCGGCCACACCTATTGGAGTCGCTATTCCTTGCAGCGCATACTTGACTACGGTGCGGTTGGGTGTTTTGCAAAGTAGCACACCCATCGTGGGTTTATCAGCCTTGCCTCTTATTTGGGCATCAACTGTATTGATATAAAAATTCAGTTTGCCCGCATATTCAGGTGCGAACTTCCCCACTTTCAATTCAAACACCACGAAACAATGCAGGTGGTAGTTGTAAAAAAGCAAGTCTAAGAAATAATCGTCTTTTTCTATTACTATGTTAAATTGATTTCCAACATAGGCAAAGCCTCGCCCGAGCTCTAAGAGAAATTTCTTAATGTGATGTATCAAGGCTTTTTCCAATTCTCTTTCTTGCATCTCCTCACTGATGCCCATGAGATCAAACGAATATGGATTTTTTAGCATCTCATTTGCCAAGCCCGACATATCTTTTGGCAAGGTCTGTTTAAAATTGGTAATAGCTTTTCCTTGGCGGAGATGGAGTTTGCTTTCAATTTGCCAAGTTAAAACAGATTTGCTCCATCCATTTTGAATTGCTTTGCACACATAAAACATTCTTTCATCCCAAGTCTGTAGCTTGTCAAGAATGATCGTGTGATGCGTCCACGGCAATTGCGCAACCAGTGGTTGCGTAATTACATCGCTTGGCAATTTTGCAAGCCCTTTTTGTAAAACACTTTGCTTTTCTTTGTCTTTTTTCAATTGCGCAACCAGCGGTTGCGTAATTGAGCTATTGGACATTACCGTAAGGAGCGGCTGAAAAAATGGAAAATACGGGTAAGCCGCAGCAAAAGTTTGCATATATACAAAATTGCGTTGGCTCAGTCCTTTCATATCTGGAAATTCAGACCTTAGATCAGATGCTAATCGGCCAATTACTTTTGTGCCCCAGCCCTCCTTTTTTTGTCGCTGCAAAATAGTGCTACCAATTTCCCAATACAATTGCAGCAACTGTGTGTTTACTGCAAACGAGGCCTTCAATCTGGCCACTCTAATTTTTTCTTTCAGGTCGCGGAGAACCAGTGCGTAATTTTTATCTGGCTTAACACCCATAGTAATCTTGTTTATATATCTGCAATTCCAATTTTACTTTTTTATAATTCAATAGCAAAAGGAAATTAAATTCACTTCATCTCATTCCATCGGTTAGCCATTTTAAAAGTTGCTATTTTAAGCTTCATAACATCTTGTAACTGAATAAATGTTGGCTTTGCCTCTACACTTTGCAACACCGTCATCAAGTGAAGCAATTTATCTTGCAACCCAACAATGGTTTCTTTATCCAATTGGCTTTCCGAAATACTTCCATACATCACATCAGGGTTTTCGGGAGCACCTTCGCCACGGAAAGCAATCAATAACTCTTTCTTTCCTTTTGCCCATTTGCTTTTTGTGTCGTTCAATTTAACATCTATTGATTCGCGGAGTTGCTGCAATTCGTGATAAGCTCTGTAACAAGTGAGAGAATATTCACTTTGCAATTTTAGATCAGCTTCACTAATAGTTACGCGTGGATCGAGCCGCACTTCTATTTCTTTTTCTTGCATGATTCCGTCAATGGTCAACCTAACTTTGTATTTACCCGGATGCACAAACGGCCCTTGTGGCCCACTGGGTGTGTTATGATAGACAGCAGAAATGGAAAACTGCCTGCTCGCTCCTATCGGCTCGGCATAGCGTAAGTCCCACACGAAGCGATGATGACCTTGTTCGGATGAAAGTAACTGCGCTGGCCTGATCCAATAGATGGGATGAGGGATTGACAGCGTATCAATTACAGCAGCCTTGTCTTCACTCGAATATTTTCTTATTACCGCTCCATCACTACCAATAATTTCCAAACGCACTTCGTTTGCTTTTTGATTGATCCAATAATCCAAGATTGCTCCATCGGGTGGATTTTGTCCTGCGGGTTCTTCAGGCGGAAGAGGAGTATCAGAAAACATATTGAAGCGAACACGAGTGGCTTGTGCAGGAGAAAATAAATAAGATTGTTTTGAAATCATCGCTTGCGCCATCTCACGAAGTGGACTGATGTTATCTATGATCCAAATCGATCTACCATGTGTACCTACCACCAAGTCATTTTCATGTATCACCAAATCGCGAATGGACGTAGCGGGCATATTTTTTCTAAGTGATTGCCAATTATCGCCTTCGTCAATAGAGAAAAACACTTCGCGCTCAGTACCAGCGAACAACAATCCTTTTTGCTTCAAGTCTTCGCGCACCACGTTCACCGCTCCGTTGGCAGGAATGCCATTGACGATTTCTTTCCATGTAACGCCACCATCTTTGGTTTTAAAAATATGCGGACGCAAATCGTCTTTGCGCAAAGCATTCACAGAAATAAAGGCCGTACCCGTTTCAAAATGACTAGCATCCATTTGCGAAATTTTATCCCACGAAGTAAGTGCGGGCGGTGTTACGTCTTTCCAATTTTTTCCACCATCAATAGTAAGGTGCACCAAACCATCATCTGTACCTGCCCAGATAATATTTTTATCCAATGGAGAAGGGGCCAACGAATAAATCACTGCGCGCTGCTTCATCGTGCTTAAACTTTCAGTTTTGAAATCGCCAATGCTGGCTGGTACTTCGGGTTGCTTTCTAGTCAAGTCAGGACTAATAATCTCCCATTGATCTCCACCTGTAGTTGTTTTCCATAAAACATTAGTCGCAAACAAAAGCGTATTCGCATCGGCTGGATGGAAAAGCAATGGTAGTGTCCTCAATATTCTATACTGACCTGAGAGCAATGCTTCTGGTGCTACGTTTTGCGTCTGTCCTGTTTTTTTATTGAAGCGAGTAACGCGGCCTCCATAAATGATATCAGGATTCTTCGGATCGGCAGCTACATACGCATACTCATCTGCGCCCGCACCTTGCCAATCGCGAAAAGAAATTTGCCCACCATCGCCACGGCTCGCAGTGCCAATTGCGCCACTCTCTTGCTGGCCACCATATACCCAATAGGGAAATTGATTATCAGTTGAAACATGATATAACTGTGCGGTGGGTTGGTTGTACCACGAACTCCAAGTCTTGCCTCCGTTCACCGTAACAGTCGCGCCTTGATCAGCAGCAAAAATCATAATGTCTGGTTGCAAAGGATTGATCCAAATGCGATGATAGTCATCGCCACCGGGCGCACCTTTGAATGAAGTCCACGTAACACCTCCATCACTCGAACGATATGAAGCGGTGTTCGCAGCAAAAACCATATCTGGATTTTTGGGGTGAACTCTAATCTCTGCGAAGTCGCTGCCACGCCCCCATATTCTTCTATCGGTATTCACGCGCTTCCAACTTTCACCTGCATCATCGCTGCGATAGATGCCGCCTTGCTCTCTCGCATCCACCGTGGCAAACATTCTTTTTGAGTTGCTGTTGGAAATCCCAAAGCCAATCCTGCCCAAACCTTGTGAGGCTGTTGGCAAACCGTTCGTTAATTTTTTCCAAGTTGTTCCTCCATCAGTAGATTTATATAGTCCGCTGTTCGTTCCTGAAAAAGAAGCATTCTCCCATGGCCCTTCGCGATGTTCCCACATATCAGCAAAAAGAATTTCTGGGTTAGTAGGATCAAACTCAACTTGAATCGCGCCCGTGCTGTGATTGATGTACAAAACTTTCTCCCAATTTTTACCGCCATCTTTCGTTCGATATACGCCACGCATTTCATTCGCACCATACGGATGGCCCAGCACTGCAGCAAAAACCACCTCGGGATTAGTTGGATGCACCACCACTCTACCCACTTGCTGCGCATCATTCAACCCAATATGCTTCCAAGTGTTTCCTCCATCCAAAGACTTAAACATTCCATCACCGATTGCTAAATCGGGTCGATGAAGCCCTTCGCCACTTCCTACATAAATTATATTTGGGTTGGATGGCGACACGGCAATATCTCCCACCGAGCCCGTTGACTCTTTATCAAAAATAGGTTTCCATGTTCTACCAAAATCATTTGTCTTCCAAACGCCACCATTATTCACGCCCATGTAAAAAACATTGGGTTGAGCAGGGATGCCCACCGCTCCTACCGTGCGCCCTGCGCGGAAAGGGCCGATGAGGCGATGCTTTAAATCTTGGTAGTAAGAGTCATCAACTGGCTGAGAGAACGTAGCGGGCGAGATGAACACCAGCAGGCAAACAATAATATGTTTAGTCATAAATTCTATTTAGATAAAAGGAAAAATAGCAATAAAAATACTACCCGTATTAAAAAATTATTGGAGTGGCTAGGCCGTAGCTTTCAGATATACATAGAAAATGCTGCCTTTCTCCAATTCACTTGAAGCTGCTATCCTACCCCCATTGGCTTCGGCCATTTCTTTGCATAATAATAAACCCAAACCAGTTCCTTTCTCTCCTTGGGTTCCTTGCGAAGTGTAATGAACATTTACTTCAAACAATCTAGCCAACCGATCTGATGAGATGCCAATACCCGAATCAGCAATGACTATTTCAACAAATTCATCTTGCCGTGACGCAGTAATTTTTATAGTTCCGTTCTTTGGTGTGAACTTAATAGCATTATTAATCAAGTTTCTAAATATGAGGCTTACATGATTCTCGTCTGCAAACACTTTTAGAGTAGACTCAATATGACAGGAGATAGAGATGTTTTTTATTGATGCTGCCTCCACAAAAAGGAGCAATACTTTTTCAACTTCTAAACTCAGATCTAGCTGTCTGGGTGAACTTTTCAAGCCTTCCATTTGACTTCGAGACCAATGCAATAAATTCTCTAACATTTCTTGAAGCGAACCTACACTTTGGTTCAGCCGGGGTGTAAGCATTTTTAATTCATCGCCCGTCACTTCATTTCTGGCCACTAAACTCAGCAGAGCTTTTAAACTTGCAATAGGGCCACGCAAATCATGCCCAATGATCGAAAACAATTTATCCTTGGTGAAATTGACTTGTTTCAATTGATTGTTTTGCCCGCTCACCAAATCACGTTGGGTGGTAATTTCTTCCCTGCTTTGGTGCAATTCTTCGTTTTGCGTTTCAATCTCTTCGTTCTTTTCTTTTAGTAAAATGTTTGCCACCCTCCGCTGACGGTTGTTGCTGATAACAGACCCTATAACTGCCAAGAATAAAAGAAATAGGGTGCTGAAAAAAATAATATAATTGCGCTTCTCGCTCTTGGCAAGTCTATTTTCACTTTCTAGTTGAATAATCTTCGCTTCCTTTTTTTCTTCCTCATAGCCAATACGAAAAGCAATAGTTTTTTGCGTTGTCTCCCAATTAACCAATGAATCTTTTAGCTGTACATACTTCACATGGAAGTCATACGCCAGGTCATATTGCCGCAATGCGGCATACGCTTTTGAAAGGCCAGCATAAGCTTCCTTTTCAACTTCACGAACATTCAATTGTTTGCCTTCCTTCAAGGCTTGTTCATATATCTCAACTGCTTGGAGATATTTCTTTTGCCTAAAGAAGACATATCCTATTATACTTTTATTAAAGGAGATCACTGCTTTGTCATTGACTCTTTCAGCTGCTACACTAGAGAGTCTAAGGCTGACCAACGCTGAATCAAATTTTTCTTCCTTAAAAAAAAGTAATCCTTTTGAGTTGTAATTATAGCTTAGCATCTGATAGTTCTTCAATTCGCGCGAAATAAGAATTCCTTTGTCTGCTAATTGATGCGCTTCCATAATATGTTTGTTCGTAATGGCATAAATCCATGTAATGCTTCCATACAAAGCAGCCATTCTGCCCTTATCATTCCTTCGCTCGTAAATTTCCAGTGCCTTTTGCTGATAATCCAATGCCTGATCATATTGCTTTAACCCAAACGTATTTGTATTGCCCAGCAATCGGTATGAATCTGCCATGAGCAAAGAATCTTTTGCTTGAGTGGCCATCCTCAAAGCTTGTGTTGCATAATCTACGGCATTGGCATAGTTGCTCTGGCGGAAGTGATAGTCGCTCAATTTATTAAGTGCTATTATCTTGCCCCTCAAAAAATTGAGTTCATTAGCCAAGGCAAAACTCTCTTCGGCAAAATATTTTGCCTTGGGTGGTTGCGAGGCCATGTATTTTTCGGCCATTTCTGCCAAGCGTATTACACTGCTTGAATCTTTTGCAGGCGACCCTTTTAGTAAAGATTCAATGCTATCTAGCTGATTGCTTTGCGCAAAAGTGAAATGACCGATGAAAAGAAAGAGTAAAGCGAAGGGTGAATATCTCATCTTAAAGAAAGCCTACAAAGGTAAAATTTATGAACAATCCTATTCAACAATAAGCCTTAATTCTTTCGTTAAGGATTTAACAGAATTATCTCTTAGATGCTTCAAATTCACATCGCTCCAAAACAAAATTTGTGATACCTTTGCCGCCTTATTTTTAATACATGATTTCTGTTGACAATCTCACCGTTGAGTTTAACGGCTCTGCTCTTTTTACCGACATCACCTTCAATATCAATGAAAACGACCGTATTGCCCTTATGGGCAAGAATGGCGCGGGCAAATCTACCCTGCTTAAGATCATTGCAGGCGTGAGCAAGTCCACACGCGGCAAAGTATCTGCGCCCAAAGAGGCGGTAATCGCTTATCTGCCACAGCACCTTCTTATCGAAGACAATGCCACCGTATTTGAGGAAGCTTCCAAGGCATTTGGGAAAATCCTAGATATGAAAAAGCAGATGGATTACCTGAATAGCCAATTGGAGACGCGCACCGATTATGAATCGGACGCGTATTCTAAAATCATTGAACAGGTATCTGAGCTAAGTGAAAAATATTATTCGATAGAAGAAATCAACTTCGATGCGGAAGTAGAAAAAACCTTGATGGGCTTGGGCTTTCTGCGATCTGATTTTACCCGACCAACAACAGAGTTTAGCGGTGGCTGGCGGATGCGCATCGAGTTGGCAAAAATCTTGTTGCAAAAACCCGATTTGATTTTGCTCGATGAGCCAACCAATCACTTGGATATTGAGTCGGTGCAATGGCTGGAAGAATTTTTGAAGACTAGTGCCAAGGCAGTGATTGTGATCAGTCACGATAAAATGTTTGTAGATAATTTGACCAATCGCACCATTGAGGTAACGATGGGCCGTATCTACGATTACAAAACCAACTACACTCATTATCTACAACTGCGCAAAGAGAGGCGCGAGCAGCAGCAAAAACAATTTGATGATCAGGCCAAGCAGATCGCTGACATACAACAATTCATAGATCGCTTCAAAGGCACTTATTCCAAAACACTTCAGGTACAATCGCGCGTGAAGACGTTGGAAAAAATTGAAATCATTCAAGTAGATGAAGTGGATTCTTCTGCATTGAATTTAAAGTTTCCTCCCGCCCCACGATCGGGAAATTACCCCGTGATCATTGAGGGCATGACAAAGAAGTACGGAGAGCATACCGTGTTCAAAGATGCTTCGCTGACTATCGCACGAGGGGAGCGCATTGCGCTGATTGGAAAAAATGGTGAAGGCAAATCTACCTTGGTAAAAGCCATCATGGGCGAAATTGAGTATGATGGAAAGCTGCAACTTGGCCACAATAGTATGATTGGTTACTTCGCGCAGAACCAAGCCTCGCTGCTGGATGAAGACCTCACGGTTTTTCAAACCATCGATCAAATTGCTTTTGGCGATGTGCGCACGCAAGTGAAAAATATTTTGGGTGCATTCATGTTTAGCGGAGAGGCCATCGAGAAAAAAGTAAAAATGCTTTCGGGTGGAGAGAAGACGCGTTTGGCAATGATCAAACTATTGTTGCAGCCCGTCAACTTGCTAATCCTCGATGAGCCGACCAACCACTTGGACATTAAGACAAAAGACATATTGAAAGATGCATTGAAAGCCTTTGACGGCACACTCATCTTAGTTTCTCACGATCGCGATTTCTTGGATGGGCTTGCCACTAAAGTTTTTGAATTCGGTAACAAGCGCATCAAAGAACACTTTGAAGACATCAATGGATTTTTGCGCAATAAGAAAATTGAAAATTTAAGAGAAGTAGAACGGAGCGTGAAATAAGGACTTTGGGATTGGGACTTAGGGCTTGGGGCTTAGATGTTGACGAAACTTACATTTGTTGGTGTTCTTCACCAACAAACGTGATGAACAAGATAAAAGAAATATTCGGATTGCATGTTGGTGAAGAACACCAACATGGGCGAGAATACCATACCTGAACTCAATTTTGGGATATATCGATACAGCTATGCTATAAAAAGCGAAACCCCGCAGCTTGATTGCCTCAGAGGCTACCGGGAATAAAGTGACACAAAGATACTTGAAGCTAATTTTAAATCAAAGTGGCTGGGTGCAATTCAAATTGACGCGATGGAAGAAAACAGGTCGCTCCTGGAGCTGGCAAACTGGTACTTATTCTTTACTACTGACAGGTCGTCCCATATGGGACTGAGTACCCCAGCGGGGTAAACTGTTAGTAGAAAAGTAAAAGTTATAAATATGATAGCTCCATAGGAGCCTTTGCATTTGTTGGTGTTCTTTATTAACAAATGTGATGAACAAGATAAAAGAAACATTCGGAGTGCATGTTGGTGAAGAACACCAACCTGGGGCGGGTTAATTAAACAGGAAAATTCATAAGCAACTACAGATGTTCGATAGACAAGCCATTTCCTTCTACCTCGTTTATCCTCTCATTTATTTGATTGCCTCTCTTCCATTTTGGCTGTTGTACAAAGTTTCTGATTTCTTTTATTTTTTGCTAAAGCTTTCTGGCTATCGAAAACAAGTCGTGCTTGAAAACCTTCGCCATTCTTTTCCTGAGAAATCAGAAGCAGAAATTCAATCCATTTGCAAATCCTATTTCAAATACCTCTGCGATCTGATTGTGGAGACCTTGAAAACATTGAAGATGACCGAACAAGAATCACGTGCCCATTGCACTTTTCACAACCCTGATTGGCTGGTCAAACTCTGCGAAGAAAAAAAGAGCATCATCATAGTGATGGGGCATTATGGAAATTGGGAATGGGCAGGACCAAGCTTGACTCTTGCTACAAACTATCAGTTGGTTGTTATCTATCGGCCTTTGTCAAATACTTATTTTGAAAAAATGATGGTGGGTATGCGAACTAAATTCGGTACAAAGATCACACCCGTCAATCAAACCTTGCGAGACATGGTTGCCAATCGAGGAATGGTAACGGCAACAGCTTTTATTGCAGACCAATTTCCTGCAACAGGTGGAGCACATTGGACTACCTTTTTAAATCAAGATACTGGATTTTTTGTGGGGCCTGAGAAATTAGGAAGCAAATTCAACTATCCAATCGTTTACATGAACATCAAACATCCGCGTAGAGGATATTACGAGGTTGTTCCCGAATTGCTATTTGCAAACCCAAAGGAAACATCAGAAGGAGAAATAACAGAAGCCTTTACCAAACGCTTGGAAAAGGAAATTATGCTTGCCCCTGCTACATGGCTATGGTCGCATAAAAGATGGAAGAATAAACGTTAAACAAAATCTATCCATTAGGACTATGATGGATAGAATGGCTAGAAAGGGAAAGTCCTATTCTTTAGGTATTATTTGTCAATGGCTTTAACCTTAGTAGAGATTATTTGCAGCCGTGAAAACTAACCTTATTACCTTATCCTAATCGCACGAATAATAAGCTAATAAGGTTGAGAGGGGTTTCAAAAAACGATTTCTCTATTAAGGTTAAAGCCTACGAATAAATTGGGGACTAAAATTTTACCCGCCCTATCCGTGATAGAGCCTCTATTAGACTGATCTAAGCTGTTAATCCCTACATCAATCTAACCTTGTAACTATTACGGCCTTCTCTTGTTATTCAACGTATGGATATTCCATTAAACAAGCCGTTTTACTTACCTTTACAGCAATTTATAAACTCTCCACCAACAGTTATGCGTACTGGCAAAGAACTTATTATGGCAAGCAAGGATTTTGCTGGTGAAGATCGATTGAGAAGTTGGTGGGAGATTTTATTGACCATTGCTCTTGCCTCTGTTGCGTTCGTATTTGTGTTGCTTAACGCAATTCCACTTGCAGCTAAAATAGTGGCAAGCATTACCTGCGGGCTTCTTTACGTTCGTTTGTTTGTTATTTATCACGACTACCAGCACCGCGCCATACTACAAAATTCTTTTGCCGCACAATTGCTCATGCGCGCTGTGGGGGTTTACTTACTTGCACCAGAAACCATTTGGAAAAGAACTCACGAGCATCATCACAACAATAACTCTAAGCTTACTATTTCGGGCATTGGCTCTTATCCTACCATTAGTAAGAAACGTTACCTAAGCTTAACGAAAAAAGAAAAAGCCATTTACTTATTGAATAGACATCCAGCTACGATTTTATTGGGATACTTAACACTATTCATCTATTGGTTAAATCTCAAATCGTTTTTTCAGAGCCCTGGCAAACATTTGGATTCGCTTTTAGCATTAGTATTTCATGGTGCAGTTGGCTATGCTGTTTGGTATTTCTTTGGCACAACTGGTTTGTTATTGGCGTGGATATTTCCTTTTCTCTTAGCATTTGGGATGGGATCTTATTTGTTTTATTGCCAGCATAATTTTCCTGGGGCTACTTTTAAAGAAAATCAAGATTGGACGTATGACAATGCTGCCTTATCATCTACAAGCTTCATGGTGATGAATCCAGTGATGCAATGGTTCACTGGTAATATTGGCTATCACCACGTGCATCACCTCAATTCGCGGATTCCTTTTTATAGGTTAGTAGAAGCTTTTGAGAGCATGCCAGAATTGAGTGCAGCTAAAACTACTTCTTGGAACCCGATAGAGATTGCTAACTGCTTTCGTCTTAAGTTGTGGGATACGGAACAAGAGAAAATGATTCCGCTAAGTCAATTAGCTAAGTAAAAATCTTAATTCGCTTTTATCACTTTTACCATCAAATTGCTTTGCGCACTTTTCAGTTCAAGCAGATAAACTCCATTCGGCAGCATGGAAAGATCATATTGAATTGGGTTATTATCCCAAGTGACTGACTTAGTATAATCTAAAAGTTTTTTGCCTGTTAAATCATAGATGGATACAGAAATAGATTGACCCGTTGGCTCTTTAAATAAAATGTTTAAGTTTTCGTTAGAGACAGGATTGGGAAAAACTGAAATGGCGTCTTTCAACACTCCATATTTCAAGTAACTTTTTGCGATTATAAAGTTGGGTACTCCATAGCCAAATGTATTACCTGGATTATACAATCTATTTGCCGAATTAATAATGGCTTTATAAATATCTTGATTGGATGCCTTAGGAAAAGCCTGAACCAATCCCGCTGCCAAGCAAGTTACCAGCGGACTTGCTAGTGATGTGCCACTAGCCGAGCCGACAGCACCACTTGGCATGATTACAGAAGTGCCAGAGCCTAATGCTACCACATCGGGTTTCAATCGTCCATCTGCTGTTGGTCCAAACGAACTGAATGAACTCCTTTCCCCTGCCGAATTGATTGAGCCCGTAGCCAACACACCATCCACATCGGCAGGGGCAGTAATGTATCGCCATGAAGGATCATTGCCTGAATTGCCTGCACTACAAACTACAATCATACCTTTTTCCACTGCCTTGCGAGCTGTGATACTTATTACTGTGGTCTTCCCATTCAAATCAGAAACTTTGTAATCCATTGATGAGTCATCGAACGTGTTGTAGCCGAGCGATGAATTGATAACATCTACTCCTAAGCTATCGGCACGTTCTGCCGCGAAAGCCCAGTTGTATTCTTCGATGCGGTACTCTGCTGCTTTTTCTTCTGTTTCAAACAAATAGAAATTGGCTTTGTAAATCCCCCCGGTGAAAACACCTGGTGAATAAGCACCCATGACAGAGAGTACTTCGGTGCCATGGTTATCATCTGTATATACATTTGTGGTATTGTTCACAAAGTTGAATACCCCCTTCACTCTGCTTTCGGTAAACAAATGATGAAAAGGTGAAGCAACATTTACGCCTTGCCAGCCGCTATCAAACTGTGCAACGTCCACACCTTCGCCATGATAGCCTTCTTCTTGCATTTTATCCAATACCAATTGCTGCAATTGAAACTGGGTAGCTTCTGAAGTACTCGAGGCTTGTGTCCCTTTACCCATCTTGCTTTGACGTCCGCCTAAGAGTTTTGTGCCAGGCGCAACCAACTCCGTTTTTAAAACAAATGGCAACGCATTAATGGATGCCACACTGGAATTATCGGTTTGTACCAACACACCATTCCACCATTTAGAAGTAAAATAAGTTTTTGCACCCAGTGCTTTTATCTGTGCAACATAATCTGCGTTCACTGGTAAATCTTCTTCGGTAATGATAACGTTTTGTTTCTGCCTTCTGTCTAAACTTTTTCTTGTTAAGAATTTGATGGGATCAGAAAGTGAGTAAGAAGAGTTATTCTTATCTTTAAAAAAAACAAAATAACGATTCGCCTGCGAGGTGGCAGGGAATGAAACACCAATCAGCAATAATAAAAAAATCCTCCTGATCATTTTATTTTCGGGATAAACTCTTTCAAGCTTTGTTTATAAATCGTTCCCTTTTGAGTTTTGTTTGTTCCATAACAAGGAAGTTCAGCTTTGTCGAAGTAGTTTAAAAGGTAGGATTCTTTATAAACCAAGCCAACCCCAAAAGCATATATCTCTAAACGAGAATCGCGATACAAAAGGTTTTTCTGTTGATCGTTTTGCACCACAGAAATTGTTTTAGAGAACGTTAGTGTTGATGAGTTGGTATACGGTTGCCCAACCAAAGTGGCTTTGTATTCATCTTCATTTAGCCCATTTAGCTCAAGCTTATTATTGAATTGATTTCCGTTCCACGCAACATTATCTGAAATGGGAATTACTAACTTAACAAAATTGATATTGCTTTCGTTACTGACAAACTTATTTCCGTTTAGCTTACTTGTCCACGTATCCAGCTCTGTCCATTCATCAGTGGATTTCAATCTTTTACTGCGATTGATGCGATAGGTAAAGCCATTCTCTGTATTTGGAAAAGAGTCAGCGACAACCACACGTAATTCGTACTTGGAAATAGTTACCCCGTCATCTGTGCAGCTAGCTCTTGAGATGGTGTTTTCCTCCACATCATAAATCCAAGTGCTGCCCACTTTAAGCGGAAAATAAGCTGCATCGCTGAGTTTGTTTTCATTTGTAGAGCATCCTAGTACAAGCAGCAAAATGGCCACTAGCCAACTACATGTGTGCCATTTCCTTTTATTCACAAAGAATACTGAACTCATGATACAAAGTTATTTTTCTTTTTTGATATTTGGGCATGGCCTTGAAAACGAAAGTATTGGTTGAAAACATCACAAACCTGAGCGAAGCACGTTATTGCGCTGGCATGGGGGTACAATTACTCGCATTCCCTGCGCAGCACGTTGATCCCAAATTATACAAAGACATAACCGGGTGGGTGCATGGGCCAGAAATGGTCATCGATATTCAAAATAATTCCAACCCATCCACTGACTTAAACGAATACCAAGCACCTAATATTATTTGCTCAATAAGCCAGTTAGCTGACGGGCTGCGGTCTTCAAGTAAATTTATCGTAAGACTGACTCCTTCTGAATGGAACGCTGACAAATTATTTTTGAACCAACATAATCAAGAGATAAACTATTTATTGTTTAGCGAATTGGATAAGAAGTCGATTAGCGAAGCCTCCAAAGAATTTAAAGTATATGTAGCGATGGGCAGCAATTCATTGAGCGACTTACTGGCTCTATCCATCGAAGGCATTGCATTAAAAGGCAGCGATGAAATGAAAGCGGGACTGAAAAGCTACGAGCATTTATCAGAAGTGCTGGAAGAGTTGGAAGTGGATGAGTAACGAGTCTCTCCGAAAATCTTGTCAGGTTGAGCCTGTCGAAACCAACTTGTGACTTTTGTATCCTTAAATTACTTCTATAAGCTCAGTCTGACATTCTAATTTAGCTTTTAGAGATGCCTTTAATCAAATAAGTTCATTTCTTATTCGATGTTAAAAACATACTTTTAAAATTCAATCGCAAATCAATCAGTCATGAAAAAATTCCTTCTCCTTTCGATACTCATAGCGTGTTCTATAAACCTTCACGCGCAAGAAATCGGACTTCAACTTTACAGCTTGCGAGATCAATTCTCTAAGGATGTGCCTGGCACAATGGCGTTGGTGAAAAGCTGGGGCATCAAAGAGGTAGAACTGGCTGGTACATATGGATTACCTACGGACGATTTCAAAAAAATCCTTGCTCAAAATAACCTAATCGTCATTGGTACAGGCTCAGAATTTGAAAAATTGGCCAGCGACCCGCAAGCGGTAGCCAACGAAGCAAAGTTGCTTGGCGCAAAATATGTAGTTTGCTTTTGGATTCCACACGCAGAAAATGATTTTACCCTTGAAGAGGCCAAGAAGGCAGTGAGCGTATTCAACGCTGCAGGCAAAGTGATAAAGGAAAATGGATTATCGTTTTGCTACCATGCACACGGATTTGAGTTTAGACCGTATCAAAAAGAAACGCTGTTCGATTACTTGGTAAAAAATCTGGATGCCAACTATGTGAATTTTGAAATGGATGTGTTTTGGATCAACCACGCAGGGCAAAGTCCTGTAGCGTTGCTAAAGAAATATCCCAATCGTTTTTTGCTTATGCACTTGAAAGACCGCAAGCCTGGTACACTTGGCAACCTAAATGGTAGAGCGGATGTGGAGACGAATGTAGTCCTTGGTTCAGGTGATGTGGGCATTGCTGCCATCATGAAAGCAGCCAAGAAAGCGGGCGTGAACCATTTTTTTATCGAAGACGAATCATCGCGATCGCAACAGCAAATTCCATTGAGTTTGAATTTTTTGAGAGGGTTGAGACACTGATTCATTCAATAGAAAGCAATCTCACTTTGAATATTTCTCCATCATTTTTTCAACTGCCTCTGCAGTAATATCAGGGAAAGAAATATCCAACGGCTTGCTTTCTTCTATCCACTGCCCAATTTTTTTTACGTGCTTCTTCTTTATCTTTTTTAACACAGGCACTCCTAATTTCTTTAGCGCTGCCGCATTGCACTTTTGCTCGTACTGGCTTTTCATAGGCACTACCAACAATTTCTTATTCATGTGCAGCACTTCCGCAGGCGTCTCAAAGCCAGCACCACATACCACACCCGAGCTGGTCACTACACTTTCAACAAAGTCGGCACCGCTTATGGGGTAAACAGAAATCCTTCCTACATGATAAGAGCTTTTGGTGTGTTTAGAAAAGATGTGCCATTTGACTTTCGGTAGCTTAAGCAACCGTTGCACTAATTTTTTATCATCATAGGCGGGAAGGTATACTGTGTAGTGGCCAAGGTCTTTCGTTTTTGCTTCGCGAATGGCTGAACGGATAATGGGCGTAAAAATATTTTTATCGTATTCTTCAAAGTGAAAGCCAATGTACTTTTTAACAGGTGCGTAGTTGCGGATCATCCACTCGCCAAATGGATCGATAAACTTAGGTCGGGGAGATTTTTTTGATAACAAGGCTGACTGATGACTGAGCGAAACAATTTTCACGTCTTTCT
Source organism: Cyclobacteriaceae bacterium (assembly GCA_043777495.1). GTDB lineage: Bacteria > Bacteroidota > Bacteroidia > Cytophagales > Cyclobacteriaceae > ELB16-189. Next base: position 102,226 of record JAYWHU010000037.1, on the reverse strand, counting down.
TTTTACAAGCCCACGCAGAGATGGGTTCAAAATCATTGACGACCAAATCATAGTCTTCTACCGGAAAATTCTTGATTTCTTTGATCACCTCTTTGGAGCTGTTCTTTTGAAAAGTTTTTAGGAAGTTGATGCCCCCACTTTTTCCAAAATAAAAACTTAATCCTTTGGATTTATACTTTACAGGATAAGGCAGTACGATTTCAGCTTGCGCACCACTCACAAACAAATCTAGTTTACCGTATTTTTTTAGTTCGGGGATAACATCAACGGCCCGGCTCAGATGCCCGTTGCCAGTACCTTGAATCGCATAAAGAATCTTCATTTTTTCGGTGGCATAAATTCGTTGACAAGGTCTTTAAATATCTCGTCATTATCTAATGTATTGAGAGAGTGCTTAGAGAGTTTTATTTTTTGTGCCACCACGTCTTCGCTGTATTTGTAAATGCGCCAAGTACCTAGATTATATTCTAGCGCAGTGAGGTTCTCTACCCAATCGCCCGAGTTGAGGTACATCACCTCCCCTTTGTCGGTTTTGATCTTTTTCATTTCGGGCTGATGGATGTGGCCGCACACCACGTAGTTATATCCATTGGAAATAGCAATGTCTGCTGCCGTTTGCTCAAAGTCGTTGATAAACTTGATAGCTTGCTTCACGCTGTCCTTCACTCGTTTGGAAAGTGAAATCTTTCCTTGACCAAATAATTTCAGCACAAAATTCACAAAAGAATTGATCACAATCAGCGTGTCGTACCCAATCGCCCCAAGCTTGGCGAGCCACTTAGAATACTTCATGGTCACGTCAAAAACATCTCCATGAAATATCCAAGCCGATTGGCCATTCAAAGAAATGACTTTTTTGTTTGCAATTTGAAAAGAACCTAAGCGAAAACCAGAAAACTTTCTCAGCATCTCATCATGGTTGCCAGTGAGGTAAGTGATCTTTGTCCCTTTGGCGATCAGGCTGGTGATATGCTTCACCACCTGCATGTGCGACTTAGGCCAGTAGCGTTTGCTAAACTGCCACATATCTATGATGTCGCCATTCAAGATTATTCGCTTGGGTTTGATTGATTTTAAATAGCGTAGGAGTTCCTCAGAGTGGCAGCCGTACGTGCCAAGATGGACATCAGATATAACAACTAACTCGATTTCTCGTTTTCTTTTTCCCATCAGGTAGAGGCACACAAAAATACAAATTGTTGCGCCTTGTTGCCAAAATACAAATTACCAAAATGTTAAGGGAATGTTGCTTCGAGGTGATTTGTAAAACTTAGCTAAACGCAGTGAAGACGAAGTATAGACCGCCAAGTATTGCAAAGAGACCGCCAAAAGTTATATGAACTACACCGTTATTTAATATTCCTTTTCTGTAATGCCCATTATTCAACTGAAAAATTAAAATCAATACACCTCCAATAATTAATAGCACACCCAATAAAAAATTGTAGTAGTCCATAATTTTTCAATCAATAGTTTTAAATCTGTGCTCAAACCGACACCTCAAATACTTGATCAGCTCACCCTTGGCCGCAAACATTTCTTCATACTTGGTTTTGATATCAAAACACTCAGGTCGTAAGGGAGATTGATATAGGTCATGAGTAAATTCAAAATCAGTTAAATCATTGCGATAGTTTAATTCCTCCAATGTAAAATTGAATAAATCGGTATTGTCAGTTTTGAATCGGAAATAACCGTTGGGATTCAAAATCTTTTTATACATATCCAAGAAACGAGTACTGGATAATCTCCTTTTGGCATCACGCTTTCGCGGAAGCGGGTCAGGGAAAGTAAGCCACACTTCATCCACCTCACCTTGTTCAAAAAAACTTTCGATGAAAAGAATACCCGTACGTAAAAAAGCTACGTTGCTTAATTTATCATCGGTTGCCCATGTGCTTCCCTTCCACAGCCTATCGCCTTTTTTATCAATGCCAATGAAATTCCTATTTGGAAATTGCCGTGCCAAGCCCACAGAATATTCACCACGACCACAGGCCAATTCAATAGTAATTGGGTTTTGATTTTTAAAATAGACTTCATTCCACTTTCCTTTTATTTGATTGAAAAGTTCTTTGCCCGGTTCTATCACGTTAGCGCGTCCAGCAATAATTTCAAATCGTTTTAATTTACTTTTCATTTTTAATTTAAAATTATCTGAGAAGGGCTAAAGCCCTATCTGCATATTCCCAATGCAATTTCCCACGGCCTGAAGGCAGTGGCAACTCAAGCCTTGAAAGCATATACCAAATAAGAATGTACAAATCTTTGAGGAAGTTGTTTTGAAATCTTGACCTAGGCATTTCTATCAAAAAGGTCTATAGGTTATCAATCTCTGCGACCACAAATGTGCTACCCCCTATGAAAATAAAATCATTTGACGTACTCAACTTCTTTGCCATTGCGATGGCATCGTTCACGTCTTCCACCGTTATGCCGTCTAAACCAAACTTCTTTGCTTGCTCTTGTAACTCCAATGCAGGCAAAGCACGTGGTATCTTCGCTTGGCAAAAAAAATAGTATGCTTTCTTAGGCAGCAAGGATAGGATCATGCTTATGTCTTTATCATTCACACTTCCCCAAACAATAAATAATCGGTCAAATTTCTGAGATAAAATTTGATGTGCGACTTCCTTCACCCCACCTTCATTGTGGCCTGTATCGCAAATCATCAAAGGTTTTTCACCAAGCTTCTGCCATCGTCCTTTCAATCCTGTAATAGATATTGTTGCGCTAAGACCTTTGCGTACTTGAGCATCGCTGATTGAAAAACTCTCCTTTAGCGTTTCAACCACAGCCAAAACTCCCGCAATATTCTTCCGTTGGTACAAGCCTTTTAAATCTAATTCATATTCATGTTGCAAATTGCCATGACTTACCGAAAGTTTACCATCGGATAAAGTATTTACTTTCCATTCATCATCCGCAAAAAGAATTTTACTTTTTATCTCTTTTGCTTTCGATATAAATACGTGTTCTACATTTGATTGACGTTCGCTGATGACAACGGGAACATTATTTTTAATAATCCCTGCTTTTTCAAAAGCAATCTTGGGTAAGGTATCTCCCAACAAATCTTTATGATCCCAACTAATATTAGTTATCAATGAAACAATGGGAGTGATCACATTCGTGGAATCCAATCTTCCGCCAAGCCCTACTTCAATGACAGCGACATCCACTTTCTGTTGAGCGAAATAATCAAAAGCCATCGCGACTGTTATCTCAAAAAAGGACGGCTTTATTCTTTCAATCTCTGGTTTGATCCGATTCACAAAGTCAATTACAAACCCTTGCTCTACTTTTCGTCCATTGATCTTAATCCGCTCTGTAAATTCTTTTAGATGAGGTGACGTGTAAAGCCCCGTTTTGTATCCTGCTGTTTGCAGAATGGCTGCGAGCATGTGAGAGCTACTTCCTTTTCCATTCGTGCCAGCCACATGGATGCTCTTAAATTTATTCTGTGGATTGCCAAGTGCCTCACAAAGTGCAATTGTATTTGTCAAATCTGCTTTATAGGCAGCAGCACCTACTCGCTGAAAAATAGGAAGGTTTTGGTAGAGGTAATCTAAAGTCTCTTGATAAGAAGTGATAGCCATACTGACAGAAAAATGAAAAGCCAATCTCCATTAAAGATTGGCCTTTCATTCGTATATAAAAAATATTATTTGCCTAGCTTAAATAATTTGTAGCCCACAGAAACTTGAATGACTTGATTTTTCGAATCGGTGGAACCTACCGAATCATTGATTTTCGTTAGACCCAAGTTATATCGTGCATCAATGCAAAGGCCAAAAGGTAAATCCCATCCTAAGCCTAAAGCAGCACTTATGTCAGAGCCTTTTAATGTGTTTTTTATATCAACGGAAGCTCCGTTGACAGCGTCTTGACTAGCACTTGAAAGAAAGCCAAACTGAGGCCCTACTTGTATATTAATACCCGCAACGGTGTAAAGTTTTAGTACGATTGGAACGTTTACATAATCAAAGCGGGTATCTAAACTAATACCATTTAAAGGCTTATAAGACGAACCTTGCCGTGAAAAAATAATTTCAGGCTGTATACCAATTTTGCCAACTTTCACTAAAACAAAGGCTCCAGCATGGTAACCAGTTCTGCTATTATAAGCAGTTGCTGCACTGCTTGCATCAACGTTGGCAAAATTCAATCCTCCTTTAATACCAATAGCTACTGAAGCTTGTGAATAGGCTGCCGATCCAACCAGCATCAGAGCAAATGCGATAAAAATATTCTTTTTCATATTTTAAAATTTTAGCAAAGTTAACTATTTATGAATATATACCTGAATACCTAATTGAAGGAAAAGTCCTGCGGTTCTATTTGTTGAATTAGTGCCATCTGGTGAAATACTTGTAGACCTGTAACCAATTTGAGGCTCAATAGCCACATGTTCATTCAACAAAATCGCGTACCCTCCTGAAATAGACCAATTAAAAAGGCTCCCTTTTGAAGTGGATACGTTGCCGTTGTTATTCGTTTGCTCAGAAGAAGATGATCCAAAACCAATCAGAGCTTGACCATAAAATTTATCAAAATAATAGCGAGCAAACGGTTCAAAAGAGATAGTAGTTTGGGAAAATGCAGAAGGAGAACTGTCAATTTTTTGTGAAGATGTAAAAAGCTTAACACCTGCACCCCCAACAAAATTATCGATAAAAAAATAGCCAACTTGAGGGCTTAGAGAAAAAGAGTTTGTTGAATAATTCGTGGTAGTAACACTGCCAGCGATTGTTTTGTTTGTGCTGAAATCTGCTCCCACATTACCGCCTGCGAGAATGCTTCCTTTCGAAAATTGGCCAAAGGAATAAATCGCAACAGCGAAGACGCAAACAGTCAATAAGGTTATTTTTTTCATATATGTATCTAAATGGTTTGAGGCAAAATTAGGAAGGCTTTTTGCAAAACCTAACCTCAAGTTCGGTAAATAACTGAAATCAATGCCAAATCAACCTTAATGCAAGCCTAACTTTGGGTTCTTGCCTTTTATCTTCTTATAAAAATCCAGCAACTGCTCCATATCCAGATCAAAATTATCTGTGGTATAAAAAAGTTTGCCAACTACAACTGTTTTTAACTGAAAATCAAACCCCACAGGAATGATCGGAACGTTGGCTCTCTTAGCGATATAATAAAATCCTGTCCGTAACTTCTCTACCTTCTGGCGAGTACCCTCTGGGGCGAGGCCAAGATAAAATTCATCGTGCCTATCAAAAATGGCGGCCACTTGCTCCACCATATCATTGTTTTTAGAACGATTTACTGGATGTCCACCCATCGCTCTGAACAACCACCCGAATGGAGGTTTAAATAAAGAATCTTTACCCAAAAATTTTGCTTTTTGTAAATTCAAAACACTGCGCGCTAGCACGCCAATCACAAAATCCCAATTGCTCGTATGGGGCGCAACTGCTACAATAAACTTTTTAATATCAGTTGGGAAGCTGCCTTCTATTTTCCAACCAATGAGTTTAAAGATAAGCCGATATAATAATCGAAGCATTGTTTATACAATCTTGTCAATCAAGGATTGCTCTGCCAAAAAAGGAAGGGTAACTTGTAATTGGTCATTTTGTTTATGCTCTCTTTCAATTGAATTCATCGCTCCGCCATTCCTTGCCCAAGCCCTCCGAGCAATGCCATTGTTCACATCAAAGTAAAGCATGTTCTTCAACTTACGATCAGCATCGGCAGAGCCATCAAGCAGCATACCAAACCCTCCGTTGATCACTTCGCCCCAGCCCACTCCCCCACCATTATGAATAGAAACCCACGTAGCGCCACGGAACGAATCTCCAATCACATTATGAATAGCCATGTCAGCAGTAAACTTTGATCCATCATAAATATTCGAGGTCTCGCGGTACGGGCTATCTGTTCCTGAGACATCATGATGGTCGCGCCCTAAAATAATCGGGCCAATTTTTCCTTCCTTGACTACTCTATTAAAAGCTTCGGCAATTTTTACTCTGCCTTCCGCATCGGCATAGAGTATCCTCGCCTTAGAACCCACAACTAGTTTGTTCGCTTTCGCGGATTTTATCCAATGTATATTGTCCTTTAATTGTGAATGGATTTCTTCTGGTGCTGATACTAAAATTGTAGAGAGGACTTCCGAAGCTATTTGATCAGTGTAATCTAAGTCTTCCTGCTTGCCCGAAGCACATACCCAACGGAATGGCCCAAAGCCATAATCAAAACACATTGGCCCCATGATGTCTTGCACATAGGAAGAATACTTAAAGTTGATTCCGTCTTTTGCCATCACCTCTGCACCCGCACGCGATGCCTCCAACAAGAAAGCATTTCCATAATCAAAAAAGTAAGTGCCTTTAGCCGTGTGTGTATTGATAGCCGTTGCTTGACGTTTCAATGATAATTGAACTCGTATCTTAAATTCATCGGGGTTCTTCACCATCAATTCATTTGATTCATCGTAACTGAGGCCTACTGGATAATAGCCGCCTGCCCATGGATTATGCAATGAAGTTTGATCAGAGCCTAGGTCGACAAAAATATTTTCGCTTGCCAGTTTTTCCCACACTTCTACAATATTTCCTTGGTAGGCAATAGATACAACTTCTTTTTTCGCTTTCGCGGATGCGATTCGTTTTACCAGTTGATCCAGGTCTTTTACTACTTCGTCCACCCAACCTTGCTCGAATCTTTTTTGTGCAGCTTTTTCATTTACTTCGGCCACCACGGTGATGCACCCAGCAATGTTGCCCGCTTTTGGTTGCGCTCCACTCATGCCCCCAAGACCTGAAGTGAGAAATAATTTTCCTTCAAGACCTTCGCCATGCTTGGAAATTTTCCTTCCCGCATTTAAAATAGTAATGTTGGTGCCATGCACAATCCCTTGCGGGCCAATGTACATATAGCTTCCAGCAGTCATCTGTCCATACTGTGTTACGCCTAATGCATTAAACTTTTCCCAATCATCAGGTTTGGAGTAATTTGGTATCATCATTCCATTTGTCACAACCACTCTCGGTGCTTCTTTAGATGAAGGGAACAAACCCATTGGATGGCCAGAATAAACATGAAGGGTTTGCTCATCGTTCATAGTGGCGAGGTACTTCATAGTAAGAAGATACTGCGCCCAATTTTGAAACACCGCACCATTGCCGCCATACGTAATCAACTCATGCGGGTGCTGCGCCACAACAGGATTCAAGTTATTTTGGATCATCAATTGAATGGCTGCAGCTTGCAATGATTGATGCGGGTAATCATGAATCGGTCGTGCTTTCATTTCATACTCAGGGCGAAAGCGGTACATGTAAATGCGTCCGAACTTTTGTAGCTCTTCGTAAAACTCTAGAGCTAACACTTCATGATGGCGTGGATGAAAATATCTTAATGCGTTTTTAATTGCGAGTTTTTTTTCTTCCAGGCTAAGGATGTCCTTTCGCCTTGGTGCGTGGCTGACAGAGTGATCATACTCCATCACAGGTGGAAGTTCGTCAGGGATTCCTTGTAGGATTTGGTCTTTGAAAGTGAGAGTGGTTTGGATCATATTCAAAAATAGCTGAGATCAGAGTTATTTCAAGAATTCTCCCCCACTCCAAAATGATGCGGCATAAAATTAGCCTTGGTGAAGTTGTAGGCAATATCAAAAATCTCTTGTGCTTTGCCGATATCAAAACTTCCGAACTTGGAAAGATAAGGCGGCTCGATAATCACATCGCACATTCCTTTGCTCAAAATTGTATTTGCATTGATCGCCATCAATAAACTCCTTTCAATCACCGTGCGTAAACTGTTTGGGTCAAAATCTTGGCTGATATGATTGCAATGTAGCCCTACAATTCTATCACACTTGTCTTTTATTGGCCTAACAGGTAAGTTGTCGAACAAGCCACCATCTACATACAACCCACCATTGAAACTCATGGGACTGAACACCGCAGGAATGCTGCATGAGCTAAGGATGGCTGACACTAATTCACCTTTATCAAAATATTCAATACGGCCTTTGCGGATTTCTGTAGCTGCTACCGTCAAAGGGGTTTTTAGTTTTTCGAATTGATTGTGAGGAAGATGCTTTAAGAGAAGATCTCGCAGGCCGTCCATCCTCAAAAGCCCCGCCCACGTCCATGCAGGCCGCACGGATTTAAATATGCTGAGTGTTTTTATCAATGCAAAAATTTCGTCTGGCTTATAGCCGTTGGCGTACAGGGCGCCCACAATTGCACCTGCACTGGTTCCGGACACTATCGAGAATTGAACGCCCATTTCCTCTAGTGCTTTCAACACACCAATATGCGCCACGCCTCGTGCGCCACCACCTGATAAAACTAATCCGAGTTTCATAAAATATCTTGCAGGGCAAAAGTTTTATCTAGCCTAACTCCTTTTTCAGTCTGCTTCACCGTGCAACACTCATAAATAGAATCATGTTCTAAAAATAAAATGTAGTTATTTTCTGCTGCCTCTTTCATGAAAGCCTCTTTCTCTTGTAGCGTAATCAATGGCCTTGTATCGTAACCCATTACATAAGGCAACGGTATATGACCAGCGGAAGGAAGAAGATCGGCCATGAAGCAAATGGTTTTGCCCTTGTACCTGATCTTGGGGATCATCATCTTGTCTGTATGACCAGAAGCAAAAAAAATATCTAGTTGAGAAAATGGAGATGGCTTGTCTACTGAAATGAATTGGAGATGGCCGCTCTCTTGAATGGGCAAGATGTTCTCTTTCAAAAAGCTTGCTTTCTCGCGTGCGTTGGGTTCTGTTGCCCATTTCCAATGTTCGGCATTGCTCCAATATTTTGCATTAGGGAATGTCAATTCAAATTTGTCCAAACTCTTTTTCACTCCTCCCCCACAATGATCGAAATGCAAGTGGGTTAAAAACATATCGGTTACGTCATTCTCACTAAAGCCAGTCCGGTTCAAGGATTTTGTTAGGCTGTCATCACCATTCAGAAAATAATGGCTAAGAAATTTTTCGTCTTGCTTGTTGCCAATGCCGTTGTCGATAAGGATGAGTTGCTTGCCATCTTCAATCAACAAGCACCGCATTGCCCAATTGCAAAGATTGTTTGCATCTGCTGGATTGGTTTTTTGCCAAATGGATTTGGGAACTACGCCAAACATGGCGCCTCCGTCTAATTTAAAATAGCCAGTGTTGATGACATGAAGACGCATTTATGATTTTAGATTTGAGATGTGAGATTTAAGATTGATTTAACGAACCAACTCAAAGTTATATAAGAATTCTGATTAGAACTTGATGGGTTAAATCAAAAATCTTAAATCATAGATCCTAAATCTTAAATTTTCACTCCTTCACCACTCCCATCGCGCAAAACTTATCAATGCGCTGGTTGATTCTTTCTTGTGGTGAGAGTTTTGAAAGCTCCTGAAAATTTTCTAAGATCACTCGCTTCACCTCTTCGGCCATAACCTTCACATCTGTATGAGCACCGCCCAGAGGTTCTTTGATTATGCCATCTATCAGTTTTAGGCCGTGCATGTCTTTGGAAGTAAGTTTTAAAAGTTCAGCGGCTTGCTCTTTGTAATCCCAACTGCGCCACAAAATAGCTGAGCAGTTTTCGGGAGAGATCACCGAGTACCAAGAATTTTCTAGCATCAATACTCTATCGCCAATGGCAATACCTAACGCTCCGCCCGATGCGCCTTCGCCAATGATAATGCAAATCACTGGCACTTTCAGCATAAACATTTCTTTTAGGTTGCGCGCGATGGCCTCACCTTGGCCGCGCTCTTCCGCTTCCAATCCTGGAAAAGCACCCGGTGTGTCAATAAATGTTATAATGGGCTTGTTGAATTTCTCAGCTATCTTCATCAAACGGAGAGCCTTGCGATAACCTTCGGGATTGGCCATACCGAAGTTGCGCATCTGCCGCTGCTTGGTGTTGCGGCCTTTCTGCTGACCAATAATCATGAAGGTTTGCCCCTCAATAGTGCCAAGACCACCGATCATTGCCTTGTCATCGCCCACGGTGCGATCTCCATGCAGCTCTATAAAGTCAGTAGTGATCTCGTAAATATAGTCTTGAGTGTAAGGCCTATCAGGGTGGCGAGAGAGTTGAACTCGCTGCCAACCAGTGAGGTTATCGAACGTTTCCTTTTTTAACTCAGTGATTTTTTTGTCTAAGGCTTGTATGGCCTTCGTCACGTTTTCATCGCTGTCGCCAGAGAGCTGCTTCATATCGGCCAGTTTACTTTCTAGTTCAGCAATGGGCTTTTCAAACTCCAGTAGATTCATTCGTATCGCCTTTGGTTAATTTTGTGAGGACAAATTTAACAGAATTTTAAAATTGGGGCTACATGTCACTGCTTTGGGGCCGTAAAAGATTGACTTGGAAGTGTTTAAGAGGAAATATTTTCATTACATTAGCCACTACTAAACTTAAAAGCTATGACATCGCGAAGGTACTTCCTTAAAAATTCTTCTTACGCTTTAGCAGGAATGGGTTTGTCCACTGCTCTTCCGTGGGAGGCATTGGCCAATATAAAAAGCAACGTTTCAGCCAATGATAAGATTGGCATTGGTGTAATAGGCATTAATGGAATGGGTTGGGCAGATTTGCAATCGATGATGAAAATACCCGAAGCACAAGTGGTGGCCATTTGTGATGTAGATGAAAATGTATTGGCAAAAAGAAAAGAAGAGCTAGCAAAAGGCGGCATCAATGTGAAAACATTTGTGGAGTACCGAAAGATGCTGGAGGACAAAGACATAAACGTAGTCATCATAGGCACACCAGATCATTGGCATTGTTTGCAGATGATTGAATCCTGTTCTGCTGGAAAAGATGTGTATGTAGAAAAACCAGTCGGCAACTCCATGCAAGAATGTAACGCAATGGTAGCTGCTCAACAACGTTACTCCAAAGCTGTGCAAGCAGGGCAATGGCAACGTAGCATGCCCCATTTTGTGGATGCACTTAATTTTTTGAAATCGGGCAAACTTGGGAAAATCAGAACTGTAAAAGCGTGGGCCTATCAAGGCTGGATGAAGAACTTAGAAGTGCAACCCGATGGTGCCGTGCCTGCTGGTGTGCATTATGATCTCTGGCTCGGCCCTGCGCAAAAGCGACCCTTTAATCCTAACCGGTTTCATTTTAATTTCCGTTGGTTTTGGGACTATGCAGGTGGGCTCATGACCGACTGGGGGGTTCATTTGATAGACTATGCACTGCTGGGCATGGATGCAAAATTTCCTAAATCGGCTGTGGCGTTGGGCGGTATTTATGGAAACTCAAATGGATCGCAAGAGACACCTGATACACTGGCAACTGTTTTTGAATTTGATGGGTACAACATGCTGTGGGAACATGCACAGAGCATTAGCAACGGCAACTATGGCCGCGACCATGGCATATCTTATATTGGCAACAATGGCACATTAGTCTTAGATCGAGGTGGATGGGAAGTAATAGCGGATGAAAAACGTATGGAACCCATTTCGTTTCAACCAAACAAAGGCTCAGGATTAGATTTACATACCGTGAATTTTATTGAAGCTGTTAAGTCTAGGGATTTTAATAAACTGACTTGTTCTATCCAAGCAGGGGCACACGTGGCCAAGGTTTGCCAGATGGGCAATATCTCTTACCGAACTGGTAGCAAAGTGACTTGGGATGTTGCTAGCGCTAAGTTTAAAGAAGGAGCTGCCAACCCCTACATGGCTGCCAAATACAACAATGGTTTCGTTATTCCCAAATAAAAAATTGATTGGGCTCGATTTGACTGAAAACAAAAATCCCTCAAGCTGAGCTTAAGGGATTGAATATTATGAGACTCTAACTCCTTAGAGGATGATGAATAGCAATACAAAAAATGATTCAATCAACAGGGCGTTCAGCAATCCCTTAAATAGCAAGCTCTTGTCCATATGCTTCTTTGTTTAAATGATGGGCGAAGGTGCATCATTTATCTAAATTATGAAATCACTTCCCGATGAAATGCCAAAATTCGAGGTTCAATTGCAATCGATTCCTAAAATTTGGCATCAAAAACAGTGGGGAATTATTTCTAAGGTCTTCTTAAATTCTCTACAATCTCTCTAAAATTAGTAGGGCTGAACAAAAAAGGAAACGAAGTCTCCCCTAAGACTGAAATACAAAATTTGTTCGAGTTGTGGTCTCTGAAGACCCAGACCACGAAGGTAGAAATACAAATTTCAGCTATTTAGCATTTGGCTGCATACCTAAATCCACTAATTTTTCAAACACAATTTCTTGCCGTCTTCCTTTATTACTGACAATCTTGAATGTTTCACTCCTGCCTCCAATAATACTTTTTCATTTTGATATACATCTTTTGCCAACACGTAATCATGCTGGAGCAACCATTGCTTTTCAGCTACCGTAAGCGAAGTAAGGCAGGTGAGCGGATAGAGTCCAGCCTCATTAATCAGCTCTCGCAATGAATTATCCTTCGGGTAATCCCAACTGAGCAAACGCATTTTTTTGCAAAGCGCATAATCAATAGCATCTCTGGTGAATTTTGCATTGGTAGCAATCCATCCTACAAATATGCCTTTCTTATTTTTCCGCAATTCCAGCACATCCTCAAACCTAGACTGGATATAGAGCGGGGTTTTTACATCTACGGCCATTCCCGGCCTATTGCGATATTTACATTCAACATACACCGTTGTATTTTCTTTTTCTGCAATCACATCAATTTCGTGGGTTACACATTTTCCTTGCAATATTTTTCCAATTTCCACTGTATATCCCTGGTGGGTGAAGAGTTCACCAACCAACCGCTCAAAAGGAAACCCAGATGGCCCCAAGTCCATGATGCCCCTTTTTAAGTAGTACCGCGCGGCATGAGACTTTGATAATTGGCGAAGAAGGCGGAACGCTTCATTATAAATTTTTTGAGTGCTGATCCCTTGATATAGCTTCGGTCTAACGGCTTCTATGATCGAATGGATTTCACCAGGTGTTGCCTGGGAGCGTGACAAGGATTTTTTTAGCTTATCAATCGAGAACGGCTCTGTCAAACCAGATGCTTTCGTCACGATAATTTTGTTTTTCATGCTTTTACTCATTTTTACTTATTTATCAATCTGCCAGTAGGTGATCACTGCTTTCTATTCCAAAAAAATAGTTATCAATTACTGCCCAATGCGGGCGAGTATATTTATCATGACAGAGACAAGCAGAAGCAAATGAGTAGATTCAAAAAAGTTCAAACTCACTCTTTATCCCTTTCGCCCAGCAATCCAAGCTATGAATTGTTGTTTTTGAAATGTTTTGCAATGCCTCATGTGTTAGAAATGCCTGATGGCTTGTGATCAGCACATTTTTAAAAGTCATGAGCCGTGCAATCACATCATCTTGTAAAATAGTATCCGAATGATCCTCAAAAAAAAGTCCCTTCTCTTCTTCATACACATCCAATCCAAGATACCCAATTTTGCCTTTCTTCAATGCTTGAATCACTGCTTTAGTATCCACCAACCCGCCCCGACTGGTATTGATCAGCATTACGCCCTCTTTCATTTGTTCTATCCGTTGTTTGTTGATAAGATAACGGGTATTTGCCACCAATGGGGCGTGCAAGGTAATGATGTCGGAATTTTTGCACAGGGTTTCCATATCGGTGATTTCCAGAGGGAAATCTTCCGTCAGTTTTTTGTTGGGGGCGGCATCAACGGCCAATATCTTACAGCCGAAACCATTCATAATCCGGGCCACCACGCTTCCTATTTTTCCTGTGCCTACAATACCAACGGTTTTTCCGTTCAGGTCAAATCCAGTTAGGCCGTTCAACGAAAAATTCAGATCCCTAACGCGATTGTGCGCATGGATGAGCTTGCGGTTTAGAGCCAGCATCAACGCTACCGTGTGCTCGGCTACGGAGTAGGGTGAGTACTCTGGCACATAAGCCACTTGCAATCCAAGTTTTTTTGCTGCCACCAGATCAACGTGGTTGTGTCCGGCTGAACGAAGCACAATAAATTTTACACCATTGGCCTTCAGCGATTCCAATACGGGAGCCGTGCCATCATCATTTACAAATAATGAAACGGCCTCGCACCCCAAACTGACAGATACAGTATCTATTCTCAGATAGGTGGCGATGAATTGAAGCTCATGCTGTTCTGGTCTAATTGGTGTGCAGGCGTCATTGGCAGCGATGATGTAATCTTTTTCAAACGCATGGGTACTGTAGATGGCTACTTTCATTTAGATGCGGGTTATTTGTATTCTGGTGTTGCATTATGTTACTATTACAATGATCGCTGAAAAACTTATTTATTGGAGCTTCCTCCTTCTTGAAATGAGTTTTTCAACTTCAACGGCAATCAATACCAATGAAGCAGCACCACCTACCAAAATAAATTCACCCAAAGTCAAGGCTTCGGTTTTGAAAATAGGTTGCAGTATAGGTGTATAAGTGATTACAAGTTGCAGAAGCAAAGCTGTGCCGACTGAGGCAATAAGCGGCTTGTTTGAAAACATACCCAAGCTAAACAACGATTTGCTCTCGGAACGGATCACCATAACGTGCGCCAACTGACTTACGCATAAAAAATTAAAGACAATGGTTTGCCAATGCAGACCGTTTTTAATTGCCCATCCTTGCAGCGACAAGGCAATGCCAGCCATGAGCATGCCCACCCACATCATGTGCAACCCGCGGCCATTATCAAAAACACTTTCTTGCGGTGCCCGCGGAGGTCGGTTCATAATATTTTGTTCTTCTTTTTCAAAGGATAATGAAATAGCCGGCAAGCCGTCTGAGACTAAGTTTATCCATAAAATATGAATGGGCAACAATGCGATGGGCATGCCAATGATAGGCCCCAGAAGCAACGTCAAGAGCTCGCTTGAGTTGGTGGTCATGAGGTATTTTATAAACTTGAGGATGTTGTCATAGATCCTTCTTCCCTCGCGCACGGCCTTTACAATCGTAGAAAAATTATCGTCCAGCAAAATCATGTGCGCGGCTTCTTTGGAAACATCTGTGCCTGTGATGCCCATAGCGATGCCGATGTTGGCCCGTTTTAAGGAAGGTGCATCGTTCACACCATCGCCTGTCATAGCTACATAGTGCCCTTTCTGTTGCAATGTTTTTACAATCCTCAGCTTTTGCTCGGGTGATACGCGGGCATAGACTTTTATCTTTTCTACTTTGGCCAAAAAGCTGTCGTCATCCCACGCAGCCAATTGCTGGCCGGTGATGACCAAGTCATTTTCATTTTTTAAAATCCCAATGCGTTGTGCAATGGTCTTGGCCGTAAGCGGATGGTCGCCCGTTATCATCACGGGCACAATGCCAGCGGTTTTGCATTGGGCCACTGCAGCAAACACTTCGTCACGGGGCGGATCGATCATGCCCGTCAATCCTAAAAACTGCAAACCGGATTCGTGGATTTTACTGTTGGGATTTTCGGGCAGCACATCCCAGTAACGGTATGCAAACCCCAATACGCGGTGTCCTTTGGCCGCCAAATCGTCCACCTGTTTTTGCAAATGAGCAGCGTCAATATTTTCACATTGCGCCAGCAAGAGATCAGGAGCCCCTTTGGTGAAGGAAATGACTTTATTTTCATGGCTATGAAAAGTGGTCATCAGTTTTCGATCCGAATCAAAAGCAATTTCTGCCAGTCGTGGCCAGGTATCTTTCTGTATGTTATGATCCCTGGCTACTTCCATCAAGGCCACTTCTGTACTGTCGCCCTTTATGATCTTGTCTTTATCTTCAGCAGCATCATTGTTCAAAGCAAGCGCATGCAGCAACAATAGTACTTGCTCTTGCTTATTGATTTGAAGCAATGCATTACGTTCATGCAGTCGTTCGTTTACAAACACCTCCTCTACGTGCATTTTGTTTTTGGTGAGCGTTCCGGTTTTGTCGGTGCAGATGTACGTGACCGATCCCAACGTTTCCACGGCAGGTAATTTTCTAATGAGACTGTTGAACCGGATCATACGCTTGGCAGCCAATGCCAAAGAAATGGTGATCACGGCTGGCAGTGCCTCAGGAATGGCGGCAACGGCAAGTGAAATACTGGTAAGAATCATTTTTGTTATGTCTTCGCCACGCACCCAACCAGCCACAAAAAATAAAAGGCAAAGAAACAATACGAGTACAGAAAGTTTTTTGCCGAAAGAGGCCATGCGTTGCTGCAATGGGGTGAGCGTTTCTTCTTCCTGCAACAGTTTGGCAATACGCCCCAATTCCGTTTGCATGCCCGTGGCCGTCACCACCCCACTGCCCCGCCCGTAGGTTACAAACGTGCCTTTGAATGCCATGTTTTTTTTGTCACCAATGGGCAGCTCATCTACTTCAATAGCCTGTGTAATTTTATCGATAGCATGCGACTCGCCCGTTAGCGCGGCTTCTTCAATTTTTAAATTTTTGGAATCAATGATCCGTAAATCTGCAGGGACAGCATTACCGGCTTCTAATAATACTACGTCACCTGGCACCAATCCTGTAGCAGATAACCAAGTGATGATTCCATCACGTATAACACGGGCTTGAGTAACTGACATCTGCTTTAATGCCTGCATGGCTTTTTCTGCACGGTATTCCTGAAAAAAACCCAGAAAAGCATTTAATAGAACAATAACGAGAATAACAATCGTATCAGTAAGGTCTCCAACAAGGCCAGCTATAATGGCTGCTGCCAATAAAATTAAAATCATCACATCTTTAAACTGAGCCAGTAGCATGCCTGCAACGCTTTTCTTTTTGCCTTCTTGCAATTCGTTGGACCCAGATTGCAGCAATTTTTCTTTTGCGGCAGTGGAACTTAACCCGTGTTGGCTTGAACCAAGTGAATCAAAAGTTTCGGTTATGTTTAGTTTGTGCCAGTTCATAGATAAATTGATCTGTTTGGTAGTTCTTGATTCAGGGTAAATCAAATGTAACTCTTTATATACTTATGAGTTCGATACATCTTGATATTGTGAAATAACAAAAAATATGAATTGGGGTTGGGATGTGGATTGGTGCAACTTCGTTCTGCGCTAACAAAAACATTCTTATTTGTAGAGTATCTATTTGTTAATGATGCCTCTCACTTCCCGACTTTATCCATTTTTCTTAAAGTGAACACTTCATACCCATCCATCCTTGACATTTGAACATCGCATAGCGGCTATGCCGCAGCGGAGCCTCGCATCAAAGCATAGTAACAAAAATCAGCTCTTGCCCTCGTTCTGTGTCCCCACAGACCATCATCGCATAGTGACAAAAATCATTGATACCCATGACGATTATGATTTCCTTACACTAATCGCTCATCTATTTTTGATTCTTAATAATCAAACTTTACTTGCAAGCTCACGGCATGGAAAAGATGCATGAGGCGTGTGGCAAAAAATAACAACTCGAAATATGAAAAACATACTTGTCCCCATCGACTTCTCACTTTACTCATTAAGCGCAGCCAGGGCGGCTGCTGCCATCGCGCTCAAGTCAGGTTCCAATATCCACCTCTTGCACATAACCGATATTCCAATTGGGTGGAACAAGCAATCCATTATCCAACAACAAAAACATCCAATACTGAAAGGCCGGCTCGTTGAGGCGGAGTCAAAACTGGATAAATTTGCCAACCTTCCTATTTTCAAAAATTGCAAAGTTGGCACCGTTGTGCAAGGCGGTGTGCCTTTTGAGCAGATCATGATTTTTGCCAAGCAAAATAAAATCACATTGATAGTCATGGGTGTACACGGTGTGGGCGACTCGCAGATGAAGTTCATTGGCTCTACCGCACAGCGTGTCATCCGTACCGCTCCCTGCCCTGTATTAGGCGTGAAAAAAAATTACAACTTCGGCAGCTTAAAGAAAATTTTGTTCGCATCAGACTTTGATGAAGATGTGAGCAGCCAAGTCAATACTATCAAAAATCTGGCTTCTGATTTTGGGGCGAACATCGACTTCGCGTATATCAATACCGCTAGCCATTTTGTAGATGATGACACCATGCAAGCGCACATGAAAAATTTTGTGATTGTGCAAAAGCGAGTCAAGTTCCATACCGTCATTCAAAATAGTAAGGAAAAGGAAGTAGGAATTATAGAGTGCGCCAAAAAACGCAATGCAAACATGATTGCCATGGCCACCCATTTGCGAAAGGGAAAGTCAAGCTACCTGATGGGCGTTACCGAAAGCGTGCTCTTTCACTCTAAGGTGCCCGTGTTAAGTTTTGTCATTTGACGAATCACGTTATCAAATCAAATAACCGTTACTATGCAAACGAAAACAAAAAAAAAGGAAACAAGAAAACCTCTTTTACAAAAACTGGGTGAAAGCTTGCTACAGGCGCAGCAAGAGATTGATGACTTAGTCAGGCAACTCTCATTGGGCAAAGCCGAAGCGAAGGAAAAATTTGAAGAAGTAAAAAATGAGTTCATTGAAAAAGTGAATGAGATGAAACAATTGGCAAAATCTTCATTTGACAAATCAATGCCCATTGCGTTAAAATTAAAGTTAGAAGAGTTGGAGTTACAGTTAAGAGTGGGCAAAGTCGATTCGAAAGAATCATTTGACTTGCAACGCACTGCCCTCGTTCACGCTACCATTGCCCTTGAAAATGAAATCAGAAAAACGCTGGAGAAATTAGAGGTATCTGGCTACTTTTACCATGAGATAGAAAAATTTCTACTCAAGCTGGAAATCCTCCGCCTCAAATTCGGTATCAAAAATTTTGAAATAAAAGATACCTTCCGTACACGCATGGCAAAAGCTAAAAAGTCGATTTATAGCTTTGTAGATAAATTAAGTAAAATTAGCACTCACGAAAATCATATGGGCTTTAAAGATGAAATAGCTGAAGCTTATAAGCATTTGAAGAGTGCCGTGAAGAATTTGTGATAGATTGTAACCTCACTCAGCATCGAATAATTCACTTACAGATTGTGACATTCTCCTCTGAAATATTAACAGGCGCGTCTTCGTGAAAACCTGACCATGCCCGAACTATCAGCAAGCAGCCAATGAATACCATGGCAATCTTTGAAAGCCGGGACAAAGAAAAATTCTTCTTCCATTTTATCACACTTAATAATTTAGAGAGACCTATCATTACTGGCCAAGTACCCATTCCAAAATAAATCATAAATAAAAAACCATCACTTGCCTGAGGTAAAATCAAACATGCTGATAGTGCCATGTAGGTGAGGCCACATGGTAATAGCCCGTTCATCATGCCTAATAGAAATGTAGATGTCCCAGATTTCTTTGTAAGCAGTGAGCCGAAAATACTTTTTAGAAAGGAAGCAAAGTGTGTTAATGCAGAGCCAATGTAAGGTATTCTCATATTGCTGATACCCAATCCTGCCAACAAGAAAATAACGCCCAACAAAATAGACAATACTTTTTGATAGGGGGCAAGATCGAGTATCGACCCAAACGAAGATGCTAAACCTCCCAATAGAGCGTAAACCAAAACGCGACCGCTGTTGTAAAGTATTCCTGAGAGCAAAAACGGTTTACCCTTCGTCATGGCAAAAGCCAACGGACTGCACATGCCCGCGCAATGTAGGCTTCCAGCCAAACCCGTGATGAGTGCAATCCACCACATATTTTTATAATACCATTAGTTTTTCAAAATAATATTCCTTCCCGTTCATTGTCCATTCCAGACTGACTCTATAAAGTCCATTTTCTGAAACCTTCAAGTCAAAACTTTGCTGTTCATTATTTTTAAGTTGAAAATGCTGGTCAAGTCTTGAATCGGATGGTCGTGTAAGCCGAAGTTCTCCTGTACTCATTTGATTTAATATTGAATAAGAAATTGTTATCTGGTGATTCGCTAACTTAATAATGGGTTGATTTTTCAACTCCAACATATTCCGCTGACGGTCTATCTTATCTTGATGAACCAATTCTTCTTCGTAGTAATTAACCGAAACCAAGCTGACATCTTCACGAACGCATATGGCAACCAATGTGCCAATGAACATAGCGAAAACGATAAAAGCACTGATCACCCATTTCATATTTTTCTAAGTTTAATTGGTCCAATAAATTTTGCTTTGGCTGTTTCTACTTTCTCTCCATTTTTATAAATACCTAATTCAATAACAGTTTTTATTCCAGTCAATTCATCTTCGGGCAGCTTCACCATGATCACACCTTTAAGAGTCCCTTCTTTCGGCACCAAAATAGTTGGGTCACCTATTTTAGTCAATAATGCTTTTACAGGAGACTCGATTTTTAACGTCAAGGGAATATCTTCAAATGTTTTGTTCACAAACTCGATGGTGTACAAATTGGTGATTTGCCCATCGTCTGTTTTAGTGTAAAGTGTACCAGGTGTTTTTAAAATAGTTGTTTCTATATCGGCACGAGTGGAAATAAAATAGCCTAACAGTACAAGTAGTGCGATAAGCACGAATGAATATCCAATAATGCGGGGTGTTACTAGTTTCTGTTTTCCTTCTTGTATAGCGTTGTGTGATGAATAGCGGATCAACCCTTTTGGCTTTTCAATTTTTATCATCACTTCATCACAGGCATCGATACACGCAGTGCAGTTCACACATTCTAGTTGAGTGCCATTCCTAATATCTATGCCCGTTGGACAAACATGCACACACAATTTGCAATCAATGCAATCGCCTTGCTTCTCTACAATCTTTGATTGGTCTTTCTTTAATTTGCCTCGCTTCTCACCACGCAGCCAATCGTAGGCCACCACAATAGAATCTTTTACCAGCAAAACACTTTGTAGCCGTCCATACGGGCAAACCACTACACACGCTTGCTCGCGAAACCAAGCAAACACACCATAGAAAATTCCTGTAAAAGCAATCAAACCAATAAATCCACTTAGGTTTTCTGCGGGTGGTTGTGAAATGATTTGCTTTACTTGCTCAATCCCAATCAAGTAAGCCATTGCGGTGTGCGCGATTAGCAATGAAATCAATATAAAAATAATATGCTTGCCTGCCTTCTTTAAAATCTTTGAAGTACTCCATAAAGCTTGATTTAATTTTCGCTGTTGATTAGCATCACCTTCTATCCAATATTCTATTTTACGAAAAACCATTTCCAAGAAAAGTGTTTGCGGGCAAGCCCAACCGCACCACACACGGCCAAAAGCCACCGTAAACAAAATGATAAAAACAAAAAAGGTAATCGAGGTAATCGCCAATAGAAAAAAATCTTGTGGCCAAAAGACGTGACCGAACAAAATAAATTTTCGTTCAATGAAATTCAAAAGTAAAAATGGCCTGCCGTGCAATCTCAAAAAAGGAGTTATAAAGAATAACGCCAGTAGTGCAACAGAAACAAAAACCCTTTTTGTGTGGTACGCTCCTTTTGGTTTTTTGGCATACACCCATATCCGTTTGCCTTCCGCATCCACTGTGCCGAGTGTGTTGCGAAATTCTTCATCGAAGGTATATAAATCGGTCATGTTTTAACTATTAGGCATTGGGACTGTGGCCTTAGAGCGTTCGTTAAACTGAACGAGCCGGAACCAAAGGATTTGTGATTTGTAATTTATGAATTGTGATTTGTGATTGCTCGGCCTACGCCACTTAGCTACGCACAAATAAATCTAAAATCCGAATTCATAAATCTAAAATCTAAGGTCAAAAGTCCTAGTCCTAATGCCTAAGTCCCAATGCCTATTTAGAGTGATGCCTGTTTTTTTATCGAATCCACTTTCATCTGTATTGGTTCTGGCTTCATCAATTCGCCTTGCGACTTTTTAGGGTTGGCAGGGTTTGTTCCTTTTAAAGTAAGCACGTAGCTAGCCACGTTTTTCATTTTATCTGGACTGATCACTCCTTCCCACGCAATCATGTTTGTGCCTTGTACACCGTGTCTCACTACTTTAAAAATTTCTTTGACAGAACCACCATGCAACCAATACTCGTCAGTGAGATTGGGGCCAATATCTCCTCCCCCATCTTTGCGGTGACACGAAGCACAGGTGTTGAGAAAAATTTGTTTGCCATCGGCCAAGGCTTGCGCGTCTGTGGTCGCTTCCACATTATTTTCATCGATGGCCGCAACTGGATTCGCTGCTTTCAATTTTTGTGCTTGCTCTTGTGCATACGCTACTTCATTGTTATACTCTTGCGTTTGTGAGGGAAGCGAATCGAAAACATGAAAGACTAGCAAGTACACTACTGCAAACCCAATGGTGCCCACAAACAAACCCTTCCACCACGGTGGCAAGTGATTGTCCAACTCGCGGATGCCATCATAGTTATGATCGAGCATAATGTCAGCTTCTTTTTCCAATGGCTTCAATGCGTTGGACTGCTCCCAGAGTTTTTTCCACACCGAAGGTGCAGGTTTGTACTCAATGCCCAACTTGGCCGCCTTCTCTTCCGCTGCTTGGCGCACCATGTAATTAAGCACTTGCAGCATATAAACCGCCACAATGAGCATTAGCACGGCCAAGAGAAAGATGCACGCAATCAAAATATAAAACTTTAGCATGGGGTCATCGAACAATGAGGTTTTTAATTCTTTTACTTCTTGTGCAAAAGTTTGATTGGCAACTCCAACTATTAATAATATCGCGATAAAAAACTTCTTCATGACAACTGATTTAGATTTTCAATTGAATTATTTTCTGAATGATTATCCAATGGCAACTGCCCCATCTCATCTACATACTTTTTATCTACGGTGAACACCCACCAAAGCAGCACTATGAAGAAGAGAAAGAATATCACAAACGAAATCACAGGCCATACTTGGATATTCTCGATGTTTGGAAGAATGTTTTTGTACATAACTAAAAGAAGTTAGAAGTCAGAAGTTAGAATTTAGAAGTTAGTTCACTTACCGATTACCAGCCACTTGCTCTTTCAACTTTATATCCGTCCCCAACCGTTGCAAGTAGGCAATCAGTGCTACAATCTCCGCGTCACTCGGTATTTCATATCCTTCCATTTTCAAGCCCTCGGTAATTTTAGAGGCTTGATTTTCTAAGTCTGCGTTGGCAGATTCTTCATATCCATCTGCGTAAGGCACACCTATTTTTCTGAGTGCCGAAATTTTACGTGCTGTTAAATTTTTGTCGATGGTCTGCTCGTACAACCAAGGGTAAGCCGGCATGATCGAACCTGTGCTTACATCCGTGGGCGCGAGCATGTGGCGGTAGTGCCAACTATCGGCATACTTGGCTCCTATGCGATGCAAATCAGGGCCTGTGCGTTTTGATCCCCACAAGAATGGATGATCGTACACAAACTCTCCTGCCTTTGAATATTCCCCGCCCTTGGGATCATACCGTTGCACTTCGCTACGGAATGGCCGCACCATTTGTGTGTGACAATTCACGCAACCTTCGCGTATGTAAATATCTCTACCATGTATTTCCAATGGGGTGTATGGTTTCACAGCAGCAATTGTTGGAATATTTGATTTGATCAAAAAAGTAGGGATCATTTCTACTGCACCGCCAATTAAAATAGCAACAATTGAAAGCGTGGTAAACAAAATAGGTTTGCTTTCCAGCACATGGTGCCAGCCACCAGTTGTTGTAACTTTTATCATCGGTGATACTTCCACTTCTTCATTGGCAATAAAACTTCCTGCGTAGGCGGTCTTGATTAAATTATAGGCCATGATAAAGACACCTATAAGGTAGAGTGTTCCACCCAATGATCGCAGCATATAGAATGGAATAATCTTAGTAGTGGTTTCTAAAAAATTCTGATAGGTAAGAAATCCATCGGAATTAAATTCTTTCCACATCAGTGCTTGCACCACACCAGCGGTGTACATAGGCAGTGCATAAAAAATAATGCCGAGGGTGCCGAGCCAAAAGTGAATGTTGGCCAATTGGGTAGAATATAATTTCGTTCCCCACATGCGTGGCACCATCCAGTAAAAAATACCGAAGATCAAAAAACCATTCCAGCCCAAACCACCTACGTGCACATGCGCTACTATCCAATCGGTAAAGTGTGCAATCGCGTTTATACTTTTCAGCGAGAGCAATGGCCCTTCGAGTGTTACCATGCCATACGCGGTAACGGCCACAACCATAAATTTCAAAACGGGGTCTTCACGCACCTTGTCCCACGCACCTCGCAGTGTTAGTAACCCATTCAGCATTCCTCCCCAACTTGGAGCGATAAGCATAATGGAAAATACTACGCCCAATGATTGAGCCCATCCAGGTAATGCAGTATATAATAAGTGATGAGGCCCCGCCCAGATGTAAATAAATATGAGAGACCAAAAGTGAATGATCGATAACCGATAAGAATACACCGGGCGATTTGCAGCCTTCGGCAAATAATAATACATCAACCCTAGAAAAGGAGTGGTGAGAAAAAATGCTACGGCATTGTGGCCATACCACCATTGCACCAATGCATCTTGCACACCCGCATACCATGAGTAACTTTTGAAAAGTGTAACGGGTATAGCAAACGAGTTGACAATGTGCAATACCGCAACCGTTACAAACGTGGCAATGTAAAACCATATCGCCACATACATGTGCTGCTCTCTGCGCTTGATGATGGTGCCAATCATGTTCCAACCAAACACCACCCACACTAATGTAATAGCAATGTCGATAGGCCATTCAAGTTCTGCATATTCTTTGGAAGAGGTCATGCCGAGCGGAAGAGTGATAGCCGCTGCGAGTATAATCAACTGCCAACCCCAAAAGTGAATCCAACTGAGTGTATCGTTGAACATTCGTGCTTTGAGCAATCGCTGCATGGAATAATAAACGCCTGCAAACATGGCGTTGCCCACAAAGGCGAAGATCACAGCATTGGTATGCAGTGGCCTGATGCGACCGAACGTGGTATACTGTAAATCAAAATTGAAGATGGGATAAAATAATTGGATTGAAGCGAGCAAGCCAACGCTCATACCTACAATTCCAAAAATGACGGTGGCAATAATAAATGCCTTTACAATTTTATTGTCGTACTGGATTCTTTCCAATTCCATAAGCGCAGGGTTAAGTCTGATTTACAGGCTTAAAAGTAGGCTGCGCTCATAGCGTTCAGAATGATGATGGTTAGGTAAAAAGATGATTTTTGTCAGGATACGATTTCAAGTTTATATCTTTGTTACTCTTCTCATTCAATGTAATCTTGTTATTCACACCGGAACAACACACCATGAAAGAGTTCATTAAAAGAAACATTCAGGGCAAAAAAGTATTGCTTCTCTTTATTGTGACCAATATCATCTATGTTTTTATGTTGACGGTAACGATTCCGAAAGTGATGAGCTTTGCCAACGGAATGAAACTATTGGATATGATGCCGACAGGCTATACTCCCGAATACGTCAATTCCCTTTTAAGCCGCTTGGGCGAGATGGGAAGGCATGCTTATCTATTCAACCAACTTCCCGTAGATATGATTTATCCTAGTATGGTTGCTATAAGTTATTGTTTGGTTATCGCCTATTTCCTTAACAAGATTGGGAAATTAGAATCCAATCTTTTCTACTTCTGTTTATTACCCATCGCTTCTGGATTTTTTGACTATTGCGAGAACTTCGGTATCATTAGCATCTTAAGGAGCTATCCTGAAAATTCAGTTTTTTTGTCACAGGTAACATCTGCTTTTTCAGTTTTGAAAAGCATTTCTTCAACTGTTTTCTTTACTATCCTACTAATAGTCTTAGGCGTATTCGGGTGGCGTAAATTTTTCAAACCAAGTTCTGGTCTGAACTAATTGAATCCCATCTTAAACTTCCACACCCCTACAATACTTTGTGCGCGGCTTTTATGCTAAAAAGTAGAGAGATGTAAAATGGAATTGAGTTGTCCCCGATTTGTGTACAACTGAAACTGGTATCTATTGATAGCAAGAAATACTCTACAGATTCTGATGACATTGTGGATAGCGGACTAAAGTAAAATGCTAAATCCCCATCTTAAACTTCCAAACCCCTGCAATACTCTGCGCACGACTTTTGGTTTCATCTGCTTTTAGACCAGAAAAATTTTCATCTACGGTTTCGGTAAAGAGTTTTAGCCATGTATCAAAGTGTTCGGCCCGAATAGACAAGCCGATATGTTTTTGAAATGGATTGCCTTGATAACTTTGTTCACCCAATAACATAGAAGCCCAAAAATTATACATGATAGGCAAATGATGTGGCCAATCTACATGAATGAATACAGGGGCCAATAAAACATCTTGATTGACCTTGTTGTAAAACTGGTTTACCAGCAACTCAATATCCGCGCGCGAAACAATATCTTTCTTCATCAAATTCGGTTATGCCCTTTCTTTTGTTATTAAAAAAATATTTTCCGTATCTACTCCAGTTACGTCATGCTCTACGTCAATTGGTATCTGATATGTGTCCAATGTAGATAATCTTACTTCATCTGAATTGATTCGAAACAAAATAGTTCCTTGAAGTACAATCAGCAAGGTTGGCAATTGCGTTTTATGTTTTGCCAGCACTTGATCCTTTAGCAACCCAACAGCAAAGATATTGGATGATTCAGTCTTGCGAATGGATAGTATTTGGGGTTTTTCTTTATTGAGTTTAATTTCTTTTGCAATATTCATTTTAGTAATTGGTTAAACGAAGGCGTCAAGACACCTTAAAGGTGTCAGACGCCTAAGTCAATTTCGCAATATTCATAATCTTAAAAGTAAGTAAATCTAAAACTTAAACCGGTGACAACGAAGCTAACAGCCAGCACAGTAGCCACTATAATATGAAATGCTAACGAGGGCAATTTTTCGATCGTCAAATTCGGTACAATAAAAAGCCGAGCATGAATAGCAAAACCAATGGTGCTAACTAGCAGAGTAATCTTAATCCAAAGGTAAGCATGGTGAGGTGTTGATAGAGACAACCAGCCGCCAACGGGTATATAGATAGCAGCCATCCAAAAACCTGTAACGACTTGAAGTAATAAAGCGGGTATTCCAACCCGCTCATACTGCTTTTCAAAATCTAAAACAATTTGAATATTCTTTTCTTTCAGTGCTTTTGGCAAAAAACCAATCGATAAAATTAAATGACCGCCAGCCCATATAGTGGCTCCCAATACATGCAGTAGAATAAGCCACTTCATCTATAAAAATTAACTTATTTTTTTGCGGGAGGCAGCAATACAGCATCCACTACATAAACAACTCCATTCGATGCAGGCACTGTTCCTAAAATGTTAGCTCCGTTCACGGTGTACTTTCCGTCTTTCATTCCGATAACTACATCATCGAGGTTTACTTGGTTGATTTTTTGACCGTCTTTCATATATTCCAGCTTGTAGACACCTACGGCCACGTGGTACTCCAAAATATTTCGCAGTGCATCTTTGCTCTCTGGTTTTAGCAAGCCTTCCACTGTTCCTGCAGGTAGCAGGTCAAACGCTGCATTGGTTGGCGCGAATACTGTGAATGGTCCCGCATTGGATAACACATCTACATACTCAGCCGTTTTCAATGCAGTTACTAGTGTTGTATGATCTGTAGAACCAACGGCCACACGCACCACATCTTTTTGTGATTCATCATCTTTCACGGCAGATTGTCCAGCACCCACCGGAGCTTCTGCCACTGACGAAGCTGCTTCTTGCTTTCCTCCGCCACAAGAAGACAAGACCAGCATTACGGATACTAGAATTGGTAAGTACACTCTTTTCGTTTTCATATAGTTAAAATTTTAGTGAATTTCTTTCTAAGGCAATTTGAAAGTTCCAGAACAATCTTGAAATGACATTTGTCAGCTTACTCATAAATATTTTTCGTTTCAATAGACTTAAACTCAAATATCTTTTTTTACAAACCTTTTCATAGCTAGCATTAAAGGGGCCAGAATCCAAATCATCAGAAACAAGACTGAATACACAACACCTAAACTACTGCCAAAGAAATTTTTGTAAAAAGCGCCCGTGTATCCCATCAGGGCCGATATATCCAATTTTAATAAAATGATAATGCGCGCGAGGTCTATCGGATTGAGAGAGACTAATGTGAGCGTAACTTTATCCAATGGGTAATCGCTGAAACTGTAGATGACGTAGAGAATCAGCCCGTCATAGATGAGTGTAAAATAAAACCAAAATAAAAGCGCCACGCCAATAGCCTTGGATTTATCGCGGGTAGAGACGGAAGCACCGAAAGCCAACGCTACAAAAACAAATGTCAATAAAAGTCCAGCGAGGATTAGGTAAATGGAGCTTTCACTAAAATTCAAGAGCAACATGGGTATTGCCACACCAATGAGATAAGCTGCCGATAGGGCAAGGGAGATGGAAAAGTATTCTGCAAAGTAAATTGTTTTACGATTAACCGGTTGAGCAAGTAGAAGCTCAATAAACTCATACGAATTGAAAAAATGGATGGTGGTAAAGACGATGCTTACTAGCGGAACTACCAAAAGGATAATGTTTAACAAACTCAACGTTGCCTTTCCTGGATCGCTATCGAGGCTGAACATGCTGAACGTAACCAGCAAAAGAAAAAATGTATAGAGCATAACGAAGCGATTACGCAGAATATCATACAACACATATTTGCCGATCTTGATCATACCGTTTCAGTTTTAAGATTTCGCTTCATAATCGTTGCGATAGCGCGGCCTAATTTCAATTCACCTGTGCCTGATTTCAATTGGTCAATGGTATCATTAAATAGTATTTTACCTTCTTCTAGGTAGACAACGTGTGATGTCAATTCTTCGAGATCGCTCATGATGTGTGAGGTGATCAAGAATGTGCGCTCTTTATTTTTCTCTGAAAGTATTTTTTCTTTGAGAGCTTCCGTTGCAATGGGATCAAGGCCAGCGGTTGGCTCATCTAGAATCATGATGCAGGGCTTGAACAGAAAGGCGAGCGCGGCACTTACTTTCTGACGCGTGCCACCTGAAAGGGTATGCATACGCTTATCTTTCATGCTATCAAGTTTAAATTCTTTGATCAGGTCTTCGTCAATGTGCGATTGATCTTGACGCAAGTCGCGAATCATATCGAAGATTTGCCCAATCTTCATTTGATCCGGATAGCGGCCAATCTGCGGCATATAACCAATCTGATTTCTGTAACTCCAATCATTGGCAATTGATTTTCCATTCACAGTTATGATCCCTGAGTCGGGCAATACCATTCCTAAAATACATTTGATCAACGTGGTCTTTCCTGATCCATTGGGGCCGATCATGGCATACGACTTTCCGATAGTAAAATCAACTTGAATTGATTTCAACACCTCGAGCTTGCCGAATTTTTTATTTAAGTCTGAAACTGTGATCATGGAATTAGTTCATCGTTAATTGTAATCAAGGCGTCTGACACCTTAAAGGTGTCTTGACGCCTGACTCCTGTTAGGTTATTAGTAATTGTATTCATAATTGCGCATAGCTGGATGAATGTCTTTCAAATTTTCAGGAGTGACGGAGGGGATTACTTTCTCAGAGCGATCGAGCATATAAACCAGAAAGCTTCTCCATAACATCACTGCTGAAGGCATTTTCTCCACTACCATGGAGTATAAACTCACGGGATGAAAAGGGACATCACCAACTCTATCTTTGTTTAAATCGTAACCTTCATATTTGTCCCAATAGTTAGCGTCAACCGTGTTCAATACCAATGATCCATTGGTGGCCATGTCAAACGTGTTCGACAAGAAACTATTTTTTGAAAAAACATTTTGGTCGCAGTTGGCTTGGATTTTTACTGCCCAACCATTTTCGCTAAACACGTTTTGATGGAATTGGCAACGGCTTGAGCCTTCCATATAAACGGCTACCGTATTTTTCGCAAAATGATTTTGCTGAATATCGCCATCACCAATGTCCTTCAGCAGCAATCCGTACGAAGAAGAACCCGAATTGTCTTCGAAGCGATTGCTGATCATCTTTACGCCCTTGGTATACATTACTGCTACGCCTGCTCCGTTGTTTTGAAAAATGTTGGATCGGTATTCATCATTATGTGAGAACATAAAGTGCAGACCATAACGCATGTTATGATGGCTAAGGTTTTTTTCCACCAAAGAGTTGGTGACAAATTCAAAATAGATACCATCACGATGGCCGCTTACTTGGTTATTGCGAACTGTAATGGAATCACATTTCCAAGCGTGGATGCCGTTGCCGATTTGATGTTCTGCTTCGGCATTGGTGTGAAGGATGTTGTTCTCGATAACGCAATGTTTGGAGTTGGCCAGATGTATTCCAAAAAAAGTATTTTCAAATTGGTTGTTCAGTACTCTTAATCGGTTGGACTCGATCGCGTTGATAGCGGATATGTCATTGATGCTGCCCACTCCTGTATTGATCATGCGTAACCCAATGATGGAAACATTGTTCGAGGCAACGGTGAAAATCTCATATTTATTTTCGCCATCAATTGTTGGATAGTTGATTCCAACAATGACTATAGATTTTTGAATGATAAGGTTGCCTTCTCTATAGATGCCCGGCACGACCTGAATAGTGTCACCGTTAGTGGAGAGTGAGATGGCTGATTTGATTGATTTAAGGTTTCCGTTTGGATTGACTGTATGTGTTTTTGAGAAAGAAGAATTTGCGGATAAGAGTAGAGTTATAAGAAAAATAATGTGTCTGCAATTTTGGGAGAGCGGAGAATGTTTGCGGTGTTGAGCCTCACCCCCAGCCCCTCTCCGTGGGAGAGGGGTGACTGTACTTAGTCGATTTGTGCGTTTATTATTCATTTAGCTTTCTTAACAACAATTATGCTCGCATTCATAATGAAAGGGTGACTTTCTTTAATTACATTACTTGTATTGCGTTTGCACTTCGCCCCATGCTAAGTAAATTCCGTTCCAATCTTTTTTAAATTTGTCCATGCTTGCTTTGGTTTCAAATGCGGCCACTTGCCCATCCATTGGGCTTCTGATTTTGGATGACTTGATGTAGAATGCGTGCGTGGCATCAATCAATTTTCCAGCATCCGAGAAATCGACCACCAGCGTATGCTCAAAATTATCAGTGCTTTCGTGTCCTGAATTGTAAAAGTTGAGGAAGCAATTCATATCGTCAAACTTGTACACCTTGCCTTTTTTGGTGACAAGTTCTGCACCGAATTTTTTATCCATCAAGGTCATTTTACAAAAGTGGCAGACGTCAGTGCCGAAGTTCAACGGTTCTGGTTTGGTGGAGCAGGAAATGAAAAAAGCAGAAATAGATATTGATAAAACATGAAGTGCGCTACGAGTTTTATTAAGAGCACTTCGGCCAGGGATAGTAGTGGAAAGCCTCCCGAGACTCCACTCGGTATAAACTCCACTCACACGCAACCGAGGGAGCTTGTAACGGATAGCCAGGTGGCGCCTCGCCAGGCCGCCAAAAAAATCTAAAATTCGTTTCATCTTACTACTTATTTTTTCGCCATTCATAAAACACTAATCCAAAAAGAAAAATACCTACGCCAATAAAAATCCATCCGCCAATATCGGGGCCAGAGAAGGCTGTGAAATTCAATAGCACTTTTGTTCCGATGAGCGGTGGTTGGTACGACATGCCTTCGATTTTAATGGCAGCTTCGGGGTTCAAGTTGTGGCCGTAGTCGTAGCCCCATAAATAAAAATCGACCAACGCGCCAATGCCTGTTAGCAAGATCGCAGTGAGATAGGTGATTAGCATAAAACGTTTATTCACTATAGCCGTGAGAAAGCCGATGCCAATAATTGCGCCTACGATGTAAATCATATAACCAAATTCTGGAAACATGCTCACTTCAATCGTCTTCATGCCGATGTAGTGGTTAAGCGCGCTTATTATTTTTACATCGCCTGTAATGTTGTTGATCCAGATTTTCATTGTTAGTCCCTCGGGGTACTGTGGTGCCCACATGAGTATTTGCCAGAGGGGAACGAAGTAGGCCGATACCAACGTGAGGGAAGTGATGAGAACGAAGATGCGAGTGAGGGGCTTCATGAAAATCGTTTAAGATTTTAGATTTAGGATTTTAGATTTAAGATTTGTGATTCAAGATTTAAGATTCTAGAATTTAGATTTATCTGCTTGCGCGTAGCTGGATAGTGTGTGGCAAAAAATCAAAAATCATAATTCAAAAATCACAAATCTAAAATCCATTTGGCTCTGGTTTTTGAATTTAGAAAGGTGCTCCGATCCAGCCAAGGATGCGGAGCTACCTTTGCAACCTGTAAACTATGAAATTCAAACAAGTTACTTTTCACCCGCTTTTGCGTTGGGCTCTTCTATTATTCCTGTAGAGAATTTAATAGGTACTGTGCTTCCTGCTGGTGATACGCGTGCATAACCTTGCATCTCTTGGTGTAGTGCCGAACAAAAATCTGTGCAATAGAAAGGTACAACTCCTACTTCGTCAGGCGTCCACTTCAGGGTTTGTGTTTCGCCCGGCATGACGAGTATCTCTGCATTGGCTGCGCCTTTTATAGCAAAGCCATGTGGCACATCCCAGTCTTGTTCGAGATTGGTTACGTGAAAATAAACTACATCGCCCAACTTGATGCCCTCAATATTATCAGGTGTGAGGTGCGAGCGAATGGCCGTCATGTTCACATGCACTTCGTTCCCTTTGCGCACTACCTTGGTTTCTTTTTCGCCTTTGGCAACGTAGGGGTGATTGTTCTCTTCTATCTTAAATATTTTGACAGAATTAGGTGCAATCAAACTGGCAGGAATTGCTTCTGCATAATGCGGCTCACCTGTAGTGGGGAAATCGAGAAGCAACTGCATTTTATCTCCTGAGATATCATACAATTGAGCTGACTGAGTTAGTTCAGGGCCAGTGGGCAGGTAACGATCTTTGGTGATTTTGTTGTAAGCGATCACATACTTGCCGTGAGGCTTAGTAGTTGGGCCGCCCGGCACACACAAGTGGCCGATAGAATAGTACGTAGGAACTCTATCCAATACTTCCAGTGTCTCTACATTCCACTTCACAATTTCAGACGATACAAAGAAAGAAGTATAGGCATTTCCTTTTTCATCAAACTCAGTATGCAATGGGCCAAGGCCAGGTTTTTTTACTTCGCCATGCAAAGCAGATTCATATTTAATAACAGGAATTCCAGCAAACTCACCTTCATAATCTTTGTCGGCAATGGCTTTCTGAATTTTTGCGAATGAGAAAACAGGAATAATTTGGGCCAACTTGCCACTGGCTACAATGTATTTGCCAGTTGGGTCTGTATCGCAACCATGTGGTGACTTTGGGCAAGGAATGAAATAGATAATGTCTTTTAGTACAGTAGGATCAAGTTGCAATACTTCTGTCATCATTTGAGATGTGGCGGTGTGTGTCTTTTCATCCAACAAATTGTGCGCATACTTTGCTTTTACTTTTACGCCTTTGCCTTGAGCAATGTATTCTTCTGCCTTCTTCCAATTAACAGCCATGATAAAGTCTTTGTCTTTTTGGGTGGCGTTTACTTCTAGCAAAGTATAAGCTTGCTCGGTATTGTAGCAGGAGAAAAAGAACCAACCATGTGATGGACCTTTGCCTGCGCGCGATAAATCAAAATTTACGCCAGGGGTTTTCAATTGAAAGCCGATGTTCATACGGCCAGTGATGGAATCAATTTTAATAAAACTTATCGTTCCCTTAAAATTCTCTTTGTACGTGCTGATGGGTACATCGCGATTGTCGCCTACGGGTATGCTAAAGCGCGTGCCAGCCACAATGTATTCGCTATTTTCTGTAATGAAGGGCGAAGAGTGATTGCCACCGCTGTTGGGAAGTTCTAAAATTTCTTCTGTCTTAAATGTTTTCAAGCTTACACGTGCAACGCGCGGTGTGTTATTGGCATTTGCAAAAGCCCAACGGCCATCATGCTCTCCTTTTGTGAGCGATAAGGCAATGTGATGAAGGTCGTCCCAAGGCACATAACCGTGCGAGGTGTTGAGCATGGGCTTGGTCTCTTCACTGTAGCCATATCCATTTTCTGGAAATTGTGAAAACACAGGAAGGATACGGAACAATCGACCAGATGGAATGCCATAGATACCAATCTGTCCATTGAAGCCACCCGATACAATATTATAGAACTCATCATATTGACCTGGCGCAACGTAAACTTTGGAGGCGGCATTACCAACAATAGCACCTTGCGGGCCTTTGGGTTTGCAACTGTAAAATGTAAGGGCTGAGGCTACCGCGAAGAGCAGAACAACCAACTTTAAAGACGTTTTCATTTTTTTTATTTTAAGGGTTGGAGGAAACTATTTTTCACCATCATTTTGTCGCATATATTCCAGTACATCGCGCGCATCACCGATCGACATATTTTGATTGGGCATGCGCATTAAGCAGAGCTCCAATAGTTTCTGCGCCTCGGGGTCTTTTTCCAACATCATATCGATATTGGTAATCATGTTCATGATCCACTCGGGTTGTCTGCGTTTGGTAACGTCTTTCCATCCAGGTCCAACTACCCGTTGGTCGGTTAGTTTGTGACAGGCTGAGCATTTCATTTCATAAATGGCAAGGCCTCTATTGACACGGTCAAGCTCCAATGGTGTTTTAAGAGTAACAGTTTTAACTGCACCAAGTCCTTTGGTGGGATTACTAATGACATCTTCCACGGCCGATTTACTATTAACTGGCTGTTCAGGAAACTCCTCTTTGTTTTTTGGTTTGTCAGGCGCACATGACCAAAGAAGGAATGCGAAAAACACTACTTGAGCGAAAATATTTTTCATGGCTTTTTTATTTGGTGACACAAAGTAATTGTGGAACTGCGCTGCATCGGGTGATGTCAGTCATACGGAGGTATGATTTATGTCAGCAATGCAAGAAAACCCTACTTCTTTTTAGAAGAGATTGGTTCCGATTGACTTTTCTTCTTATCCTCAAACAGCATCCTCACAGAAGGCCCATACGTATCATCATACTGGCCGCTCTTGATGTTCCAAATAAAAGCAACCAGAAAGCCTATGGCGATAGTGAGAGATACGGAAATGAGAAGAATGATGATTAGCATATTTTTTTCTATAAAGTTGGCCTCTCCAAAGGAGTCCTACGGACATGCTTCAAGCCACATGCTTCAAGCCTCTTTGAGAAACCCGATTTACAGCCATTGTACTAAATCCAGCTACACTTATACTGCTGATGGGCATGAGTATGGCGGCTACCAATGGCGATAAATTTCCTGACATTGCAAAGCCCAGAGCAATGATGTTGTAGAAAAAGGAAATAGCAAAGGCAATTTTTAAAATAGTGGTGGCAGCTTTTGCCAAGCGAATGAAATCGTTCAGCTTATTGAGTTGATTGCCATTTAAGATTGCATCACAGTTGGGAGTAAACACTCCTGTATCATCTGTTACGGCAATGCCCACATCACTTTGCTTCAATGCGCCTGAGTCATTGAGACCATCTCCTATCATCAATACTTTTTTTCCACTTCCTTGCAAATCAGAAATGAATTGAAGTTTATCGTGGGGAGATTGGTTGAACAGCAGTTGCGTGGAGCGAGGGAAAAGTTCACTCATTCTTTCTTTGTCCAATTCATTATCACCCGAGAGCAATGCTACTATCTTTCCTTTGGCCTTTGCGATTAATTCTTTTATTGATTGTCGCAATGCTGTTTCAATGGTAAAGTACCCGCGCACCATTCCATCGATGGAAACAAAAACCAATGACGATTGGTTAGAAAGTTGTCCTGCAAAATCAACAAAAGAAGCCGAACCAACTTTAATAACATGACCTGCTACTTTTGCTTCTAATCCATTGCCTGCTTTCTCTTTGAAAGAGTCGAGTGTTGCTCCGCTGCTTTGAGAAATACTTTTTGAAATCAAGTTGCTTAATGGATGTGTGGAAGAAGAGGTCATCAGTTTAACCCAACCTAACTCTTCATCATCCAATGCGCCTATGAATTTTACATGTGCTGCTCCGTGCGTGATTGTTCCTGTTTTGTCAAGTACAATGGCATCAATAGTGGATAGCCGCTCAATGACATCGGCATTCTTTAAATAAAACCCGTGTTTGCCAAATACGCGCAACATACTGCCATACGTAAACGGTGCGGCCAACGCCAGCGCACACGGGCAGGCTACCATCAATACAGAAGTAAGCACCAACCACATTTGTGAAGGAGCAACAACGTGCCAATACACAGCAGTCGCGAAGGCAATGGCCATAACTGCCCATGTAAACTTGCGAGCGGCTTGATCAATTATTTTCTTGTAATTACTCTCTTCTGTTTTTTGAAACACCGCATTGTTCCAAAGGCTGGTCAGGTGGCTTTGTGAAGTTTTTTTCTCGACCACCAATTCCACGGCTTGGCCTATAACTCTTCCACCTGCATAAATCAAATCACCTTGCTTTGCTTCTACTGGTTTCGATTCACCTGTTACAAAACTGTAGTCAATCAATGCTTCATCGCTTGTTAGTGTACTATCAGCGGGAATAATTTCTACGTTTCGGATTTTGATATTATCTCCTTTTTGTAATTCGTAAACAATAGTCGGTACCCAATTCAACCCAACCAACTTTTGTACTGCCAATGGGAAGTATGATTTATAGTCGCGGTCGAACGCGAGACTCTCATACGTTTTGCTTTGAAACCAGCGACCAATCAAAAGAAAGAAGACCAAGCCAGAAAGTGAATCTAGGTAACCTGCGCCTGTTTGAGTAATGATATCAAAGGAGCTTCGCAAAAATAACGCTGCCAAACCTACGGCAATAGGCACATCAATATTGATTTGCTTTTGCCTAAAGCTTTTCCACGCATTGGTGAAATAATCGTTGGCACTGTAAACCACCACAGGTAGTGCCAAGGCAAGATTCAAAAATAAAAATAAAATCTTCAGTTGATGGTCACTATTCTCCAATCCCAAATATTCTGGGAAGCTCAACAGCATGATGTTGCCAAAACAAAAACCCGCAATTGCCAATTTTGTAACCAGTAGTTCATTTGAAGTGATAGGTTGAGAAACTGAGCCTTCCAAGTTGATGGAAGGTGCATAGCCCAATGAAGCCAACAACTGTGCAACTGCCGAAAGCGAAATGCTTTGTGGTTTGAAATCAATGGTCACCTGCTTGCGCCCAAAATTTACCTTCGATTGCAAAATGCCGTTACTCAGCCGTTGAAGGTTTTCCAATAACCAAATACAAGAAACACAATGGATGGCTGGTATAAAAAATTCTACTCTGCTGAAATCAGGTGATTCAAATGATAGCAGTTTCTTTTTTACGGATGCTTCGTCTAAAAATTGATAGGTCTCTTTCGGAACGAAGCGCAGTGAGGTGCCAGGGTTTTGGTCAAAGGTATAGTAGTCGCAGAGATTGTTCTCATTCAGAATTTCATAAACTGTTTTGCAGCCATTGCAGCAAAAGGATTTATCAGCCATTGTGATAGACTCTTCTTCACAAGCTTGGCCGCAGTGGTAGCACAATGCTTCTGTCTCAATCTGGTATTGGAGGGTTGTTCTGCTCACTTAATCTTCATTGTCCAAATAGGGCACTCGATATGATTGGCAATGTCTTCAGCAATGCTACCAGTCATAAGGTGGTTCAGCCCGCGCCTGCCGTGTGTGCCCATCAGCACCATATCACCTTTTATTTCACGGGTGAAGTTGCGCACGCCTTCTTCTTGGTCAATGTCGTTGAAAATGTTTAGGGTAAAGTTCTTAATCATGTAACGTTTCGCAAAATCGCTTAACCTCTTTTTTGTTATCGAGTCGCGGTTGAATTCTGCTGGCGTGTTGATATACACGATGTGCACTGTTGCCTTAAAGAAATTCTGTAGCTCCTTTATGTGCATGGTGAGGTCTTCTTGTTCTTCAACCAAATTATTTGGCAAAACAATATTCTTGACAGAAGATAACTTCATAGATTTTTTTAGCACGATCACGGGGACATCGGATGTGCGAACAATTTTTTCTGTATTGGACCCAATAAAAAAATCGCGCAAACCAGTGGCTCCATGGGTGCCCATTACCACTAAATCAATTTTCTTCTTTTTGATGAAC
Source organism: Cyclobacteriaceae bacterium (assembly GCA_043777495.1). Lineage (GTDB taxonomy): Bacteria > Bacteroidota > Bacteroidia > Cytophagales > Cyclobacteriaceae > ELB16-189. The sequence goes on along the minus strand of JAYWHU010000037.1, from coordinate 64,367 downwards.
TCTCGGATGGTAAAAGTAGTAGAGCCAAATTCGACAACTGCTGAAACCGCCACATTACCACCCCACTTGTCTTTCATTTTTTCAAACTTCTTTTGGGATTCAGCCCTCATGTCTTTGAAGAATGCTTCCTCAAAATAAAGCGTGGGCATTAGTACCGTCTCGTGCATGACGGGCACTTCCACTACGTTTAGCAAAATGATTTCTCCTTTGCTTTGGGTGGCAATCTCTACGGCAAACTTGAAGGCTTGAACAGCGGGGTCAGAAAAATCGCAGGGCACTAATATTTTTTTCATGGGTATATGATTTAATGAATCAAAAGTAGAGTGAAGGCGAAGCCTTTCATGATGACGAGTATCAAGGCAAAAGATGATTTTTGTCAGTAAAAGACGCGTTGTGGAATTCTTAAATACCTTCACTATTCAATACCAACACAAGCCTGCAGCAGGCTAGGCCATTAAAGAATCATAAAAAATAAATTAACTTGCACCTCGAAATCTTAACCGTAACAAACATAAAATGAAAGAAGTATATATCGTCTCCGCAGTGCGCACACCCATCGGTAGCTTTGGCGGCAGCTTGGCTAGTTTGACGGCAGTACAATTAGGTGCAACGGCTGTGAAGGGGGCGCTCAAAAAAATAAATTTAGATCCGAAACAAATCCAAGAAGTGTTTTTTGGCAACGTAATATCTGGGGGTTTGCAGCAAGCTCCTGCTACACAAGTGGCAGTAGCTGCGGGGTTGGGTTATGAAATCCCCTGCACGTTGGTAAACAAAGTTTGCGCTTCTGGCATGAAGGCGATTATGCTTGGTGCACAATCCATCATGCTCGGCCACAATGATGTGGTGCTAACGGGCGGCATGGAGAGCATGAGCAACATTCCGTACTACTTAATGAAGGCGCGCTACGGTTATAAATATGGAAACGGTGAAGTGCTAGACGGTCTCACGTACGATGGCCTTACCGATGTGTACAATCACTGCGCGATGGGCGTGTGTGCCGATAACACCGCGAAGGAAATGAGCATAAGCAGGCAAGAGCAAGATGCATACGCCATCAATTCATACAAGCGGTCTGCTGCGGCTTGGGCTGCGGGCAAATTCAAAGACGAAATTGTTCCTGTGGAGATCACAGGCAAAAAAGGAGACATTACTTTGTTTGCTGAAGATGAAGAATACAAAAACGTAAATTTTGATAAGATACCGGGGTTAAAACCAGTGTTCACCAAAGAAGGGACGGTAACGGCAGCGAATGCTTCCACCATCAATGATGGCGCGGCTGCGGTGATCTTGATGAGCAAAGAAAAAGCAAAAGAGTTGGGCCTCACTCCCATCGCAAAGATATTGGGCTTTGCCGATGCAGCACAAGACCCGATGTGGTTTACTACTACGCCTGCATTGGCTATACCAAAGGCAATGAAGATGGCAGGTGTGGATAAAAAGGATGTAGGTTATTATGAAATCAATGAAGCCTTCTCTGCCGTGGCACTTGCCAACAATAAATTATTAAGTCTCGACCCTGAGAAAGTAAATATCTACGGAGGCGCAGTTTCATTGGGGCATCCATTGGGTGCTTCGGGTGCCCGTATCACCATTACATTGGCAAATGTCTTGAAACAGAATAATGCTGCGATTGGTGTTGCCGGAATTTGTAATGGTGGCGGTGGGGCTTCGGCTATTGTGATTGAGAGGATTTAAAAAAATAACCACAGAGGTCACAGAGAACCACGGAGGTAGATTTACCAGAAACTTTCTCTGTGTGCATTCTCCCCGTGAACTCTGTGGTTAAATATTTTAACTCACGCCTAAAACAAAAACAGAAATGGGTCGTTTTCCACTCACTATGAATACTCGTCTTTCTCTGCTTCTAATTCTACTATCAAACAGCTTCGCCTTCGCCCAAAAGGAGGTAAAGACATTTTACGACCCCATGAAGCGGCAAGTAGAAGAACAATACTTTGTCTCTGCCGATAACCAAACGATGGAGGGGAAATACAAAAGATATTTTCCCAATGGAAAGTTGAACGTGGAAGGGACATTTGCAAATGGAGTAAGGTCAGGTACTTTTTATGAATACCATCAAAACGGAACTCTCATCCGCAAGATCAATTACGAAAACGGTTTGCGTCACGGCCCTGTGGAAGTATTTAGCGAGAAAGGCAAGCCTATTCAAAAAGCATTCTACCAAAATAATTTATTAGTGGATAGCATCAAATCTTTTTTTCCTTCAGGCATTCTCAAACAAGAAAGTTCTTTCGCCAAGGGCAAGCCCGATGGTTTTGTGAAAGAATACTACCCCACCGGCAAGATCAGAAAAGAAATTACTTACAAAAACCAAAAACCAAACGGGATCACCAAAACATTTTATGAGAACGGGTCAGTAGAGACAGAAGCCAACTACAAGGATGGTTTTATTGCTGGTTATTTCAAATCATATTATCCGAATGCACAATTAGAACTTATATACTCCATAGCTGAAGGCGAAAAAGTGGGCGACTTTAAAAATTATGATCAAGAAGGCCACATAAAATTGGAAGGTCACTTTATGAATGCAAAGATTCATGGTGATAACATCGGGTACTACACGAGCGGGAGCAAGCGTCATCAATACCAATTTAAAGAAGGTGGAAAATATGGTGCTAACTTCGATTACTTTGAAAATGGAAAAGTAAAAGTGAAAGAGCAATTCGCTCTTACTGGTAAAGACAGCAAGCAAGAGGAGTTTACCGAAGACGGAAAACAATTATATGAAAAAGAATTTCGCGAAGGGAGACCACATGGCACATGGACGTTTTACGCAAAAGATGGAAAGACAATTGTGCTAAAGGAAAACTATGAGAAGGGTATGCTGCAAGGGATGCGCACCCAATATCATGAGAACGGTGAAAAATCGGTAGAAGAGATATGGAAGTTTAATCTGATCACAGGCTCTGTCAAAAATTATTACCCTGATGGAAAATTATTATCTGAGTGCGAATACCGAGGCAGTCGCCAACATGGAGTTTACACCAGTTACCACCCCAACGGAAAAATAAAAGAGCAAGGCGAATACGTGGCCAACAAAAAGCACAAGCAATGGAAGGAGTTTGATGAGAATGGCAATCTCGTTGAGATCTTAAATTTTCAAGCGGGGATTTTGTTGCCAGTGAAAAAGTAGAGAGCTAAGATGAAAAAGCAATAAGTTTGTATATTAAGTTTCAAAAAATGAAACTTCAGCACCAATGCCTTCGCGGCTGCACTAACCATCGAGAAGAAAGAAACTCTGATCACTAGCTATCCTGAATTTGAATCCCTCCTAAAGGAAAAAAAATCAAAAAAAAATTTCAAAGTGCATTTTATAAATCGCCTAAATATAGAGTTCATCAAGCGTCTTTCTTATGCACTAAATAAGTGCCGCCCAATTCACTTAATCTCTACCACTCTCACCTCCACCCTTCTTCCCTCCTCTTTAGAGGCAGTCTGATCTTTCGTAGCTCCATAACCTTTGGCTATGATGCGTCTGCGCACCACACCTTGATGATTAAAATAATCCAACACAGTGATCGCTCTCTTGTTGGATAAATCACGGTTGGCTTCTTCGGTTCCTTCAGAAGATGCAAAACCTGAAATCTCTACCCCAAGTGCCAAGTTTTGTTGCAGAGATTTCAAAATATTATCCAATTCTGCATTGTATTGTGCTTTCAAGTCGCTTTTGCCTTGATCGAAAAATACTTTCACAAATTTTGTTAGAGCACTCTTATCAAAGTTGGCTGCCTTTACTTCTATTTTTTTATTCTTCAATTCCTCGCTGATGTTAATGGTAGGTAAGGAGAAAACTGTTTTTCCTTCCACTTTCTTCTGCTCAAATTTACTCTCGTCACTTTCATCAAAATAATAAGTACGCGTAACCACTTCTATTTTTGAATTTTCTTTTTCGTTGAAGTTCACGCCATCAATAGGATCGGTGTGTTCAATCAGACTAACCAAATAATCTACTCCTTCTTTGTCGCCAGCGGCCATTAGGTCTAGCATCATGTCATACACATCTACCTTGTTGGTTTGCACTAGTTTGGCTTCGTTAGATTTACGCAAGTCGGCCTTCACATCACCATCGGTATCATAAAATGCGTTTTTGACTTGCACTTCTTGCCCCACCACTACATCAAACTGTTTGATCGTTTTCAAACTGACTTGCTGATACAATTCATAAAAATAAGTTTGATTGGGAATGTTCACATTCAGCGTGTAAGGCAAGAAACCTTCTGACTCAATTACGATGTCATAATTTTTTGATGGAGGCAAGATGATCAAGTACTCGCCAGTCTTCGGATCTGGATCGTACACAAATTCCAACTCTTTTTTCGTTTCATTATCTACCACATACATTTTGGTAGGCATCGGTTTACCTGTTTCACCATTGAGCACTCGCCCTTTAATCATGGTAAGTGGAATGGTCATGGCATTTTCAGGAAGATCTAAGTAGTAAATATCTTGCGCTCCTTGCCCACCTTTTCTATCCGAAGAAAAATACGCACGTTTGCCATCCGCCAATAGCGTAAAGTAATTATCGTTAGATGTTGTGTTGACGGGATAGCCCATATTCTCGGGACTAGTCCACTTGCCATTTACCAAAGAAGTTTTAAAAATATCTCTTCCGCCCATGCTAGAGTGGCCATCGGAAGTAAAGAATAAAGTTTTCTGATCAGGATGGATGAAAGGAGCATCTTCATTGTCTTTGGTATTAATTTCTGGACCAAGGTTGATAGGCAAGCTCCACGTGCCACCTGCCTTCATCTCTATTTTCCAAATGTCCAAGCCACCCTTTCCACCTTGTCGATTGCTAGCAAAATAAATCACCTTTCCATCGGGCGTTAAGCTAGAAGTAGATTCTAAGCCAGAAGAATTAATACTTGATGCTAAAATGCTAGGCTTCGACCAAATGTCGCCAGACTTAGTCACCTGAAAGAGATTGCCTGGATCAGTAGCACCGCCCATAAAAACAATCATCTTCTGCCCATCAGCAGAAATACCCGCAGTTCCAACATTGTATTCAGAAGCAATAGGCATCACCTTTGGCTCACTCCAATTGCCCGATTTATTATAAGCCACGTAAATCTCTTCAATAAACTTATCACCCGAACGAGTCCTACCCGTGTTTGGCCTTAATGCTGTAAAGGCCATTACGCTTTCATCTGCAGAAACGACAGGGTTATACTCGGTGTACTGGGTATTCAATGATCCCGGAAAACTATGTACGGTAAAGTTTCTTGGCACGGCCATCATAGCGATAGCACTGTGACAAGATTCAATGCCTCTGTCGGCTTTGGCTAGTGACTTCTTATCAAGCTTTACTAAATCGCGATAAGCAGTGAATGTCTCCATGGCCTTTTGCAATTGCTCATCCTTCAAATACAACGAAGCCAAATCATAGTAAGCCTGAGGTGGAAAATCCTTTTTAAGATTAAACGCTTGTTCAAAATAAGGAATCCCTTTAACCTGATTATCAACATTTTGAGTGACATTGTAACAGATTCCTGTTTGATAGTAAGCAAGAGGGTCTTTTATACCTGCTTGAATGGCTTCCAAATACTTGGGAAGGGCAGCTTCGTAGTTTTTCAAACCAAAAAGTTTTTGCGCTTCGGTCAGGGTTTTGTTGGATTGCGCAGCCAACTGAAAGCTCAAGGTTATAACGGAAAGGATGTATGCGAGTCGTTTCATTCTAAAAATTGCTTTGATTGGGTGAAGTAAAGTGTTCATTCACATAAAGTCATTAAAATTATGCAATTCTAGGCAATGTCTCTAACATAAGAAATGCAGTGGCTTGAAATTCAATTATAGGACAGACAGAAAATACGGGGTTTTCCCCGTGCAAATACGGGGAAAACCCCGTTGCCCCTATGGCTGTGTCTCTTCATCTTTGCATATCCTTTAAAGAATAAGGTTTAAACATTTGCAAGTTTATGCCGATTACTTTTTTGTTCCATACCGATTTAACAGGAAAACTTACAGGTTCATGTTTTTTCGATGAATGGTTACTTGAGTAATTGCTTTACTAAGTTAACTCACTATTAACCAGTTATTAAAATTAGTTCCATTCAACTATTAATTAGTTGGAATTGTCGACAAAATGCACAAAATTGTGCAGTTAAAGATAAAACAAATGATGAAATGGCCGTGCATTAAATCTCCTCAAAAGGCTGCAATGAATCTACCATTCCATCTAACCTTAAAAAATAAACATTAAGAGATGAAACGCTTTTGGAAAATGCTGGATGTGGAACCCCAAGAAGAGGGCCCCGTTGGTTTATTGCTTGCCATCAGCTTTCTCATGGGGCTATTTCTGGCAACAGTAGCGGTGGCTTCTCAGACTCTCTTCCTCAATTTCTTCAGCGAAAAGAATGATCTGCCAGTAGCCATCTTGTATTCAGGTATATTCGGTATCGTCACTACTTTTCTATACAACTTTTTACAAGGCCGCATTCAATTTAAGTATTTGGCCATCTTAAACTTGGTAATTGTAATTGGGCTCACCGCTTTTATCGAGTTCGGGAATCAATTTGTGTCAGACAAAGTACTGCTCTACCGCTTTGGTTTCATGCTCATTTTGCCTTTTACTTTTGTCACCCAATTGATCTTTTGGGGTTCGTTTGCTAGGATGTTCAACGTGCGTGTGTCCAAGAGGATTATTGGTAGCGTAGATATTGGTACGGACATCGCCTCCATCATCGCCTTCTTCACCATTCCTATAATGCTTTCTTATGGAGTAAAAGTAGAATCACTTTATACAATCGGTCTCTTCAGTGCTATTGGGTACTTGATCCTATTCATCATTTTATCAAACAAATACCTTAACCAAGAGAAGTCTGCCATCAAATCAGAATCGGAAATCGAAAAACTTTCTATCGTCCAGTTTTTAAGCAACAAATATATCCTAGCACTAAGCGCGTTCGTTATTTTTTCTACTGTCGCTTTGAGGTTCGTAGACTATTCTTTCTTTAATATATCTACCGTTCAGTTTGATAAAGACGCATTGCCTTACTTCTTAAGCCTATTTGAGGCTACGGTGGTGATCTTTGCATTCTTGTTTACCACATTTGCCACGGATCGCCTCAATCAGGATTATGGATTGCGTGTCTCTCTGATCATCAATCCAATTCTACTTATATTATTTACCGTTGCCGCGCTGGCACTTGGCTCTTTCTTCGGCTTTGATCCATTGGTGTCTGGTCAAAGCTCTGTCATTTACTTCTTTATCGCCATTGCCATGGGTAAGCTCTTTGCCAATTCATTGAAAGACGCACTTGATAATCCTACTTTCAAATTCTACTATGTGCCCATCGATAAGGGAATCAAGATTGATGTGCAGACGAAGGTAGAGGGTATAGTAATGGCCGTGGCAAGCACAATAGCTGGGGGATTGATCGTGCTGATCAATCAAGTACATATTTTCAATCTGCTAACGGTTACCGCTTTTACTATACCTATTTTGTTGATATGGTATTGGGTGACCAATAGGATGTATCATGGCTATCGGGAAACGCTCCAATCTTCATTGGTAAAAAACAAATCAACGATAGAAAAAGAAGTAGTGCGAGAGTATACCATGGATAGCGTGCTGGGCAAAGAAGTGAGCAGCTCGGCCGAAGAGAAAGTGATCTACGGCCTCAAGCTCATGGAAAAACTAGAGCCAGCTATGTTTGAAACTTCACTCCTACAACTGGCTGATAGCAAAAACAAACGCGTTCGTCAATTTGCTGTTGGCAAAATAGAAGAACTAGGCTTGCAAGCAGGTGAAGGAAACGAAATTAAGGGATTGGCCTTTCAAGCAATGGGCGCAGCAGAAGATAGTGATCTGCTCTCCATCTCCGCTGATAAGCTGATGAAGTTGAGCAAATCAGTAAAGCAATCTGATCGAATGCTGGCTGCGAAGTTGATGCGCAAGCTCACCAATCAAAAAACCATTTTCATTTTATTGGAATTGATGCGCGACCCCGATCAAAAGGTGCGCACGGAAGCATTGCTTACTGCGCGTAAAGTAAAAAAACAAGAAACATGGGGCGTGTTGATTGAATTGCTTGCTTCACCTGTCTACTCTCATCAAGCTGCTGCGGCCTTAAAAGAAGCAGGTGCGCCCGTACTGCCTTACTTAGAGACTGCTTTTCATAAATCGGGGCAGAATGAGTTGGTGATGCTCAAGTTGATCCAGATTATTGGACATATTGGTGGCAAGGACGGAATGCCATTGCTCTGGAAAAAAATTGACTACCCAGATAAGCGCGTAGTGAAACAAATTTTGTACTCGCTTCGCTTGATAAATTACAGGGCGCAGGGGCGCGAAGCCTTGGCCGTAAAAGAATTGCTGGATGTAGAAATGAGCAAAACGCTCTGGAACTTGGCCGCCCTAGATGAGTTGACGGATGCAGAACATTTCAAATTTGTAAAAGAAGCGCTGCGTGAAGAGATACGTGACAACTACGATCACATTACTTTATTATTGTCTCTTTTGTATGAACCTGAATCCGTTCAGTTAGTGCGCACGAACGTGGAGGTAGGCACACCCGATAGTATTCAGTATGCTTTAGAACTCCTTGATTTGTTTGTAGAGCAAGATCTGAAACCAAAGTTGATTCCATTGTTAGATGATAGTCCTACAAGCGAAAAGTTAGAGAAGCTACAGATATTCTTTCCACGAGAAAGCTATAATCCCATTCAAACAATCAACTATATCCTTAACAGGGATTTCAATTACAACAACCGCTGGACGAAAGTGTGTGCCGTGCATTCTACGGCCTACATCCCTGAGTTTCGCGTAAGCAGAGGATTGATCAGCCAAATGTTCAATCGCGATAAGTTGATACAAGAAACCACTGCCTGGGTGGTGTATAACAAAGACAAAGAAGCTTATCAAACTATTGCTGATCGTCTTCCTTACAAGGACAAAAAATTCCTCGATTCATCCATAGAGAATAATCAATTGCTGGATGGATTGGACGATGGATTCTTTTTAGCAATCGAAATGGTTTTGCTCATTAAAAAATTACCCGCCTTCCAGCGTATATCGGGGAAAGTGTTGAGCGACTTGGCAGATAAGATCATGCCCATTACACTCAAGCCGCGCGAGAAGCTGATGATCTTATCAGGCGAGAATCCGATTTTGATACAAGCCGCTGGTGACATCAACTTGAAAAACAACTCAGAAATAATTCAGGAATTAAAGCAAGGCGAAGTATTTGGAGATTTGTTCCAAGAAGGCCTCACTCCAAATGTTACCGAAATCGAGGCCATTAACCGTGCCGTGATTTTCAAAATCACCTTAGCAGACTTTTACTTTGTAATGGCCAGCCACTATGATCTGGCACAAGGTCTTATTTATAATGTAACTGAGAAAAAGAAGAATGAAAACGAAACCGTTAACCAAACTGTATAACCATGGCATTTGAAATTGATGTACTTGTTACCTACGCGGAAAAAGACAACGAAGTAGCAAAGAAAAACGAACAAGGCTGGGTGACGCAGTTTAAAAAATTTTTGGAGCTAATGCTCTTGCAGGTATTAGGCTCTAAACCTAATATCGTTATCAAATCTGAATTTGATACGGCCACTGCCCCTGCACTTGATAATGCAGCCATCTTGGTAACGGTGCTTACCAAAGAGTTTGCACAATCAGGCAGATGTTTGGATTTGGTAGAGTCTTTCTACAAAGCAACATCCAGCACAAAACTCAACCGCGTTTTCAAAGTATTGAAGTCGCCATTGACACTGCAAGAGCAACCCCCTCGCCTACGCGATTCACTCGGCTACGAAATGTATCAATTGGATGACGAAACGGGCGCGATGAAGGAGTATTCTGATTTCTTCAGCCCCGAGGCAGAGAGACAATACTGGATGAAGATGGTAGACTTGGCCTATGACATTCACGAAACATTGATCGTTTTAAAAGAGGGCGACAATCGCACCGAAGTAAAAAATATTTTCAAGCGCAAGACCATTTACTTAGCAGAAACAGGCCATGATCTTTCTGTTCAACGCAACATCATCAAGCGTGAGTTGATGCGACATGGTTATGTAGTGTTGCCGAATCACTCGCTATCAACGAAGGCAAACGAGGTAGAACGCTCCACCAAAACTGATTTAGAAGAATGTAGCCTTTCCATCCATTTGATCGGCAGTGCATACGGAGAAATACCCGATGGCGCAGATCGCTCCATTGTAGATATCCAAAATAAATTAGCTGCGGAATGCTCTATCGTTAAAAAACAAAGCAAGCAAGAATTTTCACGTTTGATTTGGATAGCGCAAAACCTGAAGAACGCCAGCGACAAACAAAAAGCATTCATCGAAACGCTGAAGCGCGACACCGAAGCACAAGAAGGAGCAGAAATATTACAAAATCCGCTAGAGGATTTCAAAAACATTGTTCGCGAAGAATTGCTCGATTCGCTAGATCGCAAAGTAGTAGACGAAGCAGGAGGCAAATCGATTTACTTGGTACATGACCGCATCGACCATGCCGAAGTAAAACCCTTTCAAGAAGCCATTGAGAAATCAGGCTTCAAAGTTTTATCTCCCGCCTTTGAAGGTGAACTGTTGGACGTGCGCAAGCGCCACATAGAAAACCTACAAAACTTTGATGGTGCCATCATCTTCAAAGGAAAAGTGAACGACCAGTGGGTGCGCATGAAAGTTTTGGATTTGTTGAAAGCCCCCGGCTTTGGCAGAAAGAAACCCATTCAAGGTAAAGCCATTGTAGGTACGGGCAGTTTGGATGGATTTAAAAACCAAAACTTGACGCTGATCTCTGGCGATAACAACCGATCATTGGAGACATTAAAGAATTTTTTGAGTGAAATTGGTAATTAGGACTTAGGTATTAGGACTTGGGCATTGGGAGGTTAGAAGTTATGCCTACATAATGCCTTTAGGGCTAAGATTTGTGATTGTTGATTTGTGATTATAGATTTTAATTTAGACCCAAAAGATAAAAGATTTGAATATTAGCTGATTTACGCGCTCGCTAGGCGTCAAGACACTTTAAAAGTGTCAGACGCCTAAACAAATATGTAACATAGAAACATCAGTTATTGAATTTAGGATATTATAAGGACAACCTAACTATGAAACACAGAAATCAGAAATCAAGAATCACAAATCATAAATCAATAATCACAATTCACAAATCAACAATCTATAACCTAGAACTGAACTAAGAACCCAGAAGCAAGAACATTAAAACACCCAGCCCATGAGCCAGAACGTTGACGAAATACAAGGAACCGCTTCGATTACCGGAACGGAAAACCCTTTCCCCGGGCTTCGACCATTTAAGATCGAAGAGAGTCACCTCTTCTTCGGCCGCGAAGGTCAAAGCGATGAAGTGCTACTCAAACTTTCAAAGAGCCGATTCGTTGGTGTGATCGGTCCATCAGGCAGTGGTAAGTCATCGTTCATTTATTGTGGTGTGCTGCCTATCTTGTACGGTGGTTTCTTAACAGATGCCAGCCCTAACTGGGAAGTGATCGTGACACGCCCTGGCTCTGGCCCTATCGATAACCTATCAGAATCGTTGCTGAAAACTTCGCGCGATTACAACATGGCCGATACAGAAGACAAAAAAATCAAGCGCACGATTGTCTCCACTCTTTTAAAAAGTAGTTCGTTGGGTTTAGTGGAAGCCATCCAACAATCACGCAGGTCAGCAGATATTAATTACTTGGTATTGGTCGATCAGTTTGAAGAGCTGTTCCGCTTCAAAGATAGCACCGATCCCAATTCAGTAAACGAATCATTGGCATTCATCAACCTATTGATGGAAGCCGTGAACTATGAGGACTCTCCTATTTACGTGGCAATCACCATGCGTTCTGATTTTATCGGGGACTGTGCGCAGTTCCCCGAACTCACGCGCAAGATCAACGATAGCCACTACCTCATTCCACAAATGACCCGCGACCAAAAGCGCAGGGCAATTGAAGGCCCTGTGGCCGTGGGCAATGCAAAGGTTGCTCCACGCTTGGTACAGCAATTATTAAATGATTTGGGCGACAACCCAGATCAGCTCCCTATACTGCAACACGCGCTCATGCGCACGTGGAGCTATTGGAGCAAGTACAAAGATTTCCCCGATGAAATTGTAGACCTCAAGCATTACGAAGCCATCGGCACCATGTCCGAGGCATTGTCCATGCACGCGAACGAAGCATTTGAAGAGTTGGACGAAGATCAGCAGCGAATCTGCGAGATCATGTTCAAGGCTATCACCGAAAAGCGTGGTGAGAACTTTGGAATCAGAAGGCCAACACGCTTAAATGAGATCGCCTCCATTGCCGATGTATCGGAGGCAGATGTAATTGCGGTGATAGAAAAATTTAGGGAGCCAGGTCGTTCACTCCTCACTCCTGCTTATGGCACGCCACTCAGTGGCCGCTCCATGGTAGACATCTCGCACGAGAGTTTGATGCGAATATGGGTGAGGCTGAAAAACTGGGTAGACGATGAATCGGATGCTGTGCAAATGTATTTGCGCTTGGCCGAGGCAGCATCCATGTACCAAGTAGGCAAGGCAGGTTTGTGGCGTCCACCCGATTTGCAACTCGCACTCAACTGGCAAGCGAAACACAAACCAACTTTAGTTTGGGGGCAGCGCTACAACCCAGCTTTTGAGCGCACGATTATTTTCTTAGAATATTCAAAGAAAGAATTTGATACCGAGCAGCGGATCAAAGAACTAGAACAGAAGCGCAAACTAGAACGAGCAAGAATAATTGCCATTGTGTTTGGCACATTGATGGTGATTGCCCTACTGTTTTTGATTTATGCTTTTGTGCAAAGAGCAGAGGCGCAGAAACAAAAGACAGAAGCACTTTCGCAAGAGGCAAAAGCAAAAGAAAATGAAAAGCTAGCTGTGAAGAATGGAGAAAAAGCTATTCAAGAAGCTGAGAATGCCAGAAAAGCAGAAGCACTAGCAAAAGAAGAGGCAATTGCTGCGGATAAGGCTCGTAAAGATGCCGAAGAGAAAAAGATAAGAGCTGAAAAAGCGGAGGCAGAAGCTCAGATACAAAGACGCAAGGCTGACGAAAACGCAACCATCGCAAAAAAGAATGAAACTGAAGCAAACATACAAAAGAACGCTGCTATTGCTGCTAAAAAAGATGCCGATCGCAGACGCTACCTCTCCATTGCGAAAAGCATGGCACTTAAATCAAAACAGTTGAGCGACCCAGAGCAGCAAGCGTTACTTGCCCAGCAGGCTAACAACTTCAACACAAAATATGATGGATATCTATTTGATGATGATATCTACAACGGCTTGTTCGCAGCATTGGATAAATATAACCATCCACTCACACGCAGTTTGGCCGGGCACAACAAAGCAGCCCGCGCTATTGTAACAAGTGTGAAAAACAACTCTTTGTATTCGGGTGGTAGCGATGGAAAACTTTTTCAGTGGACGCAAGAAGGCGGATTATGGAAAGGCAAGCTCTTAAAAGAATTTGCCACACCGGGCCTCACACCCACCACATCCCAAACGTACTATCAAATTTACTCGATGGATATCAGCCCTGATGGCAATACTTTGGCAGTGGGTGGCTTGTTCTCTAGCCCCGACCGCAATGCCAACTATGCCATGTTGATTGACTTAACTAACCCAGGTGGTGAGCCTAAAAAGATAACTGGCTTCCGTTCCGATATTGAAAACGTAAGCTTCACACCAGATAGCAAGGGCTTCTATGCACGAAATAATTCTGGCAAGAGCATCATGTACTCTGATTTAAAGACGGCCAAAGAAGTAATAACTTCCAAAGAAAAAATCACTTCTATTGACGTAAGCCCAGATGGCACCAAGCTGGCGGGCGCGGGTGAAGATGGCAACCTGTATGTGTGGGATATTAAAAATAATTTTGCACCCACTAAGTACCGCATTCTCCTCGATCCACAAAAAAATGATGTGCTGGCAGTATCCTTTACACCTAGCGGCAATAGCATAGCGGTGGGTGACCAAAATGGAGAGATACGAGTGATCACCAATGGCCTTATCAGTAGGCCACTCTCTGGTCACACTTCGCAGATAGAGCAGATTAAGTTCAGCCACTCGGGCAAGTTTATGGCAACCTCTAGCTTTGACCGAACGCTACGGCTGTGGAACATGGACAAATTAAGAGAGCAACCCATTATCATGGGCAACAATGACTGGGTGTGGAGCATGGCCTTCTCTCCAGATGACGAACAGATCATGGCTGGTATGCACAGTGTTACAGAGGGTTCTAGAGGGGATATTGACACCGACTTTACCATTCATGCTTTCCCTACAAAAATACCAACCATGGCGGGTGAACTTTGTGGGAAAGTAAAGCGCAACATGAGCAAAGAAGAATGGGATTTATTTGTTGCTGATGATATAACTCCAGAAGCAACGTGTTCTAACCTTCCATTAAACAAGTAGTACATGAATAGAATTCTATTAGTAGTTGCTTTCTTCCTTTTCTCACTGGGCCAAGCAACAGCTCAAAACTGCTCACAAACATTGCGCCTAGCGCGCTCTACCTACGATCAAGGGCGATTGCACGAGCTGCCAGAACTCATGAAGAAATGTTTGGCCAACACTGGCATAGATGGATTTACCAAACAAGAAAGAGTAGAAGCTTATAAGTTATTGACCATGGCTTTTATTTATTTAGAAGAGCCAGAGAAAGCAGATAGTAGCATGTTGTTATTGTTAAAAACTGATCCTTATTTTCAATTAAACAAAGATGTGGATCCAGCAGAGTTCATTGGTTTATATAATACCTTTCGGACTGACCCGGTCTATCGCATTGGCATCAAAGCAGGCGCAATGGCGTCTCAACCTAATGTGGCTAGTAGCAATACAGCGAATGATGGCTCAAGTAGTTATGAAAATAAAATAGGAATCCTAGTAGGTGCTTTTGCTGAGATACCAGTTCTTAAAAAATTCATTCTCAACCCAGAACTCTATTTTCAAAGTAAAACATTTGGATATAACAACAGCTATTCTATTGCCAATACCCCTGCAACAGAAACACAAAGTTGGGTAAGTGCACCTATATCTTTGCAGTATGAGTTTCTTAGAGAGAAATTTAAAGACAGAAAAATAAAAATAATGCCCTATGTTTCTCTTGGTGGGCAAGTAGATTACCTGCTTTCAGGCTCCATCAATGTGACCACTACTAAAGTAGAACAGCTTCCAGTTCCATCAAAGTCTTATACAACCAGCCTAAGTAAACTCAACCTAAGTGCCATTATCTCTGCCGGAGCAAAAGTAAAAGCTGGGCCTGGCTTATTGATTGCCGAAGTGCGTTATATGTACGGGTTGAAAAACTTGCTGAGCCCTTCCGATGTCTACGCGAACCAATTCACTGTTTTTGATAACTACATTGTTCCCGGCATTTACAAGCTCAATTCCTTTTCTATAACCGTAGGTTATGCATATAATATTTTCGTTCCCAAAAAACTAAAGAGATAATATGAAGAAGATTTTTTGGTGTGTACCTTTTATTTTACTGGCGTGTTCTAACTTGGAAGATGCCGCACCGGAGCAACGCAATTCCTTTATTTATTTTTATGGGAGTGATCAAAATATGATTTCCTATGCATCTGCCATGGATACTGAGGGCATCGTAACCGTGGGGGTTAAGACATCTAGTCTTAGTGATCTAACCAAAGATCCTAAGATGGTTGTTATGAAGACCGATCTAAAAGGAAAAAGTATTTGGAAGCATGAGGACTATGAGGCGCGCTTTGGAAAAGCGATTAAGCCAATTACAGATGGTTACTTGGTTGCTGCCGATAGTATTATTGCAGTGACTGACCCAGACACTCAAGCCATTTCATATAAGTACGCATGCAAATTTTATAAAATGGATACTCAAGGAAACATCCTCACTAAGTATTCCTTAGCTTCTGTGGCTACTTCTTCTATTAGTTACTTTTCAAATTCTATCAATACCGATGCCCAAGGCAATGCTTACTTGATTGGTACGATTGTCAAAGGCATCAATAATAAGTCTGCCTTTGCGGTCAAATTCAAACCTGTAGGCACAGGATATTCGGTTGAATGGTTTCAAGATTTTGATTTGCAAACAAGAGGTTTTGATAACGGCCGATCGGTGCAAGTTTCACCCTCGGGCAATATACTTTGGCCAAGCTCAGTAAAAAACTTCATTCAAGGCCGTTCTTATGCCGCATTTCCTTATGTAAAGCCAGGCGGCACATTTGATAATAATGGGCTCTTTGGCGAAACCGATGATACCAACAATTTTATTATTAATGATATTCAACCCAGTGCACTAGGCTTTGCGGCTATAGGCACTCAATACACACTAAGTGGTAATAATGCAGTATTTAGCAACTTCTTTTTTGTCTTGTTGGATCAGCAGGGCAATGTTCAAAAATCAAGTGCAAAATATTTTGATGCCGGTGCGAATGTTGCCCTTGGGCAAGGCACCTCTGATGTAGAGGATAGTGGGATAGCCGTAACCAGTAGTGCTGACGGGGGATTTTTGTTGACGGGTTACCTCACCTCCACTCCCAGCAGAGGAAACGGAGGAAAGGATATTCTTTTAGTAAAGGTAGATGCCTTTGGTGGCTTTCAGTGGACAAAGACTTACGGTGGCTCTGGTGATGAAGTAGTAAATTCTGCTATGCAAACTGCAGATGGTGGCTATTTACTGAGTGGCACTTCTACAGTACAAAATTTTGCTTCGATGTTCGTTATGAAGTTGAATAGCAACGGTGAGTTGAAGGATTAACGGCATTGCGCCCCAATTCTATTGGTGCAAAACAAGATTTTATATAGGTGAATTGAATTAGGTAAGTTTCAAAATTTGAAGAATTTAAGTGAGAGCTATGAAGAATTTTACAAGACAAATTTCAGTATTACTCATCCTATCGTGTTTGCTTGGCGCCAAACTTTTGGCACAACCAACCATGTCAGCACCAACCGTATCAACCATCACACACAATAGTGCCACATTGGGCGGCTTTATTGCAGGATCTGGCATAACTGCAAGAGGAACTTCTTGGAAAATAAGTTCGCCAGTAGTTGCTTCAGACAATCAATTGGCTGAGGGTGGAACCGCCATTGGCGCTTACACTCATAGCCGCACCAGCTTGCCTTCTGGAACTAAAATTTTCTTTGTGGCTTATGGAACAGACGGAGTTGGTACAGCCATTAGCTCAGAATCTTCTTTCTTTACACTCTCAAGCCCACCAAGTGGACAACCAGCTTCTTTAACGGCCACAGTGGTAAGTGGCAGTCAAATTGATTTAGCATGGCCAACCGTAACGGCCGATGGCTTTTTGATTTACAGACTCAACGGTGGAACAGCACCTAATGTTTCTTCAATAGCCAACGCTGCTAACCCACCTGCTACCTTGGGTGATGGAAGTACTCTGATATTTACTGCTACTGGTGCGGCTACTTCTTATAGCAACAATACTGGGTTATCACCTGGCACACAATATAGCTATACCATTGTTCCATTTGGCTATAACAACATTAATCCAGAGACATTTAATTTTTTAATTGCTAGTGCCAACACCGCTAGCGCAACTACTCCCAACTCAACTTCAACTATTACTCTTGTTGGCGGCACAACAACAACTGCTATTGATTATACTCTCTTCCCAACAGTTGGTACATTGACAACTGGCGGGAGCGCCAATAGTGCAAGCTTGGGGCGATTTATAATCAATGACTTAGGAGGAGATGGACAGCCTACCACATTAACATCCGTGACCCTCTCCGTTGCCAATTTTTCTAATCTTAGCCAGATTGCCATTTTTGATGACAGTGGTGGTCTCCCCTTGGGCCAGCAGACTGTTTCTGGTCCAACCGTTACTTTTAGCGGGCTTACTACTGTCACAACATCGAATGGAAACTCTGATAATTCTGGTCGTTTCAGAATTAGAGCTACCTTCTTACCTATGGTTACAGATAATCAGCAAATTAATATTGCCATTACAAATGTTACCGCCTTGGCCAGTGGCTCAGGCTTTGCAGGTGCAAATGCAGGCGGTGCCAATACACCCAGCACCAATGATATTGAAGTTACTGCAACTCAACTGGTTTTTACTCCTGCTAGTTTGCCCAATACAAATGCTGCCGCCAACTTTGCCCCGTTAACAATAAGGGCATTAGATGCATTAAATAATGTAGACTTTGATGAGACTGGCACAGTTAGCCTTTCCATTACAACGGGCACAGGAACACTTTCGGCAACACCCAGTGCTAGTGGTGCTTTAGTAGCTGGGGTTAGAACTTGGACCAATCTCAGCATCAATACGGCAGGCGCAAAAGTATTGACTGCTGCTTATTCTGGACTTCCGGATCCTACTATTAACATCACTATCCTAAGCAATGGGGTAGATGTGACCCCTGGCACAGCACCCTCCATGTGCTATAATGGAGATTTTCAAAATTTTACTACTAGTATTGTTTTAGCAGAAGATGATCAAGCAGATTTTGGAGTTGGTGCAAATCGCACTTACTCAATGATCCTTCCTACTAATTTTATTTTTGATACTTCCATTACAACTGCTCCAATTGTTTCAGGTGGCAGCGATATTTCAAACCCATCTACCCTTACATATGTTGGCAATAACATCGTTCGGTTTAGTTACACTATTACTGGCACTGCCAACACAAACACAATTACCATTGGCGGATTAAAAGTAAAGTATATTGGAAATACGCCATCTTCTGGAAATATACTCCGTTTAGGTGGTAGTGCTATTCAGGTAGGCAATGCAGATACGGATGGAAAGAATCATGGAACGCTAACTGCCGCTGCCTCCGCAACAGTAATAGATTTCACGGTGAAAGAATTTGCCGGCCAACCAGGGGTTAATCCTGGAGAGACAAGATTTAGCATAAATACTATTGGTGTCAAACTTCTACCCGCGGTGGGAACTCCAATTGGAGGTATTTTTAGCGGCAACGGGGTTTCTTTTTCAACAACGCAAAATTCATATGTATTTATACCTTCAGCCGTTGGAAGCGGCAATGGGTATCAGATTACCTATAGCGTAGCGGATCCTAACCCGCCTGGCTGTACACTAACGGTAACTAAACCGTTCGATGTATATTCCACAACTATAACAAACTTAAATTCAAGTTACTGCAGCAATTCTCCTGCATCTGGGGTAATGTCAGTAACTCAGGCTCAAATTAATACTGCCTTTTCATTTTATGTCGGTCTAGGAGAACCAGCTGGATCATTTGTATTTGAAGAATTCGTTTATTATGATTATTCATCTTTCGCTTACCTTCCGATCCCCGCCCCTAACAATATCTTTGATCCTAAAGCCTTGCAATACCAAGGGTCAATATTAAACTTTGGTAGGGTATATATCTATGCTAAAGCAAAAAATACAAGAGTAGGAAGTCCCTACTTTAATCAGTCTTTTTTTGCCATTGGCCAATTCCCTACCGTTAATGCTGCTCCAGCCTTGTCAATCTCGGTGCAGGGCTCTGTCACAAATAATTTTTGTGCTAATGATGTCGGAAATTATACCCTTTTAGGGACTCCAAGTCCTGGAGCAACAGATAGTTTTAGTGGACTTGGGGTCACAAATCCATCCGGAAATAACTGGAATTTTAGACCTTCAACCGTTCCTGGAGGAGCCTTAGATGCCCCATTCAATATTACTTATAACTATCAGGATCAATTGACAGGTTGTAGCAATACAACTACCGTTCCGATAATAGTTTACTCAAACCCTACTACGATTCCGTCATCCGACATAACCGTTTTAGGTATTCAAACCACTACAACATTAGCATGCGCTGGGCAAAACCCTCCAAAATTTGATGCCAAGACTGTGTCTGGTACTTTATATAAATGGTATGCTGATGCCGCATTATCTATTCAGGTTGGTTCACTAAATTCTTATTCCCCAACTGTTAACATTAATACACCTGGTTCTACGCCATTTTATGTTACAAGAGTTATTAATGCTTGCCCAAGTAATCCAACATTATTGACTGCAACCATAAGTGCACCAGCAGCTGTAAGCGCAGGGATTGACAAAGTTATTTGCGCAGCGAATGACATGATCATGAGTGCCTTTGGTGCATCCTTTTCTGGAGCATCAACTGCATACTGGACCACGAATGGATTAGGAGATTTTTTAGATAATGCAGATATACCAATTCCGTTTTCAGGCCCTAATTCTTTTCAAATTGGTGTGGCGTTAAAATATAGACCCTCGCCTTCTGATCCTTCAAATCTTAAATTCTTACTAACAACAACTGACCCAGACGGATCAGGCCCTTGCACTTCTAGTGTGAGCGCGGTAAACTTAACTATTAGCGCTGGAGCTACCGTGAATGCTGGGGTACCATTAACTCAATGCGCAGATCGACCCGTTAACCTTTCAGGGAGTTCAAGTGTCGCTGTTGACACATGGAGCATTGTATCCGGAGGGGTAGGAATTTTAGTAACACCGACAAGCTCATCAACCGAATACACCCCTACCGCTGTTGAATTATTAAATGGGGCTTCGATAGTTTTTAAACTTACAACTGTTGACCCAGACGGATCGGGCCCTTGCTTACCTGCATCATCAAATGTCGCTGTGACAATCAATGCAGCACCTCCTGCAATTTTCACTGCTCCTCCTGCATGTGTTGGGGTTAGTCTTACTTTATCAGGCCCCACCACTAGTGGAATAGCTTTGTGGGGTTGGACTTTTGGAGACGGTAGTACCGCAAGTGGGCAAAGTGTTAGCCATACTTATACTACTGCTAACCTATTTCCAGTACAGTTAAAGATAATAGGAACTAACGGATGCACCACCTTGTCAGCACCTCAATCAATAAATGTTGGGTTAAATCCCATACCTACTTTTAATTTTTACAGCGTTTGCAATGGTGACTTTACCGAGTTTGAAGCAGCATCTACAAATATACCCATAGAACAATATAAATGGGATTTTAGCGATGGAGATATTCTAGGATCAAACTTTATTCAGGGGGCTCCGGATCAAACTCTGCTGCCCGTAGGCAATCCTCACAGTGGAAGGACGATTGGAACATTCCTAATGCCCAAGCATAAATACGCTGCAAATGTTGGTGGAGCATCTAATGATTATACTGTCAAACTTACTGTGTTTACAAACATTGGTTGTCAAGGGACAATACAAAAAACTGTAAGAATCATAAAAAAATTAATACCAACCCCAACTGCTATTTATGACATGGCGACTAATAACGGTGGGGACGGATTTTGGTCAATTGAGCCTAACATTAGTAACTCAAGTTGGGCTTTTAATGACTTAAATAAAAACATTATTAATGCAACTGCAAAAGGATGGGTTACTAATCCCGACAAGAATATCAATTCTGGGAAATATAATAATAACGAGCAATCTTCAGTTAACAGTCCCTGCTTCGATTTAGGCACCTATGATAAACCTGCCATATCATTAAATTACTGGCTCGATACGCAAGTTGATATTGATGGTGCTGTGTTACAGTCGTCTATCAATGGAGGAAGAAACTGGCAAAATGTTGGAGGCTTTTTAGGCAACTTTTCTACAGGTGATGAGTGGTACAACAAACAAGCACTTGGAGGTGGCAATCCAGGCGGGCAAAATTTAGTTGCATGGTCGCGAGCAAGCGACAATATTATTTCAACTCCATCTGTTGGAAAGCACTCTTTAAGCAGTTTACCTTTTAAAACTAATACCATTCGATTCCGTATGGCTTTTGGAAGCAACAATGTAATAGAGAGAGAAGGTGTGGCTTTCAATAACTTTATAATTACAGAGCGTAATAGATTCATGCTTGTTGAAAATTTTACTAATGAAATGTCTCCGAAGTTGAATAACAATAATTTAGGTTTTACAGGTTTCTCGTCCACAGAGGTTGTGAAGATTCAGTATAATGCAAGCTTTCCAGGTAATGACGCTGTGAATTTATTGAATCCAAGTGATCACAATGCCCGTACAGCTTTTTATGGATTGACCAATAGTTCTAACAATATTCCATTAGGCTACATAGATGGTCTGTCTGGAGGAGATTTTACGGGCAATTGGTTTACTTCAAGTGCACAATTACGCTCGTTATCGTCTAGCCCTTTCAGCATTCAAATTAACAACCCCACCACCACTACTAATGCAATAGCAGCTCAAGTAAGTATAACGAGTTTGGAAGCAATACCCTTAAGAAAGATGGCGGTTTTTGTTGCTATTGTTGAAAAGCAAACTGGTAGTTATCAATTTGTAATGAGAAAATTACTCCCTTCGGCCTCTGGCACCACATTAACAACACCTATTGCTAAATCAACAACGATAGATCTGCCAATTATGAAATGGGAAGTTGGAGGTTCTATTGACCCAACCAAGTTAGCCATCATCGCATTTATTCAAGACCTTGATGCATCGGCACAAGGAAGGAAAGAAGTCCTACAGTCAGCAATACTCTCCAATCCAATTAATTTGCCAACAGTTATTACAGCCATTGACGATCCTTCTTCTTTATTAAGCTTCTATCCTATCCCAGCAGATAATACCCTAGAAGTAAAAATAACAGAGAAAGCAAAAAGCTTTGTGCCGCTTGTAGTCTATGATGCTATCGGCAAAGAGGTAACAACATCTGGTATTAATGAAGGCCAACAAACTAAAACACTCAACACCGCAGAGTGGGCAGGTGGTGTATATATTATTCAGCTAGAAACCGCCCAAGGCACGGTGCGCAAGAAAGTTATGGTGGCACATTAAAGGGTTTTCAATCCAGCCCTTGCCTTAGTTGTTGTTGGTCGCCTGACCAACAACCTGGTAAAAGTGAACTTTGAAAAGAACCGCCTGACCAACAACAAGATCAAAGCCTTATCTTTGCTACATGATTGGTGAAAAAAACCACCTCCAATTCTTCACAGCAGTCTGTCACGAATGGCTAAGGCTGCTCGAAAAAGATGACGCCAAGCAAATCATAATAGAAGCCTTGCGCTACCGAGTAGCTGTAGGGCAAATCAAAGTCTGTGCGTTTGTTATCATGCCCAATCACATTCACTTAATCTGGCGAGTGCAAAACGGATACGACTTAGAAGATGTGCAGCGCGATTTTCTAAAGTACACGGCCAAAGAATTGATAGCTCTGCTAAAAAGAAAAGAGGGAGAACTAGGTCTCGAAAAACTTTTTGTCGGGCTAAAGGATCGAACGTTTCAGGTATGGAAGCGTAATTCGATGAGCATAGATTTGATTCATGAATGGTTCTTCAACCAGAAATTTGATTACCTACATAATAACCCTTGCCAACCTCATTGGAATTTGGCAGAACTCCCAGAAGATTACAAATACAGTTCTGCCAGATACTATGAAGACGGGGTAGATGAGTTTGGATTGATAACCCACTATACTGAGATTTGAGGGTGCTGGAGTAAAAAGATTGTTGGTCAGGCGACCAACAATAACACCCTACCAGCAATAACAAGGGTCAACCGGAAGCACTTAAATATAATCTATCCGGTTTCTGGAGCAGAAGGATAAACCAAGAACATAGGATGGTTTATCAAGTGATGGACGAAACAATTGAAATCGCTTCGCTTAAAGGACACTATTAACGCTCACCCTGTCTGGCGCAAGCGTCCCGCTTGTGCCCTCTAAATCTTCTACAAAAAGTTGCAAGCAAAATTTGCAAAAGGTAACTTTCAGCGTGAGCAGGAAATATAAATTTGGAGATTCCAGCGAATTGTATTTCATAAGCTTTGCCGTCATCAACTGGATTGATCTGTTTATCAGAAAAGAGTATAAAGACATTGTTCTTGACAGTTGGCGTTATTGCCAGAAGGAAAAGGCCTTGAGATTTACGGCTGGTGCATCATGAGCAGCCACGTGCACATGATAGTGGGCACAACTGGCCGACCACTGGAAAAAACAATTGGAGAGATGAAAAGTTTCACTTCCCGCAGTCTCCGGAAAGCAATAGAAAATAATCCAAGTGAAAGCCGTAAGGAATGGATTATGAAAATGATGAAGCAAGCTGGCCTAAATAATAATAACAACAACGATTGGCAGCTATGGCAGCAACATAACCAGCCCATCGAGCTAAGAAACCCAGAGATCTTCCATCAAAAGCTCCAGTACATACATTACAATCCAGTAGAAGCAGGGTTTGTTGAAAAAGAAGAAGATTATTGGTACAGCAGCGCACGGGATTTTTATGGAAAGAAAGGTTTGATAGAATTGAGTTACATTGTTTGATTGGAGGCACAAGCGGGACGCTTGCGCCAGTTGGGGGGCCAGTTGAGGGATGCCCTTTTCAAGCATCCTCTTAACGGCATGCGTACTGTACTTAAACCCAGAGCAATTTATCGGAGGCAAACCATCATACTTTAACAGTTAAAAATACGATTATTTACTAAACAGGGCAAAATTCATCAATTCTGCCATGCTATCAACAAAATACGGGGAAAATACCCCCTGTCATACGGGGAAAACCCCGTTGTATTGGACTGAAACATCACGTAGGTTTGTGTGATTAAAAAAGAATGAAGAATATTTGTCTCAATCACCCGTGGTAAATCTTAAGATCGACCAAAAAAAATTTACAATTTGAATCGGTGATGACACCAACCATAGGCTAAGGTAATTGATATCGCAACAACTAAACTCAATCCAATATGAAAAAAATCTACTACCTATTCATTCTTCTCCTTCCATTTGTAAACGCTAATGGGCAGTTATGGGGGGTGACTTCTAGAGGAGGTAATTATGGCATGGGTGTAATTTTTAAGACCAATAGTGATGGTACTAATTACTCAGTACAACATCAATTTTACACACAATTTCCTGGAGCAAATCCTATTAATGGGCTACTCATAGAAGCTCCAAATGGGAGACTCTATGGAATGACTAGCAAGGGAGGTATTAATAACCAAGGCGTAATATTTGAATATAATCAAGCAACAAGTACTTATATTAAAAAATTTGATTTTTCAACATTGACTGGCTCAAATCCTTGGGGAAGTCTAACTGTTGGATCTAATGGCAAACTATATGGCATGACTAATACAGGGGGCTCGAATGGAGTTGGTGTATTATTTGAATTTGACCCCTCCATAGAAGTTTATACTAAGAAATTAGACTTTGCTTCAAATCTTGGGACTGGTCCTCAGGGAAATCTTTTCTCATCGTCAAATGGTAAACTATATGGAATGACCTCATTTGGGGGTAACAATAATCTTGGAGTTCTATTTGAATACGATCCATTGTTAAACATCTATTTGAAAAAATTGGATTTCACCTCGTCAACTGTAGTTAATCCTTCAGGAAGTTTATTGGAAGCAACGAATGGAAAGATGTATGGTGTTAGTGCCTATGGAGGAATTTACGGTTTCGGTATCCTATTTGAATATGATCCAAGCTCTGGAATCCTCACCAAAAAAATTGATTTTAATAAGCCAATAGATGGTGGAGAACCGAATGGTCAACTAACTCTTGCGGCCAATGGTAAGATTTATGGAACAACTAAAACTGGCGGTGCAAATTCATATGGCACATTGTTTGAGTTTGATCCTTCGCTTGGGATTTATGTGAAGAAGATGGACTTTGATTTTACTAGCGGAATATTTCCATACGGAAATTTAATACAAATAACTAATGGCAAATTTTACGGAAAAACTTTTCAAGGAGGAGATTTTGGACAAGGCACTTTGTTTGAGTACGATGCCTCATCTGGAGCATATATCAAGAAGATTGACTTTACCGTCTCAAATCGGCTATCTGGTGGCAGCTTAATTCAGGCATCAAATGGAAAAATCTATGGAGTGACATCAACTGGAGGAACTAGCAGTGCATTTAGCCTGGATTTTGCTGGCGGATCAGGATACGGTACCTTGTTTGAATACGACCCAGTTACTCAAGTTCCCGTTATTAAAGTAAATTTTAGTTCTTCAACGGACGGAAGTAATCCTTATGGTGGATTGATGATTGCTTCAAACGGAAAATTATATGGAATGACATCGGAGGGTGGGCTTAATAATGTTGGAGTATTATTTGAATTTAATCCTACAACAGGAGTATATACTAAGCTAGTAGACTTAAGCCAATCAATCGGTGCTGCTCCTTACGGTAGCTTAATCGAGGCTTCTCTTGGAAAGTTGTACGGTATGACTTCGCTAGGTGGCTCATCGAATCGGGGAACTATTTTCGAATACAACTTCCTAACATCGACATACACTAAAAAATTTGATTTTAATACAAGTACTAAATCCCGCTCATTCGGCAGTTTAAATTTAGCGGCAAACGGAAAATTATATGGAATGAATTCTGATGCTGACGCAGGCAATATCGGAACCTTATTCGAGTATGATTATGTGACCTCTAGCCATAATAAAAGACTTGATTTTACAACAACGACAGCCGCGCAGCCTCTAGGAAGTCTTATTGAATCTCAAAACGGTAAATTATATGGAATGACTGCAACTGGAGGATCAAATGAAAGGGGAGTGATTTTCGAGTTTGACCCCTCGACAAACTCTTATGTTAAAAAAGTAGATTTTAACGGTACAAATGGGTCCCGTCCCTTGGGGGATTTGATTGAATTAGCAAATGGCAAATTCTATGGAATGACAAAAGCTGGGGGAGTCAATAATAGAGGGGTAATATTTGAGTATGATCCATTGACAAGCCTTTGCCAAAGCAAAATGAGTTTCGATTCGAATAGTGGTGATAGCCCACGTGGAGGTTTGGTACAAACAACAAATGGAAAGCTTTATGGAATGACGATTACGGGTGGAACTTCTGATAGTGGAGTCCTTTTTGAATTTGATCCAACTAGCGGAACATATTCTAAAAAACTTGACTTTGCGGGGCAAAATGGTGCAAACCCTTCTTATGTTACTATACATAAACAATACTCAAACCATTACATTTAACC
This sequence comes from Cyclobacteriaceae bacterium, assembly GCA_043777495.1. GTDB lineage: Bacteria > Bacteroidota > Bacteroidia > Cytophagales > Cyclobacteriaceae > ELB16-189. The sequence continues at coordinate 37,494 of JAYWHU010000037.1, read as the reverse complement.
CTTTAAGTAATAAAACTTATAGTGATCCGCAATTTGCAATTTCTGGTACATCTTCTTCAGGTCTGCCTGTAAGTTTTAGTTCTTCAAATTCCTTAGTTGCAACTGTAAGCGGTAATATTGTAACAATTGTTGGGGCTGGTACAGCAGTAATTACTGCAGACCAGTCTGGAAATACTTTTTTTAATCCAGCACCAAGCGTTCAACAAACACTTGTAGTCAACAAGGCAAATCAAACCATTACATTTAACCCACTCCCTTCAAAATCAGTTATCGATGTTCCTTTTTCACTAAGTGCTTCTTCTTCTTCAGGACTTGCTGTTAATTATGTTAGCTTAAACACCTCAGTGGCGTCCATTAGTGGAAATACAGTGTCCATAGTTGGCGCTGGGGTTACAACAATTACTGCATCTCAAACAGGTAACACCAATTATAATCCTGCTAGCAATGTGCAGCAAAATTTAACTGTGAATGCTTTGCCTATTGTAATTGTATCACCCTCCAATGCTTCCGTTTGCCTAGGGTCTAGTGTTGTGCTGAATGCAGGTGGTGCATTGTCTTACAGTTGGTCTCCGGCAGCGGGTCTATCTTCAATCACTGGTGTAAGTGTTACCGCTAGCCCAACAGTAACTACTATCTACACAATAACAGGCACCGATATCAATGGACTAACAAATACGGCCACAGCAACGGTTACTGTAAATCTATTACCAACAATAACAGTCTCTCCCATTGCACCATCAATTTGTTCTGGCACCAGTATAAGTCTCACTGCATCTGGTGCAACTTCTTATAGTTGGTCTCCATCAACAGGGTTATCTTCAACTACTGGCGCTACCGTGACGGCCTCACCTATTGCCACAACTACCTACACGATTAATGGTACAACCGGGGGTGGTTGCGTTAACTCTACAACTGTTACTGTAACTGTTAACCCCAGACCTACAATTACTGTTTCACCATCCAGCGTTGCTGTTTGCTTTGGCTCAAGCACCACTTTGTCCGCTAGTGGGGCATCAAGTTATAACTGGTCACCTTCAACTGGCCTTTCTTCAACTACAGGAGCCAATGTTATAACAAATCCTACTGTTGCAACTACCTATAGTGTGGTTGGCACAGATGTAACTGGATGCTCAAATACCGCAACGGTTACAGTATCAGTAAATGCAATACCTATCTCAGCAGGAGGTAGTCATTCCATTGTTTTGTACTGCGGTCTTTGTGGTGGAGGCGTAGTATCTAATGGCTTAAACTCTTCGGGGCAACTTGGAAATGGAACTATCACCCAAAGAACAAGCCCTTTCCCTGTAAGCGGGTTAAGCGGTACAACAAAAGCTGTTTCTGCAGGTAATACTCACTCTCTCTTTCTTAAAAGTGATGGAACAGTATGGTCAACAGGGTTAAACACTAATGGCCAACTAGGAGATGGTACATTAACTAATAAAACAACTCCTGTACAAATTTCAACATTGGCAGGAGTGACAGCTGTTTCGGCAGGTACTAGCCACTCTCTATTCCTAAAGAATGACGGCACAGTTTGGGCAGTTGGATTAAATACAAATGGTCAACTTGGCGATGGGACTTTAATTCAAAAAACCATTCCTGTTCAAGTAAGTGGTTTAACCGGTGTTATTTCAATATCCGCAGGTGGCTCACACTCACTTTTCTTAAAGAACGATGGAACCGTTTGGGCAGTTGGATTAAATAGTAACGGCCAATTGGGGGATGGAACGCTAACGAGGAGAACAGTTCCAGTTCTAGTAAGCAGTATAACCAACACCACTGGAATAGCGGCTGGAGGAACACATTCTTTATTTTTGAAGAATGATGGCTCAGTAAGGGCTACAGGATTAAATACAAATGGTCAGTTAGGGGATGGAACTACAACAAGAAAAACTGTACCAACATTGATAAGCAGCTTGTTTAATATTACGGCTGTATCAGCAGGTTCTAGCTTCTCTTCTTTCCTAAGAAGTGATGGAGTAGTATGGGCTTGCGGATTAAATACCAATGGTCAATTAGGAGATGGCACGTTAACCCAAAGAACACTTCCCGTTCAAGTAAGTGGCCTATCGGGCATTACTGCCATCGAAGCCGGAAATACCCATGCTCTTTTCTTAAAAAATAATGGTATTGCTTATGGCTGTGGCCGTAATGCCAATGGTCAATTAGGTGATGGCACAACTACACAAAGAACTATACCTGTACAAGTTATCAGCGTAAATCCCTGTGGAAGAGTTGACCAAAGCAACCAAGATGAAATTGTTGAATCTGCATTCGAATCAGAACTATTTAATGTTTTTCCTAACCCTTCTAACTCTCAATTATTTGTCCAAATCAATGAAGCCGCAATAGAAGACATTTCAATCAAGTTGTACTCTTTAATAGGAACTGTAAGCACCCAAAGTGTTATTGAAAAAGGAAATACAACGGCAACAATTAATACTCAACAACTCTCCGAAGGTATCTATATCGTAGTGCTTGAGTCTAATTCAAATACATCTGAACTAAGAAGGAAAGTTTCTATCTTACATTAGTATCAATCATTAGCTTAAAATTCAAAAAGCCATCTCAAGTTTGAGATGGCTTTTATTATTTAAAATTAGGGTAATGTACTGCTCGAGCGTGTAAAAGATAACACTCCGCTCACCTTCTATGATATGATGGGCAAAGAATTGATTTCATCCATCATCCCCAAAGGGCAATGGAAGGTATCGGTTTCACTAGAGAATATTTTAGAGGGAATGTACTTGGTGAAGATAGGCTATGATCATTCTAAGATAAAGAAGGTAATGGTGAGCAAGTAGTATTGAAATTTCTCTTGCATCAAAAAGTCACTTCAAATTTTGGGGTGGCTTTTTGTGCTTTGGGCAAAGAGATCAATACGTACTCCATAGGCTTAGGAGAAAAAGAACAGACCATCAGCACCAGAGACCTAGCAGCAGCCATCTACATCTTGCAAATAGAAACTGCCCAAGGCATGGTGCGGAAAAAAGTAATGGTGGCGCATTAAGCCACTCACCCCCGTTCGCTACCAACTTCAGTAGCGCAAGGGATTTTTATGGAAAGAAAGGTTTCATAGAATTGAGTTACATTGTTTGAAGAAGTAGGTTTTTTTCATTGAATGATATTTTTTCAGCAAATCCACGAAGGGTGTGGTTTTTTCGAGCATAAATAATAAATTCGAGTAAATTTTAATGAAGGTATGGAAACAACAACTATAAGAAAGCGACTGCATAACTACCTCGATATAGCGAATGAAAGAAAGCTGAAGGCTATCTACGCGATGGTAGAAGATGAGATTGCGGGGAATACCATAAACTATACAGTGGCAGATAAGGCCGAGCTAGACATAAGGGTAAACCATTACCTCAATGGCGGAAAAACAATTTCATCGGCAGAGATGAATAAACGGCTCAAAGCAGCAAGGAAAAAAGGAAAGTAAAATGCCTTACAGCCATATCTTTAATATCAGGGCTGCAGACGAATATGAGAATGCACTTCTCTGGTATCAGCAGCAGAGCGATACCGCTGGAGATAGATTGATAGTGGAAGTAGAGGAAAAGATTAAAACAATATGCGCAGATCCTTACCGCTATCGTAACACTCATAAAAAACTGCGGGAAACATCACTCAAAATATTTCCGTACAGCATCGTTTTTCTTGTAGATGAACCTAACAAAGTGGTCGTTATCATATCACTGTTTCATCACAGACGCAACCCTAAGAAAAAATACAGGATTAAGTAAGGAGGTTTGTAAGATTAGTTTTTGGGCTTAGAGTTAGATACCCCTTCCTATATTCAATCTAAACCGAAAACAATTCTACGTCTTCATTATTTTTGATGGCCTCTTTTGTTTTAAGCTGAATGTCGCCTTTGTTAGTGTTCTTCACCAACAAACATGATGAGTTGCTTTATGCGTTGAATGAAAATGAGTGGAGGTTTTTCATTCTCAGTGGGGTCTTCCGCTAGGAGACCCCGATGAGGCAGACACACCAAAATGGGTAAAAAACGGTGCGATTTGACCTGCACCCTCAGCTTGTAAGAATTAACATTATTTCTAACTTTGACAAAAGAAAATTTGACATGCCCGAATTGACCATTAAATACAAAAGCAAAAAAACATTGGAAGCATTGATCGACTTTTCTAAGTATTTCGATTTTTCTGTTTCCTTGCCTCCCAAATCTCAAAAAGAAAAGACTTTAAAAATCAAGGGAGTGACCATTCTATCTGCCGACAGTTCCATTGACACCTCTGACCTTGAAGCTATTTTTTCAAAAAACAATATAGACGCCAAACAACTTCGTAAGAGCGCATGGCAAAGAAGCAAGTAGTGTGTGACACTGATGTAATGATCGACTACTGGAACACTGTCAGTAAACGTCATTCGGATACAAAGCACATTTTGGAGAATGAAATCGGATTGGATAATATCATTATTTCTGCCATCACCAAAATGGAACTTTTCATGGGCGCACCTAACAAAACCGATGAAACGAAAATCAGAAAGAAACTCCTTCGTTTTAATACTGCACTGATCAATCATGACATTACGATTGAAGCTATCGGATTGTTTGAGGCTTACCGACTTAGCCACGGCTTGGCCATCCCTGATTGTTTTATAGCCTCCACAGCCAAGGTTACAGGACTTGAATTGTTTACTTACAATGTGAAAGATTTTAAGTACATCAATAATTTGCACTTGTTCAAGTGAGTGAACGCAAAATTGATCAAGGTTGGTAGTCGTATTGGTGAAGAACACCAACATGGGTGTGAAGAATAATTTATCAGGTGATGGATGGAATAGTTGAGATCACTTCGCTTAAAGGACATTATTAGGTAGATCTTGGGATCAACCTAAAATTCTTATAATTTATTTGGCCGGTGATATCACCGGCTAAGGGCAAGAAAATGTTTTTTGCTCATTATAGACAATGTCCATTTTTTATTAGAAAATTTAATTCTTCCATACTTAGAATACTTCCAACAATAAAACTCTTACCTATGAAAAATTTAGTCTTCATTTTAGTGGCTTGCTTTGTTCCATTCTTAAGCGGACTAGGTCAACCAATAATTTCAAGCTTTGATACTGAATTTCAAACTGGACCCAACGACTTCTACGCCAAATGGGGGACAAAAATTTATGTGCATGGAAGTGGATTTGATGGTACTTCACCTTCAAACAATACTATTTTTTTTAATGGAAGCATTGTCAATCCGTATTATAGTACCACAAATACCTTAATAGCAATTATACCAGAATCATTTAGAGGAACATGGCCAATTCAAGTAAAGGTTGGCAATGTACTCTCAAATAGTAGCCTATATAACCTTGTGGTATATCCAGTACCAAAAATAACCGGCTTCTCAAAAAGTTTTGGCAGTGCTGGAGATATATTAACTATCAACGGTAGCGATTTAAACTATAGCCCAGTGGTTTCGTTTTATGATGGCCAACCGAGTTCTCTCCCTTCACTATAGAACGGATATTTCGCTTCGGCAGTTGTTAATTCTGTAAGTTCAAATTCAATAACTGTCACTATTCCATCGTATAGATACAAAGACGCAAATTGCCAAACGGGCAAGGGTATCCATATCAAATTTCAGGATCCATATCCATCAACAGAACTTGTATTTGCAGGTTTTACTGTAGTCCCAAGAGTTACAAAGGTCTTTTCGAGTAGTACAAGCAAAGAATTGACTATTACTAACTACCTGAAAGAGGGCGATCCTTTTTATATAAATGTAAGCAGGTCACCATACATTTATTATTCTTATGTTCCTGGTACGGGCATTGTCTCTTATCAAACGCTAAAAACCACTAGCAATATATCCTTTACACCTTCAATAAATTGGGGACCTCCCTCAGTTGTAAGTTCAGTTATACCACAAAATATGAAAGCTGGCATATATGAGCTTTTATGGAATGATGATTGTACTTGGTCTGGAGATAACAATGCATCGTTGTACGTTGGTCCATACCCAACTTCAATTACCCCAACTTCTGGTGCATTCGGATCAATCATTACTATTAATGGTACAAATCTACTTGATGCAACTGTTTATTTTAACGGAACCGTTGCAACTGTTAATCAAAACACCATGACGCAACTTAAGGCCATTGTTCCTAGCGGAACATCTTGTTCTCCTATTGTAACAGTACTAGCAGCAGGAATGAGGAGTTTACCCTTTCAATTTACTATCCAACCACCAACTGTTTCAGTTTCTCCAGTCTCTCCTACCATATGCGCGGGGTCAAGTGCCACTATGACAGCAAGCGGCCTTGCCAATTATAGTTGGTCTCCCTCCACAGGTCTATCGGCCACTACAGGGGCTACGGTTACGGCCAACCCAACAAGCACCACTACCTATACAGTATCAGGTACTACTGCCAGTGGGTGCGTTGGGTCTACAACAGTTACAGTCACAGTAGTTACAGGAGGCAGGATCAATGCATCGCCTAGCACTAATCTTTGCGTAGCAGGCTACTCCTATTTAACAGCTAGCCTTTCTGGCGGATCTTATGCCTGGTCAACAGGGCAATCCACGCAGACCATTACCGTCTACGATCCAGGTACATACTCAGTAACAGCCACTGTAGGTGGCTGTATTAAAACATCCAGCATTACTGTAACGCGTAGTGGAGGTAGTTGCATTTATGTACGCGCAGAGGGGCAAGAGCCTACTGCCGAGCCGATAGCAGATTTGCCCAATGTAACGGAACTGTCAGTATTCCCTAACCCAGCTATCGGGCAATTCACCGTGGCGCTGCCTGAGCGTGTAAAAGCTAATACGCCATTGACCTTCTATGATATGATGGGCAAAGAATTGATTTCGTCCACCATCCCCAAAGGGCAATGGAAGGTATCGGTTTCGCTAGAGAATATTTTGGAAGGAATGTACTTGGTGAAGATAGGCTATGATCATTCTAAGATAAAGAAGGTAATGGTGAGCAAGTAGTATTGAAATTTCTCTTGCATCAAAAAGCCACTCAAGTATGAGGTGGCTTTTTTTCATTCCAATACTGTGGGGAATTCTTAGTCTACATATATTTATTTAGGCCTCATTGGCCAATTGCAAAACATATTTTTTTAACTGGGGATTTATGTGAAAGCCTGCCTTAGTAGAGAGGCTCTCTAGAATTGGCGAAATGGTGGTGACAAATCCCTTTTCCTTGGCTTTCAGCAAAGTACCGAGTAAGCCAACAATTTTAATTCCTAAGGATTCGGCAATTTTTCGCCCCATCAGTTCATCAATGACTAAAAAGTCAGCTTTAAACTCTATAGCCAGTGCAATTGCTTCTGATTCACCTGCATCTAAGTCAAATTCTAGTTTTTTGATCAATCCAATATCAGAGGCAGATTCTATTTCAATCCATTTTAAAGAATCAATGATTTGCTTTTGAGTTTCAATCTCACATAACTCATCATAAACAGCCTTTGGGATTATTATCTTGCCATAAACCAAATTTAGAATATGCAGGAAATCTACCTGCATTAGATTAGAAATGGCCGAAGTATCACTTACAACAATCATTAGAGAAGCCTGAGATTCTTAACTTCAGTATCTAAGTCTTTGCTACTAATCTGTAAATAGATATTTCTCTTGGCCAATTCCTTTTGAAATTGAATTAAACTTAGTCCAGCTATAAGTCTTGCCTTGCCAATACTTATCCGTTGCCTTTCATATAAATAAGCTGCCACCTCAATGCGCATATCTATTGAAGAAATGTTGACGTGGCTCAATACTTCATCGGGGATAGTAAGTGTCATGATTTCTTTTTGCAAATATGCGATAGATGGAAAATAAAAACCAAAAGATCTTTTTACCCCCGTGCCAGTACGGACAGCACCCATCATGGGATGAGATATGATGATAGAAAGACCTTCTAGCTACGCAAAGGTAGAAAATCCGTAACCCAATCCATAAAAGAAATCTGAGATTTTATTGGCTTCGTAAAGTATACCGAAAAGAATTCACTTTGCCTCTGGCATTTACACATCTTGCAAATAGAAACGCATTGTGCACAAAAAAATAATGATAGCCCATAAAGCTACTCACCCCCGTTCGCTACCGCGAACTTCCCCCTCTCTTCGCAGAAGAGAGGGGGGCGACAACGAAGTTGACGCGGGGTGAGTTCGAAGAGTTTTAGCCTCAACCATCAACAATATTTTTAAAGTAAAAAACATATATTTGTAATAAGAAATTACAAATAGAATTCAACATGGAAACCATCAATATCAAAGCACATACAGCAGACGTTTCGCAGATAGAGGCTATCAAAGCATTTATGAAAGCTTTAAAGATAAAATTTGAAGTGACAAAGGAAAAGCCATACAACCCAGAATTTGTAGAGAAAATACTGCAAGGCGACAAAGACTTTAAAGCAGGGAAAGGAAGAAAAGTGACAGTAAAGGAATTGAATGGGCTATGGAAATAATTTACCTGCCCAAAGCTGATAAAGATTTGAGCTATTGGGTTAAATCGGGTAATAAGCCAATACTGAAAAAGATTGCGAAATTGACGGGAAGCAATTTTAGAAAACCCACAGCAAGGCATCGGCAAACCTGAGGCTCTTAAATATGCTCTTGCAGGAAAATGGTCTCGCAGAATTACAGACGAACACAGGTACGTTTATCAAATTGAAAATAATACGCTTAAGGTTTATTCTTTAAGAGGGCATTATTAATTGGGAAATAAAGGATTGCACAAGTTGGATAACCTAGATTGAAAAGATTGTTGGTTAGGCGACCAACAATAACGCCCCTACCAGCAATAACAGGGGTGTTATTTGATCGGCAGTAGTCGTGTTGGTGAAGAACACCAACACTGGCAGGGTTGTGCGAAGACTCAATCTAAACCGAAAACAATTCTACATCTTCATTATTTTTGATAGCCTCTTTTGTTTTAAGCTGAATAGAAACCGCCCTAGGCATGGTGCGCAAGAAAGTTATGGTGGCACATTAACCCCTATTCACCACCGTTCGCTACAGCGAACTTCCCCTCCTCTTCTGCGAAGAGAGAGGTGCAGCAACGAAGTGGATGCGGGGTGAGTTAGAGAAGGTTTTTAAAAAATACGGGGAAACTCGCCTTTGTTGGTGTTCTTCACCAGGTCGGCTTGCAAACATGTCATTGAATAAGACCTTGGCTACTGGCCTCATTTTTTCTGAATATAATGCTAATCCTCAAATGCCATCCATTGCCATTCCGCTAAATTATATTCATATTTCCAGCTTGTTAATAGCCAAATGACCGAACAAAAGAAATACACGCTCACTGTAGGGATCACACTGGTGATTGCCAACATGATTGGCACAGGAGTTTTCACCTCGTTGGGCTACCAAGTTGGCCCCATTCCATCTGGGTTTGCCATTTTGATTTTGTGGGCAGTAGGTGGAGTGGTGGCTTTGTCAGGAGCATTTACGTATGCGGAAATTTCTACTACGCTGCAAAAATCAGGAGGTGAGTATCATTATCTGGGCAAAATTTTTCACCCTGCCTTTGGCTTTGTCAGTGGGTGGATGAGTTTAATGGTGGGCTTTGCGGGTGCCATTTCGGCTGTGGCCATTGCCATCGCAGAATATTCTTCTCACCTACTGGGCATCAATAGTAAGATCATAGCCATCGCAGCTATTGTCATCGTGTCGGGCATCCATTGGTTTGGAGTGAAGGCAGGTGGGCTTGCGCAAAATATTTTAACAGGCACAAAGCTTTTATTGATCTTATTCTTTTGTACCGCTCCGTTCTTTATCTCGGGTGATAAATCAGGTGTCAGTTTTCTGCCACAAGAAGGAGATTGGTCGCTAATCACAAGTGCCAGCTTTGCGGTGTCATTGGTGTTTGTGGTGTATGCTTATACAGGTTGGAATGCCGCGGCTTATATAGCTGGCAACCTAGAGAATCCATCGAAGAATTTGCCTCGGTCGTTGATCATCGGCACTCTGGTAGTAGTGGTAGTGTACTTATCGCTCAACGCGATGTTTCTTTACAGTGCATCGTTCAATGAGTTGAATGGAAAAAATGACATCGGCAATGTGGTAGCCTTCAAATTACTGGGGCCAGCAATAGGAACTGTTTTTTCTGGCATCTTTAGCATCGCGCTGTTATCAACACTCAGTGCCATGACCATTGCGGGGCCACGCGTATTGGAGGCAATGGGTGACGATTATCCCAAACTAAAAGGCTTTGCCATAAAGAATCGGTTCGATATGCCTTACTTGGCTATACTGGCACAGGCGGCCTGGGCTATCTTTCTCGTGCTAGTAAGTTCGTTCAAGGAAATCATTCAATACATATCTATTAGTCTTTCACTCTTCTCCATGGCTACCGTACTCGGAATATTTATTTTAAGAAAACAGTACCCTAAAGAGAAAAGACCTTTTCAAGTGCCGTTGTATCCCCTCCCTCCTATTATCTTTACGGTTTGTACTTGCTGGATGATCTATTATGTAACTAAAAACGATCCTTGGGTTATTCTTTACTCACTGGCAACGATGGTTCCAGGATTAATCATTTACTTTGCCATTTCAAATAAACCAAAACTGTGAAATGAGCCCACTCTGCCTCACTCGTTGAGATAGATTGATTGGCGAATTCCATGTGACATCTAAAAAATATTTATTAACGCATGAAAAAATACGTTGTACTGCTTGCTCTTGTTAGTTGCTTTTTAATCTTGTCTTGCTCTGGCAATAAAGAAACCTCTTCTAATTCCACCACTGATTCATTGAGTGTGGTCGATTCCCTTGCGGGTAAAATCGATTCGGTTTCCGTTGAAGAAAGGCCTTCTGTTAAAATAGAAAAGGATACGGTGCTTGATAACGCTGCCCGCTTCATTGCTGGGTTACCCCAAACCAATAACAATTCATTTACCGCGCTGCAAAAAGATAAGTATTGGGTAGAGTACCAAGCTTCCATGGATGCCAATTGGAAAAAAATGCACGATACGCGCTTGAGCAAAATAGCCGCATGGGAAAAAGATACTTTCTCTCGTTCCATTGAAGATTCACTGACGCTATTCTATCCTTTCTCTGGCCCAGACTTTCTTCATGCTTTCTTCTTGTTTCCGCGTACAAAAGAATACATCATGGCAGCACTAGAGCCTGTGCGCGAAGTAGTTCCATTGGATACCATCTCAGAAAAAAACCGTGATCGGTTCTTGGATAGCCTCGGTAATTCATTGCGAGACATTTTTAATAAAAGCTATTTCATTACCAATCACATGGAAAAAGATCTAAAGCAAGTGAAAGGGGTTTTGCCTCCGCTTTATTTCTTTATCGAACGCTCGGGGCATGAATTACTGGCGCAGAAATTTTTTACGTTAGATGAAGAGGGGAAAGAAAAAGAAATCAAAGGGAAGCAGATCAATTGGCAAAAAACGCCTGGCGTGAAACTCACTTTCCGCAACCGCACTACGCAAGAAATAAAAACCTTGTATTATTTTTCCATCAGCATCTCCAATGCAGGCATCAAAGACAGACCTAATTTTGTAAAGTTTGTTGAGCAGCGGGCACCTTTCAATACGTTTGTCAAATCGGCATCATACCTCATGCACAAAGAATCATTCAACGAAATAAAGAAAATCATCTTGACCAATAGCAACAATGTGTTTCAAGATGATACGGGTATGCCTTACAACTATTTCAAAAATAAATTGCAATGGACTGGCCAGTTCTATGGAGAATATATAAAGCCAGTAAAAGATTTCAGTTCAGAACTTTACCAAGCCGATTTAGATTCTGCCTTTAAAGCAGGCGGCAAAAAGGAATTGCCTTTTTCATTGGGTTACCATTGGAGCACTAAAAAACAGAACTATATGCTGTTTAGCAAAGCCAAGCTAACAACTAATAAATAGTCAATACCCTTAAAAACGCTTGTTAAAGCGTTTTTTTATTAATATTTATTTAGACGAGTCTAAATTTTATTTATATATAAACTAAATAATTATATTTGCGCATATAAACTATGCGTAAGATTGGATTATTCATATTGGCAATAAGCTGCTTTGGTTTTTCCCATGCACAAAGTGGAAGTGTTTCAGGCAAGCTCACTCACGCTACTCAACCTATTGAATTTGCTCATGTTTCATTGCTGCCTACTTCACTTGGAACTATTGCGAACGAGAGAGGCGAGTACCGATTTGATTCACTAGCACCGGGCACTTATAAGATTAAAGTTTCGGCCATTGGCTATCAAACCATTACTGTATCTGCCTTGCTAAAAGAAGGAGAAGAAAAAATGATAAATATTGAATTGCAAGAAGATGTATCACAATTGCAAGAAGTAGTAATCACTGGCACGATGAAGGAGGTCACTAAAATGAATTCCCCCATCCCAGTTGAAGTCTATGCTCCGTCCCTCTTTCTCAAAAATCCAACCCCTAATATATTCGAAGCGCTCTCTATGGTGAATGGCGTACAGCCACAAATCAATTGTAATGTTTGCAACACGGGTGATATACACATCAATGGATTGGAAGGGCCTTACACCATGATATTGATAGATGGTATGCCCATCGTTAGCAGTCTTGCCACGGTGTATGGATTAGCCGGAATACCTAATAGTTTAGTGAAAAGAATTGAAGTAGTGAAAGGCCCTGCTTCTACATTGTACGGATCGGAAGCAGTGGGCGGAGTCATTAACATCATTACAAAAGAACCGATGGGCACGACTTCCATCAAAGTAGATGCATTTGGTTCTACCCTAGGCGAGTACAACGCAGACTTGGCTGGCTCTTTAAAAGTAAAAAAATCCTCGGCCTTAGTTGGCATCAATTACTTTAATTTCTGGCAAAAGTGGGATGTGAATAAGGATAACTTTACAGATGCTACGCTTCAACAGCGCGTTTCCATTTTCAATAAGTGGAGTTTCTATAGACCATCAAATAAAAAATTTTCACTTGCTGCGCGCTATGTTTATGAAAATAGATGGGGTGGAGAATTACAATGGACTCCTGAGTATCGTGGCAGCACTACTTATTATGGAGAATCTATCTATACCAATCGTACAGAGTTCATTGGTAATTATCAACTAAATAGTAAAGAAGATTTTAACGTTGATTACTCCTATAATTACCACCTGCAAGATTCGTATTATGGAGTTACCAAATATTTAGCTGATCAAACTACCGGATTTTTGCAATTCCGCTGGGCCAAACAGTTGGGCAAGCACGAATGGTTAGCAGGACTGCCGCTTCGCTACACGCATTACGATGACAACACCGCTGGAACTTCTTCCCTAGATGGAAAGAACAACCCAAACATCACATTCCTTCCGGGGGTATTTGTGCAAGACGAAATAAAATTCACTACAAAGTTTTCAGTGTTGGCAGGTGCGCGGTATGATCATCATACTATCCATGGTAATATCTTTACTCCGCGCTTGAGTTTTAAACTATCGCCTAATCCCAATAACACGTTGCGACTAACTAGTGGGAGCGGCTATAGGGTTGTCAATCTTTTTACTGAAGAACATGCAGCACTCACAGGCGCACGGCAAGTAGAGGTGAAGAATAATCTTGATCCTGAAAGGTCATGGAACGTAAATCTAAACTATGCCAAAAATATTTTTATTAGAGAGGGATATATCAATCTTGATGGTAGTTTATTCTATACCTATTTCACCAATAAAATAATTGGCGATTTTACCACCGATCCTCAAAAGATAATTTACGATAACCTATCAGGCCATGCCGTATCAAGAGGTATTACAGTAAACGCGGATTTGAGTTTTGCAAACAGTTTAAAGTTATTGACAGGTGTTACGCTGATGGAAGTATTTAGAACCGACAGCAAAGGAAAAGACACGCCTCAGCAAAATGCCCCAGGCTTTTCAGGAACATTTACAATGAGCTATACACTTCCTACCAGCAAAATTACTTTCGACTTGACAGGAAAAGTTACAGGGCCTATGCACTTGCCCGTAGTCCCTAACGATTATCGTGAAGCGATGTCCCCTTGGTTTAGCATTATCAACTTACAAGCAACTAAAACAATCAATCAAAATTTGGAATTGTACCTAGGCATAAAAAACCTATTGAATTTTTTACCAAAAGACCCGTTGCTTCGGCCGTTTGATCCATTCGATAAAAATATTTCAGTTGATAATCCAAATGGCTATTCTTTTGATACCTCCTACAACTATGCACCCCTGCAAGGCATTCGAGGCATTGCAGGAATAAGATGGACTATTCATTAAAAATTCATACTAAAACAACTGCTTCGCTATTTTATAAATAGGATCAGATTTGCCCATTGAATAGAAGTGGACTAGTGGCACACCATACTTCATAAGTTCTTTGGATTGCTTCACGCACCACTCAATACCTACTTGCTTCACGGCTGCATTGTCTTTGCACTTTTCAATTTCATCAGAGAGTTCATCGGGTAGATCGATATGGAAAATAGTTGGAAGCACATTGGTCTGCACCTTGGCGGTGATAGGCTTTATACCCGGAATGATGGGCACGTTGATGCCCGCCTCTCTACATTTTTCTACAAACTCAAAGTAAGGCTTGTTATCAAAGAACATTTGGGTAACAATGTACTCGGCACCTAGGTCAACCTTATTTTTTAAAAACTTCAAATCTGTTTTTAAATTAGGAGCAGAGAAGTGTTTTTCTGGGTAGCCAGAAACACCAATACAAAAGTTGGTAGGCGTGGCATGTTGCAGTTCTTCGTCAATAAATTTTCCGTTGTTCATATTAACGACTTGCTCTACTAACTCGGATGCATACCGATGTCCGTCTGGCTCGGGCACAAATCGCGCCTCCGATTTAATAGCATCGCCCTGTAAAGCAAGTACATTATCAATCCCTAAAAATTGTAAATCAATCAATGCGTTTTCTGTTTCCTCTTTGTTGAAACCTCCGCAGATGATATGCGGCACGGTATCTACTTTATAATGATTTTGAATGGCCGCGCAAATACCAACCGTTCCTGGTCTTTTGCGAGTGGAACGTTTTTCCAATAGGCCATTCTCTTTTTTCTTATACACATACTCCTCGCGGTGATAAGTTACATCAATGAAAGGCGGCTTGAACTCCATTAATGGATCCATATTGTCGAACAAAGTACGGATGTTCTCTCCTTTTAATGGAGGGAGGATTTCAATACTGAATAATGTTTTGCCTTTCGCGTTTTTAATGTGGTCGGTTACTTTCATTTTTACTAATTTGAAAATTTGCTGATTTGAAGATTTGAAAATGGTTTTTGCGCTGACTTTTGGATGTTATCTAATACGTGGTCTGATACGAGTTGTAAAGGGTAATTTTCAAATTGGCTCATCTTCAAATTTTCAAATTGAATAAGACAAGTTCGGTGATAACCATTTCTCCGTTTCTTCTAAACTCTTTCCCTTTCTATCTGCGTATTCTACCACTTGATCTTTTTCAATCTTTCCCAGTCCAAAATATTTTGATTCAGGATTGGAAAAATAATAACCACTGACTGCGGCCGTGGGGTACATGGCAAATGATTCTGTGAGTATAATGCCTACTTCTTTTTCTGCTTCCAATAAATCAAAGATGGTTTGTTTCTCGGTATGGTCTGGGCAAGCAGGGTAGCCAGGTGCAGGACGAATTCCTTGATAAGTTTCTTTGATCATCTCATCCACAGAAACATTTTCATCTTTTGCATAACCCCAGAATTCTTTTCTCACTTTAGCGTGGAGCAGTTCTGCAAAAGCTTCTGCCAAGCGATCTGCCAATGCCTTTGCCATGATCTCAGAATAATCGTCTTGCTTGGCTTTTGCCTCTTGAATAAGTTTTTCCAGGCCTACTCCAGCCGTTACTGCAAACATGCCGATGTAATCTCTCTCACCTGAATTTTGTGGCGCAACAAAATCAGACAAACAAAAATTAGGGAGGTCTTTAGCTTTCTTGTTTTGCTGACGAAGAAAATGAAGAGTTGTTAAAACTTCATCACTATCTTTTTTATACAACAAAACATCATCTGTGTCGGTGCTTTGTGCGGGATAGAAAGCCAAGACGCCACTGGCAGATAATTTTCTACCAGCAATGATCCTCGCCAACATCGTTTGCGCATCGGCATAAAGTTTTTGCGCCTCCTCTCCTACTTTCTCGTCTTTGAAAATTTCCGGGTAACGTCCGTACAACATCCATGTTTGAAAAAACGGAGTCCAGTCGATATACTTGGCAATTTCATCAATAGGATAATTCACCAACACCTTCTTTCCTAAAAAAATGGGTTTGGTGATTTCAGCTTTAGTCCAATCGATTTTTACTTTGTTCTTTCGCGCCTCAACAAGCGGAATATAATTTTTGAGTTGTTGTCTGCCTTCATGGTCTTTGCGCATCTCCACATATTCTTTCTTCACCCTTGCCCTAAATGCAACTCGCGTATCTGGATTAATAAATTCACTGGCTACAGGTACAGAACGCGAAGCATCCAGCACATGAACCACTGGCCCACTATACATAGGGTCTATCTTTACCGCAGTGTGGATGCGAGAAGTGGTCGCTCCTCCAATCAATAATGGCAAAGTCATTCCTTCGCGTTCCATCTCTTTGGCCACGTGCACCATCTCGTCTAATGATGGGGTAATCAAACCACTTAGCCCAATGATATCTACCTTCTCGCGCTTTGCTGCCTCAATGATTTTTTCAGTAGGCACCATCACACCCAAGTCAACCACATCATAATTATTGCAAGACAAGACAACACCCACGATATTTTTTCCAATGTCGTGCACATCTCCTTTTACGGTAGCCATCAATATTTTCGCGGCTGGTTTACCCACTTGGCCGCTGCGTCTCTTTTCTTCTTCCAAGTATGGGGTAAGATAGGCAACTGCCTTTTTCATTACTCTTGCACTCTTTACAACTTGAGGCAAAAACATTTTACCCGCGCCAAATAAATCACCCACCACGTTCATGCCATCCATCAAAGGCCCTTCGATCACGTGAAGAGGTTTCTCAAATTTCTGGCGCACTTCTTCAATATCCACTTCAATATATTCAATCACTCCTTTTACCAATGAGTGCGTCAGTCTCTCTTCCACTGTTCCGTTTCTCCACTCATCGTCTTGCTCTTTTTTCTTTGCAGAGCCTTTGACTGTTTCTGCAAATTCTAATAGTCGTTCTGTCGCGTCTTCTCTCCTATTCAGCAATACATCTTCTACTCTCTCTAACAAATCTTTAGGAATATCGTCATACACTGCGAGCATGGAAGGATTAACAATGCCCATGTCCATGCCTTCTTTAATAGCATAGTACAAGAACACCGAGTGCATGGCCTCGCGCACCAATTGATTTCCACGAAAGCTAAATGACACATTGCTTACACCACCGCTCACGTGGGCATGCGGTAAGTTTGTGCGTATCCATTTGGTGGCTTTGAAAAAATCGAGTGCATAATTACGGTGTTCATCAATGCCCGTAGCTATTGGAAAAATATTCGGATCAAAAATAATATCTTGTGGTGGGAAATTTATTTTTTGGGTAAGGATGTCATAAGCTCGTTTACAAATATCAATTCTGCGCTGGTAGGTATCCGCTTGCCCCGCTTCATCAAAAGCCATCACTACGGTGGCGGCTCCATATCGTTTCACTAATTTCGCCTGACGAAGGAATTCTTCTTCTCCTCCTTTTAAGCTGATCGAGTTGACGATACTTTTTCCTTGCAAACATTTTAATCCCGCTTCGATTACATTCCATTTAGAAGAATCGACCATCACAGGTATGCGACTGATCTCTGGCTCGGATGCCATCAAATTCAAGAATCTGACCATGGCCGCTTCAGAATCCAACATGCCCTCGTCCATGTTCACATCAATCACTTGCGCCCCACCGCGCACTTGATCTAGGGCTACAGAGAGTGCTTCGTCAAACTTATCTTCCTTGATGAGCTTAAGGAATTTGGCAGAACCCGTAACGTTCGTCCGCTCGCCAATATTGACAAAGTTTGATTCGGGGGTAACCGTTACGGCTTCGAGGCCACTGAGTTTTAAATAGTTATCGTTTTTCAATGCACTGTTATTATTTTGCCTTTACTCTTCTTCTCAAAATATCTTTTACCTGTGCTTCTAATTGTTTTTTATCTGGCAGATAAAGCTGATACTTAGAAACAAATATCTTGTTGGAGATACCTCCCATTGCAAACTCGACTAATACTTCATCCTTTTCTGCGGAAAGGATAATACCAATTGGCTCATTGTCACCTGTTACATTTTCCTCTGCTTTAAAATAATTTAGGTACAAATTCATCTGACCAATGTCTGTGTGCTTTACTCCTTTTATTTTTAAATCAATTAAAACAAAGCACCGCAAAATTCTGTGATAAAAAACTAAATCAATGTGAAAGTGTTTATTGCGGATAGAGATTCTGTACTGCCTCGACACAAACGTAAAGCCCTTACCTAATTCTAGCAAGAATAGCTGAAGATTGTCAATAATCCTTTGCTCTAATTGTTTTTCTGTAATCCGATGGCTCTTCGCTATCTTAAGAAAATCGAGGAAAAAAGGATTTTTTATTACTTCGTCCACCCTTGTTGCTTGATGTCCTTTTTTAGAGAGTGCCAACACTCCTTTCTTATCTCTGCTTAATGCTAACCGCTCAAACAGAGAAGAATCAATTTGACGCTCCAGTTCACTCAATGACCAATTTTCTATGACGCTTTGCTTTTCATAAAAACTCCTTCCTATTTCATCAGATACAGACAGTAGTTCAATATAATGGCTCCAACTCAATTTGGCAGACACTGTCTGCCATTTTTGATAAGCCAGATAAAATCTGCGCATATCCAATACATTCCGTCTTCCAAAACCCCTTCCGTAAAGGAGCGTCAAATCTTTAGAAAGCCTTACCAATAGTTCACTTCCATACTCGGCACGCTCGTTGCCCAATTGCTCAAACTCAACGATATGCTTGCCTATTTCCCAATTTGATTTAACTATCTCTCGATTGACTATCTGAACTGCAAAGCCTCTTGCACGCTGCAGTGTAAAACCAATAGTCTCCAGAAGCTTTTTATAGCTTCCGCTAGAAACAGTTAGTCTTGTTGATTTTTTCTTCACAACTATTGATTTTCTTTTAGCCTTTTTCATTAATCTTATTACAATTTTTGAATTTGGCAGACAGTGTCTGCCAAATTCAATTGCTAATTTACTTTACTAAAATATCTATATCTTTTATCTAAGTTAAGCTAGTTCAGTTACACGTTTTATAATAAATTCTTATGCAAATCTCAATTTGGCAGACACTGTCTGCCAAATTGAGATTCTATTAAAAAAATCTCTCCCTTACATACATATTTAATTATTTTAGTTAAGCAAATTCAACCTCCCTTGGTTTATATTTCTTTGCCAACTCTGCAATGGCACGAATATGATCGGGTGTAGTGCCGCAGCATCCACCCAATACATTTACTAATCCCTCTTCTAAAAATTCTTTGATCTGATCTGCCATCTCTTGTGGTCCTTCATCGTATTGACCAAATTCATTTGGCAGCCCAGCATTGGGATACGCACTTACAAAAAACGGAGCGTTTTCATTTAGTACTTGAAGATACGGACGTAGTTGTCTTGCACCGAGTGCGCAATTCAATCCAACACTTAATAATGGCACATGAGAAACAGAAGTTAAGAATGCTTCTGTCGTTTGGCCTGATAAAGTTCTACCACTGGCATCGGTAATTGTACCCGACACCATAATCGGCAAGGACTTGCCCAACTCATCGAATAATTCTTGAATGCCAAAGAGCGCAGCCTTTGCATTCAACGTATCAAAAATGGTTTCTACCAAAATCAAATCCGCCCCGCCATCCATCAAACCTTTCACCTGCTCTTTGTAGGCAACTTTGAGTTGATCGAAAGTAACAGCGCGATAACCAGGATCATTTACGTTGGGAGAGATGGACAACGTTCTGTTTGTGGGGCCAACGGCACCTGCCACAAATCGAGGCTTACTTGGTTCGCGATTTGTAAATTCTTCCGCGACTTCTTTAGCAATCTTGGCCGATTGAAAATTCAATTCATAAACAATATGCTCAAGATGGTAATCTGCCTGTGCAATGGTCGTTCCGCTGAATGTATTCGTCTCGGCAATATCAGCACCTGCTTCATAGTACTGACGATGGATTTCTTTAATGATGTCTGGCCTTGTGATAGAGAGCAGATCATTGTTGCCCTTCAGCAAATGGGTGTGATCTTTAAATCTTTCTCCACGAAAATCCTCTTCCTCTAGCGTGTGGCGTTGGATCATCGTGCCCATAGCACCATCCAAGATGAGGATCCGCTCCCGTAAAATGTCTTCGATTTTTTTCACTCTTTCTGTCGTTTAACTAGTTATCCAGAAAGAGCCTGATAAGATTGGCCTTGCTCATCTTCTCCAATCCCAATAGATTGGGATTGAAAGGGAGTTAGCACCAATCCCGTTGTTAACGTTAAGGTTGCTAAGACTTCGCAGGGCCCTGTCCCTCAGTCTTTCTGAATAAGCGATGTAAAGAAACGGAATCTTGTAGTAAATAAAAAGCGATTATGCTTATTTTGGGGAATTAACCTAAACCACCTCATTTGAAACTTGCTGCCATCGATATCGGGTCAAACGCTATCCGTCTCCAGATTACCACTATCTTAGAGGGTGGTGAGAAGAGGCTATTCAAAAAATTAGAGTATGTGCGTTTTCCTCTGCGCTTGGGTCACGATGTGTTTACTACCAACCGCATCAGCGAAGGCAGCGCGGCCAAGTTTAAGAAGCTGATGAAGGCTTATAAGCTGCTGCTTGAGTTGTATGAGGTAGATGATTATATGTTCTGTGCCACCTCTGCCATGCGCGAGTCTGAAAATGGTGAAGAGATCGCACGACAGGTAAAAGAAGAACTGGGCATCACCATCAACATTATTGATGGACACCTAGAGGCCGACCTAATCAACAAGGCCATCTTCTCTTACCTAGACAAAGAGACCTATCTTCACATTGATGTAGGCGGTGGTAGCACAGAGCTAAATCTTTTTGTGAACGGGAAGAAAATAAAAACACGTTCCTTCAAGATCGGTTCGGTGCGGATATTGGAACACCATGATTCACCTGTGATGTGGCAAGACATGGAACATTGGGTGAGGGAAAACGTAAAAAAAGAATACGGCAAAGTAATTGCAGTGGGTACGGGCGGAAATATATCCAAGATTTTTGAACTCGCACGAAAAAAACCAGGGGCCACCCTCTCATTGAAAAAAGTAAAAGCAACCATGGAGATGATCGAGCAGCTCTCCATCGAGCAGCGCATCTATCAACTGCAAATGAACCCCGACCGAGCCGATGTGATCATACCCGCCAGCGGCATATATATTAAAGTAATGGAATGGGCGCACTCAAATAGTATCATCGTGCCAGATGTAGGATTGAAGGATGGTATTTTGATACACTTGCTTGAAAAAAACATCAAGCAGAAGAAGATTGAGTTTAAGAAGTAAATGTTGGTAGCCCGGCACGCGTGGGAATGGCCTAGGCAGAGCATCGGCTCCGAGATTAAAGTGAGCTCATTGGCACGCAACGGATAACTTTCCACTAATATGCATAGGCTTAACGTACTTTTGCTTTTAGTCATAAAACTTTCTTATACCCTTCGTATACCCAAAATCCAACATCTCAAATCTAAAATATGATTACCTTTGAGGATTGAATTATCCCAATGCCACTTTACAATCGAATAAACGGCAAAGAACTAAAAGAACGCTTACAGAAGATTGACGAAAAGCGTACTACCGTTTCATTTTACAAGTATCATCATCTACTCGATCCGAAACTATTTCGAGATGAGCTTTACAAACTATTGGAAAGTTTCCACGTACTAGGACGCATCTATGTGGCGCATGAAGGCATCAATGCACAAATCAGCGTACCCACAGATTTTTTTGAGTCATTCCAACAGCAACTCTACACCATTTCGTTTTTAGATGGCGTAAGGTTAAACACAGCGGTAGACGACAACGGAAAATCTTTCTTCAAGCTTAAAATACTAGTCAGAAACAAAATCGTGGCCGATGGATTGAATGATGAAACCTTTGATGTCACCGATCGTGGCAGGCACGTAGGTGCAAAAGAATTCAATCAACTCGCAGAGAAACCAGAAACGATTATCGTAGACATGCGCAACCACTACGAAAGCGAAGTAGGCCATTTTAAAAACGCTATTTGCCCCGATGTAGATACCTTCCGTGACGAATTGAAAGTGGTAGAAGATTTATTGGAAGATAAAACAGATAAAAGTGTCTTGATGTACTGTACAGGCGGCATCCGGTGCGAAAAGGCAAGTGCCTGGTTCAAGCATCGTGGCTTTAAGAATGTCTTTCAATTAGATGGTGGCATTATTGAGTATGCCAAGCAAGTAAAAGAGCAAGGATTGGAAAATAAATTCATTGGAAAGAACTTCGTCTTCGATGAACGAATGGGCGAACGCATTTCCGATGACGTGATTAGCTCCTGCCACCAATGCGGTAAGCCCTGCGATAATCATACGAATTGCAAAAATGATGGGTGTCATTTATTATTTATTCAATGCGATGAGTGCGCAACGAAATTTGATAACTGTTGTTCTGTAGAATGCAAAGAAATCCTACTTCTCCCCACCGAAGAGCAAAAAGAAATTAGAAAAGGAATAAATAAGGGAAGGCAGGTTTTTAAGAAGGGAAGAGCGCTGAAGGTCGAGAATCAAAAAGAAGTAAGAATTTAGAATATGGAAGTCAGAAGTAAAATACGAGTATTAACCATCGCACAATTCTGACTTCTAACTTCTGACTTCTGTATTCTTTTAAATAATATAACGAGTATCAAGCATCCAACAATTCTATATTCTGACTTCTGACTTCCCTTTTTATCCCAACTCAATGATCCGTATTGGAATTATCAATGTCTCAGACCGCGCCAGCAAAGGCATTTATGAAGACATCCCCGGCAAGGCAATCGTGGCCACGTTGAATGAATATTTGATAAGTCAGTGGGAAAAAGAATACGCAGTAATACCTGATGAACAAAAGTTGATTGAACATACACTGATTTCAATGGCCGATGAAAAAAAATGTTGTTTGATCGTCACGTGCGGTGGCACCGGCCCATCCAAAAGAGATGTAACCCCAGAGGCAACAGAAGCAGTCTGTGACAAAATGATGCCTGGGTTTGGAGAATTGATGCGCAGTGTGAGTTTGCAGTACGTTCCTACCGCAATTCTATCGCGACAAACAGCCGGATTAAGAAATAAAACTTTAATTGTAAATTTGCCTGGCAAACCAAAAGCCATCAGGCAATGCTTGGACGCAGTGTTCCCAGCTATCCCGTATTGCATCGATCTTTTGGAAGGCCCCTACTTAGAGTGTAATGAGAATTTTATAAAGGTTTTTAGACCCAAAGAAGAAAATCTAAAATCCTAAATCTAAAATTTAAAATCAGTTTATGGCTAGGATAAAATATTACTACGATACCGAAACGTGCAAGTACGAGCGCATTAAGACCACCACGGGTGACATCGTGCTGAATACGCTGGGCATTTTGCTGTTGACTTTTGGGATGGCTGTGGGCATTTTTATTTTATTTAGCAATTATTTTGAATCGCCTCGCGAACTCTTGCTCAAGAACGAAGTGAAAGAAATGGAATACCTCTACGAAAATTTGCAAAAAGAGGTAGATAAACTAGACAAAGAACTCGCCAGCTTAGAATACCGTGATGATAATATTTATAGAGCAGTACTCGGCACAGAGCCAATTGATAAGAGCGTTCGCGAAGCGGGCATTGGTGGAGTTGACCGCTATGCTAATATTAAAGAAATGGATATTGTTCATGAAGATTTCCTTGTCAAGTTGCATGAGCGCGTAGATAAACTAAAGCGCAAAGTCTACATTGAATCTAAATCGCAAGACGATGTAATTGCATTGGCTGAGAACAAAGAAAAATTATTTGCGGCCATACCGGCTATTCAGCCTGTGGCCAACAAAGAACTGATCGCGTTGGCTTCTGGTTTTGGTATGCGCATACATCCTGTTTACAAAGTATTCAAGATGCACACAGGTGTAGATTTTGCCGCGCAAATTGGAACGCCCATCTACGCCACCGCAGACGGTGTGATCGATAAATTGGAGGTGAGTTTTACCGGATATGGAAAAGTATTAGAAGTCGACCATGGTTACGGCTACCGCACACGCTTTGCACACATGCATGGCTTTGCGGTGAAGCAAGGGCAAAGAGTGAAGAGAGGCGACTTGATTGGGTACGTAGGCGATACCGGTCTTTCTACCGCACCACACCTTCACTACGAGGTTTTTGTGAATGGAGTTATCGTCAACCCCATCCACTATTTCTTCAATGATCTTAATCCGAAAGAGTACGAAAAGATCATTGAGTTGGCCTCTATTGAGAATCAATCTTTGGGGATGTAAAGTTCAACTAAACATTTTGAGAAAGTTTTTGTTTATTCAAAAAGCTTTCTATGAAATTGATTTTCCTTTCTTTTAGTTTCAACATCCTTACTAGTCTGGAGGCTAATGCGCAAGGGTGCAGCGACTCTGGCTTTTGCACCATGGGCGCACTTAAGCCCGATCAATTTTATGTAAAGAAATTTACGATTAGGTTAAATTCAATTGAGTTGACCCAGCATATAGGTCACACCAAGTATGGAGATTGGATTCATTCCACTTTTTTAGATGCCAATGTTGGCCTTACCAAAAGAACCAATCTTCAAATCCGGTTTCCTGCTTACACTATTATAGAAGGCAAGATGCCCACTTCAAGCGGATGGGGAGATTTATTTTTTAATCTTTCTCAAAATGTTGTCGCTAATGACAAGTATCAATTCAATATAACTGCTGGAGTTAAGCTCTATACAAGCCGACCGGATAAACGTTCTGATGATGGGCTGCCCATGCCACTCTATCAGCAAACTAGTTATGGATCCAACGATGTAAATTTTGGTGCTTCTCTTATCACTCGGCAGTGGATGTTCGCAATCGGCTATCAACACGCATTAAATCAAATAAAAAATCAATTTACAGTGAAGCAATGGGAAGGCCACAGTTTGTACAATGTGGTTAAAGTCTATGATCAGTCTGCCGGGCTTGTGCGCGGAGATGATTTGATGTTGCGCATAGAAAGAAATTTTAGACTATCGAGGTTCAATTTATATGTAGGAGCTCTACAACTTTGGAGGCTTTCGCCAGATAAAACAGTGAGCGAATCGGGTACACTTACAGATGTTTCTGGTTCTGATGGATTAACCGCTAACTTACTAGTGGGTGGTGGTTATCAATTTGGTACGCACATGGGCATCCGCTTGCTCACGTCTTTCAAAATTAAAGAACGCCATGCCAATCCAGATGGATTATCGCGCGATTTCATAGGACAAATTGCCTACATAGTGCGTTTTTAATTTTCATTTCTTCCTTAGCACCAAAGTTTTTGATTACTTTAGTGCCACTATAGTAGCAATGAAATTTATTACTTCTTGTTCGTTTTTTCTTCTCACATCTTTACTCTCTTTTTCGCAAGGCTGTAGCGATGCTGGCTTTTGTACGATGGGTGCTATGAAGCCCGATCAGCCCTACAATAAAAGGATCAAAGTAAAACTTCTTTCCATGGAAATGAGTTTTTATAGAGGCACAACAACACTCACTCCGATTGTTTATGTGGCAACGGCAGATTTAAACTTTAGCCTAAATAGAAGAAACACATTTCAAGTAAAGCTTCCATATCAGTTTGTGGACGGTCAACTAGCAAACACTTCTTCCGTTGGCGACATTTCTCTCTGCTTCACACGAAATATTTTTTCCAATGATCGATTTGATCTGAACATTTCGCTTGGTGGCAAAATCCCTACCAATTCATCAGACAAAACGATACGAGGACTTCCCTTACCAATGTATTATCAAACTAGCCTAGGCACTTATGATTTTATAACAGGCTTATCGCTAATAAACAGGAAATGGCTTTTCGCAACTGGCATTCAAATCCCGCTCAATCAAAATGACAATCAGTTTACGTGGTCTGCTTGGGATGGGGATAGGGAAGAGTCATATGTAGATAGGTATACGCAAGCCAAAAATCTAAAGAGAGGAATTGATGTGATGCTTCGTGTAGAGCGAAACTTTCGCTTATCAAGATTCAATTTTTCAGTGGGCTTATTGCCCATTTATCGAATTACATCCGATAAAATCACGAATAGCCAAGGCGTTCGTGCATCATCTGATAAAGATGGAAACGAAGGAAATGGGCTAGCCCTATCGGCAATTGGCACGGCAGGTTATAACTTTAATGTAAAATCGGGAATAAGACTCTTGGTAGGCCATAAAATTGTTCAACGCGAGTTCAGTCCAGATGGGCTGACGCGAGAGTTGGTAAGTTCCGTCACTTATATATACCGATTTTAATGAAGCACTCAATCCTTCTCCTTTTTGCACTACTTCTCATTTCGATCAATTCAATTGCTCAACTTGAACAGTCATTAAAGAAAATAGATTCACTTGCAGCACTAGCCAATTATGACGGGGCTATCTCATTCGTTGATAGCGAATTGAAACAAACCACAAACGGAAATCAACTTTCACTTTTGCAAAACAAAAAAGCCGAAATATTAATTGCACAAGGCAATCTACAAGAAGCTGAATTGCTTTTAAGTGAAACACAATCTACTGATCTCTTTATTAGTGCGGTTACACTTTCTACTACTGGTTTTCTCAATCTTAAAAAAGGTAGATTCGATTTAGCCTTAGAAAACTTACAATCATCTTTATCTAAATTTCAATTAGTCGAAAAGGGAAATACGAAGGAAGCTGCCAATTGCCTGGCAAATATTGCATCCACCTATTTAGTCACGGGCAAATACAATCAGGCTGAGGAATTTGAAAACATGGCATTGCAGACTCGGCAGAATTTATTTGGCGAATACGATGAACAAGTTGCGGCCTCTTACAATAATCTAGGGCTTATCTATCTCAGTTCAAATCCCGATAAGGCATTGGAATATTATGAAAAGGCATTAGCCACTTACCAGAAATTGCATAGCACTGATCATCCAAAAATTGCTATTGCCAATACCAACATCGGCATCAGTTACAATAAGTTGGAACTCTATGGCGATGCCATCAATTCATTTGAGACAGCAAAAAAAATCTGGGAGAAAATATATCCCAACGGCCATCCCAATCTTGCCATCGTGTTACAAAACTTAGGCAGCACGTACGCTAAGTTAAAAAATCAAACTGCCGCGCTGGGCTATTATGAAAAGGCCATCGAGATTTACCAGAAATCGCATGGGATCAAACACCCCGATATCGCTCGAGCGTTTATCGATAAAGGAAATCTTTCTTTGGGCAATAGTAAATTTGATGAGGCTCTGTCTTCTTTTCAACAAGGATTAATTGCCAACTCCCCTACTTTTAACAATGCCGATGTCTCTAAAAATCCTTTGTCTAATGACTATTACAATGCTACTGTTCAAGTTTATTTGTTGAGTACAAAAGCGAAATCACTGGAATTAAAATATTTAGGCAAGACGCTCAAGCTTCAAGACTTAAAATTGGCTCTTGCTTGTCTCTACTCTTGCGATTCTTTGATTGACGATATTCGCCATCACAGTTCTGATGAAGGTGATAAATTGGCGCTAGGAGAATTGGCCAGCGAGGTGTATGAAGATGGCGTACGCATTGCCCACACCATAAGCGAAAACATCATCGACCCAAAACCGTATCGTGAAAAAGCGTTTTACTTTGCAGAGAAAAGTAAGTCGGCTGTGTTGCAAGAATCTATAGCAGACTCGCAAGCCAAATCCTTTTCGGGTATCCCATCAGAGTTGTTGGAACAAGAGAAAAATATAAAGTCTTCAATCTCCCTTTGTGTTCAGAAGTTAGCTCAAAAACCAACCCAGGAAGAAGAGAAAAAATTACGCGAGCAATTGTTTGCCAACAACAATCAATACAATGCTTTTGTGAAAAAACTAGAGAAGGATTTTCCTAACTATTACAACCTTAAATTCAGTCAATCAACTACCACTACAAAAGATATACAAACATCACTAGATGATCAGACTGCGGTGATCAGTTATTTTTTAGCCGAGAAAAGTAATCGGATATACCAATTCGTAATCACTAAGAACAAATTTTCGATCATTAATTCTACGGTGCCAGATAATTTCAGTAGATCATTAAAGGGATTTTCCAACAGTATCCTTTATAATGATTTTGCCACTTACAAGAAAACAGGTAATGAGTTAAGTGACTTAATCGCACCTACCCTATCTTCTAAAATAAAAGAATTGATTATCATCCCAACAGGAAAATTAGGTACTCTCCCATTTGAAGCATTGCCAGAGAAGAGAATAAAATCGGAGGATTTCAAAACCACTACTTATTTAGTCAATAGGTATTACATCGCTTATGAATTCTCTGCTAGCTTATTAATGCAGAAAAACAAAACGAGATCAACCATTCTCAATCCAACCATTTTCTTGTGCGCTCCTGTCACCTTCCCTGAAAAGGATAATTTGAATACCCTGCCAGGAACAGAAAAAGAAATCAGTACCATTGCCCAACTCTTTGCAGGAAATTCTAAAGCCATCACCTTTGCCGATGCGAATGAAACCATGGTAAAGTCAAATGAAATTTCTAAATACGATTACTTGCACTTTGCCACGCATGGTATTGTAGATGAGGCCAATCCTGAGTCATCAAAGATATTTTTAAACACGACCTCTACTGATGATGGAAATTTATATGCAGGAGAAATCTATAATCTTTCGCTGAACGCAAACTTGGCCGTGCTATCTGCTTGCCAAACGGGTC
The DNA here is from genome assembly GCA_043777495.1 of Cyclobacteriaceae bacterium. GTDB lineage: Bacteria > Bacteroidota > Bacteroidia > Cytophagales > Cyclobacteriaceae > ELB16-189. The sequence continues at coordinate 8,717 of JAYWHU010000037.1, read as the reverse complement.
TCGGCAAAATTTCTAAAGGAGAAGGCGTAATCGGCTTATCACGAGCACTGGTGTATGCGGGTGCAAAAAATATCATCGTATCGTTTTGGAGTGTGGCTGATGAATCGACCGCAGAGTTGATGACAGATTTTTATAAATATCTCTTGCAGTCAAAATCAACGAGTTTTAGTTATGCATTGCAGCAAGCAAAAGTGAAAATGATTCGAGAAGGCAAGTACTCCACTCCATTTTATTGGGCACCATTTATCCTGATTGGAAAATAAAAAACCTGACCGTTTAGAGTCAGGTTTTACACAGTCGAACGCTATGGCAAATAGGTTTTTTCTGTGCTTTAGAGAACCCCAAAGTAGGGAGTTGAGTTTCACTTTTCCTAAAGATTTTATAAAACTTTGTTTGATCTGAAAAAATGGCCTTTTTTGAGCCAAAATGACAATATTTTGAAATGATAGAGGATAACTACCGCCAGCGAGGGTTGCGCAACAACTTGGTGAAAAAACTGCGTTTAAAGGGCATTTTGGACGAACGGGTTTTGGCCGCCATCGGAAAAGTGCCTAGGCACGTGTTTTTCGATGATGCCCTACTCGTTCATGCCTACGAGGACAAGGCGTTCCCAATCGGGGAAGGTCAGACCATTTCCCAGCCCTACACGGTCGCCTTCCAAACAGAGAAGCTTGCCATTAAGCCAGGCGACAAAGTGCTGGAGATCGGCACTGGCTCGGGCTACCAAGCCACCATTTTGATGGAGATGGGCGCCAAGGTTTACACTATTGAGTTTCAAAAAAAGCTGTATGAGCGCACCAAAGAATTTCTTCCGCAGCTTGGCTACAAACCTTTTTTCTTTTTTGGCGATGGCAGCAAAGGTATTTCTGCTAAAGCTCCATACGATAAAATTATAGTAACAGCAGGCGCACCCGTTGTACCCGAGGCACTCACTGATCAATTAGCCGAAGGCGGCATCTTGATTATACCTGTCGGTGATAGAGAAAAACAAATGATGCTCAAGATCACTAAGCAAAATGGGAAATTGATTAAAGAAGAGTTTGATAATTTTGCGTTTGTTCCATTGTTGGGTGAACAAGGATGGAAATAAAAAATTGGAACTCAGTCTCAATCATTAGAAACTAAATAACCATGCTACATGAATGGTTATATTGAAGCAGAATTCTATTTCTAAAAATTTCAGTTAGAAGAAATCCACCAAATGTAGGGTTAAAAATTATTAATGCAGACAGCTCAATGCATCAATTAATTAAAGCGAGTACAAGCAATTGAGAAATGAATCCCCTATTGTAATTGCATCGTTAAGCAACTTTGTTCATTTCAATAAACCTATCTAGCTCTGGTTTTGTAAACCCAAGCCGCTCAGAAACAGTTGTTATTAGATCCAGTTCTGCTTTGCAAAACGTTCCATCCACACTAGCAAACCGAATCATTTCTTCTAATTGCTTTTCACGGTCTACCATGTTCTGTGGAATAATATGGACGTACTCGTTGGCACGTTTTAGCATCACATTCATACGTTCAAGTGGAATGCCCTGATCGAATGCAATCTTTGAAAGGGCCACGCGCTCTGCCTCCTCAATTGTTCCATCGACAGCAGACAGCGAAACCAGGTTACGGAAATGTTCAATTTGAGCAGCCATATAAATTTTAAAATTTCAATTAACATAGATTCCCCTTGTATTATTCTGCTAAATGTTTCCAAATGGTACATGAGAGTGAGGATAGTTAGAAATCCTACAAACACAGGTATTTTGTTCACTCAATAATTCAAGAGAATACTATATTCTTCAACGAAAAAGAAATTCCTTTAACCCGCTAAATGAGTTGGCCATCTTTTTCGATTGCTTTTCTTTCTTCAAATAAGAATTCAATCGCTCGGGTATCGCCACAGACTGGTCAATAGCCCGCTCCACCACTTCCCCAAACTTAACTGGGTGGGCGGTCTCTAAAAATATTCCAACTGCGTTGGGATTGGATTTCGAATATTCCTTCAAACCTAAGTAGCCAACAGCACCATGTGGATCGAGAATATATTTTTTGCTTTCGAAGACTTCTCTCATCGCCATATTAGTCTGCTCATCTGAATAGTGACAGCCAGCCACATCACCTGAAAAACTCCCAAAATCATTTTGATACAAATCCAACATCCTTGCAAAGTTACTGGGATTACCAACGTCCATTGCATTGCTGATTGTTTGAACCGAAGGGCGAGGAGAAAATAACTTAGTTTTTAAATAAGTTGGTACAATATCATTTTGATTGGTAGCCGCAATAAATCGGTGAACAGGCAATCCCATTCTCTTCGCAAACAACCCCGCAGTAAGGTTTCCAAAATTTCCGCTTGGCACAGAAAACACTATTGGGTTTTGCTTTTCTTTCAATTGAGCGAACGCACGAAAATAATAAAACGATTGTGGGATCAATCGGGCGATGTTGATGGAGTTGGCCGAGGTCAAGAAAAGTTTTTGCTTCAACTGTTCATCCAAAAAAGCTTGCTTCACCAACCGTTGACAATCGTCAAACGTGCCGTCTATTTCCAATGCTGTGATATTCCCACCAAGGGTAGTGAATTGTTTTTCTTGAATGTCGCTCACCTTGCCTGATGGATAGAGAACGATCACTTTTGTTCCTGGCACATTGAAAAATCCGTTAGCCACGGCACTGCCCGTATCACCAGAGGTAGCAACTAAAATCGTAATTTCTTTGTCTTGTTGATTGGCAAAGTAGCCTAGCAAGCCAGACAAAAAGCGTGCACCAAAATCTTTGAAGGCCAACGTAGGCCCATGGAATAATTCCAGTGAAAAAATATTCTTTTCAATTTCAATAAGTGGCGCTTCAAACTGAATCGTATGGTCAACAATTCGTCTAAGTTCACTTGTGGGGATATCATTCCCAATCAAATTTTTAGCCACTTGGAAACCAATCTCTTGAAAAGAAAGTTTGTGCAACGACTCAAAAAAAGAGGATGGCAAAGTCGGGATACTTTCAGGCATATAAAGCCCATTATCGGGTGCAAGACCTTGGATCACCGCTTCGCGCAGACTTACTTTTTGATTTTTGTTATTTGTACTGTAATAATTCACTTTAGATTTTAGAATTAAGATTTTAGAATTAAGATTTGACAATCAACGCACAAAACAGTCTGTAGCTTGTAGCAAGAGGCATGCTGCCATTACTCAATGTAGCCATCTAATCCGAGTAAATAATCCTCGCCCCCTCTTGGTTCACCTTAGACACATACACCTCACTTTTCAAATGATATTTTAGAAATTCTAGTTGCATTGCCTCTCCTACTTTGCTTGCCGCTATATGATCTGCGCTCAATGCAAACATGGTTGGCCCCGAACCAGAAATGCCACAGCCCAATGCACCTGCTGCAATGGCTGTGCTTCTTACTTGTTCAAAGCCTGGAATAAAAGCAGAGCGGATCGGTTCGGCAATAGTATCTTTTAACGAGCGGCTGATGAGTGAATAATTTTCCGTAGTCAGCCCAATCATCAATCCGGCAATGTTACCCGTTTGCGCAATGGCATCTTTCAAATTTACAGTAGGCTTTAACACCCTGCGCGAGTCGGAAGTTTTCAATTCGATATGCGGATGAACCAATGTGCAGTACAAATTTTCCGTTGCTGGAATTTTGATCACGTCCAGCGGATGGTAATCGCGTACCAATACAAATCCACCCATCAGGCAGGGTGCTACATTATCTGCATGGGCAGAACCACAAGCTACTCGCTCGGCTTCCATGGCATGAACAATCAGTTGATCTCTTGTGAACGGATTTCCCATCAAATGATTGATGGCTACCAATGCGGCTACACCACTGGCGGCACTAGAACCCATGCCACTACCGAGTGGAAGATTTTTATACAACTCTATTTCAACGCCTTGCTGCTTTCCAATTAGTTGTAAAAAAGATTGAACGGCAACTCCCGCAGTATTTTTAGAAGTTTCCAACGGAAGCCTTCCACCATCGCCAATTATTTTAGAAATGGTCACTTCATTGCTGTCATTTAAAGTCAATATCACTTCATCGCCAGGAAAATCCACAGCAAAACCCAGCACATCAAAGCCACAACAAACATTGGCTACGGTGGCGGGGGCGAAGGCTTTTATTGAATTCATGTTTATCTCTACATTTAGTTGACAGTTGACAAATGGGCAATTGCCCATTTGTCAATTAATAGTTACCTATTCTAATAACATCTGCAAACACACCCGCAGCCGTTACTTCTGCACCAGCACCAGGCCCACGGATTACCATCGGTCTCTCTTTGTAACGCTCGGTGGTCAACAAAATAATATTATCGCTTTCTGCTAATGAATAAAACGGATGCGATGCACCCACAGAAGCGAGGGAGACTTTCGCCTTCCCTCCTTCTAAGATGGCCATGTAGCGCAGTTTTTCATTTTTGATTTGAGCTTGATCTCTCAACTTATCAAAGTATGAATTAAAGGAAGAAAGCTTATTGAAAAAATCATCTACTTTCATTTCACCTCTGCACTTTTCAGGTACTAAATTTTCTATTTCAATATCCTTTAATTCAAGGTCGAGGCCAATTTCACGAGCCAAGATCAAAGCCTTGCGAGCGACATCCATTCCGTTCAGGTCATCACGCGGATCTGGTTCCGTAAATCCTTTTTCTTTTGCTTCTTTCACCACTTCACTAAATTGTTTTCCCTCAACGAACGAGCTGAATATAAAATTCAACGTGCCACTTAATACTGCCTCTATCCGAAGCGCTTTGTCACCACTGATGAGCAAATCGTTAAGTGTGTTGATCACAGGCAAACCTGCACCTACATTCGTTTCATATAAAAATTTAACACCACGCTTGGCTGTAGTTGATTTCAATTTCTTGTACCGCTCTAGCGGGCCAGAGTTGGCTTTTTTGTTTGGTGTAACAATTGAAATGTTAGCTGAAAGGATTCGATCATAGAAACCAGCTACGTCTTCACTGGAAGTGCAATCCACAAAAATACTGTTGGATAAATTCAACGACTCCATTCTTTCATAGTAGGCTGACAGTGACATTGGCTCGCCCTCTTTTATCATCACATCAACAGCCTGTGCTAATTTTATTCCATCGGCATTGAAAAGCATTTTCTTGCTATTCGCAATCCCAACTAGATTAATCTCCAAATGGTTTTGAGTTGCCAACTTGGTAAATTGTTGATCGATCATCTTCACCAATTCCTTTCCGATCAAGCCAGTGCCAACTAAAAAAACATTCAACACCTTTCTATCCGAAAGGAAAAATGCTTCGTGCAATACATTCAATGCTTTGGACGTATCTGCCTGCCTGATTACGACCGAAATATTTAATTCAGATGAACCTTGCGCAATGGCATGAACGTTCACACCTGCCTTGCCAAGTGCAGTGAACATCCGTCCGCTGGTGCCAGGGTTGTGCTTCATGCCCTCTCCTACTATCGCTACAATAGCCAGATCATTTTCCATCACAATGCGATCCATCTCTCCACTCAAAATTTCATAATGAAATTCTTTTTCAATAGCTGCTTTCGCTTGCGCGGAAAAATTACTTTCAATAGCAAAACAAATCGAGTGTTCTGAAGATGCCTGACTGATCAAAATCACATTGATCTTTTCTTTTGCTAATGTGCCGAACAATCGCATCGACACACCAACAACTCCTTGCAAACCGCTGCCTTGCACATTGAACAAACTAATGTTACCCATCGAAGACACACCTTTGATGATCAATGTCTTCCCATTGGCATTCGCGCTGATGACAGAACCAGGAAAAGTTGGGTTGAATGTGTTCTTAATCCAGATCGGAATCTTTTTGCCCATGGCTGGTTGCATGGTGGCTGGGAAGATCACCTTCGCGCCAAAGTGCGAAAGCTCCATCGCTTCTTCATACGTCATTTCCTTTACGGTAAATGCTTTTTTCACTTTGCGTGGATCGGCCGTCATCATACCATCCACATCCGTCCAGATTTCTAATGAGGTTGCATCTAAGGCTGCTGCAAAAATGGCTGCTGTGTAATCCGATCCGCTTCTTCCGATAGTGGTCGTTTCGCCCGAGGCAGATGATCCTACAAAGCCTGTGATCACTTGCAGATCAGAATGACTTTTGAAATGATCTTGTATAAGTTGGTTAGTAGTTTTAAAATCAATTTTAGCGTGGCCGAAGTTGCTATCGGTACGCACTACAGTGCGCGCATCCAAAAATTCAGCTTGGATGTTACGCCCACTGATGGCTTCCGAAATAATGTAAGCTGAGAGTCGTTCGCCAAAACTCATAATGTAATCCAATGAGCGCAGCGTTCTTTCCTTCACCAAGAAAATGCCGTGAAGCACATCTTCCAATTCATTAATGGTGAATTTGACTTGAGCGATGATGCTGCTTTGCTTTTGAATATCCACCAACTCGCGCACTGCATCCAAATGCTTTTTCTCTAATTGCTCTAATTGTGTTTTGTACCCAACATTCCCACCAAGAGCCATTGTACTCAGTTGAATGAGAGAATCCGTTACTCCGCCAAACGCAGAGAACACCACCGTGATTTTTTCTTGTTGGATATAGGGCAATAAGATATCAATGACTGACTTGATCCGTTCTGGGTTGGCGACTGAGGAGCCACCGAATTTTAAGACTTTCATTTGAAAAAAGTGTTGACGTTAGAATGTGTTGATGTTCTTAAAATGAGATCTTTCATTTCAAAAACTAAAAAAATAATACACTGGGAAAATGGGGGATATAGTGGGAGCTACCCCGTAATAGTAATAATGGTTGTAATGCTAGTAGCAATTACAAGAGATGGAGTGGATGTGCAGCTGTTTGCCATAAATAACTTGTGCAAGAAGCAAATAGAGTTCGGTTAATGCAAAATATTTTTCTGATTTTTGTAGGGAATAAAAACAAACTAACGGTTAGTAGTTTTGAAAAGCCAAAGAATGACTAACTTTGAATTGCCAATGAATCAATAAAATAGTTTGAACCATGGAAGAGGTTATTTTTTTAGTGGAAGAAAGCCCTGAAGGTGGATATACAGCTAAGGGATTAGGTGTAGCTATTTTCACTGAGGGCGAGACCATCGAAGACTTACAGAAGAATATCAAAGATGCAATCCTCTGTCACTTCGATTCACTATCTACCTTTTTTGTAACTTGTTTATCAATTAAGTAAAAGCTAAAAATTTATGCAAGCAGATAATCTAAAATATACTTTACTGGATAAAGTGATCTCTATCAAAGACATGAGTCTCTTGCAAAAGGTAAGTGACTTGCTTGGCAGTGTAGAAATAGATAAGCCAATTTTTAAGGTTACGGATGGGCAAAAGCAAATGCTTATGAGTAGCGAAGAAGATATTCGCAAGGGCAATCTTACACCTGATGACGAGTTGAACGCTGAAGAAGATCTATGGCTAAACGGATAACCTGGACGCACACCGCAAAAAAGGCAAGAAGAGAAATACTAGAATATTGGATAAAGCACAACGGTTCATCTGTTTATTCGAAAAAGTTATCCAAGCTATTTAAGATAAAAGTATCCTTACTAGAAACGAACAATTATATTGGCAAGCCCACCGATTTTGAGAATGTGCGTGTTTCTTTGGTTAGTCATTTTTCCATTTTCTATAAAATTCACAGCAATGAAATTCTCATTGTAGGAATCTGAGATAACAGAAGAAATCCAGATGATCTGCGCAAAAATCTAGAGCTATAAGTATCAGGTTGCATTCAAAAATTTTAATTCAGAAATCTTAAATCTTAAATCCCTCCATGTCCCGCAAAAAAAAACACCCCAAAGACTCCTTCGTGAGCATGACCGAACTGGTGCTGCCCAACGATACCAACACACTTAACAATTTAATGGGTGGACGGCTCATGCACTGGATGGATATTGTCTCTGCCATAGCAGGGCAAAAGCATTGCAGTAGTATTGTGGTAACAGCCTCGGTTGATAACATTTCTTTCCGTGAGCCGATACGCTTGGGCGATGTGGTCACACTTCGAGCGAAAGCGACACGTGCCTTCAACTCATCCGTAGAGATACGCATTGATGTGGATGCCGAGAACATCCCCGCAGGAAAAAAGATTGCCAGCCACTCGGCTTACTTTACTTTTGTGGCCGTGGATGCCAACGGAACTCCCGTGGAAATACCCGAAGTAGAACCAGAGACTGAAGAAGAAATGGAATTGTACAAAGGAGCTTTGCGCAGACGGCAACTCCGATTGATTTTAGGCGGGCGTATGAAACCAAGTGAAGCGCATGAGTTAAAGTCTCTGTTTGATATTAAATGATTCTCAGGCGTCAAGACACCTTCAAGGTGTCAGACGCCTAAAACGGATTAAAAACCAATGCAAGAAATTTTTGAAAGCACTTACCCCGAGGAACTATACCTCATACAACCGCGAGTAACGGTGGTGATACCTGTGCCGTGGGCGGAAGTGAAGGAAGAAGAAAAAGTGCTGCTCTCCAAAATTTTGAATGCGGTGAAGCAAAGCTTAGATTCCGTTGTCATCAGGCAACAAACTCATTTAGATTTATCAATGTGGGCAGAGAAACCAGAGCGAGTTCTCTGCTTTAGCCCTGCCGAAGGTTTGCCAAAATTTGAAGTGCTTCCTGCGCAAGGCACTTCGGTGATTGTTTCATTGCCATTGCCTGAGTTGATTACCAATGATGATGCAAAGAAGAAACTGTGGGCGGGGTTGAAGGTGATGTTTAGTTAGAGTCGTGGGGGGG
>JAYWHU010000036.1:0-4882 GCA_043777495.1 Cyclobacteriaceae bacterium | reverse complement strand
ACCAATTCTTTTCCTTCATAAATATTTAAAGCAAACGGGGCTTGCATAAAAATATTCTGAAGTTGCTGCTGACTATCTTTAATTTTTTGCTTTGCAATAACCTGCTCAGTTACTTCGTAAGCAATAACGGTAACACCCGAAATAGTTTCATCTGCTTCCAGATAGGGCTGGTAAACAAAATTGAAATAGACATCTTCCAACTTACCATTGCGAAAAACCGGGGCAAGAAGTTCCTCTCCGTAAAAGGGAACACCGGTGGTGTAAACATTATCAAGAAACCTGGGAAATTCGGAATCTTTAATCTCGGGTAAAACTTCAAGTAGAGGCTTTCCTTCTATATCTTTGCCTTTCCCCCAGATTTCTTTTACAGAATCGTTGGCAAGGGTTATCACCATGTTTTTTCCTTTCAATACAGCAAAAGCGAATGGCGATCTCATCAGCATCATGTTGTAGCGCTTTTCGCTATCCTCAATTTGCTTCATTGCTTTTTGTTCTATCTCATGCTGTTCTATTAGTATTTTGTTTTCGGTAGCATCCTCCACCCGTTGGATAATATATTTAACGTTGCCAAGAGCATCAAGTACGGGCGAATGAGTAGGCCTCCAGTATTTTTGTATAAAGCCAACACCATCAGGGTTGGGGATATCGTATCTGACCACCGACAATGTATCGGGAGCCTTAGTTATTAGCACTCGATCAAATGAAGTCCTGATGATACTTTCATGAGGATTCTCGGGAAATACCTCGAACAGGTTTTTGGAGATAATATTTTTCAGAACCGTATTGGTGGATTTTAAGAAAACGTCATAGGCAGCTACAATAGTAAAATCAGTATCTATCACCACCTCAGAAAAAGAGGATTGCTCGAACAACTTTTTATAATCGGAAGAATTCATAAGCAATGGCGGTTGATAGGTAAATATAACGTTTTATCTTCGCTATTGCGTCTGGCCACTGCGGCTTATGCACTAAGCTGCAAAGGGGCCAAAACACTATCGGACTATAGGTTTTCTTTGGTTCAAAAAAATATAGAAGATAAAATTATAAATGATGTGGGCTACATTTAGCTTTTCGTCTTTGTGAAGATACCGCGTTACTCGTTGCAAGGAGTTTTGTAATTTCCTTGCTTATAGTTAGCAAAGTAGCTATCTGCCAAGTCGATAATACTCCAAAAGTTTATTGTGTCTTCCTGCTAGTGCATCTGAAATCATGCTCATTCCCATTACGCTGAATGTGATACCGTTTCCACCGAAACCTAAAATGAAATAGCTATTGGGATAATCTGCATGAGCTCCTATGTAAGGCAATGAATCGTTGGTTACTCCAAACGTGCCTGCCCAGCTAAAATCAGGAATTAATTTTAGACTTGGCATTAACTTCAACACCTTTTCCAAGAGTTCTTTTTCTTTCTTGTCAATAAGCCCATCTCGCCTCAATGCATTTTTAAAATTTTCATCGCCTCCGCCTACTAAGATTCTATTATCTTCAGTGCTTCGCATATATAGATAAGGATCTTCGGTATCCCACAAAATAGTGTTCTTAAATGCAGCAGGTAGTTTAGATAATGGCTCGCTCACCCAAGCATACGTGCTTATAAATTTTACAATGTTATGTTTCAACATATTTTGTGTTTCATAGCCCGAGGCATGAATAACATGCTTGCACGTGATGGTATTCTCGTTGTCAGTAAGTGCGGTGTTGTTCTGTTTATCGAACGTAAATGATTCTACTTCGGTATGATCAAAAACCTGTAAGCCAAAATGTTGGGTACTGTAGACCAGTAGCGAGTGAGTAAGTGCGTAGGCGTCTACAATAGCTCCTGCCTCAGATAAGATTGCACCATATCCAACAATGCCGAATTTATCCATCAATTGTTTTTGATCAAGCCACGAAACTTGTATTCCGTTTGCCTTTCTGCAAGTATATTCTTCGTTCAACCAGGTGCCATCTGACGAAGACGCTGCAATAAATAAACTTTCTTTTCTCTCGAATCCGCAATCTGATTTTGTGATTTTAATTATAGATTCTAGTTTATCAATCGCCAATACACCCTCCCTGTAACTGTCTACGGCTGCATTTTCGCCCACTTTTTTTATCAATGAGTATAGCGGCTCATCTATCTCATATTGAATCATGGCCGTGGTGGCACTCGTGCTTCCCATCGCTATGTCTCGCTTATCAATAAGAATAGTTTTATACCCTTCCTTCGAGAGTTGATAGGCGATCAATGCGCCTGTAATACCGCCCCCCACAATCAGTACATCGCAACTAATATCGTTTTGAAGCGATGGGTAAGAATTGACAAATCCATTTTTTAATAGCCAATACGTTTCTTTGGATCGAAGTTTCATTAGTTGGGTTGAGGTAAGGAAATTCTTTTTAGTGAAATTCTTTTTTATCCTTACCTCTTAAGAAGAATATAAAACGCCCGCCCTTGTCTTTTGATATCTTGGCAATTCTAGGGAAGTCTATTTCATTTTTTCCTCATGCTTCTGCAGCATCTCTAAATGACTCTTTAAGCCAGGAAGAGTGGAGGAAATCAAATCTTTTAGAACTTGATCTTCTGTCTTATTCATTCTCGATTCAAATCTGCGGATGCTTTTCTTATGATTTGCCTGAAGTTTTTCACACCATTCTTCGTTAAAGTCTTTTTCACTTTTTTCAGACAGCTCTTTTCTATCCTTCGTGGCATCCTCAGTTTCTATTGTTGGTACACTAATACCTTTTGCGTTCGCATATCCTGTCAAACTGTGCAGTACTTTGGTGTGATCCGTTTCCAACATGGTTGCCATATTTTTTACCTCGCTATCTGTTGACTTACCCAGCGCCAATTGAGCGAGATTAATTTCCGCCAGATTAGCGGCCACCGAATTAACAATAAAGTCGGCATCCTTTTCATCGTCCCGATCTTCAAAGACCTCATCGTTTTGCTCTTTTGCAATTTCCGAACTATCCTCTTGTTTTTTACTTGGTTGGCAAGCGGATAAAATAAGCGTTGCCACAACTACCGTTTTGAAAATAGCTATTGATTTCATATTGTTTTATTTATTTGAATATTAATTATCCAGAGACCATGCCATTTCTGGTTCATTGAATTTACCAGTTTTGTGAATGGCGTTGCGACTATTTTTCTACAACGAAGTTCTACTTCGTAGTTTTTTTTGCGCATTTGAATGAATGATCAAGTGTATTGTGGGCATCTTTAAAAATCTAAGTAGAATGTTAGACTGAGCTAGAATGTTAGACTGAGGTAGAATGTCAGACTGAGCTTGTCGAAGTCGTTTTAGTAAATGAAAAGCCATAAGTTGGTTTCGACAGGCTCAACCTAACAAGACTGCGGGTAGCAAAATTCTCAATGGTTACCAATTTTCCACACTAATCTTTGAATTTCTTATCAACATTCTTTCATTAATGCCAGAATTCACCGTCTTGAAGGGCTGGCACACTTGTTCGTAAGAAACAGCAAGTCTATATGATATCGCTTTAACAATAATTCACACTTTAAAAAAAAATTAAAATGAAACAAAACAAAAAAATCCAAAGTAATCATACAGAGGATAGACAACAACGAAAATCCGCAACCGAGAATGATGATCAAAACCAAAATGATGATCAAGGAGCGCTAAAAATCAAAAAGGGAGATTCGGACTCGGAACTCACCACTGACAAACACAAAACAAAAAAAACTACAAAAAATCAAAATTAATAACACATGAAAAGAATAACCATTTACTTCAGTTGCATGCTATTGTCTGCACTGTTCACAACTTCTGTATATGCTCAAACAACGCCCATGCAGCAAGATCAAACTAATAGATTAAGCGATGGCACCATGAGCCAGAGGCTGGGCAAAGATTGGTCTACTAGAAATCCCACTATGTCTACCATGCCCGTTGAATGGTATAATTCAACGGATGGTTATTACGGCACATACTCCAATGATAACAATCAATATATGACTCGCTATGACAGCAAAGGAAACTATATTGAAACAATGACAAAAAAAGATTGGAATAATGATGTGCCGTCTGGACTGAGATCTTCCTTTGACAAAAGTGATTACAAATCGCAAGAGGTTACCAGCTATTGGGAAGTTTCCGATCCTAACAAAAAAGGATACTATATGGAATTGACGGATAGCAAAGGAAAGATGTCGAGAGCATGGGTAGATGAGAACGGTAAGTTTTCAAAAATGCCATATAAATCAAAACCAAATAACTAGTGTAAACCTCATTAAGACTACTTTAAAAATGGAAACAATTATTAGTAAAAAATCAGTAAGTGTGTTGAACACACTCATTGAAATAAATAACGATAGAATAGAAGGCTATCACACAGCCGCTAAAGAAACGGAAGAAGCTGAATTAAAGTCTCTCTTTTCAGATTTAGCGCAAACCAGCGAAAATTGTAATGAAGATCTCATAGATGAAGTAAATCAACTAGGAGGCACGCCAACCGAAGGGACCCGAGTAAGCGGAAAATTTTTCAGGGCCTGGATGGATGATAAAGCTGCAATAACTGGAAAAGATAGAAAAGCTATTCTGAATTCATGTGAGTACGGTGAAGATGTGGCGGTTAATACCTATGAAAAAGTATTGGAAGATGATAGCGAAGATCTTTCTGAAGACCAGAAATCTATGGTGAGACATCAACATAAGTTGATCAAAGCAGATCATGACAAAGTAAAATCATTGCGTGATTCGTTGGTAGATGTTGAATAGCTTCATGGAGGGAAGGAATTGAAATAAGAGAGTAAATTCCATCCCTCCTTTTTTTATAAAGCTTAACACTGTTGTCCGACTAAAATATAGAACAGAAAAATAACTTCATTTTGGTAGTGGTTTCACATTGTTTTGAAATTTTGGAAAAGCGACCCCCTCAG
>JAYWHU010000035.1:0-63708 GCA_043777495.1 Cyclobacteriaceae bacterium | reverse complement strand
CGGCAGGGATAGAAGTGGAAAGCCCGGAGTGGAGCGCCTCGCGGAACGAGGACTTGCAGCGATAGTGCGGTGGCACCTCGCCACGAGTGGCAGGCCGCATAATGGTTACTCGTTTCAAGTTCCCAGCTACCTGTGACCAGCAACTGGAAACCGGGAACAAAAATTATTGAGGGCTTAAAACTATTCCCCGCAATCCACCATCTTTATAGCATAAACCAGCTGGATAACCCAAAACCTAGGATTTTGTGGCCGAAACTCTACTCGATAGTGCTATGATGCATGCTGATTCCCTCATTGTAAGGGCGCGCGAAGGGGACAAGAATGCCCAAGGCAAGCTGGTGCAGCTCTGGTACAAGCGCATCTATAATTTCAGTTATAAGTTTTTCTTCGACCACGACTTGGCCATGGAGGTGTCGCAGAAGACGTTCATTAGCATGCACAAGAACATTGCGGGGTTGCAAGAGGTGGCGCGATTCAAATCGTGGATTTATACCATTGCTGTAAATTATTGTAGGGAAGAAGCGCGCAAGAAAAAAACAAACAGGGCCATGTCGCTGGATGATTTAAGACCTGGAGAAGGAGAGGAAAGTTATCGCTGGGAAGAGAGCCACCACCGAAGTGAAAACCCCGAGCGTCAACTGCGGCAATCAGAACTATCGGACTTACTGCAGAATTGTTTGATGGAGTTGAGTGTGGAGCAGCGCGAGGTGGTGATCATGAAAGAGTACGAAGGATTGAAGTTCCGCGAGATTGCCGAGACGCTGAACGTATCTGAGAACACGGTGAAGAGCCGGATGTATTATGGGCTGGATGGGTTGAAAAAGATTTTGGAGAGGAGAAAGATTACAAAAGAAACAATTGGTTATGAACTATAAACCGGACGAAGGCATGTTGATGGCTTACCTGTATGGTGAGTTGGATGCCGCTGAAACTGAAAAGGTGCAACTGTATTTGCAACAGCACCCCGAAGAATTAAAAAAACTGCAAGGGTTGGGCGATGCACGAAACATTTTTGCGCAGGTGCAAGATAAGGAAGTGATTGCGCCACCTATTTTCATGGATGATGCGAATGTAAAACCGTTATGGCAATCGAGCTATTTTAAAACGGTGATGAGCATTGCAGCCTCGCTCCTTTTCCTGATGGTAGCGGGAAAATTTCTTGGCACGGAGATCAATTATTCGGGTGGGGAATTGAAAATCAGTTTTGGTGGGAAGAAAGAGTTGCCAAAAGAAATAGTGCAACCAACTAACCTCACCGAAGAAAAAGTGAAGGAGATGATACAGACTTCTCTCGCTAGCAACAACGAAGTGATCACCTCCAGTTGGACGGAAGATCAAAAGCGGTTGAGCCAATCGATCAAACAGAATTTAGATCAGAACTCGAAAAAGATTGATGCGCTGATGACGAATGCTTCTACGGCTTCGCAGGAGCAGGTGCGTGGGTTTGTGGCCAGCTTGCAAAACGAAAACTTGAAATTGATGAAGGATTATTTTCAGCTATCGGCAGCCGACCAAAAGAAGTATACGGAAAGTTTGCTGGTAGATTTCTCTCAATACTTAAAAGAGCAACGCAAGCAGGACTTGATGTTGTTTCAAACCAGGGTGAACAGCATTGAGAAAAATACGGATCAGTTTAAGCAGGAGACGGAGCAGTTGATAGCGAATATTATTTCAAATCCAAGTAGCAAGAATAAGAACAGTTATTAAGGGGGTTGGGGGTGCATAACAAACTTTCTCAGTTCAACGTATCCACCTCACCCTAGCCCTCTCCGGAGGAGAGGGTAACTGTCGAAAACGTTCACAATGACTATCACTATCACGGCATAGAACATGAAATAGGATGTCAAAGTGCAAAGTTATATAGGAGAGTCACCCTCTCCTCCGGAGAGGGCCGGGGTGAGGTAACTGTACCGAAAGTTTGTTAGGCACCCGGAGAGGCGTTAGAAGTTGAAAGTTGAAAGTTGGAAGTTAGATGTTAAGGGATTTTAAAAAAACAGAATATGAAAACAATAACAAGACAAGTGATGGTGGTGGTAATGGCACTGATTTCGTTTGGTGCATTGGCTCAAAACAAAATTGACGAGCAGCGCATGGAGCGCGATATTGAGGTGGCTGAAAATATCCTCAGCACGATGCTGAAGCAGCAGTTTGACAAGCGTTCCTTTTTTCCGATTGAGGTGCAAGGAAATTATCGTTCTGGGTACGGAGTGAC
The DNA here is from genome assembly GCA_043777495.1 of Cyclobacteriaceae bacterium. Classification (GTDB taxonomy): domain Bacteria; phylum Bacteroidota; class Bacteroidia; order Cytophagales; family Cyclobacteriaceae; genus ELB16-189. Next base: position 61,496 of record JAYWHU010000035.1, on the reverse strand, counting down.
GTTTACAATCCCCAATATGCAATCAGGATTTTGGTTCCAAAATATTGATGGGCCTGCGGATGTCTTAATGGACGGGCAGCCTGGCAGCTTTTTCCAAACATATAGTAATGACAACGGTTCGTATTCAATTAGCAATGGTAGCTCAGGTGGGGTGACAATTATTGATACTCGCCCAGAAGAGGATGCAGCAAGAGTGGCAGCAGATCAAGTTAAAAAAGATCATAAAAACAGATCCGCTATTACTGGTTCAGCGAAAACTTCTCGAAATAAAAAAGGATCAAAAATAAACCGTGATAGTTTGAAGGAGGAGTCAAATCAGAAGACGATCAAAGCTATCAAAGAATTTTTAGCAGATTACGGTGACTTGATCGGGCAACTTGCGCCTACAGAAAGAATAGTAGTAACAAACCGTAACGAAGGAGAGCGGATGTGGTTTGGTCAATTCAATAACCAAACAAACTCTAATTTAATTACAATAGAAGCTAACAAGAGCGACATTTCACAATACAAGCAAAACAAACTGACGCGCGATCAGTTAATGAACAAATTGAAAGTAGTCAATAGTGAAATGGATAACGAAGTGCAACCTGACTTAGAATTGTTGGCGAGTATCTTCAACCGTTTGTACCGCAGTGATCTTTCCAAGACTTATTTCACACAAGACAACACCTACTACGAACGCTTAAAAGATTATGGAGTGATCTATTACATGCAGGTCTATTCTGGCAATCAGCGCGATGGCGATTTTTGGAATATGCCAACGGTAAGTTTGGAAGAAGTTGACCAAGCTACGCGCGATAAAAAAGTAAAAGAGTTGTATCCAATTTTTACTAAGAGTATCAAAGAAGATATGCTGGAGTATGGTCGCACATTGAAGAGCTTGAAGGACGAAGAAAGCTTGATTTTGAATATCAAACTAACACGTTGCGTTGATTGTGGCATACCGTCTTCTATCGAACTTTCAGTTAAGAACAATGTATTGAAAGATTACTCTTCGGGCAAGTTGAGTAAAGAGGCTGCGATGCAGCAGATTGTTGAGAAGAAGGGGGCGGAGCAGTAGAACTGGCTTCCAGTTGCCAGTTAACAGTTGCTGTTAACTGGCAACTTACCTGACAAGGCATCCAAAAGTATGATATGAAGAAATTAACATGGTTCACCTCATTTGCCATCTTGACTTTGTTTACCGAGGGTTTTTGTCAAAAACCTTCGAGGCATATAGGAGAGCCAATATGGGTAGATTCTCTTTCAACTATTTTCTTCCCAACATCCTACAACGAAGAATTTCTTTCCACAAATAAAATAGCCCTTTGGGGGGATTACTATTCTAACATTATCGTCTATGATTTCAAAAAAGACGAACACAGAAAATTATTTCAATCCGACATTTACATTCATCCTTTTCATTACGATAACAGATACAGAACGGAACAAAACAGCAAACCCCAAAACATTACTTCTAATTGGGTGTTTATTTTGGCGAAAGACAAAGACTACAACGCAAGTGGAAGAGTTGATGAACGAGATCCATCCATTCTGTTTGTTACAAACAAAAAAGGAGAAGGTTTAAAATCGTTAACAGGAGAGGGCGAAAATATTCTTTCAATTAAAATTTACGAAGACAAAGGATTTGGATTGATAAGTTTTCAGCGGGATTCGGACAAAGACAAATCATTCAAAAACTTAGACAGTAAAATCATTTACCGAAAAATTGATTTGAATGACTTAAGTTTAGGAAAAGAAATTACAATAGATTAATTTCCATTTGCAGTCAATTTATTGATTCACAAACTTCCCCACCTCATTAAAAAACCGATCGGGGTATTGCCAATAGTTGCGGCTGTAGACGCGGAGGAAAGGCCAATTTTTTCTCTCCAACAATTGTGGTGTTTGTGCGTGGCTCGATTTAGTGGAAAGGCTCTTGTAGTAATTTTCATCGTCCGACAAAATCGCACCTAAATATAAACCATCCTTCTTTGCCGTGAGGTCGTAAAATGGAAGCGTATCTTCCTCCATCACAAATTCATCTCTTTTGGTGAACCAATCATTGATTATAGTTTTCAAAAAAGTCGATTGGTTTTTCTGTTGATGATTTGAAAAAGGTTTGAACGAACCTTTCGATACATCCAATGAAAATTGCAAATAAGCTTTTAAAAGTTTAGGCCCCTCGTTTTTGGTTTCCTCTACCGATAATTGCTCAGGCCATATACTGGTGACCACAATCACTTTCTCACGTGCACGGCTCACTGCTACATTCAACCTGTTTTCTCCGCCCTGTGCATTCAAGCTTCCAAATTGGGCGCTCATCTTTCCATTCTTATCAGGTGCATAAGCCACCGAAAAAATAATAATGTCGCGCTCATCCCCTTGTACATTTTCAATGTTCTTGATAAAAAGAGTTTTTGGCAACGGCTTTTTCAACTCAGCCCATTTTTCTTCCAATAAATCCAATATCAACATTTGCTGTGGGGCATTGAAGGTGATCACTCCTACCTCCTTATCGGGATGGGCTTGGTACAAATCAAAAAGCAATTCTACTACTTTGGCTGCTTCGTGTTGATTAGTGTTACTTTCCCAAACACCATTTACTTTTACATAATCAATCACAGGCTCTTTTTGATTGGCCGTTTTCAATTCGGGCACAAGTTGCAGTTTGCCTCCATAAAAATATCGGTTCGAAAAATCAATAAGCTCCAACGATTTGCTACGATAGTGTCCTTGCAATTGTACACTCAATAAATAACGATTTGCCAATTCCAACAAAGAATCAATCTCTGTATCAGGATCATCGTCTTCTTCTTGCCAGCGCACTTGATAGAAATCGCCTGGTCTTAATTGTTTGGAGTCACCTGCAATTACCGTCTGCTTGCCGCGATACAGTGCTGGGATGCCACGCTCGGCAAAACACTGGGAAGCCTCATCGAAAATAACTAGATCAAAGATTTCCTTCATGGGGAAAATTGCTGATACAGATTCAGGCGATGCCAACCAACAAGGTAGTAGTTTAAAGATTTCATTCTCAAACTCTTTTACCACTTTTCGTAGCGGCCAAATCTTTTTCTTCTTAGTGGTTTGATGGAGCAAATCACGATAAGTTACTTGGTTGTTGAGTCGGTTAAATTCTAAATTCTCCGTTACGCATTCTCGCGCGCGAAGCAGTAAAATTTCACTGCTGATCGTTTGCTTTTCAATTATTTTCTCCTTTAACTCCTCTTCCAACAATTCTAATTTACAAGACGATGCCATGCGCAGTTCTGGGTGCTTCATTTCAATATGATCGATCCAAGCAAGGCAAAGACTGTTTTGAAATAATTTTACCAATTGGTTCTCATCCCACGTTTTGGCTTCGTCTGAAAGTTTATTGATTATACTTCGTTCATCTGCCGATAAGATTCCTTCCAGCCGATCAAACTCAACCAATGAATCAAAATCTTGTGATACGGCATTTAGCAAAGGTGGAATTGTTTCAGGTTGTTGCGTGATTTTGCTGATCTGAGACGAGAGCAGATAATACAACCATCGATCTTTCCTTCCTGGCAATTGTGCTATCAACAGAAAAAGTATATCGAGCTTTGTAACAAATTCTTTTCTCGTCAAAAAGGCAGGTGCAATCAAATTTTTGATGCCTCGTATGGAATTGAAAACTAGTTTTGCTTTCAGGGCGCTTTGCTGGTCGCTAAACCAATTTGCTAGTTCTGTTTTAGAAACCCCATCAGGTAGTTGATGAAGCCAAGTCTTTGTTTTTAACTTGGATAAATTGTGTTCTAAATTCAATCGTCTGTCCAGCTTTCTCTCCAAGGTTTTGAATCCTTTTTTGTCGCTCTCTAGTTTGTTGCCAACCAAAGCGCGCTTCACTAAAAATTTATCTTTTGAAAATAATTCCCATACTACCAAGCCAATCACACTCCTTCGCGACTTCATACTTCGATAAAGTGCCTGCTGCAGTTGGCCAAGTTGCGTGGAAGCCAAGGATTGCTCAATCCCATCTTCATCGTAACACTCCATCGTTACGCGCTCCATATTGGCAAGCCAGAGCGAACTTGTTTCTTCGTCTTGCTCGGTCGACATTCTTTGAAAATAGAGATAGCGCGTTTCAGAAGGCACTAACTCTTTAATAGTGGTTGCCTCCATACGCCTATCGATCAGTGCTTCGCATTGTTCCCAATCAAGAGTGGTGTTAAAATTTTTAGAGAAATCATCTTTTACCCGATTGAAATAAATGGGTATTTCCTCTAGGCACTCTTTTATCGAAAACAGGTCGCTCGCTTGGTGCTTTGCAAAAGATTTTCTTTCTGTCCAAGAATATTCGGGCAACTTAAAGCGAATAGCGTAGTGCGCATACATTTTTATTTTTCTAATAAACTCTTCAGTGGCATCAAATTTTAAGTACTGGTACTCTTGCTTTAAATTGATGGTGGGGTCAGATGGCTTTGATAACAAGTAAAGTTGCTTCACGCTTCGCCCACATTCGGTTTCATCAAAAAGTGCAGATCGAAACGATTCTAGTTCATCCGTGATTTGGTCAATGCGCTTTCCTGCTACAAAAAATTTGCGATCCAACTGAATAGCATCCAAACTGATGTTCCTCGATTTGTATTCATCCACACGCTCAATCTGTTTTGCTATTTTTTGAAAAATCTCTTTGCGGTCGCTTTTAAAGTCATGAACTAAAGCAAGAAAATCAGAAAGGTTTTGATCTTTCATGCGGGCATACACCACATCTAGTGCGGCTCGCTTCTGGCACACCACCAATACTTTCTTTCCCATGGCAATGGCATCGCTTATCAAATTGCAAATCAATTGAGACTTGCCTGTGCCGGGCGGCCCTTGCACTACTAAAGAATGGCCGAGCTTGGATGCTTTCAATGCGTTTTCCTGCCAACTATCTAGCGGGAAAATGCTGTAGACTTTATCTTCACTGACTTGGTTGAGAAAATTAGTTGACTTGCTGCTGCCTTCTTTAGGTGAGCGTTTATGAAAAAATTCTTCCAAATCGGTAAAAGAGTTTTCTTCTAACAGCTGTAAATAATCTGGAACGAGGAAAGAACCTGCTTGTGAAAAAATTCCCAGTACAGCTTCAGGAAACAATTTCAACTCCCCATTTCTGTGTTTTTCTTCAAATTCATCTTTTTTGAAAGTGGTGAACGGCTCTAGTTCATCTCTGTAATTATCTGGGTTGAAATGGATTTCCATCTTTGCTTTTTGTAGCAATTGATAAAGCTGTGTGCGAAAGACAGTGCTATCGCGATCAACGCTATCAAATGTTTCGTCCAGTAATTCTTCCTCGGCTTTTACTTGATTATAAAATGAATAAGCCAACAAAAACGATTTGTTAAATAATATCTCGCTATCCTCTTTTGGTGATAACACCCATTTTTCTTTTTCGATTTTTAATTCAACAGGAAAAAAAAGTAGGGGGCAATTGACCAATGTGCCATCAGAAAATTTTCCTCGCACAAAAGGCCAGCCTACATGCAAATCGCGCGAGCCGCGCTCTTCAAAAATAAAATGATCAATACGTTGTAGTTTCTTTAGTTTTTTACTTGCCTCGTTCACTGCCTCCATTCGGGTGTCAATAACAGGGCAAAGTATCTTTTGCTTTTCTGCAATGAGTGCCTCAATGATTGTAAACGCCTTTTCTCCATTGAGTTGGCTCAATTGCTGCAAGTCAATGAACTGGTCGGAATTTATTTTTGGAAGAAAAATAGAGCGGCTGTTCCCCGAAAGATTGGTGAGCTTCCGTAGGTAGTTGGTGAGGAGGTTTTTGGTTTTATCTGACGTCACAAGTCAATAGTAGCCGGTGGGCAGTAATCAGCCTGCCAGCCGGACAGGCAGGTAGGTAGGCAAAGAGCAAGTTGACATTTAGCAACAAGAGTCAAGGCTATCCCAAATCTTAGATCTAAAATCATAATTCTAAAATCATTTAAGGGTAAGGTACGGCTTTATTCTTTTAAAATCATCCTCGGTTAGCAACTGCACTTTAGTAAGATCATCTAACGAGGTGAATTGACCATGCTGAAACCGATAAGCGGCAATGGCTTTCGCTAATTTGAAAGAAAGATAAGGATGCGAACCCAGTTCCTTGTCGGTAGCGGAATTGATATCGAGTTGAGTTGGTAGATAATTTTCTATAACAACAAATTTTTCAAAAACATTCTTTACTACCGTAGAATCTAACCCGTACACTTCCTTCAATTGATTGATCGAAATAAATCCGCCCAAGCGATTTCTGTATTTGACAATTCGTTCTGATAGCTTTTTACCAATGCCGTATACTTTATCAAGCTGTGCGGTGTCTGCTAAATTCAAATCTAATTTTACTTTGCTGACTGAGCGGTTCTCAATTGCTTTTGCATTTAATGGGTTCTTTGCGGTTTTTTCTTCTGGCAAGTCGATATACGAATATACCTTTCGATATAGCACCGTATCCATTCCATAAATCTTCAAGAGATCCGACTTGATGGCAAACTTTCCTCCCTTGGTTCGATAGTTAACAATTCGGTTGACGAGTGATGACGAGAACCCCACCTTAGCGAAATCATCTGCGGATGCTTGGTTGGGATCAAAAGAAAATAAGACAAAATCCCGGGTAGCGCTTTCTGTCCTGTCTTCTTCTTTCTCTTCCCACTTCCATGTAGCCATCAAACTATCCAACCGAACAGAGTCTTTTGAAAAATCTTGTGGTTGCCGCACATACCAATAGCGATAGGCTGGCTCAGAAAAAATAATCAACGCCATCAGCGGCAGCAAAATCAAAAAGCCATTAGTCTCCGATCGCGAAAACGCAAACACACTTCTGATCAAAGCCTTTAATCGATTCATACTGCAAATGAAATTTCCTTCAATCCAAAATAAGAAACAACACCGTTGCTATTCACTCTTAATTTCCCCGATTCATCTACCCCCTCAATTGTGCCATTAAAATTTTTGCTGTTCGCTACAAACGTATTCTCTTCACCTATTTGAAATAGATTCTTAAGATAGTCTTCCTTCAACTCTTTATGCTTGCCCGCCCGCAACTGCAAGTACCGTTTCTCTACGCTCTCCATTAAAAAATTTAACTCTGCGGAAAGATCAAATTCTTTTTCCGCCTCCAATGCCATAGAAGTAGCTGTGCTAACAGAAAATAGTTGCTGGTTTACATTCAGCCCAATGCCCACTACACTTTGCTGAAGTTTTTCGCCAGCCAAACTGTTCTCTATTAAAATACCAACAATCTTTTTTTTTCCAACCATTACATCGTTTGGCCATTTTATTTTCACATCGCCCACTAATCGCTCAACAAGAAAATCATGAACACCCATCGATACTGCTATGGTGAGATAGAACTGATCTTTAATAGAAAGAAAGATCGGCTTGAGCAACAATGACATGGTCAAGTTCTTGCCTTCCTCTGTCTCCCAACCATTGCCACGCTGGCCACGGCCGTGCGTCTGCTTATGGGTGATCACTAAAGTGCCCTCGGGCTGGCTAGTCTTTTCAGCCAGATCAAGCAAAAGCGTGTTAGTGGAATGACATTCTGGCACAAAAACTAGGTTTTTACCAAAGAACAGCGTGTTGGCAAGTATTTTATACAAGGTAATTTGGTTAGCTTTGTTGCTTGACTTTTTTTGAAAGAAAAGAGCGTACCCGAAATATTGCTACGAAGGCACAAAGACGCAAAGAAAACGCAAAGAATATCTTTGCGCTAGCAGGCAGGTTAGTAGCATAAAGAGATAATATAAATCCGAAGATAGTTGAATGACCAAAAAAAAGAACAAAGCTGATTCAGAAAAACTCAGTAACGCGGTGGTAAGTGGGATGCAAGAGGTAAAAGCATCGGATATTGTGGTCATGGACTTGCGTGAGGTTAAGAATGCAGTGGCCGATTTTTTCGTAATCTGCTCAGGCGGCTCAGATAAGCAAGTAGACGCCATTGCCAACTCCATCGATGAGGAGGTTTTTAAGAAAATAAAAGAAAATCCTTGGCATAGCGAGGGGAAAAACAATAAAGAGTGGATGATTCTCGACTATATCTCCGTAGTGGCTCACATTTTCCGAAAAGACCGAAGACAGTTTTACTCGCTAGAGAGGTTATGGGGCGATGCCGTGATTACAGAAATTGAAGATGACAGACCAAAACCAGCACCAGTAACTCCCGTTAAGAAGAAAGCAGTTAAAAAGGCGACTGTACGCAAAAAATAGAATTTCTCTTCTTCTGAAAGAGATTGAACTTAAATGATTAGCACACGTTAATAACTCGAATTTTAGATTTTAGAACTGATGGCAGACAAAGAAAGGAAACCAACACCACCCAAATTACCAAAAACAAACTACCAGACCTGGCTCATACTTGGATTGATTGCCGTGATCCTCGGCATTAGTCAAGTGTATAAAACGGGCGACCTCGTGGAAGTGCTGGATAGCCGCTTTGAAGAAATGGTGCGCTCACGCGACATTAAGAAACTCGTTTTGATCAAGAATGAGGAAATGGTGGAGATCACCTTGAAAGCCGAAGCACTTCAAAACGCTAAGTACAAACAAGAGATTGAAAAAAGCAGTGGCCCTCTTGGGTTCAATGCCAATGGTCCTCATTACAAATTAAAAATAGGTTCCGTAGAAAAATTTGAAACTCGCTACGAAGAGCTAACCAAAACCTTGGGCATCAATGATAAAATAGATTTAAAGAAAGAAGATCGGGTGGACTACACGAATACCTTTTTTAATGTTGGATTCTTGGTATTATTGGTCTTCGGTTTTTGGATGCTCATGCGCAGGATGACTGGCGGTGGCGGTCCAGGAGGTCAAATCTTTAATATTGGAAAATCTAAGGCAGCACTCTTCGATGCCGAAAGCAAAGTGAAGATTACCTTTGCCGATGTAGCCGGGTTGGAAGAAGCAAAAGAAGAAGTAAAGGAGATCGTTGATTTCTTAAAGACACCGCAAAAGTTTACCAAGCTCGGTGGCAAAATCCCGAAAGGCGCATTGTTGGTTGGCCCTCCAGGAACTGGCAAAACATTATTGGCGAAAGCCGTAGCAGGTGAGGCTGGCGTTCCCTTCTTCTCACTTTCAGGTTCCGACTTCGTAGAGATGTTTGTGGGCGTAGGCGCAGCGCGTGTACGCGATTTATTTAAACAAGCAAAAGAAAAAGCCCCATGTATTGTATTCATAGATGAGATTGATGCTATTGGCCGCTCACGTGGAAGAGGGCAAATGCCAGGCTCCAATGATGAGCGCGAAAATACATTGAACTCCCTACTAGTAGAGATGGATGGTTTTGCTACAGATAGTGGTGTAATTATTTTGGCAGCAACAAACCGTCCTGATGTATTGGACTCTGCATTGTTGAGGCCAGGGCGCTTTGATAGACAAATAAGTATCGACAAACCAGATATTGCCGGCCGCGAACATATTTTTAAAGTGCACTTGAAGCCAATTAAAATGGCAAAGAGTGTTGACGTAAAAAAATTAGCGGCACAAACGCCAGGCTTTGCAGGAGCAGAAATTGCTAACGTGTGCAACGAAGCCGCACTGATTGCAGCCCGCAGAGATAAGACGGAAGTGGATATGCAAGATTTCCAAGATGCCATCGACCGTGTGATTGGTGGATTGGAAAAGAAAACAAAAATCATTTCACCCGAAGAGAAAAAGATTGTAGCCTACCATGAAGCAGGCCATGCCGTAGCAGGTTGGTTTTTAGAACATGCCGATCCGCTTGTGAAGGTAAGCATTGTGCCGCGCGGGGTGGCAGCATTGGGTTACGCCCAATATTTGCCTAAAGAGCAATTCCTCTATCAAACAGAACAATTAACAGATGAGATGTGTATGACCTTTGGTGGCCGTGCAGCAGAAGAAATTATTTTCGATAAGATTTCCACTGGCGCATTGAGCGACCTAGAGCGCATCACCAAAATGGCATACAGCATGGTAACTGTGTATGGTATGAATAAAGAGATCGGCAACATGTCGTTCTATGATTCCAAGCAATCAGATTATACATTCAACAAACCTTACTCAGATGCCACTGCCGAGCGCATTGACAAAGAGGTGAAAAAAATTATTGAAAATGCATACCAACGCACAAAAGATTTATTGACCCACCATCGCGAGCATTTGGAAGTAATTGCGAAAGAATTGTTGGAAAAAGAAATCTTGTTCCAGTCTGATTTAGAAAGATTGATAGGCAAGCGTCCTTTTGCTGGGCAGACCACGTATGAGAAGTTTACCAACGGTATAGAACCAGAGAAAAAAGAAGAAGTTTCCACTCCTACAAATGGCACAGCAACAGAGCCCGTGAAGGAAGCCGTTAAGGAATAGGCAATGGGCATTAGGCATTGGGGAATGCGGCTACTCACAAAATTGTTAATAACCTCCTAATGCCTTAGTGCCTAATGCCTATCAAAATGGAAATAAACCTTCCCCTAAATAAAAAGATATACTTCGCCTCCGACTTCCATTTCGGTGTGCCCAATTACCAGTCAACTCTGAAGCGTGAGAAACTGGTTGTGGCGTGGCTAGATCAAATAAAGCACGATGCACACAGCATTTATTTGCTAGGAGACATCTTCGATTTCTGGTTTGAGTACAATCATTCTATCCCAAAAGGATTCATTCGGTTTCAAGGAAAATTGGCGGAGTTGAGAGATGCTGGCATTCATATTTACTTTTTCACGGGTAACCATGATATGTGGATGTTCGATTATTTCACGAAAGAATTGGACATCCCCATCTATCGCGAGCCGCAAAAACTGTTAATAAATAAAAAGAAATTTTTGATCGGCCATGGCGATGGGCTCGGCCCAGGCGATAACGTGTATAAAATCCAAAAGAAATTTTTCAATAGCAAAGTGTGCCAATGGTTGTTTGCAAGGATACATCCAAACTTGGGCATGGGCATTGCGCAACTGTGGAGCAAACAAAGCCGTATTGCCAACACCAAGCGCGAAGAAAAATTCAATGGAGAAGAAAACGAGTTCCTCCTCACCTACTGTCGCGAGGTAGAAAAAACTGACCATCACGATTTTTATATTTTCGGCCACCGCCACTTGCCTTTAGATTTAACGGTGTCAGAAAAAAGTAAATACATCAATCTTGGCGAATGGGTCCGCTTCAACACCTATGCAGAGTTTGATGGCAATACCGTTTCGTTAAAGGCGTTTGATAAGGCATGAGACTTGAAATCTATTTTAAACCACATGGGCACATAGAACACATAGGCGGAAGGATAAGCTATGTGTTCTATGTGCCCATGTGGTTCATTTTTGTATTTCTATTCTTTCATCCACTTCAAGGCCAAACACCCCTCAAAAAAATCAAAGAATTCAAATCGTCAGAAATAAACCAAGTATCTGTTGATCGTTTAGGAAATTTTTTTTTGGTATTAAAAAATGGCTCTATCAAAAAATACGATCCACAAGGAAAAGTGACGGCTTCCTTGAAAAGAAAAAACATAACCCTGCTAGAACCTTGGTATCATCCTTCCATTTTTATCTACGACAAAAAAAATCAGGGTTATGCTACCTATGGAAGAAATTTTGAAAACGGAAGACAAACCTCCATTGAAGCAGCTTGGGCTATTGAGCCCGCTCTAGTCTGCCCTAGCAACGACAACAAACTTTGGCTTTTCGATCAGGCCGATGCCTCCATCAAAAAAGTAAATCCCTTCACTAGCGAAGTATTGATAGAGTTTAACCTCGATACAACAAAATTTAAAACCAAACCTAACTTCACCCATTTACGAGAATATCAAAGCATGCTTTTTTTGCTTGACAAAAATTCAGGTATCATAATCCTTAACAACATTGGCAAGCAGATCAACAAAATTGAAAAGGAGGGCATCGGTAATTTTAATTTCTTTGGCGAAGAGCTTTATTATTTGGATAACAACTCCATAAAATTATTTGATCTCTACACTGAAGAAACACGCGAGATAAAAGTGGAAGCGGAAAATAAATTTGCGCTGATCACCGATGAGCGCATTATTTTGATAAACAAAAAGAATAGCGTGCTGATTTTTGAATTTAAGCCACTTTGATTGATGAGAGGTAAAAGGTAGGTGGTATTCGGTAGTAGTAAACTGGTAACAATGACCGCTTACCAACCACCACCTACCCACTTACCCTATCTTCCCTCATGCAACCTTTCCTTTGCACACAGCGTCTATCATAAAAACCCAGAGCTTATGCGCCACCTAACCATTGCCTTTCTGCTAATTTTTGTGACTTTTTCAACAACTGCCCAAGTTGAAGAGATCAAAATACAAGACTTTACTATTATGTACGTATTTGGGCCATTTAAAGTAGATCTCGTCAAATCAACTAAGAATAAAGTAGAGATTGATTACAACGGAATAGATGCCGAAGAAATACTCGTCAAGTCAAAAGAAGGTGAGTTGAGCATTAAACTACGCAACAGAAACTTTTTAGATTTTGGAAACAACGACTGGGAGAGAAGAAATCATCGCTATGCCAAAGTGACTATACACTACAAAGAAATCATGGCTATTGAAGCGCGAGCTGGAGCCGTTGTGCGTGCCAGTGAAACGATTGTAGCAAAAGAACTTTTCTTGGTCAGCAAGATGGGTGCTGATATGAGGTTGGACGTCAAAGCACAAAAGCTAGAATTAGAATCTTCCATGGGCAGTGAAGTAAAACTAACGGGCACCACCGAGACACTTAAGATCAAATCTAAAATGGGCAGCAGCGTAGATGCCTCTTACCTGCAAAGTCAAGAAGTTACAGTTAGTTCTTCCATGGGCTCTGAGGTATCTGTATTTGCCGAAAAAGAACTAGACGCCTCTGCCGACTTTGGTGCCTCTATCACCTATAAAGGCAATCCAGCCAAAAAACATGCTTCAAGGTTTTTAGGGGCAGAAGTAAACCCAAAAAGAAAGTAAATAGTAGCATTTTATTTCATTTTCGTTTCAAAAATGCCAAAATCAGGTCAATTTTACGCACTTAAACTAATTTTATTAGTATTATAAATACTAATATTTTTAGTATTACATTTGGCTTATCAAAAACGATAGCCTTATGAAAATAATCAAATCAGGCCTCATTGGCGCGCGAGTAGTGAAGGCCCAAGAACCCAACGTGCAGTTATTTCAAATCCGAGTAGTGCTTAACCAGCACCGCGATGCACTGGTCAACAGAATCTTATCCGATCTCTCTACCTACATCGATTTTAAATTTCACCTTCAGCCAGCGCGAAATGAATTGATCGCCTTAGCCGAAAAAATTGCAGGATTGAAAAATCGAGATGTTGACTTGGATTATTATAAGCCCATGCTGAAAGAGCTCAAACGCAAAGACGAAATCAAAATCAAAAACGATTACTTCTTCTTAGAGATCGATGAGAGCATTCGCATGAACTTGAATCCTCAGTTAAATTTTGCTGCGTAATCTCAAAGTTGACAACTGCCAGAGTGCGATTGTCAATTAGCGCTCAAAAAAATCAACGAAAAAAACACCAACTTCCATACATGAAGACTATTAAATCTGCCCTACTGGGCACTAAGAACCTTATCGACACTAACCCAGATGCACTATTATTTCAATTGAAAGAAATATTGAAGGCTCACCGCGAGCTCATCATCACACGGATGATTGGCGACTTGCCCACATACATTGTGTATAAATTTGATGTGAAGCCAACTAAAAATATGTTGGAGACGGTGAAAAACCAATTGCTGGAATTAAGAAAAAGTCATATCGATTTGGATAAATATCATCCTACCGTGCAAATGGTATTAAACCGGGCGGTCACTCATTTAACCAACGAACCTTTTTATGTAGAGATAGACGAATTCTTAGCACCGTATGTGCAAGTAAAGGAGCTAAAATTTATTTAGGTAGAGAAACGCAAGGTTAGTGGTCGTGTTAGATACCCACATCTATTCCACATTGCGGTGATAGCGTCTAGCGCATTATCAGTTTGTACTGCCTACGATTAATTTAGTTGTATTAGACGATTCACGCTTATGGTGTTCTTCACCAACATACACGCCCAACAAGTCGTAGGAACTCCAGCAAAGTCGTAGATAAAACGAGAAATTGTTTCGTGGAGAAACGAACCAAAGCAGTGGTTTTATTTATTAGGCTTCCTTGTATCTAACTTTTTAATGGCTTTGTTTTCGTGCAGCGCGGCTTTGGCGTTTAGTGCAGTAACTACTTTCTTCCCAGTTTTCGCTTCCAGTTCTTTTAGTGCAACTTTGGCAACATTGCCACCTTGCTTGGCTACTGTTTTACTTTCTTCAAATGTCTTCGGTTGTATTGCTTGAGAAATATCTTTGGTAGAAGCCTCTGCAAGCATATTCAAAATAAGTTCGGTATTGGTCATGTTATCCCTAAGATTTTCCTTTTTCAAACCTTTCAGAATTTTATATTCTTTGGTAGTTTTATCTGACCATGCTTTAGTAATGATGTCAGTGAGTGTTGCAAACTGAATTCCTTCTTTGAGTCCGCGCTTCTTCCATTCATCAGTAAGTTCTTTTCGTATCTCAATACTTTTTAATCGTTGATTGATCCAGTTTTCAGAATAACCTAAATGCAGATATTGCTCCAAAGCCCTATCTATTGTCAGTTCTGGGTCTTGCATTTCATCTAATCGTTCGGAAGCTACCTGTGCAAGCCACAGCTTGAATGGCTCGGCCTTTGGTGAAGGGATGGATTGGACGAGACGGAAAAGCTGCTCGGTATCAGCCACATCGGTCAGATAATATTTTCCGTCTGCTGATAGCATTTTCAGTTGTCCCATATTCTGGGACAACTGACTTCCTTCAGCTTTCAGTTTTGTTTTTAAAGCATTCCAGTATTTTCTGGGCCTTGGGCTACCTGTTAAAATTTCGATTACATCAATAATTGAGAAATACCACTTCTCCTGTTCGGCATCCCAAAGGGTTCTTACCTTTTTTTCTTCAAAGATTTTTATTCCATTCTGCTTTTCCATTGCATATTCGTTTCAATTCCCTTTTTGAGTTGACTACAATTTGAAGTTAACTGATTAATATTTTCAACTGGTTACAATTTGTAACCAGTTCATTTCCCCCCCCTAAAAGTCTGTGCTTTAAGATTTTCCAGTAATTTCTTCCACCTTGAAAATTAGTTTGGTCTGTGAGAATGACAATCACATCAACAATAGAAAAATACCATTTCTCCTGTTCGGCATCCCAAAGAGCACGAACTTTCTTCTCATCAAATATTTTTATTTCGTTTTGCTTTTCCATGATTTTAGCAGTCTTAATAGTGATAACTAATCGAGGATTTAGTTTAGTTAATAATAAGTTGGAAGATGGAGAAACGAATGTGAAATTACAAATTGTTAATGCCAATAAATATTCCTCTACCATGGTTCGTATCTTCACGAACCAGAGAAAATAAGATTCGGTTCGTGGGGACACGAACCAAGGCGTTGGTTGACAACTACCAGAGGGCAATTGTCAATTAGCGCTCAAAAAAATCAACGAAAAAAAACACCAACTTCCACACATGAAGACTATTAAATCTGCCCTACCGGGCACTAATGATTTTTTTTATTTCTTCCATTTGCTTGTTTAAAATCGTTATTTCGTTACCCTGCTTTTCAGTACGTACACTAAGTCTATCTATTATTCGTTGCTGTTCTTTTATAGCATTGACGAGAATATAGGTCAAAGCCGATCCATCATACATTAATAGTTCAGTATCTGCGCTATCGGTGTCTTTCAATTTTTTACGAACCGAATTAACCATGTACGGAGCTATGGGCTGAACATCTTGGGCAATAACCCCCACATAATCTTTACCGTCATCTGTATTGCCACCCAAACCATTATACCTAAACCGAACTGGTTTAATTTTAGCAATCAAAGCAAGCCCATCTTTAAATTCTGTGATATCTTTCTTTACACGTTTATCCGAAAAGGTTGCCCAGCTACCACCACCCGTTTTACTTGCCGTGCCAGATACAGAAAGATTGGCATCTGGTGTTGAAGTGTTAACCCCTAATCGTGCATTGTTTGTAAACCCAATAACATGTACATCTCCATTGCCACGAACAATGAATAAACCTAAATTGCTACCAGCCCCAAAAACACTGGTAGTAGCTGAGACCGTATTAGCAAATACACTTACGCCATCTCCGCTTGTGCCTTGCTGAATATCAACTATATTGCCCGTAGTGTTGGAAAGAATTTTTAGTTTACCCGAACCAGAAATATCTTGCGTTCCAAATGATGGAATAATTTTAGTTCCCGCAATAGCGGCAGTAGTTGAGACATCTGCATTGGTGATAGAGCCATCATTTATTTTAGCTGATGTAACGGCACTATTGGCAATTGTTACAGCCCCTGTGTTGGCAATAGTAGCATCGCCACTCATGGCAACACCTGTGGCTACGTTGCTAGCATTTCCAACAAAAATAGTTGCTGAACTAAGAGCGGATGAAAGCCCCGCGCTAGCTGCCCACGAAAGCGTACCTGTTCCATTATTGGTAAGAACCCCCGTTGCGTTGGCTGGCCAAATAGAAGTACCGATGGTTAAGCCAGATACTGTGGCAGTACCTACAGAGAGTGTTCCTGTAGTAGAAATATTTTGTGTTCCGAATGCAGGATTGATTTTTGTTCCTCCTATTGCTGCCGAAGTTGAAACATCAGCATTTAAAATAGTGCCGTTTGTGATTTCTGTTGTAGTGATAGCTGATAGGGTGGCAACAGAGCCTAACCCTAAATTCGTTCGAGAGGTGGTCACGTTACCAACATCACTTAAATTGTTGGTGCTCAATAAATCTCCACTCCCACCTACTGTAGCCCAAGTCAAATTTCCTATGCCATCATTTTGCAAAACCCTTGCTCCAACAGATTGAGCTGTTGGCCAATTGTAAGTAATCCCCCTTATGGAGGCTAAATTCCCGCTGAGGTTTGCGGCACTTGCATTTAAATTACCCGTTGTTGTTATGTTTTGAGTTCCAAAGTTGGAATTGATTTTTGTTCCTGCAATGTTGGCACTTGTAGCCACTTCGGCATCGCTGATTGTACCTGTGGCAATTTGCAAATTGGAAAAAGTACCTGATACATCTCCGCCACTATTTGACGAGGTGGTGATGTCGTCAGAAGCATTCGTATCGCCCGTATTAGAAATTGCTGTCCCCGTAATATTAATCCCCGTTCCAGCCGTATAGGTTATTCCGCCTCCAGTCACGCTACCCAATGGCCCCACCCAATTCGTTCCATCGTGATAGTAAATTTTCTTATCGCTATCATCAAATACAATCATTCCCGCCTCAGGTAAGACCGCAGTCTTATTCGAAACAATAGGTATAATCAAGCCTTGGTTCTTTCCAGGCGAATTGAGCCACAATACGGCATTACTATTAATAATAGGTGTTCCTATCGAGACCGAGTTTTGGGCTGTAGAAATTATTGACAGAAAGAGAAAAAAGGAGGTCGCAAATAATAACTTTGACGGAATCAAAATTTTATAGTACATCTTGTAGTAATTAAATTAACAATGAAATTATTTCTTAGTGCTTGCCGTAATTGAGAATAATTAATCAACAATAGTATTCTCATAAATAACTCAGCCACCATTTTTCTTTGTGCGATTGTTTATACTTATCAAATTTTTTGCACAACGGATACAACAAGAAAATTATGCCTATCCATATTAAATAAACCGAAGCGAGATTTAAACCATACCCCTTCAATGCTTCAACCTTATTAACCCCCGATGGTAAAATCATTAATTGCCAACCGAATCCTGTAAACTCAGCAACCAATAATGCCAAAATATGAATGAGATAAATATGAATGATGTAATAGAAAAATGGAACTCTTCCAAAGACGCAAAAGTAACTTACCACTTTACCCTTTAATTTTTCAGCGTTTGCCAAAAAGAGAAATGTTGCACCCAATGTCATCAACAAATAGAGTAATGAAGGAGGATATTTATTTACATTAAAAATGGACATCAAAGTTTTTGAAGCTTCACCATAATTTGTCCAACGCACAGGATCGCCATATTTATTTACGGCAATGAGAATAATAAAAAGAGCAAAGGCTCCAATACCTAAACCATTCAATATCTTTCTTCTTTTAACCGGATCATAAGAACTGGCATACAGCGAACCAAAGCAATAACCCAATGACATGACTGCCACCCAAGGAATCAATGGATACCTGATAACAAAATAATGCGCTCCCATCCATTCAAATCTGTTTTGTTCGTGAAGGATTGACCATAAAATGTTATGGTTAAAATGAACACTGTCTAGAAGGTTATGTCCAAAAATGATGATGCAGCTCAAAGCCAGAACAATTGACTTTGGAAGATGTATTAATCCCGCCAACACGATCACGCTTATTCCTAATGACCAAATAGTTTGTAGGCTTATATCTCTAAAATGAATATCGAATTTCCATCCAAATGTCACTATAGCTATTTCGACAAAAATCAACCACAGCCCACGCTTGAATAAAAAACCAGATAATTCAATAGGTGACTTGCGTTTGCCAATCATAAAAGCAGACAGCCCCGCAAGAAAACTAAAGGCCGGTGCACAGAAATGAGTTATCCAACGTGTAAAAAAGATAGGCAAAGTAGTTTGTGTTGGATCGGTAGGATTAAAAAAGAACGCTGAATAATGAAAATAATTTCGCAAATGGTCAACTGCCATTATTACCATCACTAAACCTTTCAATAGGTCAATGGATTCTATTCTTGGTTTAGGCAGAGAAGAAATCATGACTCGGTTTGATAAATATGATAAGGTTGGAAACTAGTAATTCATTCAATTTTATAAACCCGATAAGGTATATGATGCAACTATTTCTCACATTAATTTTAGAAGGAAGTGTAGAGTAATAAAAATTATTCTGGCGTGTAGCGATAAAAGGTTTTCTCATACGATGCGCCTAAGTAACCATAGTCACCAATTGTAAAACCAATGCCACCAATTTGAGTTGGTGTATCTGCTTTTCTCGTCCAAGTATTAGTAGCAGGATCAAATTGCCAGAGCTGCTTTCCTAACCCACCACTCACATAACCCTTTGATACGCTTGCAAATGAATTCGATGAAAAGGTGAAGTCTGCATCTTGTGGGGAATTTGATTTTTGAGTCCATTGATCCAGGCCCACGTTGTATTCATAAAGAGTCTGCTGCGGAACACCACTTGGACGAGTGACGCCTCCACCAATATATCCTTTTGATCCGATAGCAAACCCAAATGAAAATACACGAGGCTCACCAGGTAAATCTGCCTTTTTTGTCCATGAATCATTGGTGGGATTGTATTCCCAAAAATCTTTCAGTACAGTTGATGAACTGATAATACCTCCAGTCCCAACATAGCCTTTTGAACCAATAGTAAAACTGACAGCGGCAAAACGTTCTCCCGAATTAAAATCATTCTTCTGCGTCCAGTTATTAGTTGCAGGATCGTATTCCCAAACATCTTTGAACATCGCACCATTACCAGATCCACCCGTAACATATCCTTTCGAGCCCACCCCAAAGCCAGTAGAGTAAACGCGTGGCTCTCCTTTAAAATCTTGCTTTTGCGTCCAGGTATTACTGATTGGATCGTACTCCCAAAAATCTTTCTGTGATAAAGAACCCGCGCCAACATAACCTTTTCCGTTTGCTGCGAAGTTGAATCCAAAGTCTCTTTTTCCGCCAATGTCAGCCATCTTTTCCCATCGATCAGTAAGTTTCGTGGATGGAGCTGGCTCATCATTCTTTTTGCAAGAGACCAGCATTGCCAAAAACAGCACCGAGAGAGGTGAAACAAATCGACTTAATAGATTTCTCATAACTGAAATGTCAATTTTGCAAATACAAATCTTCCATTAAAACCAAACTGTGATACATTGCGGCTGTACAAAAATCTGCCGTTGGATGTGTTGTCGCGCGCTGTGGTATAGCCTGTGCCGCTGGCTGCCGAACCCAAATTATTTTGATTGTTGCGTGGATCGATGTACGCGAGATCAGGATAAACATCAAACAAGTTATTGGCACCCACTGTAAAATTGATCGACTTGATAATTTTATAGCTGACGGAAAGATCGGTGATCCACTTCGCAGAGAATGTTTGATCAATCTCCAGAGGAAGGTTATTGTTTGGGATAGTCGGATCTACCGCATTCAGAAAACCTACTTCGCCAAACTGCACCGAGCGAAGCAATATGTTCCATTTTGAAGAAGCGTAATTGAGACTAAGATTGATTTTGCTTTTAGGCACGGCCATTTCATATCTTGATCGCTCGAGGCGATCGAACAATTTGGCCTTTAGTGCAGGGTCGCTTTCAATCACATCAGAGCCATTGATGGCTTGTACTTTCGTCTCATTGAAATTAGCCGCAGCGGTAACAATCAGCTTGCACCCCTTTGAACCAATATCAAACTTATCACTCAACACAATGTCCAGTCCTCTTGTTTGGGTGGAGATAGCATTGGTAAAAAATTGCACACTGCTGATCTGCTTTAAAGGATCTATCGTATCAAGTATCGGATTTACGGCAGCGATGGAGCGAGTGTATTGACTGGAAAAAACAATCCTGTCTTTTATATCGATCTGATAGGCATCAACGGTAAACGTTAGCCTATCAAAAAATTTTCCTGTCAAGCCAATACTCAATGAAGTAGATAGTTCAGGTTTTAACGAGCCTACCCCAAATTGGCGAACTACATCATTGTCGTTGTTTACAGTAAGCACTTGTGTGGGCAGCCCCGCAACAAACTGTGTACTCTCATTATTAAAATATCTCTGGTGTAAAGAAGGTGCTAGGAACCCAGTTGAGAGACCACCGCGAAGCGCAATGTCTTCATAAATTTTCCAGCGCCCTGTTAGCTTATAAGAAAAATTAGATCCAAAATCACTGTAATTTTCATATCGGCCTGCTGCCCCAAATAAAAGCTTCGGGCCAAACTCTCCTTCAAAATCCGCATACAAACCGGTATTGGTTCTGGACTTATCCAATTCATTGGAGGGCTTGTAGCCAGGGAACACCTGAGAGCCAGCCGCTGTTGGCGTAGTGCCTACTAGGCGTCCTGGGATTCCCTTAGAAGGTTGCCCAAAAGAATAAGATAGTTCTTCTCCAGATTTGATCTGAAAATTGTCGGTGCGAAATTCTGCACCATACGCCATGTTGAATGAACTGAGCGCACCTGTTAATTCAAATTTCCTAGAAACATCAAGGTTGATGGTATTTTGTTGAAAGATCAATTTGCCGGCATCAAACCTTGAGGGGCTTGTGCCAGTTGGCAAAGATGCATTCACTGTATTGGTAATATCAAAGGCAATATCGTTTCCGCCAAATGTATTGCTAATGTCATAGTTCCATTTGCCTAACTCGCCCTTCAAACCGGCCATCAATGAAATGTCATTGATAGTGGTATTGATAAATGGTAGGAATCCATTTGGATAGATAGTCAAGTCAACTTGGGTAGCCTGAGTGGGCAGTCTGTAGAATCCTGCCGCCTTTCCTGTTTTGTTTGTGTACCCTGCTGCTGCATATAAAGTGGACGTTGGTGCCAGGGCATATTCTCCATTCAAGAAAAAACCTAAGTTTCGAGAGTCAGAATTACCGACTCTCATGTTGTTCCTGTCTAGTCCCGCAGCAATTGCTTTGGTATCATCAATTACTGTGAGGCCTGCATACCTAGCAACATAATCAGCCTCGGTTTCAGTGGCTAACTTAGTAGGTGCGGCACTGTACAATAATGGTCTTGTATCCAAACCACCTCGATTAGTATAACCGCGATCTAAGTACTGACCAGAAAAATTGACAGAGCCTTTATCACCCAGCTTAAATCCTTTGCTTACATCAAATTGAAAAGTGCCACCGTCTGAAAAATTACGACTTAGCGCATTGGAGTTGGATTGCCCGTAAGTGGTGGAGACCGTTAGTGGCGAATTCTTTTTTAGTACTAAATTGATTACACCTGCAATAGCATCAGAACCATATTGAGCTGCGGCACCATCGCGCAATACTTCTACCCGTTCAATGGCCGCAACAGGTATTGAGTTCATGTCTGTTCCTACCGTTCCCCTACCAAAAGTTCCGTTGATATTCACAAGAGCGGTAGTGTGGCGTCTTTTTCCATTTACCAATACCAGTACTTGATCAGGGCCAAGCCCTCTTAACGAAGCAGGATCAATATGGTCTGTACCATCGGATACTGTCTGCCTATTTGAGTTAAAGGAAGGAGCGACATAATTTAAAATTTGGGTAATGTCATTTTGGGCAAAGGCCTTTATTTCCTTGGTCTGTATCACATCAACCGGCACAGGTTTATCAATATTGGTACGGGCAGTAGATGATCGCGAACCCAATACAACTACTTCATTCAAGGAAAGTGACGTTTCTTTTAAGACAAAGTCAATGGCTTGATCACTCGCACTCATTGTTATTATCTGCGACTTTGTTTCATAACCTACAAAGCTCACCTGCATTTTGTAGCTTCCTTGACCTAGTTGCAAAGAGAAATTACCACCAGCATCTGTGGTTGTCCCTTTTGAAGTTCCTCCTACCAAGATGGATACACCAGGCAGTGGATCACCGCTTTCTGTGGTAACCTTGCCTCGAATATAGGCCTCTTGGTTTTGAGAGATATTGGCATAGCTCACCTGAACTAAACTAAGAATGACACAACTGAAAATAAAGATTGTAAAAAATACCCTTGAGATCTTTTTCAAGCGGATGTTGATAAAATTACCGTTATTCATAATTCACTTAAGTTTTTTTTATGTTAGTTCTGAAACAGACTATTCAAAGCTTACTGGCTTTTTGCCATTTTCTACGGACTATTGAGGATGAGGATGAGTTTAGAATTTCATAGGCTACATTTATTTATTCTTATTTGAGGCAAAACTACCTTCAAGTCTTTTGTGCCTGCTGTACTAATGTGGCAAATGCAGATAATCTGGTTGCATAATGAGGAATGCGGTGCAGAAATCAATCTAATATCAACCGAAATGCTTTCGAATTATTCCTTACTTCGTTTTAAAGAAAGGTATTAGCATAGGCGTCTTCCTCTTGTAAGCCCGATACTGGTCTCCAAAATCTTTCATAAGATCCTTCTCCTCTAACATTACTCCTATGATAATATAGATTGATAAAAAAATAGCAAACACTAAATGAGTCATTGTCATGACTGGTGTTGCCCAAAGACCTAGCAAGATGCCAAAGTATAGAGGATGACGAATATACTTGTAAAAGGCAACTACCATAAAATCCAACGGCTTATACGCTTTATTCGTTAGCTCCAAATATGTTTGTCTTAGCCCGAAGAGGTCAAAATGATTAATCAAAAAAGTAGTGATGAAGAGAATGATCCAACCAAGAAAAAAAAGAAAGTGCATAACATAAAATAGCGTACTGCCCACGGCAATACTCCAAATGTTTCCACCCAAGGGTTCCCATTGCCAAACGAGAATGGATAAAAATATTCCCGATTGCAAGACGTATGTACTTCTTTCAATGGGTTGTGGAAGGATGCGGGTGATCCAGTCCTTAAATGATTTTCTTGCCATTACACTATGCGGTAAGGCAAAGAGTATCACAAGGCCAATATTTTTGACAAGAGCCAGCGAAAAACTCATTTCAGTATTTCGGTCAATCGATATTTCTGGAACTAGATTGCTAAGAGAGAGAATCCAAAATAATAATGACGCAAAACCAATAAGGTATGCAATAATTGAATAGACGAACATTAATATAGCTTTCATAGTCTTAGGCATTGTGCTGATTTATGTTATTTGAATTTCATTTGACCGCAAAAAGTCTGCTGCTGTATCTTGCCGTCTTTGAGAACAAAAGTATCTGTACCAAGAACGACCTCTAGGCTTGGCGTATCGGCATGCCAAACAATATACCCCAATGTATCCACCACAATTACTTTGTCTAGTTCGAAGTTTGACTTTTGCTTGGGGAAATGCACCATTAGGTTAGCAAAAAAAACTTTTATCTCTTCCATTCCTGTGTAGGTTGCCTCTTGCGTTATAAAAACTGATTCACTCGTATAGTCAGACACCACAGCTTCCAAGTCATGGTTTTGAAAGGAGTTCAAATGGTGCATAATGATGTCCTTTGAATTCTGACTCAAAGTAGTTCCGTTCGTTTTATTTGAATTTTGTTTTTGGTGCAAGGAGCTTGAATGTTTTTCCATGATTTCCGTTTTTTAGTGTCCAATTAAGTTTTACCGATAGTGCCACTTCTGCATTTTTTGTTTCTGAATAAGTAGCAAATGTAGCAGCGGACTACATGCAAGAGGTAGGCTAAAAAGTCTTATAAATCGACTGTACCGTTCAATTAGAACCGTAATACTTTTTTAGCCAGCACTGCTGAAGATATAGATATGAGTGGCTTTGCAATTTTTTTAAATACCGGAATAAGGTGGAGGTATTTTCAAACTCATATTCAAAAGAAATCTGACTAATGCGCAGATTAGAAGTGAGGATTTATTAAGTAATTAGGAGTAAAAAAATCCTCATTGAAAAGCTGAAGGCTGATCCGACTTTAATATTGGCTCAAAGCTTATTAATAAAACTGAAAGGAGATTGCCAATTCTCTCAACAGTCTCGGTTATGCCAAAGATTTAAATAAGTTTTATTTTAAGGTCATTTTGATTTTAAGCACTCCGCCAATTCAACTGAAGTTAATGTGGGTGGCATTTCATTGTTCTTTATTTTCAGTACTACCAAAGCTGCGATATTTTTAGCCTCTTGCTCAGTAGCGAAACCTCGATGGCCAGCTATGATGGGAACATTTGGCTGATGCACCAGCAGCTTACCATTCATTTCAATATCATATCCAAATCCACCATATTCACTTTTAGATACAACTATTTTAATATTGGGAGATGGGCGACCGTCTGATAAATCATTATGCTGCGGTGAAACAGAGCATGAACAGATCACTAGAAAGAAAAGTAAATAACGAGGCATTGAATTAATTAGGAAAGTATTTGTAGAAGGTAGTAAACTCAAATGCATTTCCATTGCGATAATTTCCGCCTCCAATATACCCGTGCCCATTTAAGGAGAATCCAAATCCGTCATCCATCACTCCCGCGAAGTTGGCTTTTTGTACCCAGCTCCCTGCTTGACTTGTAAGTGGATCAAACATCCATAACTTACCATTACCTACTACATAACCCTTTGATCCGATAGTGAAAGATCCACTTTGTGCAAAATTTTCTGGCAGATCTGCTCTTTGTCTCCAAATATCTGAAACTGGAAAATATTGCCAAAAATCAGCATAGTTTTGGCCGAAGGTGCCAATATCCCCGCCTCCTAGATAACCCAATTCGCGATTTTTGCTGTCAATAAGAACAAAACTTACCGCATTCAATCTGCCTGACCCTCGAAAGTCTGCTTTTCGAGTCCATTGGTCAACGGATGGGTCATACTCCCAAAAGTCTTTATTGGTCGCATTTACAAAACCTAAGCCTACGTATCCCTTTTTTCCAATCGCTAAACTGGCGGCAGCAATTCGGATTCCCCCACCAAAATCCTTTTTTTGATTCCATCCGTTGGTTAGGCTATTGTATTCCCAAAAATCTTTTAACCCACCACCGGTGCCTCTTCCCGTTCCAACATAGCCTTTTTCATCAATGCCAAAACCAGTGGCATCCGTACGGGCTTCTCCTCCAAAATCAGCAATTTGTGTCCATACATTAGTAGAAGGATTATACTTCCAAAAATCCTTGGATGCAATGCCAAACGCGGTAAATCCAGTTCCCACATACGCATTTTCACCAATGGTGAAACTTACTGCGCTTATCCTCTGCTTACCACCAGGGGTGAGAGAAGCAACCACCCACACATCTTGGGAGAGCAACGTTGAGGCAGTAGTCGCGCCACCTATTGGCTGAAGGTCAGCCGGGACATTGCTGTTTGAGCTAGGATTAAACTCGAGGGACTTATTGCAACTTGCAATAAAAAATAAAAATAGGACAGCGACTATCCAATTTAATAACGATAACTTTTTCATAACAAAAATTTTTAGTTTCCGTAGGCAAAGTTAAGAGTGACCCCTAGCAAGAGGTATGCTAAAAGGTCTTATAAATCGACTCTAAGGTTCAACTAGGAAGCATCATGCTTTTTGCAAGCGTTGCTGACGGTATTGATGAGGAGTGGCTTTGTGTTTTTCTTTAAACACGCGAATAAAGTGGGAGGTGTCTTCAAATCCACATTCAAAGGAAATCTGACTGATCGGTAAATCAGAAGTGAGCAAGTAGTGAAGTGCAAGTTCGAGTTTGCGTTGCTTGAGCCAGGCTGCTGGCGTGGCCTTGTAAAACTGTTTGAAAATTCTTTTGAAAGTTGATAAGCTCATGTGACAAAGTCGGGCATATTCCTCTATCTTCAGATTGTAACCAAAGTTTGCTTCCATCACATGGCTTAATTGATAAGTTTGATCTTGACAAAGAGAGACAAGATAATCTCTAATATTCTTGTGGATATCGGTCGTACACAAGCTGAGAAGTAATTCCTCGAATTTTAGTTTCAGTAATTGCTCATTCGGTTTTTCAGACAACGAGAAATAGGAAACAATCGAGCTACAATAGCTTTCGAGTAGTTCATCAGGTTTTACCCGTAAAACAGAATCTTGTTTGGAGATATCCTTTTGAGAGGTCTTCAGGAAAGTTGGGTTTTTATGAAGAAAGGATTTGATAAAGTGGTCAGGAATAAAAAAGAAGATCGCACAAAACTCATCATCAAAAAACTGGTGTGTCAGGTTAGCGCCTTTCTTTATGAAAAGAATGTCTCCCTTGTTTACTTCGTAGTCATAATAAATGCTCTTCCACATTTTCTTTCCAGAAGTAATAAAGGCAAAGTAGTTGCTGTCCGACCAAATGCCAAACTTTGTTTCTTCCCGCATGCAGGTGTATTCCACAAATAGAAGGTCATCCACTTCCATTTTTCTGAAATCGTTACTCTGCTTTATATAGGAATAAAGGTTTACCATGTTAGAATTTATCTACCTTCAAATGTAAAGAATAGGCGCAATAGAGTTACGTCTATTTCTTTATTCGGTAGAGGTCATCTTTATTTTGAAAAAAATTTGTGATCAAAGGTAAAAACCGATGTGCTGGCCTCGGGCAGGGATAGAAGCGGAAATCCCACGCGCCTCGCGTGGATTGTAGCCCCGCGAAGCGCTGGGTAAACTCCAAGCCCGGTGGCCACTGCGCCTCGCGTGGCAGCCCGCAAAAAAAATCCGTCTTTTGAATCACCAATAAAAACAAAAAAGCCCCGACCAGCAGGGCTTCTAAATTCTGAATTCTATTTTCTGACTTCTTCTCAGTACTCGTCTTCGTTGAAAAAGAAATCTTCTTTGGTGGGATAGTCGGGCCAGATCTCTTCGATGCTCTCGTAGGGCTGACCATCGTCTTCCAGTTCTTGTAAATTCTCTACCACTTCTAATGGCGCGCCAGAGCGGATAGAGAAATCGATCAATTCATCTTTAGTAGCAGGCCAAGGTGCATCTTCCAGATACGAAGCCAATTCAAGTGTCCAATACATAGTTATTCCCCCTTTAATTTTCCGCAAAAATAGAATTAATTAGACCATTGTCAATAGTCAACGGTCGATAGTTAATGATTTAGAAAAGTAACCAGCGGTAAGTGGCCATACATTCTAACCAAACAATGGACTATTGAGGTAAAAAAGCCATATTTGCCCTCCCAAACCTTTTCTTAAACAACATGGCAGACGAAAAAATAATTTTCTCGATGGCGGGCGTAAACAAGATTTACCCACCCCAAAAGCAAGTTTTAAAAAATATCTACCTCGGCTTCTATTATGGTGCCAAGATTGGCGTGCTCGGCTTGAATGGCTCGGGCAAGTCATCGCTGCTGCGCATTATTGCGGGCATCGACAAAGAATTTCAAGGCGAGGTGGTTTCTGATTTGAGTTTTAGTGTCGGACTGCTAGAGCAAGAACCTCAACTTGATAAAAGCAAAACGGTGCGCGAGATTGTGGAAGAGGGCGTGAAGGAAACGGTTGCGCTGCTAAAAGAATTTGAAACGATCAACGAAAAATTTGCCGACCCCGAAATATTGGATAACCCCGATAAGATGGACAAGTTGATTGCCAAGCAAGCGGAGGTGCAAGATAAATTGGACGCGATAGATGCGTGGGGATTGGATGCGAAACTTGATCGCGCGATGGACGCGCTGCGTTGCCCACCAGCGGATGCAAAGATTGAATACTTATCGGGTGGGGAAAAAAGGCGCGTGGCTCTTTGCAGATTATTATTGAAAGAGCCGGATGTGTTGTTGTTGGATGAGCCTACCAACCACTTGGATGCGGAATCGGTTTATTGGCTAGAGCAACATTTGAAACAATACAAAGGCACTGTGATTGCGGTGACGCACGATAGGTATTTCTTGGACAACGTGGCGGGTTGGATTTTAGAGTTGGATCGTGGGGAGGGCATTCCTTGGAAAGGAAATTATTCTAGCTGGCTCGATCAAAAGCAAAAACGATTAGCTCAAGAAGAAAAATCGGAATCGAAAAGGCAAAAAGCTTTGGAGCGCGAGTTGGAATGGGTGCGCATGAACCCGAAAGGACGACAAGCAAAAGGAAAAGCGCGCTTGAGCAATTATGAAAAGCTGATCAGTCAAGAGACGAGGGAGAAGGAGGAGAAGTTGGAGTTGTTCATTCCACCTGGGCCACGCTTGGGCAATAAAGTAATTGAAGCAAGTGGTGTATCAAAAGCGTATGGAGATAAATTACTTTATGAAAATTTAACTTTCTCTTTACCGCCTGCGGGAATTGTGGGAATCATCGGCCCCAACGGTGCGGGTAAAACTACGCTCTTTAAAATGATAACGGGTGTAGAGAAACCTGATGCAGGAACTTTTGCCGTGGGCGAAACAGTGAAGTTTGCTTATGTAGATCAAGAGCATGATGACTTAAAACCAGAGGACACTGTTTTTCAGGCCATCACTGGTGGCGGTGATTTGCTTATGGTGGGTGGAAAAGAAATAAACTCGCGCGCGTATGTGAGCAAGTTCAATTTCAGTGGAACGGATCAATCTAAGAAAGTAAAAGAACTTTCTGGCGGTATGCGCAACCGCGCACACTTGGCCATTGCACTGAAGCAAGGAGGCAATTTGCTATTGCTCGATGAGCCTACCAATGATTTAGATATAAACACACTCCGCTCATTGGAAGAAGCCTTGGAAAATTTTGGCGGCTGTGCCGTGATCATTTCTCACGATAGGTGGTTCTTAGATAGAGTGTGTACGCACATCCTCGCTTTCGAAGGAGACTCTCAAGTATATTGGTTTGAAGGAGGCTTCAGTGAATACGAAGAGAACAAACGCAAACGCTTGGGCGATGAGCAGCCGAAGAGGATTAAGTATAAGAAGCTTGTGAAGTAGAGTATGTTTATAAACCCGAATCTCTCGCAATGGCGCAAAGGCGCAATGGTCTTTGCAACGGAATTCAGACACTAAATAATTTGTACCAAGGAATATTCTTTGGCAAAGATTTGAAAATGAATGTGCGTTTATTGCCGTAAGTGCATTTGAAAATCAAAGCAGTGTTTTTGTTACTATATTTCCATTGTAAGTTTGAAAATAAAATTTGTTGTCAATTGATCGATGTTCAAGAAAGAGGTCTTGCTATCCATTCTATACTTTACCTTATCTACCTTATTCACTTGGTGGTTTGTACTGCTCTCTCCCATGTACATTAGTAAAGAGCAAATGTTTCTTTCTTCTTCTATTGCTGGGGGTAAATGGGCCATTCAAATTATATTGGGGTTGTTATTTCTAGAAAAAATGTCGATACCCTTTTTAAAAGAAATTGGTTTTGTGTGCTTCATCGGTTCTTGCTTGCTGCTTCCGTATGTGGTACTGTCTTTCGCGCAGGTATCCAACTCACCTCACTTCTTTGTTGGCTCGCTATTCGTTTCGGTTGTTGCAATGATCTTCTTCTACTACAAAGGAGTGAGGCAAATACAGCTATCAATCAAATGGTGGCTGATTTGGTTGTTGTGCTTGGCCATCGCCATTAGCCTTCAACTAACAGTCGTGTTCCATCAGATCAACTTTTGAGAACCACAAATCATATTTCTGATATGAAAGTTTTCTATACCCTCTCGCTGCTCATACTCTCCAACACCTTCATGACCTTCGCGTGGTACGGTCATTTGAAATTTAAGGAAATGAGTTGGAGCCAAAACTTGGGGTTGGTCAGTATTATTTTTATCAGTTGGGGCATTGCGTTGTTTGAATACATTCTTCAAGTTCCTGCAAATAGGATTGGCTTCAAAGAATATGGTGGCCCATTTTCTTTGGTGGAATTGAAGGTGATTCAAGAAGTGATTACGCTCACTGTCTTTGTTGTTTTCTCGATAGTCTTTTTTAAGAATGAAACCTTTCGATGGAATCATGCGATTGGGTTTGTGTTTTTGATATTGGCAGTTTATTTTATTTTTAAGAAGTGAATCAATTTTCAAATTAGCTAATTTGAAAATTTGAAAATGCACAAGACGCAAAAGTAGTTTGGAAAACTAAATCATTCCCGCCTATCATTTTCAAATTTTCAAATCGTTCAATTTTAAAATCTTTATTGATTTTCCTCCTTATACCATTTTATATTCTTAGACGAATACATAATCAATCCAATGATCAAGAACAAGCCGATACTACCCAATAGCAATGAATAGTCTTGTAGTTGAATGATCACAAAAATGAATGTGTAGAAAAAGGCCATTAAGAAACTGAAGATCATTACCAATTTTCTTGAGTTCAAAAAAGTGACGGAATACAAGCTGACTAAGATTACTGTAGCGATGGATGCAATCAAGTAGGCCCAATCGTAACCCACATGCTCTGAAAAAGAAAGCAGCAACGAATAATAAATGATCAATGCTGCACCCACCAAAATATATTGAAATGGATGGATACGTACCTTCCTCAAAATCTCTACCATGAACAAAGCAATGAACGTGAGCAGGATGATGAGCTTGCTGTATTTTGCAGTGCGCATACTTTTTTGGTATTGATCTACAGGTATCAACAACTTCACACCAAACTCAGAACCCGAAATTTTCTGTCCCTCTCCTATCCACTGCTGCGAGAACGGGCGATTGTAATGAAGTACATCCCACGATGCTTTGAAACCCGTCTCTGATACATCACGGCTTGATGGAAGAAAATTTCCTGCGAAGCTAGGGCTCGCCCAAGGGCCTTCTACTTTCACGTGAGTAGTTTTGCCCACAGGAACAAAATAGAGCAACGTGCTTCCCTTCAATCCCAATTTGATGGAGACATCTTTTGAAAAATCCTCGGCCTTTTCCCAATTCAAGTCGGCTATGATTCCATTTTCAAAAACGGAGGATTGAGGATATGCAGCAGCTACTGGAGCAGCATTATCATACGCATCTGTTGCTGCTTGACTATATTGAGTAGACAAACCAATTTGGCTAGAAGGTTCGCAGGGCAAGGCAACGCTACCGAGCATGAGTGTAGGGTTTTTACTTATGCCTCGCAAGTCGGTAATGCCCATAACAAGGTGCGCATCTTTCCACAACACATTTTTCTCTTCTATTCCTAATTTTTTGAAATCGGGTCTGCTGAATTCTGAGCTTAATGCAATTTGTGATTCATACACGGCTGCTTCAAAAATGCCGCGATGCAGAATCTGCGGGTCTACTTTGCTGTTTACATTTAACTGTTCGGGCAGAAAAAATGCTTTCTCTTCCCACTCGCGGATTTCAATCCCGTCTTTTCCTTTGTCGATTTTCTCTCGCTTGGTAAATGGTATCACCAGCACAGGGCCTGTAATGGTTTGCTCGCCCGACCACTTACCTGCTATTTCATTAATTACTGATTCGGCCCTTGACTGCCTTTCATAGATCAATGATTCAATCCACGAAGACGGGATCATCAATATCAAAATCAAAATACCTATGGACATGAGTTTGATGGTCACTGATTCTTTAATCCAGTTGTTGAGTCGCTCGAAAATGTTGGGTTGATTGGGTTCCATAAAAATTTAAGATTTAAGATTTAATAAAAGTACTTTGTATTTAAAAGTTACTAGGGAAAAAATTATTTACGCTGTTGCTTGATTAATTCTTCCATGGCATCAATGTGTTTTTTAAAAGCAGTGCGACCTCGTTCGGTAATTTTATAGCGAGTGTTGGGTTTCTTTTCGATGAACGATTTATTCACTGAAATGTATTTTTCACGCTCCAATGCTTTTAGATGAGTAGCTAAATTTCCATCGGTCGTATCCAGCAATTCTTTCAACGCATTGAAATCATATGAATCATTGGCGATTAGCACAGAAGTGATCTGCAACCGCATTCGGTGCTCCAACGCTTTATCTAAATTTTCAAAGAGATTTCTCATGTGTTAGCGATCGTACTTGTTGTACATCATGCTACCATACAAAATGTGCAGCAGCCCAAAGCCTACTGCCCAAAAATACAATCCATAACCTGGAAGTGCCGCAGCAAGTAAGCCTACCACTAGCTCGCAATAACCAAGATAACGAACCTCTTCATACAAATTTGAGCTAGCGTTGATCAAGGCAAGTCCGTAAAAGATAAGCACAGAAGCAGCTACCACATTGTAGTGACCATGATAAACCAACACCAGCGTAAAAATTCCACCCACTATTAACGGAATAGATAGATTCATTAACAATCTCCTGCTTGTCTCATTCCATATTTTGGTTTTTAATTTTTTTGCTTTGCGAAAGCTGAACCACCAGCCCGTTAGCAGTGAAGCAGCAAGAACGGTCACTGCTATTATAACTAAGTTGCTCACTATTGGAATATGGCCTTGATAATATTCCACCGTGCGCGCTACCTCGCCAGAATAAATCTGATAATAGGCAAGAGCCGCCCCGATCAATGCGTAAACTCCTGCCAGAATACCAGAAAAGCCACTGAGCGAAATGAATTTTACTGACCGCTCCATGATTTGGCGAATGGACTCAAGGTCTTGTTGGATGCGCTGATTTTCCATTTTTAAAAGTACTTTTAATTACAAAGTTAATGAACGGAAACTTTGAAACAAGGTTTTGAGAAGGTTTTTCAAAAATTTAAGACCATTTTTGATTATTCTGGCTCAATGTCTTAATATTGCAGTCCCAAATTCTTCCTTAGCTCAGCTGGTTAGAGCATCTGACTGTTAATCAGAGGGTCCCTGGTTCAAGTCCAGGAGGGAGAGCAACAATAAAATGGGTCACGTGTGACCCATTTCTTTTATGCCCTTCACCGTTTACGTTCTCAAAAGCCTAACAACAGGAAAGTTTTACATTGGCCAAACCAAAGATTTAGAAGCTAGGATTTCCAGTCATAATAACGGGATGAGTCCTTACACTAAAAATCGCGGCCCGTGGACACTCGTTTATAAAGAAGAATTTTCAACCCGCTCACAAGCAATGATCAGGGAGAAATTTCTAAAAACAGGAAAGGGAAGGGATTTCATAAGAAAACAAATTGAACCGAGCATCTGATCCGCCTAGGCGGAAGGGTCCCTGGTTCAAGTCCAGGAGGGAGAGCAAAACAAAATGAATGGGTTCTATATGACCCATTTTTATGCCTTTTTCAGTATACGTAATCAAAAGTACCAGGACTGGTAAGCTTTACACCGGACAGACACAACAATTGGAAAAAAGGCTTTTGCAACACAACGATGGTTCAAGTCCATACACTAAGAACCGAGGACCATGGGTGTTGATCTACGAAGAAAGTTTCGCAACCCGTGCTGAGGCAATGGCAAGAGAGAAGTTTCTAAAAACAGGAAAAGGCCATGAATTTTTGAAAACCAAAATTGGTCACAGCCTCTGATCCGCCCAGGCGGAAGGGTCCCTGGTTCACGTCCAGGAGGGAGAGCAAGCAAAGCCATCTATAAAGGATGGCTTTTTTTATGCTCTTGACAAAATTGCCATTGATCGTGTTTTAATAGAGAAAGTAGAAAATTGACGCTTTGTTATTGTTAGGAAAGCTACTTTTGCAATTGAAGTGTTGCCAAATAAAAATGAAGGCCAATAAAATCAAGATACTTATTACCGTTTTCATTTGTCTGCTGTCAATTCCGCTTTTGGGGCAGCCAAAGAAAGTCACTTCTCCTCCTAAAACAGATATTATCGAAATACTTGTAAAAGCATTTCATATCTCCACAAAGCCGAAGCCCGATGGGAGCAAAAGAGTTGCATTCTCATTTATACCCATCTCTACCACCAACTCAGGCGGTAAACAAATATTTGTCTCTTCCATCAATGCCGCATTTGTTTTAGGGCAAGAAGATAAAACCAACATCTCTACTGTTTTCTTTCTGCCTTACACCGATTTTTCTGAGAACAAAGGATTTGGATTAAAGTACAATATTTTCACACCAAGAAATGAGTGGAACTTAACAGGCGAAACACGCATCAGCAACCTTACCCAATATGCTTACGGACTGGGGAGCAGTACAACTGAATCAGATCAGTTTAGGTTGAATTTCAATAATCTTCGCTTCAATGTGATGGCCAATAAAAAAATTGACGGCCCTATCTATGGTGGTATTGGTCTCAGCTTTGATCGAAATTTTAGTGTGAATGTAAATGATGAACCTCGACAACCTGGCGATTTTGAAAAATATGGAATTGGCACTCAATCATCCTCTGGCTCAACAGGAATCATTTTCAACTTGCTTCATGACAATCGAAAAAATTCCATCAACCCAGCAGACGGTTTGTATGTGCAGGCATCACTGCGTGTCAATCCTTCATGGCTGGCCAATGAAGATTTATGGTCTTCTATTTATTTAGACGGAAGACGTTACTTTAAATTGGACGACCCCAAGCGAAAAATTATTGCTGTATCGGCCTATTACTGGGTGGCATTTGGTCGAGTTCCTTACTTTAATCTGCCAGGAACACAACTTGAACCGGCTGGTAGATCTGGAAGAGGTTACCCACTTGCTCGTTTTCGCGGAAGGCAAATGTTGTATGCCGAAGGTGAATATCGTTTTGATATTTCGCGCAATGGGCTTTTTGGTGGCGTTGGGTTCTTAAATTTTCAATCTGTTACCGACAGCAATAATCGCATCAATGGCATCAATCCTGCTATTGGTGGTGGGCTGCGCATCAAGTTCAATAAAGCATCCAATACTAACATAGCCCTAGACCTTGGGTTTGCACCTAACTCGTTTCAAATTTACATCGGACTTGGAGAGTTTTTCTAAGTTGTTTAGCGCAACTCTCTAAATCGTTAGTGGTAATGAATTACGTATATTACACCTCAAACAAAATTTACTCATTATGATAAAGAAAATATTGATCGGCTTAGGGATAGTTCTACTAGCCGTTGTTGGATTTTTGGGTTACGGTATCCTTTTTCCGAAGAGTCCCAATCAGACAACTTCATTTAGCAACAATGGCCTAGATATAAAAGTCACCTACTCTCAACCTTATAAAAAAGGCAGACTGATTTTTGGTGAAGAAAAAGACAACGCATTGCAGCCTTATGGAAAATATTGGAGGCTGGGCGCCAATGCCGCAACAGAAATAACATTAAGTAAGGATGTAAATTTTGCAGGGAAGCCAGTAAAAGCTGGTAGCTACAGAATGTATGCAGTGCCAGGAGCTACTTCATTTCAAGTTTCGTTGAACAGCGAATTGGGAGTATTCTTAGCAGCAGGAGAGCCTGATTATAAAAAAGATGTGCTTAAAGTAGATGTTCCACTCACAACTGCTCCAACTGAAACAGAACAGTTCACGATCAGCTTCGGCAATGATGCATCTGGAGTGAAGATGGATTTTGTGTGGGATAAGGTGATGGTGAGTGTTCCTATCACGATCCAATAAAAAATTGACAATAGGCAAAAAGCAATTGACAAAGCTCTGTCTTTGTCAATTGCCTATTTGTCAACTGTCTCCTTTAGGAATTCATATCCAATCTAACAAACTCTTCCCATGGCCTTCTCTAAAAAGAAATGGATATTATTTCCCATTGCTGTGTTGATTTTTCTCTCGGCTATTTACTTTGCAATTGGCAAAATACAATACCGAAACAACGTAATGGATGTGGAAGAGTATGAACCTGTTTCGACTTTAAAAGTTCCGCAGCATTTACTCACTCATTCCAAATTTCCTTTCATTGATGTACACAATCATCAATGGACTATGCCCATTCAAGACTTGGATAAATTAGTAGTGGAAATGGATTCGTTGAACATGGGAGTGATGGTAAACCTCAGTGGCTTTCGTGGAAAATATTTAGAGTGGTCGCTGGATAATGTGAAGAACAATCATCCCAAACGCTTTGTGCTCTTCCTCAACATCGACTTTGAAAAATTGGATGACGATGGATGGCCGAATGAAACACTGAGCATGATGGAAGAAGCAGTGAGGCAAGGTGTGAAAGGATTGAAAGTATACAAAGGCTTAGGCTTAACTGATAAAGACAACAATGGGAATAGAATTGCTGTTGATGACCCGCGCTTTGATCCTATCTGGGCAAAGTGTGGTGAGTTGGGCATTCCCGTGCTGATCCATTCGGGAGAACCGAATTCGTTTTGGAATCCAAAAGATAAACACAACGAGCGTTGGCTAGAATTGAAACAAGAGCCAAGCCGCTATCGTTCACCGAAAGAATATCCAACCTTTGAGCAAATCATGGGAGAACAACATCATGTTTTCCGCAAGCATCCAGAAACAAAATTTATTGACGCGCACCTTGGGTGGTTTGGAAATGATTTGGAGCGGCTTGGAAAATTATTCGATGAAATGCCCAATGTATATACCGAGCTAGGTGCAGTGTTGGCGGAGCTTGGAAGACAGCCGCGTTTTGCACGCGCTTGGATGATCAAGTATCAAGACCGAGTGATGATGGGCAAAGACACGTACAAAAAAGAAGAGTATTACACTTACTTTCGTGTGTTAGAAACAGACGATGAATATTTTGATTATTATCGCAAGCGACACGCCCATTGGAAAATGTATGGCCTCGCTCTACCTGATTCAGTTCTCAAAAAAGTATATTATGAGAATGCACTGAAAGTTATTCCAGGAATTGATCAAAGTCTATTTCCGTTGCACTAATATAAACTTAGAAAACTCCTACGGCAAGGGATACCTGCCTGCGCTGCCGCTTCGGCAGGCAGGGAAGTGGAAAGCCTCCCGAGACTCCGCTCGGGATAAACTCAGCACGCGGGAGCTTGTAGCGGATAGCCCGGTGGCGTCTCGCCATGCCGCAAAAAAAACAAAACTCTCCACTCATCAATTGGTGGTCTTGCAATCATCAAAATCATGCTATATTGCTTCATCAATTTTTATCCAACAAAATAAATTCAGCCATGAAAAATATTTTTACTCTGCTCTTACTGCTTTCTGCTTTATATACATTCTCACAAACAGACAAAGCTCGACAAATAATCAAAACAAAGTCTGCTGAAATTGAAAAGAAAGTGATTGCGTGGCGCAGAGACATCCATGAACATCCTGAGTTGGGTAATAGAGAATTTCGCACGGCAGAGTTAATAGCAAAGCATCTTCAATCGTTGGGGATTGAAGTAAAAACGGGTGTTGGCAAAACGGGTGTAGTAGGTTTATTAAAAGGTAGCTTGCCTGGTCCTGTGATTGCGCTTCGCGCAGATATGGATGCGTTGCCAGTCTATGAAAAAAATGAATTACCCTTTGCCTCTAAAGCAACAACTGAATACAACGGACAGCAAGTTGGTGTGATGCATGCGTGTGGCCATGACACACATGTGGCTATGTTGATGGGCACTGCTGAAGTACTTGCTTCGATGAAAAAAGAATTGAAAGGCTCGGTGAAATTTATTTTTCAACCTGCGGAAGAAGGCGCACCCAAAGGTGAAGAAGGTGGAGCTGAATTGATGGTAAAAGAAGGTGTGCTTGAAAATCCTAAAGTAGACGTGATCTTCGGGCTGCACATCAGTTCTATGCATGAAGTCGGCACCATTACTTATCGCCCAGGAGGTGCTATGGCATCTGTAAACGATATGAAAATTACTGTTAATGGTAAGCCATCGCATGGCGCACAACCATGGGCTTCGGTAGATCCTATTCTTGTTTCCGCACAAATTATTACCAGCCTTCAAAGCATTGTCAGTAGAAATTTAGATGTTACAGAAAATCCTGCAGTGGTAACGATTGGCTCTATTCACGGAGGAAATCGTAGCAATATCATTTCAGAAAAAGTAGAACTGATGGGGACTGTTCGCACGTTAAGTGCTGAAGATGAAAAAATGGTGATCAGGCGCATCAACGAAATTGCCACCCACACCGCACAAGCGGCAGGTGCTACCGTAGTGATTGAACTCCCCTATAGCACACGCTATCCTGTTACGTTCAACAATATTGCACTAACAAACCGTATGCTTCCATCCATTCAAAAATCGGCTGGGAAAGAAAATGTAACACTCGTTCCTGCAAGAACGGGCAGTGAAGACTTTTCTTATTTTGCCGAAAGAGTCCCTGGACTATTTTTGTTTTTGGGTGGAATGCCAAAGGGAACCGATCCTAAAAACGCAGGACCCCATCACACTCCACAATTTATTGTTGACGACAGCGGTCTCACTCTTGGTGTGAATACCCTTTGCAATTTGGTAGTGGATTATGCGAATGGGAAGTAATGGGTAGGGACACAAGATTTTGCGTCCCTACCATTATTTTATTAAATTTGATAAAAGAACGA
The DNA here is from genome assembly GCA_043777495.1 of Cyclobacteriaceae bacterium. GTDB lineage: Bacteria > Bacteroidota > Bacteroidia > Cytophagales > Cyclobacteriaceae > ELB16-189. Next base: position 22,872 of record JAYWHU010000035.1, on the reverse strand, counting down.
AGATGTATTATCCAGAATCAACTTTAGAAATGGGTATCAACGCACCAAAAGCCCATCAACGTATCATTGGGAAATTGATGACCCGTTTGGGGCATTTGTTTTATAACATACATCAGATTTCACTTGAACCACTACCAGAAACCCAAATTGATGAAGGTCAATCAAGTCCTGTACCTGACATCCAGCTCTATAATAATGAAACTTTTCAAACGCCTATTATTATTGAGGTCTGCCATCCTAACGGTGTAAACAACGACTTAAAAAAAATCATCAAGCTTATTGATGCCAACGATTTTGGTATTGTGGAAGGTTTTATCTACGACTATGAGCGCGGGCTTTGGTCAAAGTACCAAAAAGGAATTGGGCGAGTGTTTGAAAAACCTTCTTTCTCTGCCATTCTCAATATGGATTTGGCCACGCTGCTATAACCCTCACTCCGTCCTCAAACTATTTACTGGATTGGCCAATGCTGCTTTAATGGCTTGGTAGCTGACAGTGGCGAGGGTTATCACCAATGCGCCCGTTCCTGCGGCAGCAAATATCCACCAAGAAATTTCAGTTCTATATTCATATTTGAGCAACCAATTGCCCATGAAATAAGCTGAGACGGGAACAGCTAATAGCAATGAAACCATTACGAGTATCACAAAATCTTTTGAGAGCATCTGCCATAGCATAAATGTAGACGCACCCAATACTTTCCTCACCCCTATTTCTTTGGCGCGCTGCTCGGCCACAAAAGAAGCTAAACCAAAAATTCCTAAACAACTAATAAAGATGGCCAACACAGCAAAGAAACTCGCGAGCTTGCCCACGCGCTCTTCATCACCAAACTTGCGGGCATATTCCTCATCTACAAATTTATATTCAAATGGAGCATCGGGGCTATACTTTTTAAAGATGGCTTCAATCTTGGCCAACGATTCGCGCGAGCTCACAGCAGGATTGAGCTTCATCAATATTACATTCACTTCATCTTTAGAGATATGAAACAACGAAGCGCGTGCAGGTTCGTATGGAGATTCTACTACCATGTCTTTGATAACACCAATGATGGTGTATGACTTGTCATTCCATTTTAGTTCTTCGCCAATCGGATTTTCGAAGCCAAGGAATTTTACGGCTGCTTCGTTGATCACAAATGTGCTAGAATCGGTAGCAAAATCGCGAGAGAAATCGCGGCCTTGTACAAATTGCCAGCCAATCGTTTTACCATATTCGTGCGTCACTCCGTTGTTCGGAAAGTCAACAGCAAGCGCGGGGTCTTTGCCTTTCCATTGAAAGCCTCCATTCGTATTCCACGTTTGCGTAGTGGGGCTACCAGATTCTGCCATCTCTATTACAGCACCTGAAGATTTCAATTCGTCATGTACGGTTTCAAAATGTTTATGTATATCGTCCGTTGACACAAATGTTTGTATCAGTCCATTTCGCTCATAGCCAATCGGTCTATTTTTCGCAAATTGAATTTGACGGAATACAATGATGGTACCGATAATCAGCGTAACCGAAACAGTGAATTGAACGACCACCAACACTTGGCGTGGAATGGATGCAAAACGGCCTACTCGAAACGTGCCTTTCAAAACTTGCACAGGATTGAAGGAAGATAAATAAAGCGCAGGATAACTTCCTGCCACTATTCCCGTGAACAAACTAAAACCAATTCCCACCAACCAAAACAGTGGATTGAGAAAAGGCAACACTAATTTTTTGTCGGCCACTTCATTGAAAGTAGGCAACATCAACTGAACAAATATTAATGCAACAATAAATGCCAGTAATGCCACCACCAATGACTCGCTGAAAAACTGACTGATCAATTGCCCGCGCACCGAGCCAATAGATTTGCGAATGCCTACTTCTTTCGCTCTTCTTTCTGAGCGCGCGGTACTTAGGTTCATGAAATTAATACAGGCGAGCAACAAGACAAACACGCCAATGATGCCGAACAGCCAAACAAACTCAATACGACCACCAATATTTAAACCGTTTTTAAATTCAGAACGCAAATGCCATTGGCTCATCGGGTGCAAAAAAACCACAGGCTTATATTTTCTGTCACCTTCATCTTTTAGTTTGTTCAATTTTACATCCTTGATTTTTGCGGAAACGCTTTCCATGTCCGCATTGTCAGCCAATTGAGCGAAAGTTTGCGTGAAGTTGCTGCCCCATGGATTTTCCATTTTTTTGATCCATTCGTTGGAGATAATGTATAAATCCCACGGCAATAGATAATTCATGTTGCGGAAGAAAGTATTGTAAGGCAGATCTTCAAATACGCCCGTTACTTTTACATCATATTTATTGTTGACGCGCATGAGTTGATTCATGGGATCCGCATCTCCAAAATAAGCCTTAGCCGTTGTCTCTGATAATAAAATAGAATAGGGTTCCTTCAATCCATCACGTGTGCCTTTCAGCATTCTCAACGAGAGCATTTCCGTTACCTGCGGCTCAAAGTAATAACCATTTTTGTTGAATTTTTTTTCGCCAACCGTTAAGATGTGCGAGTTGTTCCATGATGCTTGCAATACATATTTAAAGTCACCGCCAAAGTTATTGCGTATTTCTTCGCCCATTAGGTAGGGGTTGGCCATCTGCGATTGCGTTACACCATTATAAATATTATGCTGCCAAACCTGTGCAAGGCGGTCGTAGTTTTGATGATACTTGTCGTAAGAGAGTTCATCCCAAATCCATAGTCCAATAAGAATGGCAACTGCCATGCCCGTGGCCAGGCCAGCGATGTTGATAAAGGAATATCCCTTTTGTTTGATAAGATTGCGAAAGGCGATTTTGAAGTAGTTTTTGAGCATGGCGAGATTATTTGGTCTAAAATGGACTGCTGTATCTAACTATACTTCACTAATTGAAAAAGGTTGCACGAATGAAGTGGAATTATTTTAAACCTATAAATCATTCTTGTCTTTGCGTTAATTCTGGTGCGCATTTTAATGAAGAACACCAACATTGAATAGAGATTAGCGAGATTAATTTTAAAATTCGTACTTTCGCCATAACTACCTTTTTTAATGACTTATGGCGAAAGTAGAAAAAACCACCCTTGCACTCATCGGCCGCGATTCTGAGAAGCGGAGAATGAAAGATTTGTTGGAAACAAAAGAATCGGAGCTATTGGCCGTGGTGGGAAGGAGACGAGTAGGCAAAACATTTCTCATCAAAAAGATATATGAAAAGGAGTTGGTATTCCACATCACAGGCATTCAGCAGGTAAACCGAAAAACCCAGTTACTCAATTTTGTAGAGGCCAGAAATAAATTCTTTCCAAAAAGTAAGAATCTTGAAATCCCCAAAAACTGGTTTCATGCATTTGGGCAATTGAAGAAGTTACTAGAGAAAGTACCGAAGAAAAAGAGGGTACTATTTTTTGATGAGCTACCGTGGATGGCTACTGGCAGCACCGAATTTTTGAAAACCTTCGATCACTTTTGGAATTCCTGGGCAGTTGACCAAAATGTAGTGGTGGTCATTTGTGGCTCGGCTACCTCATGGATGATTGCCAACATTATTAAAGACATTGGAGGCCTTCATAATCGTGTTACGCAACGCATTCACCTAAAACCTTTTACACTAAGGGAAACAGAAGCCTACTTCGCAGCAAAATCTATCAACCTACCGAGGTATTCCATTTTGCAAATTTACATGACCATGGGTGGCATCCCCTACTACTTGCGCGAAGTGAAAAGAGGAGAATCGGCCACGCAGGCCATTGATCGGATATACTTTGGCAAACAGTCGGCATTGTATGGTGAGTTTGATAATCTGTATAGGGCCTTATTTATGAATCACGAAAAACACATTGCCGTGATCCGCGCACTGGCGGCACAATGGAAAGGCCTCTCTCGGCAGGAGATCATTGATGCAACTTCTTTCCCCACGGGTGGTGGTCTGTCTGCTGTTTTAGAGGAGCTTGAATCTTCCGATTTCATTCAAGCCTATCTTCCATATGGAAAAAAACAGCGCGACAAACTCTACCGCCTCACCGATGAGTACTCCTTGTTTTACATCCGCTTTATAGAGCCTCACAAAAATCAAAATTCATATTGGCTTAAAAAATATAATACGCCCGCTGTCAACACATGGAGTGGTTATGCTTTTGAATCACTGTGTATGAAACACGTGGAGGGAATCAAAAAAAGCCTCGGCATCTCGGGTATTTATACCCAAGAGGCCAGCTTTATCAAACGCAAAGATAAAACCACGGCTGGCTGCCAAATCGATATGCTTATTGACAGGGCCGACAATGCAATCAACCTATGCGAAATGAAATTCCACAACGGCCCTTACACCCTCACTCAAGAAGATGTAAAAATCCTACAGCAGAAAAGAAATGTATTTCAGCAGGTAACGAATACTAAAAAGCAATTATTCATTACACTGATCACCGCACAAGGCCTTTACCCCAACAAGCATACATATGTGGCAGATAAACATCTGGACATGAATATGCTTTTTCTATAAGAGAGTGTTTTGCTAGTTCCGCCATAACTATCCCTTTTTACCCACTTATGGCGGAAGCACGAATAAGAGATTTTGTTGGAGTAAATGCCTATACCCCTCATAAAATCCATCAAATTCTCTTTCTGCAGTTGCGTACTTGGTTTTAAAATTCATTTTGCTAAACTCTGATATTGAAAATAATGAATGCTTTGATGCTAAACGGAAATGAGTAGTTTAAAAATTGTATTAGTGCTAACATGGGAATTGTGTCTGCTATAGACTTTCCTTTTTCGTTCGGCAGGCGCAAAATATTCCGTCCAAAAGAATCCTTATGGACGGTGAATCATTCTTAAACCCCTATTTTTACTCACTCTTGTCATTTAGTCTGTAAGAACATAAGATTTGAAAACCTTCCTCGAGCAACTTTCTTTGATCTTGACCTACGCGGGTATCGTTCAGGGTTTTTTCGTGGTGCTACTCCTTACTAATAAGAGCGTAAAGAAAAGTAGGGCGAATCTGTTCCTTTCTATTTTGCTGCTATCCCTTTCCTTTAGTATTGCCCATATATTTTTTGCAGGTGTGGTAATGGATCACCTTTCGGCAGAGGTTTATACCCTTGGCGACCCTACCTTCTTGCTTATTGCTCCGTTGCTTTGGTTTTATACAAAGGAATTAATTGGAGAACGAATAAAGTTATCTGGAAATCTGTTCTTTCATTTTCTTCCGTTTCTGATCATTATTTTTCTATCACTTACATTGCGTTCCGTTGATCCAGCATCTGCGTTTATTCAGTTTTTAGATCATAATCACAAGCTCATCAATATCATTTTCTGGATGAGCGTGGTTGCTCAATTCTCGTCTTATCAATTTTCGGTGCGAAAGAAATGGATTACGTACCAAGAGTTTATCAAACAAGAAATCTCGTACAAGGAAGGAGTTGACATCTCGTGGGTGAGGTTCTTTATGATTGTTTTTCTATTGATCAATGTATTTTTTCTGTTTAGTCTTTTTGCAGCCATCCACCTCGAAAATGGTTCGTGGCTACCGAGAACAACGGCACTGATTTTTTCATTATCGATTTTTGCACTTGGCTACAAAGGAATATTGCAGAAAGAGCTTTTTAAGAAAAACGAGCCAACAAGATTGGATATTGTCGAGCCGCTACCTAATGCCCTGGTGAACAAACCCGATCCGGAACTTATTGGCAGATTGCTCAATTATATGATCGAAAAGAAACCATACCTCAATTCGGAATTAACCTTAAGCAGCCTGGCGAAAGATTTGAGTATCAGTCGGAGTCAATTGTCTCAATTGATCAATGAGGGTATTGGCGATAATTTTTATGACTTCGTCAATAAATATAGGGTGGATGAGGTGAAGAGGTTGATGATTGATCCGCAAGTAAAGAATTACAATCTATTGGGTATTGCTCTGGAAGCGGGATTCAAATCTAAATCTACCTTTAATCTGATCTTCAAACGCTTCACTGGGTTGACCCCAACCGAATACCGAAAAAATTTATCACAATAAGGCGTCCAACAGGATTTCTATTGACGCTGCCGATCTTCTTGCTCCGTATTGTTGCATCAAAAACAATACTTATGAACCACGGGCAAAACAAAAATCTCATTGAACTGAGTAACGTTACCAAGACATTTCCGCTTGCTGCTGAAATGTTTCATGCACTGAAGAATGTAACCTTGAATTTTCCGAAGGGGCAACTGGTAGCCATAACTGGAAAATCGGGAAACGGAAAATCGACCTTACTCAATATCATAGCAGGTATTGATAAACCCACAGAAGGCAGTGTCTCCATTAACGGTGTACGCGTTGACAAGCTATCTGAAAGCGAACTCGCATCTTGGCGCGGAAAGAATATTGGTGTTGTGTTTCAATTCTTTCAACTACTCCCCACATTGACCATTCTTGAAAACGTAATGCTACCCATGGATTTCTGCAACAGCTATCCAAAAAAAGAAAGAAGAGAACGTGCGTTGGCATTACTTGAACAAGTGAACATTAAAGAGCAAGCCGATAAACTTCCCTCTACATTATCTGGAGGGCAACAGCAGCGCGCAGCTATCGCACGTGCATTGGCCAACGATCCACCCATTATTATTGCCGATGAACCTACTGGTAATCTAGACTCGCAAACCTCCACCGCTATTTTTGAATTATTTGCCGCTCTAACGCGATCAGGTAAAACAGTTATCATAGTCACACACGAAAAAGATTTCTCCTCGTATTTTGAAAATGTGATTGCCATTGCAGATGGCATTATTGTAAACGAAATGGCAACAGTTTAAAATCCAAATGATGCAAACAAGATATTACAAGATCATTCGTGATCTTACTTCCGATTATTCTAAGAATTTCATGTTAGTGCTAGCCATTGCTATTGGTGTTTTTGGCATCGGTTCTATTCTAGGAGGATACAGCGTCATTAAACGAGAGATGACAGACAATTACATGGGCACCATTCCCGCATCAGCTACTATTGAGATGGAAGAAGACATTACAAAAGGGCTTGTCGACAGTGTGAAAAAAATTCCTGGAATAGCTGAAGTAGAACGTCATGCCACATTAGTTGCCCGAATGAAGGTGGGCGAAAAGTGGTATCCGCTTTTACTTTTTGTTATAGATGATTTTAAAGAAAAGCGAACCAACAAAGTTTATCACATTTCAGGCGAATCAGAACCTGCTACGGGAACCATGCTTGCGGAGCGAACTGCATTTGTAATGATGCAGGCGAAAGAAGGTGATGAACTTATTATAAAAACTCCGCACGGCCAGCCACAGAAAATAAAGTTAGTGGGAACGGTACACGATCCTGGACTTGCGCCTGCCTGGCAAGAGCAAGCGGGATACGGATACATTACTTTATCTACGCTGCAATTGTTAGGTGAAGAACAAGGGTTTAATCAACTTCGAATTTTAGTTAGCGAACACACTGACTCCAAAGATGACATTACAAAAAAAGCAGAGGCAGTTGCCGAGCAGTTGAAACAATCTGGTCATGATGTACATGAGATACAAGTGCCACCGCCTGGCAAGCATCCTCATCAAAGTCAGATGAGCACGGTAATGTCGATCTTCATCATTTTTAGTTTTCTTATTCTTATACTCGGTTCAATACTCGTGGCTACTTCTATGGCAACGCTGATGGTGAAACAGATTCGACAGATTGGGGTAATGAAAACAATCGGTGCAAGCTCATCGCAGATACGCGGTTTGTATTTGGTCATGATCACACTCCTTTGTTTGGTTGCACTGATCATCGCCATACCTTTGAGCATGCTTGCAGCCGCAGGGTTTTATAATCGGATAGCTGTGCTGCTAAATCTTGAAATTAGAAATAGTTCCATACCGTATTGGGTTCCTTTACTACAAGTTGGCTCGGGCCTAATCATTCCATTGATAGCTGCGGCCGTTCCAATCATACGTGGAAGTCGCATCTCTGTAAAAAAGGCATTGGACAACTACGGAGTAACACAAAAAAATGCAGGAAGCAAATCTTGGATCACGCGGGTTTCTCAATGGAGTTTTTTCAGTGAGGTATTCAGACTTTCCATTCGAAATGTTTTTCGCCAACGATCACGTCTTGTGATGACACTTGGATTATTAGCAGCAGGTGGTGCCATGTTCATGACTGCGCTAAATGTATCAGAGGCTTGGAATGAAAATCTAAAAAGAATCTATTATCAACGACTGTATGATCTAGAAGTCAAGTTGAATAATTCTATCGTGGTTGATTCTATCCTCGAAAAAATAAAATCCATTCAAGGAGTGAAGGCTGCTGAAGGATGGAGCCACACGCCTACTTCAATCTGTAAAGACAATTCATTTAAGGTAACACAAACCTATCCCGACAAGGGGCATGGAAGTTTTACCATGCTGGCATTGCCTGTACCCACTAAACTCTTGAACCTAACCGTAGTGGAAGGACAATGGTTAACTAATAGTCAATCAAACGATGTGGTGTTGAATCAAAACGCCAGAGGTTCATTTAAGATTGGTGACCCCATCTCATTGTCTCTTGATGGAAAACCATCTCAATGGATGGTGATCGGGTTTACAGAAGATGTAGGGTCACCTGCAACTGCTTATGTATCGCTCGAAGTTTTTTCAAAATTGATGAACACTTCAGGGCAAGTTAAAATGTTACGTATCGCTTATGCAGATCGATCTAAAGAAAATGCAGTACGTCAAAATAGAGAAGTAGAAGCATTGTTGGAAAAAGAAAATATTTCTGTAAGCTCGACCATTCCAGTTTGGCTGTTGCAAAATGCCATTGCTGCACATATGAAGGTACTCGTGAATTCATTGATGGCGATGGCGATATTAATGGCGATTGTTGGTACGCTTGGGTTAATGTCAACCATGAGCATGAACATACTAGAGCGAACGCGTGAAATAGGTGTGATGCGCGCCATCGGTGCAACACCAAAAAAAATAAAGAATCTTATTGTATGGGAAGGCCTGTTGATTGGCTCGTTAAGTATTTTTACTGCTTTTGCATTATCGGTTTTGCTTTCCACCTACATGGGTCGGCTTATTGGTAACATGGCATTTCGAACACCATTGTCATTATCTATTTCAAATCTTGCGCTTGCCATCTGGATACTCATCATCGTGTTAGGCTCTTATGCTGCCACCTTGTATCCGGCCCGAAGGGCAAGTAAAATTACTACGCGTGAAGCGTTGGCGTATGAATAAATTCGGTTTTATGGCGTTCAGTGTATGTAAATTTTAAGTACCAATTCTATCAGTTGGTTTTAACATTCTATATAACTCGCGAGTGGTAGGGTTGTCAAGAGCGAAAGCCCTATTCGGTAGACGCTATTTATGCAAGGCTTTAACCTTAGTAGAAATTATTTGTAACTGTAAACCCTAACCTTATTACCTTATTCTAATTGCGCGAAAATAAGGTAATAAGGTTGAGAGTGTTTTCACAAAAACGATTTTTCTACTAAGGTTAAAGCCTACACATAAAATTGACGGTTAAAATCTACCCTATCCGTCATAGAGTCAAAATTTTCTACCAATTAAAAATATTAAAATGAAAAGACATTTATTCACTTTGGCAGTCGCTATTTTATTACTACTAATAGGCACTATTAGCAAAGCACAAACGGGAACGTTGACTATTGAAGCAACACATTTTCAAAGCAATAAAGGAGTTGCTATTGTTCATCTTTTCAGACAGCAAGATGCTATTCCTAGAAAACCGTTTCTGCAAGCAACAGCAGAAGTCATTGATGGCGAAGCAAAAATTATTTTCAACACTATTCCATACGGAGATTATGCAGCCATTATTTTCCAAGATGAAAATTCAAATGGAATCATAGATCACAAATTTGGTTTCCCTAATGAGCCTATGGGTTTTTCAAATGGATGGAAACTATCTCTATTCTCGGGGATGCCAAATTTTAGGAAACTCAAATTCAGATTTGATGAGGTTAATTTAAAATATACGATTATGATTCGTTAATCACTCCACCTTCAAACTCTTCACAGGATTCACCACTGCCGATTGAATAGCCTGAACAGCAATAGTCACCAAAGCAATAACTAAAACAGTAGTACCAGCAAAAATAAATATCCACCACGACAATTCAATTTTGTAAGCAAAACCTAATAGCCATTGGTTCATAAAATAGCCCGCGAGAGGTGCAGCAATTAAAAACGAAACAAAGACAAGAATCAAGAAGTCCTTCGATAGTAAGTTGACAATGTTTGCCACCGATGCACCCAACACTTTTCGAATTCCAATTTCTTTCGTACGCTGTTCTGCTGCGAACATCACGAGACCCAGCAAACCAAGGCAAGAAATAGTAATGCCTAACAAAGCAAATAGATTGGTGAGCTTGGTCATCACTTGCTCATTGCGATAGAGCTTATCATATTCTTGATCGAGGAATTGAAATGCAAATGGATAGTTGGGATTTATTTCCTTGCAAACTGTTTCTAAACTGGCGAGTGCTTCTTTGTTTTTGCCAGGCTCCAGCCGCACGATGATCACGCCAAAGTATTCGTATTCTTTTACATCAATGATCAACGGTTTGATCGGCTCGCGCAACGTGTTGGTATGATAATCTTTCAGTATGCCAATGATGTGCCCTTTCTTGTTCCATGCCGATACCCATTTGCCGATTGGGTCTTTCATGCCCATTTGCTTTGCGGCTTCTTCATTGATCATAAAAGCATCGGCTGAATCGGTTGCAAAAGATTTTGAAAAGTCGCGACCTTCGGCCACTTTTAAATCCATAATCTTTATAAAATCAAATCCTACAGAAGCGGGCTTGAAACCAACTGATGCATTTTTCTCCTTACCTTCCCAACTGATAGCGTCATCGCCTGTGTTTGTTTCTTTGAAGCCATCGTTTTCGTCCACTAAAAAATTCATCGCATGAGGTGCTTCGCTACTCCGATCTACCATGGTAATGCCTGGCATTTTCATGGCACGCTCTTTTAACAATTCATATTTGGGATTCAGCTCTCCCTCGATTGTGATGTAAAGAAGATTGTCGCGGCTGTAGCCTAAGTTGGTGTTTTGTACGTAGTGCGTTTGCTTGGAAACAACCAGTGTAGCAATGAGCAGCGCAATAGAGAGAATAAATTGAAAACATACCAAGCCCTTGCGAAACCATATCGCTGAATTGGTGAAGCGCAAAGACCCTTTTAAAATCCTGACGGGCTTTAGTGATGAAAGATAAAGCGCTGGATAACTTCCTGCCACAAAACCAGTAACGATCATTAGGCCAAGCAATACCAACCAGTAGGAAGGGACTGCGATGGGCGAAGCAATTTGCTTTCCTGTAAGGGTATTAAATGATGGAAGTAGTATTTGCATGAATAGAATGGATGCGATGAGTGCTAAGAAAGAAATCAAGATAGATTCACCAAAGAATTGCCCGATCAAGTTAAACCGCGAAGAGCCAACTACTTTGCGCACACCCACTTCTTTCGCCCGCTTCGCAGATCGTGCCGTGGCAAGATTCATAAAATTAATACAAGCAATGATCAAGATAAAAATAGCAACGCCTGTAAAAATCCGAACGTACACCATGCGTCCTTCTGCTGGTATACCATTCACGAATGTGGAAGACAAATAACGTTCTCCGTAAGGACGAAGTCCAAGCGTGATTTTTGTGGGATCATTTTTATCTAAGCGCGATTGCAAAAATTTGTTGAGCTTCGTCTCTACTTGTGCTATGTCTGCGGATTCATCTAGTTGCAGGGTAGTGAGTACCACAGGCGAAGCCCATTCCAATTGTTTAATTTGAGAATCCCAGTTGAGGAGGAAATCAAACGATAAAGAACTTTGTGGTGAAACGTTTTCAAAAACCGCATTCACTACAAAATCTAATTTGCTTTCATAGCGAATACTTTTACCAATTGCTTCTTGGGGAGTTCCAAAAAAGAACTCGGCCATTTTGCGAGAGATGGCAATGCTACTGATGTCGTGCAGCGCGGTATTGGCATCACCAGCAACAAGCGGGTAGCTGAACATAGTAAAAAAATCTTTCCCTGTGCGCGAGCCATCAAACTTCTGAATTTTTTCACCAACCTGAAAAGTTTCTGAATGACCCCAAGGTAATTCGTAGCCAGTGGCGTACGAATTCATTTTTTGTGTTTCTGGAATAATCTGTTGGACGTCCTGAATGGTAATAGCCTTAGCTTGGGCGCTGTTATCATAGTTAAGGCTTTGATACAGAAGTGCAAACGGTGTACTGTAACTTCCAGTGGTTTGTCCATTGGCAGAAACCGTTTGATAGATGGTGTACAACTTTTTTCCATTGACGTGAAAGTTATCCACCGCTTTCTCGTCTTGCACCCATAGATAAATGAACAAGCAGCAAGTCATGCCCAAAGCAAGCCCACCAATGTTGATGAGCGAATAGCTTTTGTTCTTTAAGAGATTTCTCCATCCGATTTTAAAATAATTTTTGAACATACCGTAGTTGTTTGGTGATGTCTTCTTTCTTTTAATCACAAAGGGTTTTATAAACCCCAAAATATTTCTGATGTAGTCCAGCCGTGCGCGTGTTGCGCCAACTTGTTTTACTTGAAAATCAAATTCTTCTTGCAGGTCGCCATGTACTTCTTCAATCAAATGTGGTGCGCAGTACCATTGGAGTAAGCGTGTGGCCCAGCGGGGTGGAGATGGTTTTGGATTTACTGGGTTCATGCCTCGGCAATTTTCAAGGACGATGGAAGTAAGTTCCAAAGGTTAGCACGAATGGATTTCATCTCGCGCAATGTTTGTTGCCCGAAAGCAGTGATAGTGAATATTCGCTTGCGCCTACCACCTCGTTCGGCAGTTGGGTCACCCATTTTGGAAACGATCATTCCTTTGTCTTCCAGCCGATGTAGTGAGGCGTGGACTTGGTTCAGCCTTACGCTTCGGTCGGTTTGTTGAATGATTTCGTGCGTGATCTTTACACCGTAGGCATCTTCCTCTAGCGCAGCAACCATGAGTAAAACTATTTCCTCAAACTCCCCTAAGTAAACTCGTTTCATTAAGTTTTTACATTAAATCCATTTTTGCTGAACAAATACTTGGCCAATATTAATACTAGGATTTTGAAGGGATTTTCAATGAATTTATTAAATCGAATGAAGGGACTTGTTCGCTATCGGTACAGTATTGTCCGATAACGGAGTATTATTTCAATAAAAGACTTGAGTGTATAAAAAGTCAAAATGTAGTAGCAGGTGTTACTCCGATTTCAAACTGTTAACAGGATTCATCAACGCTGCTTTAATGGCTTGAAAGCTTATTGTCAATAAAGCAATGGCAATAGCTCCAGCCGCGGCCACCGCAAACATCCACCACTGAATGGTGATTCGGTATTCAAAACCTTTTAGCCAATTATTCATTACGTAATAAGCAACGGGTATTGAAAGTAGTATTGATACCAACACCAGTTTCATAAAATCTGTTGACAGTAGTGTGGCAATTTGCGATACGCTCGCTCCCAAAACCTTGCGAACGCCTATTTCCTTTACGCGCTGCTCCGCAGTAAAAATCACTAATCCCAAAAGCCCCAAACTCGAAATGAATATAGCCAAAAAAGCAAAACACCATGATAGTTTCTTCACCACTTGCTCACTTTTGTACAAGTAGGCGTATTCCTCATCAGCAAATTGATGAGCGAATATGAAATCAGGGTTTAGCTTTTTATGAAGCTCTTCCAAGCCAGCTAACGCGATGGAAGCCTTTTCGGGCTCGGTGCGAATTAATGCATAACCCCAGCCGTTCCCTTTTTTTAACCTAAGCACCAATGGCTCAATGGGTACATGAAGCGAATTAAAATGAAAATCTTTTATTAAGCCAACAATGGTCCCTTTTTTATTCCAAAACGTAAGCGGCATTCCGATCGGATCTTTATAACCTATGATTCGCAAGGCCTTCTCATTGATGATATAATTAGCAGAATCAGCAAAGTCTTCTGAAAAATCACGACCTGCGATTAGGGTTGCTTGCATAATCTTTACAAAATCATATCCAATTGCAGTCTGGACAAATACAGGTTTTGTATCAGGAGCCTTACCCTCCCAATCCAAGTCTCCTGTTGTATTTTCCATTTCAATTGGTCGACCAGCCATTTGGCTGACGCCAATAATACCTGATACTTTCAATGCTTCTTGTTTGAAGGTATTAAAGTTGGTGGCAATGCTACCTGTTAAGGGTAAGTAAATCAAATTGTTCATTTCATATCCCAGATTCTTGTTTTGAATAAATGCTACCTGATTGGAGATCACAATCATACCAACAATAAAAATAATTGACAACGCAAATTGAAACACAACCAATCCTTTTCGGAAAAAGATAGCGATGGAATTTGACTTTAAACTTTGCTTCATTACCAAGATCGGTTTAAAGGAAGACAATAGAAGTGCTGGGTAACTACCGGAAACAATACCTGTAATCAATGCTAGAGCTGACATTCCCATCCAAAATCTTCCGTCTGTAAAGGGAGCCTGAATGTTTTTTCCTGTTAACAAATTGAATTGTGGTAATAAAGCCAACAGTGCTACCAATGCCAATACTACCGCTATGGAAGTAAAGAGAAATGCCTCGAGCATGAACTGACTGACCAACGCAGATTTCACAGCACCGTTTACTTTTCTCACGCCAATTTCTTTCGCTCTCTTTAATGAACGTGCCGTGCTCAAATTCATAAAATTGACACAGGCTATCAGCAAGATGAAAATGGCAACCAAGCTAAAGAGCTGTACGTATTCTATTCGGCCACCCGCTACTTTTCCATCCTTGAAGTTGGAGAAAAGGTATTTCTCCCCAAAAGGTTGCAGACTTAATTCAAGACGATCGATATCAGAGTACTCGTTATCATAATTTTTAATAAAATGTTGGAGCTTTGGTTTTAACGCATCTGCGTTTGCTTCCTCCCGCAGTTTGATAAATGTAGTTGAACCACTGTTGTGCCAATTTTTTACCCACTCATTTCTTTCAACAAAGAATTTCCAGTTGATAAGGTATTCAAATTTGTCAGAAACATTCTCGCCTAAATCTTCAAACACCGCTGTCACTTTCAAGTATGCATAATTATCGAACCGTATTGATTTATCCATCGCCAACTCGGGTGTTCCAAACAAGGCAATTGCCATTTTTCGGGAGATGGCAATGCTCTCTGGCGACTTCAGTGCCGTTTCCTTTGAGCCGATTAGTAAGGGATAAGAAAATATTTTAAGAAAATCTGAACCTGCATAATATCCGGGCATTTTTACTCTTTTCTCTTCTACACCAAAAGTTCTCCATTCAAGCCAGCCATTGATGTTACACGCATATTCAACTTCCGACAATACCGTTTTCAACTCTTCTCCTAAAAGGCCCGGTGTGTCATACCCGCCATAGGTGATTTCGTGACCAGAGTATTCGGTACTTGTAATCGTATAGATACGATCTAAATTTTCATGAAAGGCATTCAAGTTATATTCATCCTGCACCCACAAGGCAATAAGAATACTGCACGTCAACCCAAGGGCGAGGCCTGAAATATTTATAGAGGAGAAGGTTTTATTTTTCAACAGATTCCTCCATCCGATTTTAAAATAACTTTTGTACATACCGAAAGAATTAGGTTGGTAATTTCTAAACGACTTCATAAACACTGGCCTGAAATACTTCATCACACTCCACGTAAATTTCCATTTTGCTTTGCGCGGATGGCTTTCAGCTTGCTTTATAAAAACCTCCGTCAGGTCTCCTTCAATCTCTTCCAGATAATCTTCGCGGCAAAACAAGCGGAGGAAGTGGAGTGGGCGTTTGGGAGGAAGAGCTTTCATTGTTTGTTATGAAAAATCATTCACTTTTTAGAGAAGATACCGGATTCATTCTGGCCGACTTAAGAGATTGATAACTGATGGTAAGCACAGCAATACTAAGTGCCGCTAACCCGGCCAACATAAAAATCCAAGGCTGAATTTCCATTCGATACGCAAATACCTCCAGCCATCGGTTCATGGCATACCATGAAAGAGGTGTAGAGATAAGAATAGAAACAATGACTAGTTTGATAAAATCTTTTGACAACAACGCTACTATGTTATGGACTTCCGCACCCAGCACTTTTCGTATCCCTATTTCTTTCGTGCGCTGTTCCGCTGTATAGGTTGCTAACCCGAGCAAACCCAGACAGGCAATGAAAATTGCCAAGCAAGAAAAAGTTGTGAACAATTTTCTAAAGATGAAATCGGATTGGTATTGACGGTTGAAGTCATCATCCAAAAAACTATACAGAAAAGGTCGGTGTGGTGCGAGCTTACTCCAAATCTCTCCCACTTCTGCAATCGTTTTGGTCATGTCAGTGGATTTTACTTTCAACGATAAGTATCTGCTTGCATAAGGCACAAAGGGCAAGGTTAACGGCTCGATGTTGCGATGCAAAGAAATGTAATTGAAGTCTTTGACGACACCGATTACTTCGCCCTCTCTTCCCCATTGACTGAATTTTTTACCGATGATGTCAGCCGGATTTGTATAGCCATATTGCTTTGCAGCCGCTTCATTAATAACTAGTGATTTGCCGGAATCATAGGGATGCTCTCTTGAGTATGATCTACCTGCCACCAGCTTTAAATCAAAATGATTAATGAAATCCATCCCTACTTGAAAAATAGGTTGACCAAGCATTTTCATTTCGCCATCAGCGGTTTGTATCTCTGTTCCTGCATTTGGAAAATGACTACCTGGCACACTTCTCGAAAAAGCAGCCGATAGAATAGCTGGGTTAGCTTCCATTTCAATCTTCAATGCTTCAGATTTGCGATTGACTAATTCATCGTAGTTGTAATCCAACACCAACATGCGTTCCTTATCAAACCCTAGGTTTTTATCCAAGAGATGATTCATTTGTGTATATACAATGATGGTTCCGGCAATCAAGGCAATGGAAAGGCTGAATTGAAACACAACCAAGGCTCGTCTTAAATTAACGCCTCCAAAGTTTGATTTTGCTATTCCTTTTAAAACAGATACTGGCGCAAAGCCGGATAAGGCCAACGCTGGATAAGAGCCAGCTACAATACTAATCCCAAACAAAGCACAGAAGAAGATTGGAATATTCTCCCAGGTAATAACCTGTTGGATGGACAATACTTTACCAGTAAACGATGCCATGCTCGGCATTGCAATAAAGACCAAAATAATGGCCACCAGCATCGATAGAAAAACAATGATGAACGATTCACCCAAAAATTGAAAAACCAAACTGCTGCGATAAGCGCCAATTGATTTTCGAATACCTACTTCTTTTGCCCGCTCCATCGACCTCGCAGTGGAAAGGTTCATGAAGTTGACAATGGCAATGGCTAAAATGAATAAACCAATGATGGAAAACACATAGATATTTGATAGACTACCCGTTTCCCCTGGTTGTCTTTCCGCATCCGTGCGCAGGTAAACATCCTTGAGGGGTTCAATGGCTATGGCATACTCTGACTTTGTGTCTCCTTGTGCCCGCAATATGAAGCTCGGAATTTTTTGCTCGAAAGCTGCGCGGTTAAATTTTTCGTTGACAAGAAAATACGTGTAGAAATCGACATAGCCCCACCAATCGAATATCTCGGGTTGCGATTTTTTGAAAGTGCTCATCGAGAGCAATGCATTGAAACGAAAATGAGAATTGGAAGGCAAGTCGGCTACCACACCAGTTACGGTGTAATCACCCGGGTTGGATCTTCCAGGAGATTCACTTCCCTTCAACGATTTACCTATTGGATCGCTATCACCAAAATATTTCTTGGCCGTAGTTTCCGAGAGCACGATGCTGTACGGTGCGATTAAGGCAGTCTTTGTATCGCCTTGTATCAACTTCCAACTAAACACATCGAAAGCAGTGGAGTCCATAAAGAAGACTCCATCTTCTTGGTAATGTTTGTCTTCGATGCTTAACAATATATCTGCCCTGCCTGAAAACTGAACCACTTTTTCTATTTCTGGAAACTGGTTTCCAAGAGCCGGGCCAATGGGCGCATTGCCCCAAACCCAAAATGGAAAGGACTGAGCAGATGTTGAATCAGTTGTGGATTTTATACCATGAATGACACGATAAATCCGATCTCTTTTCTCGTGATAGCTATCATACGAAAGTTCATCTTGTACAAACACGAAAATCAAAAAGCAACAGGCAATCCCAAGTCCAAGCCCAAAAATATTAATAGTGGAGTAGGCAGTTTTCTTGATCAGATTTCTCCAGGCGATCTTAAAATAATTTTGTAACATACCGTATGAATTTGGTTGATAATAATTCTTAAACGACTTCATAAACGCTGGTCTGAAGTACTTCATCACACTCCTCGCAAAATTCCATTTCGCTTGGCGTGGAGAGCTTTCAAATTGCTTTTCAAAAACCTCCGTCAGGTCTCCTTCAATCTCTTCGAGATAATCTTCGCGGCAAAACCAGCGGAGGAATTGCAATGATCGCTTTGGTGGAAGGCTTTTCATCCAAAAGACATTTTAGGGATTTGTTGGTAGATGCTAGTGCGCAATGCGTACTGATTGTCGAGCATTCTTTTTCCTACGGCAGTGATGATGTAGAATTTTTTTCGTCTGCCGCCACGGTCTTCGGTGATGCCGCCAAAGCGGGACTTTACAAAACCTTTGTCTTCAATGCGCTTCAGTGCTACGTGCACCGCACTGATGTTGACTTTCTTTTTCAGCTTTTCTTCCAAGCTTTCTAGTATGGCCACTCCATAAGCTTCATCGTGCAAGGCAGCTACCATCAATAGTACTAGTTCTTCAAATTCGCCAAGGGATTGTTGTTTCATACGATTTTTTACTTTGATTTTTTAACAGGCGTCTGACACCTTTGAGGTGTCTTGACGCCTAGGTTATTTACTTAACAAACGTGAATGTAATTGATTAGTTTCACTTTTGCTAAGTAAACCAATAAAAAAATTAGAACGCGGTAAACACAATCCCAGAAATGGGAGACGATACTAGACTAGTACTTGTAGATTCTATTTATCCAAAAATGGTTTTATCGATTCCCAAACCGCAGGGAAATTGCAAAAGAACACGACATGGTGACAACCGGGTATGATGGAGAGCTGCGACCCATGAATTGATTGAGTGCATTTCACTATCGCTTCTGTGGCGTTGTACTCATCGCGGTCGCCTGCCATTATGAGCGTAGGGCATTTTATTTTCTCGAAAGTTTCCTTGCTCATGTAATCTTCATTGTAAAGTTTGTTCAGCTTGAAAAGACACTCACGCCAGCGCGCAGGCTCGGGCATCAACTTGACGCGCAAGGCAAAAAATAATGAATCACCTTTCATCAGCATCTCGGGTGTATAATTGAATTTCTCACGGGTATTGCTCAGAGGGAAATCACCTGCACCTATTGAAATTAGTTTGCTCACCATTTCAGGGTGCAGTGCCGCCAATTTCAAACCTGCAAAAGCTCCATCGCTAAACCCAAAGACAATCACGCTATCACTCGTGATACTTTTGATTACTTTGTAAGCGTCCTCAGCACGCTGCTGATAGGTAAATGGTTCACGCCCAATCTCCGATTTGCCATGCCCTCGCGTGGCAATACAAATTACTTGATAGTGTTCTGCCAGTTTAGGAATGAGATTTTCAAACTCATCAATGTATCCATACACCCCACCATGCAGCATCACCAATGGTTTTCCCTCGCCATAGATTTCATAATACAATTTTGCATCGCCCACATTAAAATAATGCCCGGCCTTGGGATTATTCCCGTAAGGAATTTTTTGAGATAATGTTGGAAGGGATAAGCTTACGAGTAGATTAAATAAAATTATTCTTTTCATAAAAAATTGATTCGTTGATGCGCTTGTTCCTTTTGCAGCTAAGTTAATTAGTTCATAATTAAACGTCAAGTTTACTCTTCGCCTATTCTAGGACACACTCCTTCTCTGGTCTGTGTCATCAACCCACCTTTTCGTGGGACATTGGCGATATCGGGGACTCTGTCCCAAATGTTGCCAATGCCCATGAAGGATGATTATAATATTTCTGTGAAATCACTCTGACTTCAAACTGTTCACCGGATTTGCCAACCCTGCCCGAATAGCTTGATAGCTAATGGTTAGCACAGCAATCAATACGGCCATGATGCCCGCTAATAAAAATACATCCCATGTAATTTCCGTTCGGTATGTAAAATTTTCCAACCACTTGTGCATAGCGTACCAAGCAACGGGCACAGCAATCACAACAGATATCAACACCAGCTTTAAAAAGTTAAGAGTTAATAAGCTAAACACATTTTTTAGTGAAGCCCCCAGCACCAAGCGAATGCTGATCTCTTTGCTACGCTGCTCTACCATAAAAGCGGAGAGCGCGAACAGACCTAGGCAAGCCACAATGATTGCCAATATGGCTGCACAGACAAATATTCTTCCCATGCGCTGCACATCATCATACATGCGGGCAAAGCTCTCATCCAAAAAAGAATACCGAATCGGTTGATTAGGCGAAAACTTCTTCCACACTCCCTCCACTCCTGCTATCACACTTGACATATCACTTCCATTTACTTTAACCGAAACAATATTTGGGCTTGTGCCCAATCGCATGGCAAGTGGCCCTATTTTATCGCGTAACGATTCAAAATGGAAATCTTCCACTACTCCAATCACATTGTATACTTCCCAGTTCATAATCCGTTGACCTACGGGATCACTTAAACCTAACTCCTTCGCCATGGATTGATTAATGATTACTGAGGTCGTGTCGGTAGGCATGTCGACAGAAAAATTACGACCGTCAATCAATTTGATGCCCATTGTTTTGAGATAGTCATGATCGATAATCCACATTTGTGCGCCCACCGATTTGTCAATTGTGTTCCTTCCTTCTTTCCAAAATCCATTTCCATTTCTCTTCGTGCCTTTGATGGGCAAGTAATCGCTGATGGTGGCACTTTTTACTTGCGAGAGCTGGAGCAATTCATTTTTAAAAGTCTTGATTTGTTTATCCAACGTGTTTGTACCTTGAATGAGCAACACTTGGTCTTTATCAAATCCTACTTTTTTGTTGAGGATGTACCCTACTTGGCGATAGATGACAAACGTAGCAATGATCAGCACAATAGAAGTAGTAAATTGAAATACAACGAGCGAACTTCTCGTGGCAGAATTTTTACTGCCCCTACTCACATTTCCTTTTAATACATCGGCTGGCTTGAAAGCTGAAAGATAAAATGCAGGGTAAATACCCGCGAGTATGCCCACTGCGATGGCTGAAGTAATGATCATTGGGTACAGCCGCCAATCCTGCCAAGGAAAAATCAACGATTTGGCCGATAATAAATTAAAATAGGGTAACAGCAAACCTGCCAGTGCAAGCCCTACAGCAAACGAGAGGAAACTAAACACCAATGATTCAGTTAAAAACTGATTCATCACTTGGCTGCGCAAAGAGCCCACTGTTTTCCTAAGCCCTACTTCCTTTGCCCGATTAGCGGATTTGGCTGTTGAAAGATTAATAAAATTGATGCAAGCAATCAATAAAATAAATCCAGCCACAGCACCAAACAACCAAACAAAACGAACGTCTCCATGTGATACGTTATCTGAAATACCTTCCGATCGAAGATGAATGTCTTTGATGGGCTGCAGCTCAAACCAACAACTCTTCGCCAGCACATTGGCATCAGGCACTCCATCTTTCAACCAAAACGGAAGCAAATATTTTTCAACCACCTTCATTAACTTATTCTGAAATTGAATTACATCCGTGCCCGGCTTAAGCAAAACGTATGTAGGATAATTGGTCGCTCCCCAGTAAGACTGCTCGCCCGGCCAAAATTCTTTGCCTTTTAATGTGATGAAAAAATCAAACTGGAAATGTGAGGTTGTTGAAAAATCTGCAATTACGCCACCAATCTTAAAAGCATTCTTCTCATCATTATTGATGACCATCAACTTGCCTACGGGGTTTTCATTTGGAAAATATTTGTCTGCCTTGCTTTTAGTAATCACCAAGGTGTTGGGTTCATCTAGGCAATGCGCCAAGCTTCCATAAATCATCGGCACCTCCAGCATCTCCAATAATGCTTGATCCACAAACACGAACCCTTCCTCATAGGTATTTTCAGTTTGATCTGCCCGCTTGATTTGATTGCTACCCGCGCCAAATAGCTCGCTAGAGTTATAGCGTCCCATCTTTTCAATTTCTGGGTAATCTTCTTTTAGCGAATTGGCAAATGGTGCTTGCCAAAACACATCCTTTCCAGATTCTCCTTTGTAATCGTAAGCGGATATCACTCTATAAATACGGTCACCATTTGGATATTGTGTGTCATAACTCAGTTCATCCTTGATAAACAAGGCAATCAGTATACATGCCGCAATGCCCAATGCAAATCCCCCTATTTTAATAGAAGAATACATCTTTTGTTTGGATAAACTCCTCCATCCGATTTTAAAATAATTTTTTAGCATACCGTAGTTGTTTAAATTTTTGTATCCTTCTGCTGGCCTAATAATACTTGGTCTGAATAAGAGCAGCACATCTCTTACAAATTTTAAATCCGCTTTTCGCTTCCCTCCTTCTCTCACCCGCTCCTCATACAACTCCATCAAATCTCCTTCAATAGAATCTTTCAACTTCGAGTGGCAAAACCAGCGGAAGAAGCGAAGGGGGAGGCGGGGCGGGTGTTTCCTTGTCATTGCATTGTTCGGCATACAATGTTTTTCATTACTTTTGCACAAAGGAGTTTTTTTATGCAAAACGAAAAATTAAGCACCTTACAACTTGAGCTACTGAATGCATATTCTTTCCAGCCAGATGAAAAAGATATTTTGGCTATAAGGAAATTTTTGGCTGAATATTTTTCAGATAAGCTTATCCAGAGAGTGGAGAATGCTGTGAAAGAGCGTAAAATCAGCGAAGCCGATCTCGAC